>CAWJOT010000018.1:0-29892 GCA_963844495.1 uncultured Pseudomonadota bacterium
AAAAATATGGAAAGGGCGGCGAAAAGTCGATCCTGGACGTTAACCAGCGTGTTGCGCGCGCCCTGGCCGCCGCGGAGCCGCCGGAGCAGCAAAAACAATGGGAGGCGAAGTTCCTGCAGGCCTTGCAAAGCGGATTTCTTCCGGCCGGCCGCATCCAGTCTGCGGCAGGAACGACGCTGTCTGCGACCTTGATCAATTGTTTCGTGCAGCCCGTCGGTGACTCGATCGCACACGTGGAGGATGGCCACCCCGGGATTTATACCGCGCTGACCGAAGCTGCCGAGACCATGCGCCGCGGCGGCGGCGTCGGGTATGACTTCTCGCGTATTCGCCCGCGGGGCGCTTGGGTTGGCAGTACACAGAGCAACGCGTCGGGTCCTGTGAGCTACATGCGGGTGTTTGACCGTTCCTGCGAAACCGTTGAATCGGCGGGTGCGCGGCGCGGCGCGCAAATGGGTGTCCTGCGCTGCGATCATCCGGATATTGAAGAATTCATTCACGCCAAAGACACAGGCGATTTGCGCAACTTCAATATTTCGGTAGGCGTGACCGACGCTTTTATGGAGGCGGTGCAAAAGAATGACGAGTTCGCGCTCGTTCATCGGGGCGAACCGGGAGTCGGCCAGATCGCCGCGGGTGCCTATCAGGTGAAAGACAGCGGCCTGTGGGTCTACCGCAAGCTGCAGGCGCGTGAATTGTGGGATCAGATCATGCGATCGACCTACGATCACGCCGAACCCGGGGTCTTGTTCCTGGACCACATCAATCGCGACAACAACCTGTCGTACTGCGAAACCATCGCCAGCACCAACCCATGTGCGGAGCAGCCCCTGCCGCCCTATGGCTGCTGCTGTCTGGGCTCGATCGACCTGACCCGATTCATCGAAGACCCGTTCGGGGACAACGCCCGCTTTGACCAGGCAGGATTCGCCGAGGTCACGCGCGTGGCCACGCGCATGCTCGACAACGTGCTCGACGTAACCGTTTGGCCGTTGCCGCAACAGCAGGAAGAGGCGCGCAGCAAGCGCCGGGTCGGCCTTGGTTTTACCGGCCTCGGAGACGCGCTGATCATGCTCAACCTGCGCTACGACACGCAGGAGGCGCGCGATATGGCGCAGCGAATCTCCGAGTGGATGCGCGATATTGCCTACGAAGCTTCGGTCGAGTTGGCGCGCGAACGCGGGGCGTTTCCGCTTTTCAACGCCGACCTCTACCTGAGCGCACAGACCTTCGCCTCGCGCCTGCCATTGGCGCTCAAGGAAAAAATCCGTGCCCACGGGCTTCGCAACTCGCACCTGCTTTCGATCGCCCCCACCGGCACGATCAGCCTGGCCTTTGCCGACAATGCCAGCAATGGCATTGAACCGGCGTTCAGCTGGACCTACACACGCAAGAAGCGCATGGTCGACGGCAGTTTCAAGGAGTATGCCGTCGAGGATCATGCGTGGCGGCTGTATCGCCATTTGCGCGGCGTCGATGCAGCCCTCACGCCAGCGTTCGTCACAGCCCTGGAAATGAGCGCCCAGGCGCACGAGGCCATGGTTGCCGCGGTGGCGCCCTTCATCGACACCGCCATTTCGAAAACCGTCAACGTACCTGCCGATTACCCATACGCCGATTTCCAACATCTGTACATGCAAGCGTGGCACTCCGGGCTGAAGGGACTCGCCACCTACCGGCCCAACTCGGTCCTTGGCTCGGTGCTAAGCGTGCCGAGCCAGGCATTGCCGGGCGCTGCGACACCATTGCAGATCGACGGCGCCAATCACCGCCTGTCGCTGGAGCAATTGCCCGCGCCAGTCTTGTCGTCCTTGCGCTGGCCGAGTCGCCCCGAACTCCCGGGGGGCAACCCGGCCTGGACCTTCATGGTCCATCACCCATTTGGCGATTTCGCATTGTTCGTCGGGGAACTCTCACCCGAAGAAGGAGGGGCGCCCAAGCCGTTTGAGGTTTGGGTCAACGGCACCGACCAGCCGCGTGGCCTCGGCGCCTTGGCCAAGACACTGTCGATGGATCTCAGAGCCAACGACCCGGCCTGGTTGCAGCTCAAGCTCGATGCGCTGGCGACCGTCGCGGAAGAGCATTCGTTCGAGATGCCGTTCCCGCCACACGGCGAGAACCGGCTGTTCCCGGGCGTGGTTGCGGCCACGGCTGCGGTGATCCGGTGGCGCTGCGACCAACTCAAGGCCTTGCCCGGCAACAACAACGCAACGACGACACCAGTGATGGACGCCATGTTCAGCCGCGGTGAGCCGCAAACCGGACCGTCCGGAACGCTGGCCTGGTCCGTTGACGTGGATAACCCGGCAACCGGAGAATCGTTCACGGTGACTCTCAAGGAAGTCAACCTGCCCGGGCACGATGGGGTGATGGTCACTCGGCCATGTGCAGTGGGATTCTCGGGCAACTATCCGCGCGCTCTGGACGGCCTGGCACGACTGTTGTCACTGGACATGCGCGTGATCGACCCAGCCTGGATCGGCATGAAGCTGCGCAAATTGCTGAACTACGCGGAGCCGCTGGGTCATTTCATGGCGTTCGTGCCTGGGCTGCCACACGGGGAACGGCGGCAACAGACGTGGCCCTCCACGGTGGCCTATATTGCGCGCCTGATCATTCATCGTTACGCGATGCTTGGCGTGCTCGATGAGGAGGGCTTGCCCCTGCGCGAAATGGGCGTGCTGGACTCCCCCAAGAACCAGACAGCGCCCACGACCATGGCCGGGAAAGTATGCCCTGAGTGCGGCAACCCCACCGTCATCCACAAAGACGGTTGCGACTTCTGTACTGCCTGCGGCTACGTCGGAGCCTGCGGCTAGAATCGGCGCCGCTAAACGATCAGTCGCGCACCACCAGAACCGGCAGGTGCGTGTGCGACAGCACCGCTTGCGTCACGCTGCCAAGGACGAGTTTTTCCAGGCCACTACGCCCGTGCGAGCCGATGACAATCAAGTCCGTTTGCATCGAGACAGCGGACTCGACGATACCGCGCCACACAGTGTGGGCCTCAATGACCGACGCCTGCACCGGCACGCCGGCTGCCTCCAGTGCAGTCTTCGCGGCTTTGATCGCAGCGTTGGCTTCCGCAGTGGCGGCACTCAAGTACTCCGCCTGGCCATAGGCGAAATCGGTGCCGATCCCGGTAAACGGATACGGATCAATCACATAAATCGCGGTCACCTGGCTGCCAAATGCCTTGGCCAGGGCAATCGCCTTGTCGACGGCTAACTGCGCCGTGGCGGACCCATCAATGGGAACGAGTATGTGCTTGAACATTTTGCAGACTCCGTGGGTTTTGATGGCTATGAGTGTGCGGGCAATGCAGGGGTGAAACCTTGATGGAAATCAACCTCAAGCAAAGCCGTGCATCACCCTGCTCTCCTGCTCCTGCACCTTGAACTGGTTGAAGCGCGGCAGGAACTTGTCCCAGTCGATGATGTGGCTGTCGAGCTCGGGGCCGTCAACGCAGGCGTGCTTGCGCACCATCTTGCCGGCAATCGTCACCGGCACCATGCAGGCGCCGCACATGCCGGTGGCATCGACCATGATGGAGTTCAAACTGGCCACCGTCTTGACGCCGTACGGTTTGGTCAGGTCGCTCACAGCGCGCATCATCAGCGGCGGGCCGATGGTGACCACTTCGGCAATTTTGCGGCCGTTACTCGTCATGCCGTCTTTCAGCATGCGTTCGAGCGGCGTGGTGACGAAACCTTTGGCGCCAAAGCTGCCGTCGTTGCTGGTGTAGATGACGTCGAGCAAATCGCCAAACTCGGCTTGCAGGGCGGCAACACGCTCGCCGTCCTTGACCCAGAACAGCAGGTCGGAATTGCGAAAGCCAGCGATCAGCGTCACATGGTTGCCCAGGCGCAGATGGGCACGCATGATGGGATAGACCGGCGGCAAGCCCAGGCCGCCCGCAGTGAAGGCCACCGTCTGTTGACCTTCATAGCGGTGCAAGGCGCTGGGCAAGCCAAGCGGACCCGCAATTCCGGTGAAGGCCTCACCCACCTCCATTTTGTTAATGGCAATGCTGCTCGCCCCCATTGCTTGCACCACGAGGCAGATCGTGCCCTTCTTGGCGTCCCAGTCGGCCAGTGTCAGCGGAATCAGCTCACCTTTTTCCCAGGGCAGCACACGCACGAACTGCCCAGCCTGAGCCGCCTTGGCAACCAAAGGCGAGTGGACAATGAATTCAACGATACCCTCGGCGAGTTCGATCCTCTCCAGAATCGTTTGCGGGGCGGCACCCAGGCCGGTGTAGTACTGCGCGCCTCGCACCATGCTGCGAATTTCAGCGGGTGTCAAATTGACGTCGCCGACAATCTCGCGCGCTGCCGCCTGGCCGTCGCCGGCCGCGCGAATGGCGGTGGAGCCACCGCGGGTGGCGTCGCCGCCGGAGTAGACGCCGGCCAGTGAAGTCTGCTGCGAGCCGTCGTCCACATCAATGGTGCCCCACTTGGTGGTCTTCAAGCTCGGCTCGGACTCACGGATGATCGGATTCGGTGTGTTGCCCAGCGCCATGATGACCAGATCCACTTCCATCGACTCGATCTTGCCTGTGCTCACCGGGCTGCGCCGACCACTGGCATCAGGCTCGCCCAGGGCGATCACGTCAAGCTGCGCATGGGTCACAAAGTGGGTCTTGTCGTCACCCACAAACTCGTTTGGTGCACGCAACTCCTTGAGCTTGATTCCTTCTTCGAGTGCGTGGTGCAACTCTTCGACCCGCACCGGCATCTCGGATTGCGTGCGTCGGTATACGATCGTGACATCACCGCCGAGGCGGCGTGCGGTGCGCGCCGCGTCCATCGCCGTGTTGCCACCGCCGATGACGATGATGCGTTTGCCACTTGTGGCGGGCAGCGGCGTCTCATAGTCTTCGTGCAGACCCTGCATCAAGTTCACGCGGGTCAGGAACTCGTTGGCCGACATGACGTTGAGCAGGTGCTCGCCGGCCACATTCATGAAGCGAGGCAGCCCAGCGCCGGTCCCGATGAACACTTTCCAGAAACCGGCCTTTTTGAGGTCTTCAATGGTCGCGGTCTTGCCGACCACAAAGTTGGCAACAAACTTGCCTCCCAGCATCCGGATCTTGCCCACCACGTCATCGATCAGATCGTTGGGCAGCCGGAACTCGGGGATGCCATAGCGCAGCACGCCGCCCAGCGCATGAAAGGCTTCAAAAACAGTGACCGGAAAACCCTCGGAGGCCAGCAAATAAGCGTTGATCAGACCCGCTGGCCCCGAGCCCACCACCGCCACCGGCGGCTTGTCGGCCTTGGCCCACGGATCGGGCAGATTGGCAAATCGCTCTGCGATGCCCGCAGCATTGACCAGTTTCTCGCGTTGCGGCAGATACCACTCGATTTGCCCGATTTCAATCGGCAATTTCTTGTGTTTGCACACACCCTGACATTGCAGTTCCTGCGGGCAGACACGGCCGGTCACGTTGGGCAGCGGGTTGCAGTTTTCGATCAACTCCATCGCTTCGCGAAAACGCCCGGTGCCCAGCAATTCCAGCATTTCAGGAATATGAATTTTTACCGGGCAGCCGCCCTTGGGTTCGAACTTGCCGGCGACGTGTACACCGACCTCGCACGGCTTGTCCTTGCACTGCTTGTCGCGCAGCGCCTCAAGCCAGACGAACATTTCGACTTCGCGCGCGCTGTAGCCCAGGTTCATGTAACCGAGGTAGCCCTGATTGACCAGTCCAAAGTCACGCGAACGTTCTTCGGCGTCACGCATATAGGGCGGAATCGAATTCTCGGCCGGCCAGTCCTGCGACAGGCCCTTGAACATGGGGTAGCGATCGGACAAGTGCGTGTCAATGGCTCGCATAAACTTGCGTTTGAGCCTCATGGGCACGTTCCAGACAAAGCGCATTAGAACCTTGCTGGCGTCGTCGTCGCGCAGCAACAAACCCCACATCGAGCGGATGAACTCAGCACTGAGTTCGTCCTGCTGAAACTCCCACACCATGGCGTTCGTGCCGTCGGCAATGAACATATCGCGAAAGGCCTGTGGCTCGCTCAGCAGGCGTCGGCGCAACAGGGTGAGTTGCTGGTGAAAGTTCTCTACCTCCGGCGTTTGCTCGAGTTGCTCGATTTGCGAGCGTGTGCTCTCTATCGTGCTGCTGGCCTGCAGGTAGCGCTGCAGGTCCTCTGCGTTGCGGGTGGACAGGTTTTCGCTGCTCATCGGATGATCTCCGAATCACAATTGGCAACAACGCGCGCAATGCGGCTCTTGAGTTCGGGCGTGACCTTGACTTTTGCCAGCGCGCCGACAATCATCCGTGCAACATCCCTAGACTCACCGTCGACAACGATACGCGTCTTCTCGAACAGTTCGGGCAAGTCCTGGTAGCAGGTCTTGCAATCGGTGCACTTCACCTGGTCGGCCACGTCGTAACTCACCAGTGCATCCGTCGCCACCGCTGTTGCTACACCGGCAGGCAACGCCGCGCTGCTCGCTGGTGCCGCGATCGGAATTACCCGCGACGCACCCACTGGCGCCTTGCTCGATGCCGCGAGCTCCGACATGGCGCGGGCAAAAGCGTCCAGCGAACTATCGCGCTGCGTGACCGAATCACGGTACTGCGTCTGCAGGGTTTCCATGCTGGCCCGATGGTTCTCGCCGAGTCTGGCCACGTGCTGGCCATCGAGATGCTGCAGTAAATGCCAGTACTTGCGGCGCTCTTCGACCAGGGCCACGATGGCCTGCGTAACTGCGACCTTTTGCAGGCGCTTGTTGGCATCGGTGGACCAGATGAAGGGCGTTCTGCCCTGGCGCTCGTCCTTGGGCAATTCAACATAGTCCTCAATGGGCATTGCATTGACGTCGTCGGAACCAATCTTATGGAACTGCTTCTTGAAGCGGATTTCACCCAGCGCGAAGTGCGCCGGCGTCAGCGCCGAGCTCAACAGCTTGAGCTGACCAGCATCGTCGATGTATTCCAGCGTCGTGCTGGCCCAGGTCTTCTCGGGCTCCGGGTTGCCCTCGAGCGAGAACCAGTCGTGCAGCGTGCTGCCACGGCGCGGGTCGTGCACAAACACCGGGTTCATGCGGCTCTGTACCGCCAGGCGCGAGCGTTCCGACGATGCTGCGTCTCCAATCCCGTGCTCGCCCTGACATGGTGTGTAGACGTCGAGCAACGCCGGGCCCTCGGTGTAGCTCAGGCATTCCATCGTGTTCTTGAGGAAGTGACCCTGCAGGGACGTGCTGGTGGCGCACACAAAGACGTTGGAGTGAAAGGCGGCAATCAGTCCAAGTTCTTTGCGAGACTCGTGCTTGCCGCTGGCAGCACTGCCAAAGCGCGCCAGGTCGGAGTCCTGCCCGATAAAACTCGATGTAGAGGCCTGACCACCGGTGTTGGAATAGGACCCCGTGTTGAGCACCAGGACCTTGATCGGCGTGCCACTGACCAGAATGCGCGAGAGCGCGCCGAAACCGATGTCATACGTGGCACCGTCGCCACCGACCGTGATCACCGTGGGCATCAGGCTCAGCTCGGCGACGCTGAACTGTTCCCATGACAACATTCGCATTTCCTGATCGTGCGTCTTGGCGTCGTAACAATCGGCCAGCTCCAGCCGGGCCAGCCGCTGCGCGCGCACATCAGCGACAGTTTGCGCTGCGATGCCCTCGAAGATGCCCTTGGCCAAGGGCTGCGCATCCTGGAACAGGCTGTTGACCCACGGATCGTTGTAGCAGTTGTAGGGGAAAGTTGAGGCATAAACGCTGCTGCAACCGGTGGAATTGGCCACCACTGCACCGGCCGGGCCCTTGCCACTTGGGCCACTCTCAAAGTAGTAGAGTCGGCGTTCGAGCGTACTGACCAGTGCGCCCAGGCGTTGCTCGCGCTGCGGCTCCAGTGCGGCCACTGCTGCCTGCTTATTGCGCAGATCGCCGATCAGCGCCTCGAGTTCGCGCACGTGATCGCGCTGACGTTTGTCGGTCATCGCCTGATTCGTCGCCATGACCAGTCGAATGGCAGTCACTTCGCCACAACCGCGGCAAGCACCATGGCCACCGGTGGTGGAGTAGTAGTTGGCGCGGTCGAGCAGCAAGCGCTTGATCTCGCCCTCGGGCTTGATGGCGTCGTCGACAAAGCGCGCCGGTGTATCGGGCAGCATGCCCATGAAATCGAAACGCTGTTGCAGGGTTTGTAGCAGCGCGCCGTCCTGCTCCCGCGCCAGCAGGGCACCAGGGCCGCAGACCTCGATGCACTCCAGACAACCGCTGCATTTCCAGGGGTCGATGTTGGCCGCAAAAAGCCCACCGCGGCCAGTCTTGACTTTCTCCATGGCGTCGAAGAAGGGCCTGGTACGCGCCACCGGATAGAGCGCCAGCACGTCAATCAGTTTGCTGAAATTGCGCAGCACGGAAAGGTTGTCCGTTTCCAGATGGGTTGCCGCGTCGGCAAACATTTCATGGAATGGCCGCACTTCCTTGCTCTGGCGGTAGCTCTCGCGCACGCCTTCAGCCAATGCGTAGACGTGCCCGCGCATTGCCTCGGCCTGCCCCGCTGTGATATCGAGCTGCTTGATGGCCGTCAGCAGCAGCTCGTGGATATCATGGACGACATTCGGAATGGCTGCATCCGGACAGACCAGCGCACACTCCATGCAGCCCGTGCAAAGGTCGGCGTTGAATTCGGGGACGGTGCGCCGGAACAAACCCTTGTCCTTGGCGCCGGCACTGCCAGCGGGCATGAACAGACCAGTGCCTGGCAACACAGGCGCCTCGCCAATCGAGCCTTCGCGAAACGGGGCGAGCACCATATCCTCGTAGTACTCCCGATCAAACATGCCAGCGCAGCCCGACGGGCCCGCGCTCTGGCACTGCGCGGCTGACAGCGCGGCGCTGTGAATCTGGATCGGTGCGGGCTTGGCGTCAATCAAGGCAAACGCACTGGACTCATAATCGACTTTTTTCGTGGCTTCGATGCCCTCGCGGATCACGGCCATATTGCCGTCGGTCACGGCACCACCCTTGCTCCCGAATTTTTTGGAAATCTGCTGGCGCACTTTCTCCAGAATGGCATCGGCAGCGGCGCCGCCCGAGACCTGCTGCACATGCCCTGCAACCGCGCCGATGAACGCAATACCCATCATACGCGTTGCCAGTTCGGGTGTCGGGGCATTTCTCTTGGCCACGGCAAAGGCGTCGATGATGAAGAAACGAATCTTCCTGCTTCGAATGGAGGTACGGGCTGGCCCCGGCAGCCCGGCCCAAACCTCTTCGGCGCTGGCGCTCGATTGCAGAATGAAGGTGCCGCCGGTTACCAGACCGAGCAGCGGATCGGTGTGGCTGAAGACCTTGTGGTCGGGTGCTATAACCACCTCCACGTCCTCGAGTTCGGCGTTCGTGATCTTAACCGGCTCAGGACTCAGGGTGATGTAGTAGTTGGTCGGTGCGCCGCTCTTCTCGGACCCGTATTTCGGCGCCGACTTGGAGTGCATGTTGAGCACACCGGCCAGAATGTCGGTCAACAGCTTGCCTGAGGCGATGGTGCCGTAGCCGCCGATCGAATGGAAGCGCACCCGAAAACCAGCCTCGGGCAGCAGTTTCGGATTGGCCTGCGTCTGCAGCGCCATGAACTCCGTCTCCGGATAGGCGACCTTGAGCCGCTCCAGGTAACCAGCCACGCGCGGCGAGGCCGTGTCCGAGAAGAACTGCGAGCCCAGATAGATCAAGGGCGCTACCTTGCCGTCTTCCATGTGCTTGAAAGCCGCAATCAAATGACGCGGTTGCAGATCGTGCCCACCCAACCCAAAAATGGCGGTTGTCAGCATCGGACTGACTTGCATTGCGGCAATACCTGGGTGGCGCAACTCGACAGCGTTTTCTCGCGCCTTGAACAGCGCTTGCGTGACCAGACTTGTCAGCGCGGTCTGGTCCGACCGCTCCAGCACCGTGGCCGCCTTCTTGCCCTTGAGGGCAGCGACCAGTTCCGCCTCGGGGAAAGGTTGCAGAAGTTTGATTGCCACCAGACCCACTTTCCGCCCCTGAGCACGCAGGTGGGTTACCACAGCTTCGACATCATCGTTCACCGAGCCAAGTCCGACCATCACGTACTCGGCATCCTCGCACAGGTAGGTCTGTACCGGGTTGTACCTGCGCCCGGTCAGCTCGGCGTATTCATCCATGGCCTGGCGCACGATGGCGGGCACGGCGCTGGCAAAATGCGTACGGTGATCGGCCGAGCCGGCCTGGAAGTCGGGTTGATTCTGAACCGCCCCTGTGAGCCCCGGGTTGTTTACATCAACCAGCGCCGGCACCAACTGGCGCGTGCCCTTTTCAAAGGCGTTGAGCCACTGGCGTCGCCATTGACCCCGCAATTCTTCGGGTAGCCAGCCCAGCGTGTCTGAGACCAGTTTACCGGCGTTGTCGGATTCAACCTTGGCAGCGCTTTCAGTCAAATAGGTTTGCAGCTTGGACAGTTGTTCCGGCGTCAGGTCACTCTGGTGCCGCCCGAGGTACTGCTGCAACTGGACCACCCTGCCCTTGGCGCCGTAAAGCATCTCCTGCGCCAGCGTCGGTGCCTTGATGCGCCCGGCCGGGTCGCCGAGGTATTCAGCAAGCAGTTCTGGCTCGGGCATCAGCGCCTCGCTGAGCATGTGACTCGTGGCAAAGCCGTCCATGGCATTGGCCACCGGAATCAGTGACAGCGAAGCTACGCGGTAAGAGATCGCAGCCAGGTCGGCCGCCTCCTGCGGATTGGACCCAAACAAAATGGTGTACCCCGATGACAGCAGGGAATAGACGTCGTCGTGACCAGCCATCACATTGAGCGAGTGTTTGGAGACGACGCGCGCTGCCACTTGCAGCACAAAACCACCAACCTTCTTGCCCACCGTGACGTAGTGCGATTCGAGCGCGTACAAAATGCCCTGGCTGGACGAGGCATTTGAGACAAATTGGCCACCCGTGAGTGCCGCTCCCAGCGCTCCGCTCTGCGCCGAATGTTCGCCTTCGGGCTCGAAGAAGAACGGGTGCCTGCCCCAGACATTCACGCCGCCCTCGGCGCGAAACGCCTCATAAATTTCGGCAATCTCGGTCGATGGGGTAATCGGATAGCCGATGACCCCGCCGCAGACATGGCTCATGACGTACGCGACCGCCCCGTTGCCATGGATGACGTTGGGAATACCCGGATATTTGGCTGCCTTGATTTTCATAGTGGTACGTCCATGAGTTATCGGTTGATCTCAAGGCCCACTCTGGATGAACTCACAGCTTGGTCGAACACTTTCCGGCCACAGACAGGCGAGCGGCTTCAAACTCACCCCAAATGGGCAAACGAGAAACTTTTGACTTCTCGCATGTTGGTACGTGGATAGTAGCACCACTATGTGGGAAATAATAGACGGCAATGTTGCCGTCTATTGACCAGTATCAAGCGCTGAGAGCCAGGCTTGCCAGCACTTTGTCGATCCGTCTGCCGTCGAGATCAACCACTTCGAACATCCAGCCTGCGCACTCTATGCGCTCGCCGACGCCCGGGACACGGCCACTGACCGCCATCAGCAAGCCCGCCACGGTGTTGTAGAGTCCCCGGTCTTCGTCGGGCAAATACTCCAAGCCGAGCCGCACTTTGAGTTCCCCGACCGGCATCACACCGTCGAGCAGCCAACTCCCGTCGTCACGCTGCGTTGCCCAGGCATCCCTGGGCAACTCGGACTGAAGCTCGCCCGTGATCGCTTCGAGCAGATCCCTTGGCGTCACCAGGCCTTGCAGGACACCATACTCATCGACCACCATAACCAGCCGCCCGGCCCTCGATCGAAACTGTTCCAGCAACTCCATGCCACTGAGCGTTTCGGGTACAAAGGTGGCGGCGATGGCATAGCCCTCGATGCTGCCCGGCGCCTCGGCGCCAAGTTGCAGCAACCGTGCGACCGAGATCAGCCCGACCACATCGTCGAGCGATCCCCGGCACACCGGATACCAGGAATGCACGGCGGCCTCGTCCGCAGAGCGCGCGACGCTCAGACATTGGGCCACGGTGCTGCCGGCGTCGAGCCACTGCACGTCAGCGCGCGGCACCATCAACGAGGTCAATGGACGATCGTCAAGCTCAAACACGTTTTGCACCATCTGGTGCTCATGCTGCTCGATCACTCCGGCATCCACGCCCTCCTCCAGACTGGCGCTGATTTCCTCCTCAGTGACGGGCCGCGCGGCGTCGGTGTCGATGCGCAACAACTTCAGCACGGCCGCCGTCGTGCCCGAGAGCAATGCCACGAAGGGTTTGGCCGCGGTCGCGAGCCAAAGCATCGGCCTGGACACCCAACGCGCCACCTGCTCGGGATAGAGCTGCCCGATGCGCTTGGGCACCAACTCGCCAAAAATGATCGTGGTAAAGGTAATCAGCGTGACAACCATCGCGGTTGCGGAAATCGTCGCCACGTTCTCGCTCACGCCGAACCCTTGCAACCAACTGGCCACCCCAGGTCGGAACGCCGCCTCGCCGACGATCCCGTTGAGCACGCCGATCGAAGTAATGCCCACCTGCACCGTCGACAGAAACTGGTTCGGATTGCCCAGCAAATCAAGCGCCGCCTTCGCCCCGCGGTCACCGGCTTCGGCCATGGCATTGAGCCGCACCTTGCGGCTCGCTGCCAAAGCCAGCTCCGACATCGCAAAGACGCCGTTGAGCAGGGTCAGAAAGACAATGATCAGCAAGTCCATGAGTCAGAAGCGAGAATAGACACCATGGCACTCTACCTCATTGGCGATGTGCAGGGCTGCGCCAGCGCATTGCAGCGTTTGCTCGAGACCATCGGGTTCTCCGCCAGTCGTGACACGATCTACCTGCTGGGCGATCTGGTCAACCGCGGCCCGGACTCCGCGCTGGTGCTGCGCCGCCTGATGGGTTACGGTGCCTCGGCTCAGTGTGTCCTGGGCAACCACGACCTTCATCTGCTCGGCCTCGCCGCGGGGGCGCGCAAACCGCATCGGCACGACACGCTGGCGGGCATACTGGCTGCCCACGACCGCACGGCGATGCTTGAGTGGCTGAGCTGGCAGCGCATGGCCATTCTTGAAAACATCGCCGGCCATTCGGTGCTGATGGTGCATGCGGGCGTTCTACCCTCCTGGACCGCAGACCAAACGCTGGCCCTTGCTGCGGAAGTGGAGGCGGTTTTGCGCGGCCCGGCTGCGCACGAGTTCCTGCTCCAGATGTATGGCAATGAACCTGCAAAGTGGACCGACCGGCTCAGCGGTACAGCGCGCCTTCGCGTCATTGTGAATGCCCTGACGCGGCTGCGCTTTTGCAGCGCCGAGGGCGAAATGGAATATGCGACCAAGGAGGGCGCAGGCGCGAACCCGGCGGCGGGCTACATGCCATGGTTTGACGTCCCGGGTCGAAAAACGGCCGCCATCACGGTCGCTTTCGGACATTGGTCGATGCTTGGCTGGTTCCAGCGCCCCGGCGTGCTATCGCTCGACACGGGCTGCGTCTGGGGTGGTTGTCTCAGCGGTTTGCGCCTGGGCCAAAGTGCTGGCACGGGCGAGTCCACATCGGCAGGCGCATTGCCATTTGAACTCATTCAAGTCAAGTGCGAACAAGTACAGGATCCCCATTTCGCGGGCACGAACCAGGCGCAACCAGGCAGCGAAACTAACCCGATTTGAACAGCGCGGCAACCACTCGCTTGGACTTGATATTGGCCGAAATGCTGCGAGCAGTGGGGCGTGCCACCGCCGCTTCCCATGTCGGTTTGGCCTGCTCGGTCGGCGTCGCCTCGTAGGGTTTGTCAAAGAAGGGATCCCTGGACTGTGCCGAAACCGGCGCGTGATGGCGGCCGGCGGGACGCTCCGGCCGTGCAAACTGGCCCTCGCGCGCCACATCACGAACTGAGCCCGGGTGCCGGCCATCGCGGCGCGATTCCTCCTGCACGCTCGCTTGGTACATGCGCCGACCATCGTTGATGCGACCCTGGCGACGAATGTCGGGCACATCTTCAGGGAACTCGATAGGTTCGAGTTCAATCTTGGTCTTGAGCAACTTCTCAATGTCGGCGACCAGACGGGCGTCGCTTCTGGAGACAAAACTCAGGGCCAGCCCCAAAGCTCCGGCGCGGCCGGTGCGCCCGGTGCGGTGCACGTAATCCTCGGCATTGAACGGAATATCGAAGTTGAATACGGCGGGGACGTCCTTGATGTCGAGCCCGCGCGCTGCAACGTCGGTGCACACCAACAAGTCAACCTCGCCGCTCTTGAAAGCCTCCAGGGCTTTGAGTCTCTCGTCCTGGCTCTTGTCGCCATGCAGGGCGGTCGTCTTCAGCCCCTCGCGCTCGAGCGAACGCGCCAAACGCGCGCATCCAAGCTTGCTGTTGACAAACACAAACGCCTGTTTGATGCCGCGTTGGTTCAGGATTTGATGCAGGGCGTGGCGCTTATCGTCATCACCAACGCTGTAGAAGTGTTGCTCCACGGTGGTCGCCGTCGCGTTCGACCCCGCTACCTCGATCGTTACCGGGTGCTGCAGGTAGCTGCCAGCAAGCCGTTTGATCTCGGGCGAAAAGGTGGCCGAGAACAGCAGCGTCGTACGCTGCTTGGGCAGGAAGCTCAGGATGCGCTGCAGATCGGGCAGAAATCCAATGTCGAGCATGCGGTCGGCTTCATCAAGCACCACATATTCCACCTGGTTGAGCACAGCATTCTTCGCCTCGATGTGGTCGAGCAGGCGACCCGGTGTCGCCACCAGAACCTCGACGCCTCGCTTGAGTTCCAGCGTCTGGGGCTTCATGTCCATGCCGCCAAACACAACCGCGCTGCGCAGCTCGGTGTACTTCGCGTACTCCTTGATCGCCTGCGCAACCTGATCGGCAAGTTCGCGCGTTGGCAGCAGCACCAGCGCGCGCACCGGGTGGCGTGCCGGCGAAGTCGAACTGCTCTGATGCTTGAGCATGCGTTGCAGCAGGGGCAGCGAAAACGCCGCCGTCTTGCCGGTACCGGTCTGCGCCGCGCCCATCACGTCACGGCCTTCCAGCACCACAGGTATCGCCTGCGCCTGGATTGGCGTCATCAACTCGTAACCCATCTCGGCGACAGCCCGCGCCAGCGGCTCTGCCAGTTGCAATTGCGAAAAGGCAAGCGGGTGCTCGCCAGAGGTACGATCGAGTGTCGGTTCGGAAATCAGGTCGGTCATGCAGTCCCAGTTCAAGTGCCATCGGTCCGATAGCGGATGCCGCCCAGCAGCTAGGGGCAAACCCTGATTATCCCAGATATCACAAGGAATGCGCGGAAAACGTGTCGCAACGCTTGACGCTGCCGTTTTTCAGACCTGTGTCAAACCAGCGCTGGCGCTGGGCACTGGTGCCGTGGGTGAAGCTGTCGGGCAGCACGGCGCCGCCCCCGGCGCGCTGCAGCGCGTCGTCGCCAATCCTGGCCGCGGCGTTCATCGCTTCTTCAACATCGCCGGCCTCGATCAATTGCCGCGCCGCCTGCGCATGGTTTGCCCACACGCCGGCAAAGCAATCGGCCTGCAATTCCAGACGCACGCTCAGATGGTTGTATTCGATCTGGCTGACCCGGCCGCGCATTTGGTCAACTTTGGCGGTCACGCCAAGCAGCTTTTGCACATGATGGCCGACTTCGTGCGCAATGACATAGGCCTGCGCAAAGTCTCCGGGTGCACCGAGCCGGTTCTTCAGGGTTTCGTAAAAGCCAAGGTCAATGTAAACCTTTTCGTCAGCTGGGCAATAGAACGGGCCCATCGCTGACTGACCCGCGCCACAGGCAGTGGGGGTGCGACCCCGAAACAGCACCAGCTTGGGCACCCGGTACGTGCCACCGCCGCCCGAGAAGACTTCCGTCCATACATCTTCGGTATCGGCAAGGACGGTCGACACGAACTTGGCCAGATGATCGCTCGCCGGCGGCTTGTGCGCGACCACTGGGCTCGGCCTGCTGCGCCGGGCCGTCACCGCCGAGCAGATCGAGCACGGTCATCGGGTTCACGCCCAGAAAATACGAGGCCACCAAGGCGATAACGATCGATCCCAACCCGAGGCCGCGTCCGCCCAGACCTCCCCCCGAGGCGCCGCCGTCGTCGCGCCGATCCTCGACGTTGTCCGATTCGCGATTGCCTTCCCACTTCATAGATGCCGCGTGCAGTGCTGCGTCATCAGGCCCTGGGCAAGGTCACTCCGACCTGCCCCTGGTACTTGCCGCCCCGATCCTTGTACGAAGTCTCGCAAACCTCGTCGCTCTCGAAAAACAGCACCTGCGCGCAGCCCTCACCAGCATAAATCTTGGCCGGCAGCGGCGTCGTATTGGAAAACTCGAGCGTCACATAGCCTTCCCATTCCGGCTCGAACGGCGTGACGTTGACGATGATGCCGCAACGCGCGTAGGTGCTCTTGCCCAAGCAGATGGTCAGGACATTGCGCGGAATGCGGAAGTACTCCATCGTTCGCGCCAGCGCGAAACTGTTGGGCGGGATGATGCACACGTCCTCGGCAAAGTCGACAAAACTCTTTTCGTCGAAGTTCTTCGGATCCACCACGGTGCTGTGGATGTTGGTAAACACCTTGAACTCGGGTGCACAGCGGATGTCATAGCCGTAGCTGCTGGTGCCGTAACTGATGATCTTGCGGCCTTCCCGCTCGCGAATCTGGCCGGGCTCGAACGGCTCGATCATGCCGTGCTGCTCGGCCATGCGGCGTATCCATCGATCACTCTTGATGCTCATAGACGCGAAACTCCTAGGTTGCGCGGCATTGTAGGCCCTATCTAGTGAACCATACCGCTATCAATTTGGTAGCGGTATACGCCCGCCAACAGTGCCTGACAAGCATAAATGGCAAACACGTTCAAGGCACCGCTCCCTGCACCCCCTGAACCAGCCAATTCATCTTCAGAATCTGCTCGTCACTCAGCGTCCGACCCGGCGCGATCACCTCCCTGCCGGTGTTGTCGTGCACCGCTTGCACGGCGTGAAACGGCTGCAGCTTGCCGCTGGCAATATCCTTTTGCCGCGCCAGCACCTCTTCGCGCACCGCCTGCGGCACCTTCGGCCCAAAGCCCTCGACCCGGATCATGCCCTCACGCACACCGCCCCAAACGTCGCCACTCTTCCAGTTGCCATCGAGCACGGCTTGCGCACGCGCCGTGTAGTAGGCACCCCACTGATGCGTCACGGCCAGGATCTGCGCCTGCGGAGCAACGCTGCGCATGTCCGAGTGGTAGGCCACAGCCAACTTGCCGCGCTCCTGGGCAGCGGCCATGACCGCGGCCGATGCAGTATGAAAGGCCAGTACGTCAGCGCCCTGATTCATCAGGGTCATCGCCGCGTCGCGCTCGCGTGTTGGGTCAAACCAGGTGTTGAGCCAGACCACCTTGACGCTGGCGCCGGGATTCACCGATCGCATGCCCAGGGTAAAGGCGTTGATGCCCTGAAGCACTTCGGGAATCGGGAACCCGGCCACATAGCCGGCCACATTGGAGTGGGTCATGCGCCCTGCCGCAACGCCCGCCAGGTACCGGCCTTCGTAGTAACGCGCATTCGCTGTCGCCACATTGGGCGCCCTCTTGTACCCGGTGATGGATTCGAACCTCACATCCGGGAACTCCGCGGCAACCTTCAGCGTGGACTCCATGTAGCCAAAGCTCGGGGTAAAGATCAGCCTGTATCCACTGGCGGCCAGATCGCGGATGACCCGCTCGGCGTCTGGTCCTTCGGCAACGTTCTCGACATAGCCGGTTTTCACACGCCCACCAAGCGCCGCCTGCAGCGCTCGCCGACCCTCGTCGTGCTGGTGTACCCAACCGGTTTCACTCAAGGGCGTGACGTAGACAAAGCCGACCTTCAAAGGTTCAGCGATCGGACGAGCTGATGGCTGGGGTTGTCCAAGTGCGGGGAATATCCAACAGGCAGCCATGACCATGGCGGCGAGGTTTTTGTACATGGTGGTCCTCTACATGGCTCCGGCGGGCAAACGTCAAAGCGCGCCGGAGCAGCGCGCCTGGAGCGGCATTTTAGCGCCAGCCCCACGGCCAGCCCTGAATGCGCCGCTACATACCCCGAAACAACCCTGCGTAACTGCGGCTGACTTCGAGCTTTTCACCGTGCCCGCGCACACTCACCAGTTGTCGACCGCGCTCGTCGCGACTGACGCCCGCGACCGCCTTGATGTTGACCAGGGTGGAACGATGAATTTGCCAGAACAACTGCATGTCAATTTCTTCAACCAGTTCCTTGATCGGCTTTCGGATCAACGCTTCCATGGTCGCGGTCTGAACCCGCGTGTACTTCTCGTCCGAGATGAAAAACAGCACGTCCTCAACCGGGATCATCTGGATCGTCTGGCGCACCGTGGCCTGAATCCATTGCAGCTTGGGCGCCGCCTGCGGGTGCAACTGAGCAGCGAGCCGCTGCAGCAATTGCTGCATGTCCGGCGTGTGCGTTGGCAGCGGCGTTGCCTCCAGGCCTTCGTCAGACCCGCGCTCGCGCTCGGCACGGCGCTGCTTGATGCGCTCCACTGTGAGCTGCAAGCGCGCGGGCTCGGCCGGTTTGAGCACGTAATCGACCACGCCCTGCTCAAAGGCCTCGACCGCGTATTGGTCATACGCGGTAATGAAGACAATCTCGCAGCCGGGCCATCCCTGCGCGTCCTCGTGCGTGGGCAATTGCGCAATCTGCCGCGCTGCATCCACCCCCGTGAGCACCGGCATGCGAATGTCGAGAAAGACGACGTCGGGCTGATGCAGTTGCGTGAGTTGCACCGCCTCCTGTCCATTTCTTGCCTCGGCCACAATCTCGAGCTCGGGCCATGCCTCGGCGAGGCGTGAGCGCAGTTGCTCACGCATCAGGCGTTCGTCATCGGCGATCAGCGCTCTTGGCATGTCAGGACTCTGTGTTTGCGTGCGCAACGTATGGTACCGTGATCGTCACCGAGGTGCCTCCCCCCGCGGGTTCCGTGATACTCAGGCTGGCCTTGTTGCCGTACAGCAGGGCCAACCGCTCCCTGATGTTACTCAACCCGATACCGGTTCCTGCGGTCGGTCCCTTGCCAAAGCCGACGCCCGTGTCCGATACCGTCACCGCAAGCTTGCCATGCACGATCTCGGCGCGCACGCTCAACAGGCCACCGTCAGCCTTGGGTTCGAGTCCGTGCTTGATGGCGTTCTCCACCAGGCTTTGCAGCATCATCGGCGGGAAATCCGCCGACAACAGCCCGTCGGCGATGCTGACTTCGGTTTGCAGCCGTTCTTCCATACGCACTTTGAGAATTTCAAGGTACGGACGGATCATGGTCAACTCGCGACCAAGATCGCGCGCTGCCTGCGCGTTGGCTTCGCGCATGCTTGGCATGCTCGCGCGTAACAAGGCGATCAGGTTTCTCTGCATCTTGCCCGCGCGCGCCGGATCAGTTTCGATCAGGTGTTCGATGCTGGCAAGGGTGTTGAACAGGAAATGCGGCTCCACCTGCGCCTGCATCGCGGCCATCCGGGCCTCCACCACCTGGCGCTTGAGGGATTCGGATTCGGCCACTTCGGTAGCCTGTGCCGCTTTCGCCTCGGCCTGGAACTTTCCCTTGTAGGTAATCTTGACAATGATCGAAAAGAGGATGAACCACATGGTCAGCGGCATCAGCGGCTCACCGTACTTGACGCGAATGACGCGCGATTGCTCGCCATCAGAACCATCGCCCGCTTCCTGACGAACCTCTTCGAGCGCCGCCAGCAACTCGCGACGCGCTTCATCGACGGCTTCCCTGACGCCCGCGGCGTCAACCCCGGGTGGCAGGTTGATCGTGATGCCGCTTGCGCTGGCCGTTGTCTCGGGCGCTGCAGGGGTCGAAGCCGCGACGGCTGGCGCGGATGAGGCGGGGGCAGGCGCCGAAGCCGGCACACGGGACGGCGCCGGGCGCGTGGTGATATGCACGCCTCGCTCATCGATGGAAATGTCGACCCCCTCGGTGCCGCTGCCCTTGGTCGCCGGTGCATGGATGCGCGACGAAAACTTCTTGCTTCGCTTGGCTGGCGCCGTGTCCACCACGGTCTCGGTGTAGGTCCAGCTCAAGGGCGGCACATCATGCAGGATCGCCATCGAAATGACCAAAAGCAAGGACAACAGGAAAAACCGCTTCCAGCTGATGCTGACCAGCCAACGCGCGTAGGCGTGAAAAGCACGGCGGCAAGCCTCAAAGGCGCGAGACCACCAGCCACTGCCGACCGGATTCGTTGTTTCATTGCTCATGATGGGTAGCCTGTTTGCCTTGAAGTTTGCGTTCGATGCCGATACTGTATCCACCGGGCCACCCGGGGCGCCAGCCCCAAGCGATGGACTGCGCAATCAGACGACAGACTGCATCGGCGCTGGTTCAAGCCACTGCCGGTCGCCGAGTTGCGGACGGCATTGCAGGCAAACCTACAATGCACAGCACCAGTTTGCCCGCAACACTCAGACAACACGAAGGATGACCGATGCCGCTCGATACCCTGTTCCAACCGTTTCAGATCAAGTCACTCAAACTGCCCAACCGGGTCGTGATGGCGCCCATGACCCGTTCATTCTCGCCTGGCGGCGTGCCCACGACCCAGGTCGCTGACTACTATCAACGCCGCGCGGCGGGCTCGGTTGGGCTGATCATCTCGGAGGGAACCGTCGTCAAGCGCCCGGCATCGTCGAACGACCCGAACGTGCCGCACTTCTGGGGTGAGGACGCTCTGCCAGCCTGGAAGCACGTGATTGACGCCGTCCACGCCAGCGGCGGCCTGATGGCGCCACAACTTTGGCATATGGGCGCGGTGCGCAACCGCCGCTCCGATTGGCTGCCACCGGCGCCGATGGAGGGCCCGTCCGGATTGTCTGCCCCAGGCAAACCGTTCGGCCAAGCCATGACCGACGCAGACATTGCCGACACGATCGCCGCCTTCGCCCGCGCCGCAGGAGACGCCAAGGCACTTGGTTTTGACGCGGTGGAACTGCACGGCGCCCACGGTTACCTGATCGATCAGTTTTTCTGGGACGGCACCAATCAGCGAACCGACGGCTACGGCGGCGCGTCGCTGGTACAGCGCAGCCGGTTTGCCGCCGAGATCCTCAAGGCGGTACGCGCCGAGGTTGGCACCGACTATCCCGTGATCATTCGGCTGTCGCAGTGGAAGCAGCAGGACTATGCGGCGCGCCTGGCCAACACGCCGACTGAAATGGAAGCCTGGCTGCGCCCCCTCGCCGACGCCGGGGCCGACATTTTCCACTGCTCGCAGCGACGCTTCTGGGAGCCTGAATTTGATGGTTCGGACCTGAACTTTGCCGGCTGGGCGAAAAAGCTCACCGGCACGCCAACCATCACCGTGGGCTCGGTCGGCTTGACCGGCGAATTCATCGCTGCCTTTGGAGGCGAGAGCTCCAAACCCGCGTCGCTCGACGAGTTGCTGCGCCGACTCGACCGCGGTGACTTCGACCTGGTCGCGGTTGGGCGCGCCTTGATTCCTGATCCGCAATGGGTCGCCAAGATTCGCGACGGTCGCCACAACGAGTTGATGGACTTCTCGCCGACCGCACTGGGAACTCTTTTCTGAAACCGTCGGCAGTCAGGAACGGCGCCTTGATTTTGAAGCCTTGGCGGTGCTCTTGGACGCACCGGTCGCTCGGGTCCTGACTGCTTTCTTGACACGCGCCGCAGACGCGCCTTTTCTCCCAGTGCACGATCACGATCCGGATCGAACACGCCGTCGGTCTGCCGACGCATGCCCTTGTCCTTCATCGCGCGGCCAAGCACGGCCTCCGGCTCGGAGACCAGACGGAAATCGATCCGTCGCCCGTCGAGATCGACCCGGCTGACCTGCACCCGCACCCGCGAGCCGATCGCATAGCACAGCCCGGAATGCTCACCGCGCAGTTCCTGGCGCGCTTCGTCAAATCGGAAGTACTCGCCACCGAGTTCGGTAATGTGCACCAGACCCTCTACATACAGATCGTCGAGCGTCACGAAGATCCCGAAACTCGTGACTGAACTGACCCGGCCGCCGTACTCCTGCCCGAGATGCTCGCGCATGTACTTGCACTTGAGCCAGGCCTCGACATCACGGCTGGCCTCGTCGGCCCGACGTTCATTGGCGCTGCAATGCAAACCTGCGGCCTGCCATGCCAGCATCTCTGCGCTGAGCTTCTTTGGTTTTTGACCCGGTTCTGGTAAACGCGCTGCCAGGCCCTTGTCCAGTCGCCGCGTAAGCTTGGCGTGCGCTTCGCCTGGCGTGGGCAGTACCGGAAGTTGGTAATGGGTTTTGGCCAAAATCGCCTTGATGACCCGATGCACGAGCAGATCGGGGTAACGCCGGATCGGACTGGTGAAATGGGTATAGGCTTCAAACGCCAGGCCGAAGTGCCCCTCGTTGATCGGCGTATAGATGGCCTGCTGCATGGAGCGCAACAGCATCGAATGTATCTGCGGCGCATCGGGCCGATCCTTGGTCGCCTGCGCGATCGCCTGCAACTCCGATGGAACCGGCTTGTCACTGACGGCCCCGCCAATGCCGCACGCCTTGAGATAGTTGCGCAGCGCTTCGACCTTGTCCGGCGTCGGACCCTCATGCACTCTGAACAGTCCGACGTGCTTGTTCTGCACGAGGTAGTCGGCACTGCACACATTGGCCACCAGCATCGCCTCTTCAATCAGCCGGTGCGCATCGTTGCGCAAGCGCGGAACGATTTTCTCGATATGGCCGTTGTCGTCACAGACAATTTGCGTCTCGACCGTTTCGAAGTCAACCGCACCGCGGCGTTGGCGCGAGCGCAGCAGTGCTCGATAGACGTCATGCAGATGAAGCAGGTCGGTGACACGATCCTTGCGCTTGAGTGCCTCGGGGCCTCGCGTGTTCGCCAGAATTGCCGCGACTTCGGCGTAAGTGAAGCGCGCATGACTCCACATCACGGCCGGATAGAACTGGTACGCCGACACGTCGCCCTCGTCGCTGATCATCATGTCGCACACCATGCACAGTCGTTCAACCCCCGGGTTGAGCGAGCACAGCCCGTTGGACAACTTCTCGGGCAGCATCGGAATCACGCGCCGCGGGAAGTACACACTGGTCGCGCGGTCGTACGCGTCGACGTCGATCGCCGAGCCGTTTTCCACGTAGTGACTCACGTCGGCAATGGCCACCAACAACCGCCAGCCCTCGCGCGCTGACTTGCCCTTGCCGATCTTGACCGGCTCGCAATACACCGCATCGTCAAAGTCGCGCGCGTCTTCGCCGTCGATCGTCACCAAGGCCACGTCGGTCAGATCGACGCGGTGCTTCTTGTCCTGCACGCGCACCTTCTCCGGCAAGGCCCGCGCCAGGGCGACGCAGGCCGGTGAAAACTCCCACGGAACACCGAACTTGCGCACCGCGATCTCCACTTCCATGCCCGCATCGTCAACTTCGCCAAGAATTTCCTTGACACGTCCGACCGGTTGCCCATACAGCGACGGCGGCTCGGTCAACTCGACCACAACAACCTGTCCGGGCTTGGCCGATCCGGTCGCAGCCTTGGGGATCAGCACATCCTGGCCGAAGTTCTTGTCCTCGGGCACCACGATCCAGATCCCGCTCTCGTGCAGCAATCGACCGATGATCGGTTGTTTGGGTCGCTCGATGATTTCGACCACGCGCCCTTCGGGTCGGCCGCGCCGGTCGCTGCGCACGATGCGGACCATCACCCGATCCTTGTGCAGCACGGCGCGCATCTCGTTGGGCGGCAGGTAAATATCGGCTTGCCCGTCGTCGCACGACACAAAGCCATGGCCCTCCCGATGACCCTGCACCGTGCCCTCAACTTCGGCCAGCAAGCCGCTGGTTTGGTTACTATTTTTGATACAATGTTCCTCTTTCCTGAAATGCCCGGATGGCGGAATTGGTAGACGCGCACGGTTCAGGTCCGTGTGCCGAAAGGTGTGGAGGTTCGAGTCCTCTTCCGGGCACCAATGTTAATGAGTTCCAGAAATCTTGCGCAAGGTTTCTGGAATTTTTTTTGCCTGCACGTGCCCCAATCACGTGGGCTCAGAACGGCATAGCCACGAGATCATGACCTTGTGCGGCCAGCACGCGCGCTTTCGTGAATTCACCGGTTTGCACCGTCTTGCTGATCTTCTCGGGCGGCCGCAAATGCACAACACCGTCGATTTCGGGCGCGTCGGCGTAGCTGCGCCCGACACTGCCCTTCTTGCCCAGACCAGGCGCGGAGTCCACCAGCACCTGCATGGTTGAACCAACGCGCCGCTGTAGCTTGGCGGCCGAGACCTCCTGTGCCACCGCCATGAAGCGAGCACGCCGCTGCTCGCGCTCCTCGGGTTCAATCATGCCGTCAAGATCGTTGGCCGTCGCACCGTGCACGGCGCTGTAGGCAAAGCAACCGGCACGATCAATTTTTGCCTCGCGCATGAAATCAAGCAAATGCGAGAACTCCGCTTCGGTCTCGCCCGGAAATCCGGCGATGAACGTGCTTCGCACAACAAGCTGCGGACAAGCCTTGCGCCATTGCTCGATGCGCTCGATATTTTTTTCTCCGCTGGCCGGGCGCTTCATCCGCCGCAAGACCTCAGGGTGACTGTGCTGAAACGGCACGTCCAGGTACGGCAGGATCAAGCCACTGGCCATCAGGGCGATCACCTCGTCCACGTGCGGGTACGGATACACGTAGTGCAATCGCACCCAGGCACCGTAGGGCTGGGCCATCTCTCCGAGCGCCTGCACCAACTCGAACATGCGCGTACGCATCGGTCGGCCGTCCCAGAACCCGGTGCGGTACTTGACATCGACGCCGTAGGCCGATGTATCCTGGCTGATCACCAGCAATTCCTTGACGCCACCTTCGAATAGCGCACGGGCTTCGCCGAGCACCTCACCCAAAGGGCGCGATACGAGGTCTCCGCGCATCGACGGAATGATGCAGAACGTGCACCGGTGGTTGCAACCCTCGCTGATCTTGAGGTAGGCGTAGTGCCGCGGCGTGAGTTTGATACCGGCTGCGCCAAATGCGTTGGGAACCAGGTCAATGAACGGCCGGTGCGGCTTGGGCAAATGGGCGTGCACCGCGTCCATCACCTCCTGCGTCGCGTGCGGCCCGGTCACCGCCAGCACACTGGGGTGCATTTCGCGCACCAGATTGCCACCGCCGTCGGACGATTGCGCCCCCAAACAACCCGTGACAATGACCTTGCCGTTGGCCGCCAGCGCCTCGCCAATCGTATCGAGGCTCTCCTTGACCGCATCATCAATAAAGCCGCAGGTGTTGACGATCACGAGATCCGCGCCCTCAAAAGTCTTGGATGTGCGGTAGCCCTGCGCACTCAACTGCGTGAGAATCAATTCGGAGTCGGTCAACGCCTTCGGGCAGCCCAGACTGACAAAGCCGACGGTGGGGACCCGTTCGCTTCTTGCAATACTTTCACTCATGCACCCATTGTCCCAGCATTGGGTCTGGTCAGCGCTTGATGCCAAAAGCTCCGAGCACCTGGTCGGTCTGTTGCTGCATCTGCGCCTGCAATTGCGCCTGCATTTGTGCGAAAAGATTGGACGACGGGTCCGCGTTGGCGCCCATCATCCCCTGCAACACCGGTGCCTGCATGGTCATGAACTGCGTCCACATTTCAGGCGACAAGCCTTTGCTCTGCTCGGCCAACTTTGCCTGTACTTCGACCAGGGATTGAATGTTCTTCTCCAAATACCCGCCCATCAAACCGCGCATCGCGTGACCGTAAAACCGTATCACGCCAGCGAGCACGGGCGCGGTAAATATGGGGGCGCCGTTGGCCTCCTCTTCAAGAATGATTTGCAGCAGGACGCTGCGGGTGAGGTCTTCGCCGGTCTTGGCGTCACGCACCACGAACGGCTCACTGGTCATCACCAGGCGCTTGACTTCTGCCAACGTAATGTAGGTCGACCGGTCGGTGTCATAGAGTCGTCGGTTGGGGTATTTCTTGATGATTCGCAGACTCACTCCCGGCTCAGCGGGCTTCTTGGTTTGCATCCGAACTCCTTTGGCCCAAACCTGGGTCGAACAATTGCGCTGTGCGGCTCGGGCCATTTTACGGACCGCAAGGTTGGCCATACCCAAGGTTTACCCTGAGCGTTGACCCGATGCACGAGCAAGTCGGGGTAGCGCCGGATCGGACTGGTGAAATGGGTATAGGCTTCAAACGCCAGGCCGAAGTGCCCCTCGTTGATCGGCGTATAGATGGCCTGCTGCATGGAGCGCAATAGCATCGAATGTATTTGCGGCGCGTCGGCACGGTCCTTGGTTGCCTGCGCGATCGCCTGCAACTCCGACGGAGCAGGCCTGTCGCTGATGGTCCCGCCAATGCCGCAGGCCTTCAGATAGTTGCGCAGCGCTTCGACTTTTTCCGGCGTTGGTCCCTCATGCACCCGAAACAGTCCAACGTGTTTGTTCTGCACCAGGTAGTCGGCACTGCAGACGTTGGCCACCAGCATCGCCTCTTCAATCAGCCGGTGCGCATCGTTGCGCAGGCGCGGCACGATCTTCTCGATATGGCCGCTGTCGTCACAGACAATTTGCGTCTCCACCGTTTCGAAGTCAACTGCACCGCGGCGCTGACGCGAGCGCAGCAGCGCCCGATAGACATCATGCAGATGAAGCAGGTCGGCGATGCGTTCCTTGCGCTTGAGTGCCTCCGGGCCGCGCGTGTTCGCCAGAATCGCCGCGACTTCGGCGTAAGTGAAGCGCGCGTGGCTCCACATCACTGCCGGATAGAACTGGTACGCCGATACGTCGCCCTCGTCGCTGATCATCATGTCGCACACCATGCACAGACGTTCAACGCCCGGGTTGAGCGAGCACAGCCCGTTGGACAACTTCTCCGGCAGCATCGGAATCACGCGCCGCGGGAAGTACACGCTGGTTGCGCGATCATACGCATCGACATCGATCGCCGATCCGTTTTCCACATAGTGACTCACGTCCGCAATGGCCACCAACAGCCGCCAACCCTCACGCGCTGCCTTGCCCTTGCCGATCTTGACCGGCTCGCAATACACGGCATCGTCAAAGTCGCGCGCGTCTTCTCCGTCGATGGTTACCAACGCCACGTCGGTCAGATCGACGCGGTGCTTCTTGTCCTGCACGCGCACCTTCTCCGGCAAAGCCCGCGCCAGCGCGACACAGGCCGGTGAAAACTCCCACGGAACGCCGAACTTGCGCACCGCGATCTCCACTTCCATACCCGCGTCGTCGACTTCACCAAGAATCTCCTTGACGCGTCCGACCGGTTGCCCATACAGCGACGGGGGTTCGGTCAACTCGACCACAACAACCTGCCCTGGCTTGGCCGATCCTGTCGCGGCCTTGGGAATCAGGACGTCCTGGCCAAAGTTCTTGTCCTCGGGCACCACGATCCAGATCCCGCTCTCGTGCAGCAAGCGACCGATGATCGGTTGCTTGGCCCGCTCGATGATCTCGACCACGCGTCCTTCGGGTCGGCCGCGGCGGTCGCTGCGCACGATGCGCACCATCACCCGATCTTTGTGCAGCACCGCCCGCATCTCGTTGGGCGGAAGGTAAATATCGGCTTGCCCGTCGTCGCGCGAGACAAAGCCATGGCCCTCGCGATGACCCTGAACCGTGCCCTCAACTTCGGCCAGCAAGCCGCTGGTTTGGTTACTATTTTTGATACAATGTTCCTCTTTCCTGAAATGCCCGGATGGCGGAATTGGTAGACGCGCACGGTTCAGGTCCGTGTGCCGAAAGGTGTGGAGGTTCGAGTCCTCTTCCGGGCACCAATGTTAATGAGTTCCAGAAATCTTGCGCAAGGTTTCTGGAATTTTTTTGCCTTCGACCGACCCGATCACGTGGGGTCAGAACGGCACAGCGACGAGATCATGGCCTTGTGCGGCCACCACTCGCGCTTTCGTGAATTCGCCGGGTCGCACCGTCTTGCTGATCTTCTCGGGCGGGCGCAAATGCACAACACCGTCGATTTCGGGTGCGTCGGCGTAGCTGCGCCCGACACTGCCCTTTTTGCCCAGACCGGGCGCGGAGTCCACCAGCACCTGCATCGTCGAACCAACGCGCCGCTGCAGCTTGGCGGCCGAGACCTCCTGTGCCAGCGCCATGAAGCGCGCACGCCGCTGCTCGCGCTCCTCGGGTTCAATCATGCCGTCAAGATCGTTGGCCGTCGCACCGTGCACGGCGCTGTAGGCAAAGCAACCGGCACGATCAATTTTTGCCTCGCGCATGAAATCAAGCAAATGCGAGAACTCCGCTTCGGTCTCGCCCGGAAATCCGGCGATGAACGTGCTTCGCACAACAAGCTGCGGACAAGCCTTGCGCCATTGCTCGATGCGCTCGATATTTTTTTCTCCGCTGGCCGGGCGCTTCATCCGCCGCAAGACCTCAGGGTGACTGTGCTGAAACGGCACGTCCAGGTACGGCAGGATCAAGCCACTGGCCATCAGGGCGATCACCTCGTCCACGTGCGGGTACGGATACACGTAGTGCAATCGCACCCAGGCACCGTAGGGCTGCGCCATCTCGCCGAGCGCCTGCACCAACTCGAACATGCGCGTGCGGATCGGTCGGCCGTCCCAGAAGCCGGTGCGGTACTTGACGTCGACGCCGTAGGCCGACGTGTCCTGGCTGATCACCAGCAATTCCTTGACGCCGCCTTCAAACAGCGCGCGCGCTTCGCCGAGCACCTCACCCACGGGGCGCGACACCAGGTCTCCGCGCATCGACGGAATGATGCAGAACGTGCACCGGTGGTTGCAACCCTCGCTGATCTTGAGGTAGGCGTAGTGCCGCGGCGTGAGCTTGATACCGGCTGCGCCAAATGCGTTGGGAACCAGGTCAATGAACGGCCGGTGCGGCTTGGGCAAATGGGCGTGCACCGCGTCCATCACCTCCTGCGTCGCGTGCGGCCCGGTCACCGCCAGCACACTGGGGTGCATTTCGCGCACCAGATTGCCACCGCCGTCGGACGATTGCGCCCCCAGACAACCCGTGACAATGACCTTGCCGTTGGCCGCCAGCGCCTCGCCAATCGTATCGAGGCTCTCCTTGACCGCATCATCGATAAAGCCGCAGGTGTTGACGATCACGAGATCCGCGCCCTCGAAAGTCTTGGAAGTGCGGTAGCCCTGCGCACTCAACTGCGTGAGAATCAATTCGGAGTCGGTCAACGCCTTCGGGCAGCCCAGACTGACAAAGCCGACGGTGGGGACCCTTTCGCTTCTTGCAACACTTTCACTCATGCACCGATTGTCCCAGCATTGGGTCTGGTCAGCGCTTGATGCCAAAAGCTCCGAGCAACTGGTCGGTCTGTTGCTGCATCTGCGCCTGCAATTGCGCCTGCATTTGTGCGAAAAGATTGGACGACGGGTCCGCGTTGGCGCCCATCATCCCCTGCAACACCGGTGCCTGCATGGTCATGAACTGCGTCCACATTTCAGGCGACAAGCCCTTGCTCTGCTCGGCCAACTTTGCCTGTACTTCGACCAGGGATTGAATGTTCTTCTCCAAATACCCGCCCATCAAACCGCGCATCGCGTGACCGTAAAACCGTATCACGCCAGCGAGCACGGGCGCGGTAAATATGGGGGCGCCGTTGGCCTCCTCTTCAAGAATGATTTGCAGCAGGACGCTGCGGGTGAGGTCTTCGCCGGTCTTGGCGTCACGCACCACGAACGGCTCACTGGTCATCACCAGGCGCTTGACTTCTGCCAACGTAATGTAGGTCGACCGGTCGGTGTCGTAGAGTCGTCGGTTGGGGTACTTCTTGATGATTCGCAGACTCACTCCCGGCTCAGCGGGCTTCTTGGTTTGCATCCGAACTCCTTTGGCCCAAACCTGGGTCGAACAATTGCGCTGTGCAGCTCGGGCCATTTTACGGATCGCAAGGTTGGCCATACCCAAGGTTTACCCTGAGCGTTGCG
>CAWJOT010000019.1:0-12435 GCA_963844495.1 uncultured Pseudomonadota bacterium
TGCTCTGGCCGTCGACACGTGCCAGCGGTTCATAGTCGATCGAAGTACTGTCGAAGCCGACCCAGGCGTACAAACCCTTCATGAAACGGTTGCGTTCGGGCATGAGCTTGAGCGCTTCGACCACCTTGCGGTCCATCAGTCTGAAATCCCCTGCGTCGGCCGGGATCTTGACGCGGTTGCCAAAGTTGACCATCTTGTAGAACAGCCCGGTCAGTCCGGCGTGCAGGCCCGACTGGTCGTTGCGCGTCTTGCGCACGGCGTAGACAACGTCCGCACCGCACTTCCACTTTTCGAGCATTTGCGGCAACAGGCTGGCCGGATGCTGCCCATCGCCGTCCATCAGGACAACCACGTCGCCCTGCGCCGCGTCAATACCGGCGGTCAGCGCGGGCTCCTTGCCGAAATTGCGTGACAGTTTGAGGTAAACGACTTCGGGGTACTGGTTGCAAAGCGCGCGCATGACGGCTTGCGAGTCGTCGCCGCTGCCGTCGTCGACAACGATCAGTTCCACGCCCGGGCTTAGGGAAGTCAGGGTCGTCAAAATGTCCGGCACAACGGTACCGAGATTGCGCGACTCGTTGAAGGCCGGAATCACGCACGAGATCGAAGGCGTCAGTGTGGTGCGACGTGTCATGCCCGCATCATGCCAAAAGAAAACCCCACCGGGCAAATCCCGGCAGGGTTTTTTTACGCCCGGCCCGCCCAGCGTGGCGGGAGCGGAGGTCAGGCCTTGAGGCAATCGCTCATGAATTTCTTGCGCTCGTCGCCCTTGAGTTTCTTGGCGCCGGCATCCTTGTTGCAGGACTTCATCTTGTCCTGCTGTGTTGCCTTCTTGCTCGGCTCAGAAGCCGCCGCTGCTGCCGGTTCCGCCGCTTTGGCGCTCAGGCACTCTTTCATGAACGCTTTGCGTTCGTCGCCCTTCTTGCCCGTGGCGTCCTTGTTGCACGTCGCCATCTTCTCTTGCTGCGCCGTTTTGGCCTTGGCGTCAGCGGCATGCACGAGGCCCAGCGAGAGGGACAGGCCCAAAGCGACCATTGTCAGCAGTTTTTTCATCGTGTTTCCTTCATTTAAGGGTTTGGAGGGGGAATCCCGCAGCGGATTCCAGCACACAACGCGCCGCTTGGCAATCCGGATGACATCGTGTTGGCCCCGGGCGGTCGTTGGGGGCGAACGGGCCCGTAAAATCGCGGGATGCTGTCTGTCAAAACCGAATTGCTCGAAGCTCTGGCGCAGGCGCTTGACGCTTTGTCCCCGGGAGCCGGGAGCCGGGCCGTCTTTGAGTCGCCCAAGGTGGCCGGGCACGGCGATCTGGCCACGACCGCGGCGATGCAGTTGGCGCGCCCGCTGCGGCAAAATCCACGCGAGCTCGCGCAAACCCTGTGCCAGACCTTGCTGGCCAGCCCGGCGTTCGGGCGTTGGGTCGATGCCGTGGAAGTCGCGGGCCCGGGCTTCATCAACATCCGGCTCAAGCCCGAGGCCAAGCAGCAGACCGTGCGCGAAGTGCTGGTGCAGGGTGCGCGGTTTGGCTGGGGCGTACCCAACGGCCAGCGCCTGATGGTCGAGTTTGTCTCGGCCAACCCGACCGGCCCGTTGCACCTGGGGCACGCTCGCCAGGCCGCGCTGGGCGACGCGATTTGCTCGCTGTTCCAGACCCAGGGCTGGGATGTGTACCGCGAGTTTTATTACAACGACGCGGGCGTACAAATCGCCACCCTGGCGCAGTGCACGCAGTTGCGCGCCAGGGGCATCCATCCGGGCGATGCTGCCTGGCCCGAGTCGGCTTACAACGGCGACTACATTGCTGACATTGCCACTGATTTTCTGGCGCGCAAGACCGTCAAGGCCGATGACCGCGAGGTCACCGCCAGCGGCGACGTCAACGACATGGATGCGGTGCGCGAATTTGCCGTTGCCTACCTGCGCCATGAGCAGGATCTGGATTTGCAGGCCTTTGAGGTGCGCTTTGACAACTACTACCTGGAGTCCAGTCTGTACACCAGCGGCCGCGTGCAGGCCACCGTGCAAAAGCTGCAGGCTTCAGGCAAGACCTATGAGCAGGACGGCGCCCTGTGGCTCAAGAGCACCGACTATGGCGACGACAAGGATCGCGTCATGCGCAAGAAGGACGGCAGCTACACCTACTTTGTGCCGGACGTGGCCTACCACATCAGCAAGTGGGAGCGCGGTTTTGGCAAGGTTGTCAATATCCAGGGCACGGACCACCATGGCACCATCGCCAGGGTGCGGGCCGGCCTGCAGGCCGCGGGCGTGGGTATTCCCCAGGGGTATCCCGACTACGTGCTGCATACCATGGTGCGCGTCGTGCGCGGCGGCGAAGAGGTCAAGATATCCAAACGTGCCGGCAGTTATGTGACGCTGCGTGACCTGATCGAGTGGACCAGCAAGGACGCGGTGCGGTTCTTCCTGCTCAGCCGCAAGCCCGACACCGAATACACCTTCGATGTGGATCTGGCGGTTGCCAGGAACAACGAAAACCCGGTGTACTACGTTCAGTATGCGCACGCCAGGATCTGTTCGGTACTGGCGGCCTGGCGCGAGGCCGACGCGGGCGACGTTGCAAGTTTGGCCGAAGCCGACCTGACACCGCTGCGCAGCGAGCAGGCGCTCGCGCTGATGCTGGTGCTGGCCAGGTACCCTCAGATGCTCAGCGCAGCGGCGGCAGATTTTGCGCCACACGACGTCACGTTCTACTTGCGTGAGCTCGCCGCGAGCTACCACAGCTATTACGATGCGGAGCGGATCCTGGTCGACGACCCGGTGCTGAAACGGGCCCGGCTCGCGCTGGTCGCAGCCACGGCACAGGTGTTGCACAATGGACTGACCGTTTTGGGAGTCAGCGCTCCGCAAAGAATGTAATGGGTTTGCCGGGGCCGATGCGCGGCGCTGGCGCCAACTGACAGAGAGAAAGCAACATGAAACAGCAACGCGGGGGAACGCTTTTGGGTCTGACGCTGGGCTTTGTGCTCGGGCTGGCGCTGGCGCTGGCGGTCGCGGTCTACATCACCAAAGTCCCGATCCCGTTTGTCAACAAGGGGCAGAGTCGCAGCGCCGACCAGGACGCCGCAGAGACCCGCAAGAACATGGATTGGGATCCGAATGCTGCGTTGTACGGCAAGAATCCGGCCAAACCGGCCAGCGCGGCGGCGGTGCCGGCCAGTGCCGCCTCCGGGCTTGCCGCAAAAGGCGAATTCAAGCCCGCAGTGACGGCCGATCCGCTGGGCGACCTGGCCATGGCACGCGCCGCAGGCAACGGCGCCGACCCGTTCGCCTACTTTGTCCAGGTGGGCGCCTTTCGCACCGCCGAGGATGCCGAGAGTCATCGTGCCAAGCTCTCGCTCAGTGGCATCGAGGCCAAGGTGACCGAGCGTGAACAGGCCGGTCGTGCGGTCTTTCGGGTCCGGGTTGGCCCCTTCGACAAAAAGGAAGACGCCGACCGGGCCAAGGACAAACTCACGGCTGCCGGCCTGGAGACGGCCCTGGTGCGCGTGCAGCGATAGGACCCGGGGGACAGAACTTTTCGCATGGTTTGTGATCGGATGGATTTGACAGGAGTATTTAAAGATGAAACGACGTGATTTTTCGCTAGCGTGCGGTGCGGCCATGGCGGGTACGGCACTGATCCCGACGGTGGCCCTGGCCCAGGGCAAAACACCCAAGGCCGGGACCGACTATCTGGTCATTGGCAAGAACGCCCCGGTCGAGGCACCCGCGGGCAAGATCGAAGTTGTCGAGTTCTTCTGGTACAACTGCCCGCACTGCAACTCGTTTGAGCCGATGTTTGCCGCCTGGACCAAGCGTGCCCCGACGGACCTTGCGGTGCACCGCAATCCAGTGGCCTTTCGCGAAGATTTTTCGCCACAGCAGCGGCTTTACTACGCGCTCGATGCCATGGGGCTGGTGGAAAAACTGCACGCCAAGGTCTATGCCGCGGTCCACGTTGAGAAGCAGAACCTGTCCAAGACCGAAGGCATCGTCGAATGGATCGTCAAACAGGGCGTGGACAAGACCAAATTCCTGGAGCAGTACAACTCGTTCTCGGTGGCTACCAAGGTCAAACGCGCAACCCAACTGCAAAACGCGTACAAGATCGAGGGCGTTCCCTCGCTCGGCGTTGGCGGACGCTTCCTGACGGATGGCCCGATGGCCGGGACCATGGAGCGCGCCCTCGAAGTCGTCGAATTTCTCGCCGGCATCATCCGAAGCGGCAAGTAGGCCAGCGTCCCATTGACCGGGTGCCGACGGCACCCGCAGCGATTGCGCCGGGCGCGTGATTGCGCTCGCTACAATCGTGAGGCAAAGGTCTGAGCAAGATTCGTGCCTCTATGAAACATATTCCTTCCCTCTGGTTCCTGATCGTCGTCGGCGCGCTTGGGCTCGCGCCAGCCAGCGCGGAGAAGGCGGATCGCAGCAAGCCGATGCACGTCGAAGCTGACGCACTGCGCTACGACGATGTCAAGCAGACCAGCGTGTTTACCGGCCACGTCGTGTTGACCAAGGGCAGTATCGTGATTCGGGGCTCGAAAATCGAGGTCCGACAGGATGCGCAGGGCTACCAGTTTGGCAGCGTGAGTTCGGAGTCGCCGACGCTGGCGTTCTTCCGGCAAAAGCGTGACGGCGTGGACGAGTTCATTGAGGGAGAGGCTGAGTCGATCGAGTACGACGGCCGCGCCGACGCGGTCAGGCTTGCCAACAAGGCGCAGTTGCGCCGCTACCGCGGAGCCACGCTCAGTGACGAGTTTACCGGCGGCTTGATTGTGTACAACAACACGACCGACGTTTTTACTATTGATGGTGCACCGACCCGAGCCGACGCCGGTCCGACCACAGCGCCGGGGCGGGTGCGCGCCATGCTCACCCCCAAACCGCAGGCCGACGCGGCGAGCGCGGCCTCCAGTGCGGCGCCAGCGCTGCGCCCCGCGATCACGCTGGGTGGGGACAAGCCGTGACACAGGTGGAGCCGCGCGGCGAGCCTGGTACTCGCGCTGAAGGCTCGAGCTGCGAGAGTCGGCTCGAAGTCTCCCATCTGCAGAAGTTTTACGGCAGTCGCAAGGCAGTCAAGGATGTTTCGCTGCTTGTGTGCAAGGGCGAAGTGGTCGGACTGCTCGGACCCAACGGGGCTGGAAAGACCACGTCGTTTTACATGATTGTCGGGCTGGTGCACGCCAGTTCCGGCGACATCACGATCGATGGACAGTCGGTGGCGCATCTGCCCATGCACCGACGCGCGCGCCTGGGCCTGAGCTACCTGCCGCAGGAGGCCTCGATCTTTCGCAAACTCAACGTGGAAGACAACGTGCGCGCCGTGCTTGAACTGCAACGCGACGAAGGTGGACGCTCTCTGTCGTCTGCGGAGATTGAAAAGCGCTTGACGGGTCTGCTGCAGGACTTGCGCGTCGATCATTTGAGACGCAGCCCGGCGCTCTCGCTCTCCGGCGGTGAGCGTCGGCGCGTCGAGATCGCACGTGCGCTGGCCACGCAACCGCGCTTTATCCTGCTCGACGAACCCTTTGCCGGGATCGATCCGATCGCTGTGATCGAGATCCAGCGCATCATCGGCTTCCTCAAGAGCCGGGGTATTGGCGTCCTGATCACTGACCACAACGTGCGCGAGACCCTGGGCATTTGCGACCACGCCTACATCATCAGCGATGGCAGCGTGCTGGCGCAGGGCACACCGGCCGAGATCGTCGACAACGCCAATGTGCGCCGTGTCTATCTGGGCGAGCACTTCAAAATGTAGATATGGCCCCCACGCTTGTCACCGTGTGTACTGCGCTGCCCCCCATGGGGGCGCGGCTTTGCTTGGGGCGGCCCGGCGCGGCGGCCTGATATGAAACAAGGGCTTTCGTTACGGGTCTCGCAACACCTGGCGCTGACGCCGCAGTTGCAGCAATCGATCCGGCTGTTGCAACTCTCCACGCTCGAACTGAGCGCCGAGGTCGAGCAGATGCTCGATGAAAATCCGTTTCTCGAACTCGGCACCGAGGAGTCGGCGCGTGAGGAATTTGGCTTGACCCGCTCCGATGCGCTGCCAGCGCAAGACGACTACGAGGCCGATCATGCTACTTATTCGATAGCTGATTACGCAGGATCCACGGGCTCCACAGCCGAAAATGACGCAGAAACGGCGCCGTTGACCGCGGTCGACACGCAAAGTTGGGACGGTGACGGCAGCGCCACGGTGGCGCCAGACGACAGCGAGTGGGGCGGCGAGGCACGAGCGCACGGGCAGAACACCGACAGCGACGACGAAGCCGACGTCAACGAGCTTGCGCACACGAAAGTCTCGTTACAGGGTTATCTGCACGCGCAGGCGCTGGCCCTGCGTTTGAGCCAGGAAGATCGCGCGGCCCTGTATTTCCTGATCGAGTCGCTCAACGATGACGGCTATCTCGAGGACACGCCCGCAGCGCTGGCCCAGGCCCTGGCGGGTGCCGATACGGCGCAACAAGAGCAACTGGTGCATCACTTCACGGTCGGCCTGAACCTGCTCAAGTCGATGGAGCCTGTAGGCGTGGGCGCGCACGATCTGGCCGAGTGCCTGAGCTTGCAGCTTCGGGCCCTGCTCACGCAGTCTGAAACGTCCGGCGACGAGCTGCACCAGGCGACGTTGCAGGTTGCCATGGCCATTTGCGCGCAGCCGATGGAACTGCTGGCTCGGCGCGACGTTCGACGCCTCGCTGCGCTGTGCGGCGCCAGTGAGGAAGCGGTTCGCAACGCGATCAGCGTGATTTCCAGGCTTGAGCCCAAGCCGGGACGACGCTTTGTCGACGTTGAGCGCAATGTGGTCCTGCCCGACGTGCTGGTGGTGAAGGTCGGACATGGCACCCAGAGCAGATTTCAGGTCCGGTTGAACACCGAGGTGATGCCGCGCCTGCGCATCCATGACATTTACGCCAATGCCGTCAAACAGCACCGGGGTCGGGGCAACGAGGCAGCGGGCTACGCGGCGCTGCAGCAGCGCTTGCAGGAAGCGCGCTGGTTCATCAAGAATATTCAGCAGCGCTTTGACACGATTTTGCGCGTGAGCAAGGCCATCGTGGAACGGCAAAAGGGCTTCTTTACCCACGGAGCGCTGGCCATGCGGCCCCTTGTGCTGCGCGAAATTGCCGATGAACTCGGGCTGCATGAGTCGACCATCAGCCGGGTGACGACGGCAAAGTACATCGCCACACCGTTTGGTACGTTTGAGCTGAAATACTTCTTTGGTTCGGGTCTGGGAACCGATTCCGGCGGCAACGCGTCGAGCACTGCAGTGCGTGTTCTGATCAAGCAATTCATCGATGCGGAAGATGCGTGTCGACCATTGAGTGACAACCAGATCTCCGAAATGCTCAAGGAGCAGGGCATCGAGTGTGCCCGGCGCACCGTGGCGAAGTACCGCGAAGGTCTGCGCATTTCCACGGCGAGTCTGAGGAAGGCGCTGTGAACCAGCTCGAACTATTTCTGCCCTGCGCTGCGGGCGTCGAGGACTACCTGTCGATGGAGGTGCAACGCATCACCGGCTTGTCCGGCACCGACGTCATGAAGCAGCGCGGTGGCGTGGCGCTGCACGGGTCCTGGCGCCACGCCATGCAACTGAACCTGCACAGCCGTCTGGCGCAACGGGTGCTGGTGCTGCTGTCGATCAGCGGCTATCGCAACGAGCAGGACCTGTACCGCGCTGCCAGCGAAGTGGCCTGGGAGGCCTGGGTCACGCCGCGCCAGAGCATCAAGGTCGAGGTCACGGCTCAGCACAGCCCGCTGACATCGCTGAACTTTGCCGCGCTCAAGATCAAGGACGCGGTGTGCGACCGCTTTCGCGTCAAGGCTGCGGGGCTGCGCCCCGACGTTGATACCCGCTGGCCCGACGTGCGCATCTACACGCATCTGACCACAGACAGTTGCTCGCTTTATATCGACACTTCGGGTGAGCCGCTGTTCAAGCGCGGCTGGCGCGAAGACAAGGGCGAGGCGCCGCTGAAGGAGACACTTGCTGCGGCCATGCTTGCCGCCAGCGGCTGGGCTGATGATCCGAGCAACTTGCTGCCGCTGTACGACCCGTGCTGCGGCAGTGGCACGATTGCCATCGAAGCGGCGCAAATCGCCTGCCGCATCGCTCCCGGTGCGAGGCGCCGCTTTGCTTTCGAGCACTACCTGCCATTTCAACAACACGTCTGGGACGCTATCAAAACAGAAGCTGCCAACGCAGAACTGGTAAGGCCTGCAGGCCAAGAACCCATAATATTTGGCAGTGACGTGGCGCACCGGATGGTTGACTTTGCGCAACGCAATGCCGAGCGCGCCGGTGTTGCCGACGTTATCGAGTTTCGTGGTGGTGATGCCCTGCAACGCCTGCCACCGTGTGCGGGGCCCGGCGTCATGCTGCTGAACCCGCCCTACGGCGAGCGCATCGAGGTCGCCGGGGTCGCCGGGCAGCGTGCCGGCCAGGCCGGACCCGGTGGGCGCGAGCGTGCGCAAACGCCAGACGGTGGCGACTTCTTTCAACAACTCGCCTCGCACTGGAAGAAGAACTACCCCGGCTGGAGTGCCTGGGTGTTGACGAGCGACCTGAAGTTGCCGGGCCGGATGCGTCTGAAGGAGTCGCGCCGCGTGCCGCTGTGGAACGGGCCGATCGAGTGCCGGTTGTTCCGCTTTGACATGGTCGCCGGAAAAATGGGGTGAATTTACCGGCCCGCCCCGTTGTCCTGGACACCAACATCGTGCTCGATGCGTTGCTGTTCGACGACCCGCCGACGCGAGCGCTGAAACTGGCGTTGCAGGGCGGGCAAATCCGCTGGCTTGCCACCAGCGCGATGCGCGAGGAACTTGCAGCGCGTGCTGGCCTACCCAAAAATCATGCGGCGCTTGAGCTTGTACCAACTCGAACCGCATCAGGTGCTGGCGCAGTTTGACGCACAGGCGCAGATCGTCGCTGCTGCGCCCAAGGCAACGCTGACATGCGCCGACCCGGACGATCAGAAATTCATCGACCTCGCCGTGGCGCATCGGGCCACGCTGATCAGCAAGGACAAGGCCGTACTTCGCATGACAAAACGCATGCTAAAGCTTGATGCACGGGCGCAGACAGCTATTGATTTTGTAGCGATATAGATTAGCAGTCGACGCGTCGGGTATTGCCTTTCAAATCAGGCCGGGCAGTGCCTGGGCCAGAAAGTCAAACACCGCACGGATGCGCGTATTGCTGCGGATCTCGCGGTGCACGGCCAGCCACATCGGCAGCGGCGGTATTTTCAGCTGGGCCGCGAGCACCGGCAGCACGTCGGATTCAGTGCGGGCCATATAGTCGGCGCAAAAGCCGATGCCCATGGCGGCGCGCACGGCCTGCCATTGCACGATGAAATCATCGCTGCGCAAAACGAAAAACTCGTGCGTTACCGGGTAACCCATGGCCGCAAAGCCTTGCACGATGGCGCTGTCGGTATCGCTGCCAATCAGTTCGTGTTGCAGCAGATCGGCGGGCTTGCGCAAGGGCGCGTGGCGCGCCAGATAGCTACGGTGCGCGTAAGCGCCCAGGTTGACGCTGCCGATTTTTTTGGCGATCAACGACGACTGGTCCGGGCGCACCATACGCACCGCAATATCGGCCTCGCGGCGCAACAGGTTGCTGACCTGGTTGCTCGACACCAGCTCGATCTGAATCTCGGGCAGGCTTTGGCGCATGCGCGAGAGAATCGGCGGCAGCAAATACACGGCTACCGGCACGCTGGCGGTGATGCGTACACTGCCCTGAGTCTGGGCTTGCGCGCCCGCAAGCGTTCGCGCCAGTTGCAGGGCGCCCGCTTCCATGTTGCGCGCCGCCAGGCTGAGCTGCACGGCGGTGGTTGTCGGCAGCAGGCCGCGCCCGGTGCGTTCAAACAGGACGGCGCCGAGTTGCGATTCGAGCTCTGTGATGTGGCGTCCAAGGGTTGGTTGGCTCATGCGCAGCGTGCGTGCTGCCGCCAGCAGGCTGCCGCCATCGAGAACCGCAAGAAAAGACCGGATCAGACTCCAGTCAAAACGGTGCAACGCGTAGGTATTCATAAACGCATTTCAGATATGAACATTTATGCAATTGTGGCGTATGCCGTTTGATTCGACAATGCCTGCATTCGCCAGCTCTGTTGGGAATCGATCAAGGAAAACACCATGCCATCGACTGTTTTGATTCTGGGTGCCCGCGGCCGCTTTGGTCTGGCCGCGGCCCGCGCCTTTGCCAACGCTGGTTGGCGTGTGTTGGGTCAAGTCCGCCCTGGCGCGGTACCGCCAGCAGATCCCGGCATCGAGTGGCTGGCCACCGATTTGAGCGATACCGCAGCGCTGACTGCGGCGGCGCGGGAAGTGGCGGTGGTGCTGCATGCGATCAACCCACCGTACACCCGGTGGGAACAGCAAGCCCTCCCCGCGCTGGAGCAAGCCATGACGCTGGCGAGCCGACTCAAGGCTTTGCTGATGTTGCCGGGCAACGTCTACAACTTTGGCAGCGGCATGCCCGAGCGGTTGCGCGAGGACACGGCGCAGCGCGCCGACACCCGCAAGGGGAAAATCCGCATCGCGATGGAGCAGCGCCTGTTTGAGGCAAGCCGGGACGGGAGCTTGCGCAGTATTGTCATTCGATCCGGCGACTTCTTTGGTCAGGGCAAGGGCAGCTGGTTTGACCTCGCCCTGGCCAAGGACTTGCATCGCGGCAAGCTGACCTATCCGGGGTTGTGGGATGTACGCACCGCCTGGGCCTATCTACCTGATCTGGCGGCGGCTTTTGAGCAGGTGGCGCGACGCGTCGTCACCGATCCGGCGCGTCTGCAGGCCCTCGAAGTTTTTCACTTCAAGGGCTACAGTCTGAGCGGAACCGACTGGATCGATGCCATGACGCCTCTGGCACGTTCGCAGGGTTGGTTGCCACAGCAGTCGTTACTCAAGCGCGGCTCCATGCCCTGGTGGTTGTTCAAGTCGATGGCCTGGGCAGTACCGCTGTTTCGCGAACTCGCCGAAATGCACTACCTGTGGCACACGCCGCATGCTCTGGACAATGGCAAACTGCTCGCCCTGATCGGTGCGGAGCCGCATACGCCGCTGCCAGTGGCGGCACAGACGGCGCTGTTGGATCTGGGGCTGCTGACGGCGTTGGTGCAAGGCGGTGCTGGCTTGGCCAAGTTCACCGGGGTTCCGAACGATCATGGAGGACAGCATGCAACGTCGTAACTTCATCCGCATTGCAGGCGGCGGCCTTGTCGTCGCGGCTGTTGGCACCACAACTCTTGCTGGTTGCACCGCGGGCATGCCAGCCCAGGCGATCGAGGCATGGCAAGGACCTGGTCGCGATGTGGCTGGCGATGCCGATGTGCGGCGCTGGCTGCTGAGCTACGCGATCCTGGCGCCGCACTCACACAACCTGCAGTCCTGGGTGGCCGACCTGCACACGCCCAATGAAATAACGCTGAGCTGCGATTTGCAGCGTCTGCTGCCGCAGACCGACCCGCTTTCGCGCCAAATCATGATGAGTCACGGTACGTTTCTGGAGTTGCTCGACCTGGCGGCGCGGGAACGTGGTTTGCGCGCCGAGATCGAGTTATTCCCCGAAGGCGTATTTGGTCCTGACAAACTCGATAGCCGACCGGTGGCGCGTATCCGGTTGTCGCCCGATGCAACGATCCAGAAAGACCCGCTGTTTGCACAGATACTGCAGCGCCATACCAACCGCAGTGCCTACGATCTCGCGCGCACCGTGCCACCCGAGGCGTGGCAAGCGATGCGCGATGCCGTCAAGCCTCATTCGCTGCGATTTGGCTACGCCGGGGCCGGGCAGCCCGAGGCGCTGACCGTTCACCGCCGGATTGCGGCCGAAGCCTGGGGCATTGAGTTGACGACACCACGCACCGTGATGGAGTCTTACGATGTTCTGCGGGTTGGTGCAGCTGAGATTGCGGCGCACCGTGACGGTCTCTCGCTGCTCGATCCGATGGTGGTACTGCTGAACCGCGTCGGCCTGTTTGACCGAAGCAAGGCACCGGGCCCGGACGATTACGCCAGCACCAGCCAGATCAAGGACTTCGGCAAGAAGCTCGATTCCACACCGGGCTTCTTATGGATGGTGACCGAGGGCAACGACCGCGTCACGCAAATCAACGCTGGCCGTGCCTATGCCCGGGTGCAACTGGCGGCCACCGCGCTGGGCCTGTCGATGCAGCCCCTGTCGCAGGCGCTGCAGGAATACGCCGAGCAGGCCAAGCCGTATGGCGAGATCCATGCGCTGACCGGTGCCGCGCGCCCGGGCCAGACGGTGCAGATGTGGGCGCGAGTCGGATATGCGCCGCCCGTAGGTCCGGCACCACGCAGGCGATTGCAGGATTTCATCCGGGCATGAAACCGTCGTGCCGCCGGTACCGACTCCTGAGAGCAACCCAGGTATCGCTCAAAACGTGACCGGACCCTTGA
>CAWJOT010000020.1:0-61733 GCA_963844495.1 uncultured Pseudomonadota bacterium
CGGTCGGCGTGGGCGCGCACGATCTGGCCGAGTGCCTGAGCTTGCAGCTGCGGGCATTGCTTGCGCAGTTTGAATCGTCGGACGACGCCGAGTTGCACGGGCCGACGTTGCAGGTTGCGATCGCCATTTGTGCGCAGCCGATGGAACTGCTGGCACGGCGCGACGTCCGGCGCCTGGCTGCGTTGTGCCGCGCCAATGAGGAGACCGTTCGCAACGCGATCGGCCTGATTTCCAGGCTCGAGCCCAAGCCGGGACGACGTTTTGTCGACGTCGAGCGCAACATGGTCGTGCCCGACGTGTTGGTGGTGAAGCTTGGCAACGGCACCCAAACCAGGTTTCAGGTCCGTTTGAACACCGAGGTGATGCCACGCTTGCGGGTGCACGACATCTACGCCAACGCGCTGAGGAAGCACCGCGGCAGCGGCAACGAGGCCGCCAGTTACGCGGCACTGCAGCAGCGCTTGCAGGAGGCGCGCTGGTTCATCAAGAACATCCAGCAACGCTTTGACACGATTTTGCGTGTCAGCAAGGCCATTGTTGAGCGGCAAAAGGGATTCTTTACCCATGGTGCGCTGGCCATGCGCCCGCTGGTACTGCGCGAAATTGCCGACGAGCTCGGTTTGCACGAGTCCACCATCAGCCGCGTGACAACGGCCAAATACATCGCCACGCCGTTTGGCACGTTTGAGCTGAAATACTTCTTTGGCTCCGGTCTGGGCACCGATTCGGGCGGCAATGCATCGAGCACCGCGGTGCGGGTCCTGATCAAGCAGTTCATTGATGCCGAAGATCGGCATCGACCACTGAGTGACAACAAGATTTCCGACATGCTGCGCGAGCAGGGCATCGAGTGCGCGCGCCGCACCGTGGCGAAGTACCGCGAAGGCTTGCGCATTTCGACGGCGCGTCTGAGGAAGGCGCTGTGAACCAGCTCGAATTGTTCCTGCCCTGCGCTGCGGGCGTCGAGGACTATCTGTCGATGGAGGTGCAAGGCATCACCGGCTTGTCCGGCACGGATGTCATGAAGCAGCGCGGTGGCGTTGCGCTGCACGGGTCCTGGCGCCATGCCATGCAACTGAACCTGCATAGCCGTCTGGCGCAACGGGTGTTGGTGTTGCTGTCAAGCAGCGGCTATCGAAACGAGCAGGACCTGTATCGCGCTGCCAGCGAAGTCGCCTGGGAGGCCTGGTTTACGCCGCGCCAGAGCATCAAGGTCGAAGTCACCGCGCAGCACAGTCCCCTCACATCGCTGAACTTTGCCGCGCTCAAGATCAAGGACGCGGTGTGCGACCGCTTTCGCGTCAAGGCCGCTGGCGTGCGTCCCGACGTTGATACGCGCTGGCCCGACGTGCGCATCTACACGCATCTGACGACCGACAGTTGCTCGCTCTACATCGACACTTCGGGTGAGCCGCTGTTCAAGCGCGGCTGGCGCGAAGACAAGGGCGAGGCGCCGCTGAAGGAGACGCTTGCTGCGGCCATGCTCGCCGCCAGCGGGTGGGCCGACGACAGCAGCAACCTGGCGCCGCTGTACGACCCCTGTTGCGGCAGCGGCACGATCGCGATCGAGGCCGCGCAAATCGCCTGGCGCATCGCCGCTGGTTCGCGCCGCCGCTTTGCCTTTGAGCGCTACCTGCCGTTTGCGCAGCACGTCTGGGACGCTATCAAAACCGAAGCTGCTCACGCAGAGCTGGCAAGGCCCGCAGGCCATAAACCCATGATTTTTGGGAGTGACGTGGCGCACCGGATGGTCGACTTTGCACAACGCAATGCCGAGCGCGCCGGGGTTGCCGACGTCATCGAGTTTCGTGGCGGCGACGCCTTGCAGCGCCAGCCACCGTGCCCGATGCCCGGTGTCATGCTGCTCAATCCGCCGTATGGCGAGCGCATCGAGGTTGCCGGGGTCGCCGGGCAGCGTGCCGATCAGGCCCGACGTTGGCGGGCGCGAGAGCGCGCAAATGCCAGACGGTGGCGACTTCTTTCAGCAACTCGCCTCGCACTGGAAGAAGAACTATCCCGGCTGGAGCGCCTGGGTGCTCACGAGCGACCTCAAGTTGCCGGGCCGGATGCGTCTGAAGGAGACGCGCCGCGTGCCCATGTGGAACGGGCCGATTGAGTGCCGGTTGTTCCGCTTTGACATGGTCGCCGGAAAGATGGGGTGAATGTCCGACGCCGATGCAGTCTGAACAGGTAGCGCTGAACGCCTGCAGCGCTGACCCGAACGCACGGCTTCGGCCCCTCGTCCTTGACACCAACATCGTGCTCGATGTCCTGCGTGTTTGACGACCCTGCCACCCGAGCTTTGAAACTGGCGCTGCAGCGCGGGCAAATCCGCTGGCTTGCCACCAGCGCGATGCGCGCGGAACTTGTCCGCGTGCTGGCCTACCCAAAAATGATGCAGCGCCTGAGCTTGTACCAACTTCGAACCGCATCAGGTTTTGACGCACGTTCGATGCACAGGCCCATATCGTCGCTGTCTGCGCCGAAAGCGACGCTTACCTGCGCCGACCCGGACGATCAGAAATTCATCGACCTCGCCGTGGCGCATCAGGCCACCCTGATCAGCAAGGACAAGGCCGTACTTTGTATGGCAAAACGCCTGCTAGTGCTTGATGCTCAGGCGCAGACAGCTATTGATTTCGTAGCGATATAGATTAGCAGTCGACGCGCTGGGTATTGGTTTTCAAATCACGCCGGGCAGGGCCTGCGCCAGAAAGTCAAACACGGCACGGATGCGCGCATTGCTGCGGATCTCGCGGTGCACGGCCAGCCACATCGGCAGCGGCGGTATTTTCAGCTGGGCCGCGAGCACCGGCAGCACGTCGGATTCAGTGCGGGCCATATAGTCGGCGCAAAAGCCGATGCCCATGGCGGCGCGCACGGCCTGCCATTGCACGATGAAATCATCGCTGCGCAAAACGAAAAGCTCGTGCGTTACCGGGTAACCCATGGCCGCAAAGCCTTGCACGATGGCGCTGTCGGTATCGCTGCCAATCAGTTCGTGTTGCAGCAGATCGGCGGGCTTGCGCAAGGGCGCGTGGCGCGCCAGATAGCTACGGTGCGCGTAAGCGCCCAGGTTGACGCTGCCGATTTTTTTGGCGATCAACGACGACTGGTCCGGGCGCACCATACGCACCGCAATATCGGCCTCGCGGCGCAACAGGTTGCTGACCTGGTTGCTCGACACCAGCTCGATCTGAATCTCGGGCAGGCTTTGGCGCATGCGCGAGAGAATCGGCGGCAGCAAATACACGGCTACCGGCACGCTGGCGGTGATGCGTACACTGCCCTGAGTCTGGGCTTGCGCGCCCGCAAGCGTTCGCGCCAGTTGCAGGGCGCCCGCTTCCATGTTGCGCGCCGCCAGGCTGAGCTGCACGGCGGTGGTTGTCGGCAGCAGGCCGCGCCCGGTGCGTTCAAACAGGACGGCGCCGAGTTGCGATTCGAGCTCTGTGATGTGGCGTCCAAGGGTTGGTTGGCTCATGCGCAGCGTGCGTGCTGCCGCCAGCAGGCTGCCGCCATCGAGAACCGCAAGAAAAGACCGGATCAGACTCCAGTCAAAACGGTGCAACGCGTAGGTATTCATAAACGCATTTCAGATATGAACATTTATGCAATTGTGGCGTATGCCGTTTGATTCGACAATGCCTGCATTCGCCAGCTCTGTTGGGAATCGATCAAGGAAAACACCATGCCATCGACTGTTTTGATTCTGGGTGCCCGCGGCCGCTTTGGTCTGGCCGCGGCCCGCGCCTTTGCCAACGCTGGTTGGCGTGTGTTGGGTCAAGTCCGCCCTGGCGCGGTACCGCCAGCAGATCCCGGCATCGAGTGGCTGGCCACCGATTTGAGCGATACCGCAGCGCTGACTGCGGCGGCGCGGGAAGTGGCGGTGGTGCTGCATGCGATCAACCCACCGTACACCCGGTGGGAACAGCAAGCCCTCCCCGCGCTGGAGCAAGCCATGACGCTGGCGAGCCGACTCAAGGCTTTGCTGATGTTGCCGGGCAACGTCTACAACTTTGGCAGCGGCATGCCCGAGCGGTTGCGCGAGGACACGGCGCAGCGCGCCGACACCCGCAAGGGGAAAATCCGCATCGCGATGGAGCAGCGCCTGTTTGAGGCAAGCCGGGACGGGAGCTTGCGCAGTATTGTCATTCGATCCGGCGACTTCTTTGGTCAGGGCAAGGGCAGCTGGTTTGACCTCGCCCTGGCCAAGGACTTGCATCGCGGCAAGCTGACCTATCCGGGGTTGTGGGATGTACGCACCGCCTGGGCCTATCTACCTGATCTGGCGGCGGCTTTTGAGCAGGTGGCGCGACGCGTCGTCACCGATCCGGCGCGTCTGCAGGCCCTCGAAGTTTTTCACTTCAAGGGCTACAGTCTGAGCGGAACCGACTGGATCGATGCCATGACGCCTCTGGCACGTTCGCAGGGTTGGTTGCCACAGCAGTCGTTACTCAAGCGCGGCTCCATGCCCTGGTGGTTGTTCAAGTCGATGGCCTGGGCAGTACCGCTGTTTCGCGAACTCGCCGAAATGCACTACCTGTGGCACACGCCGCATGCTCTGGACAATGGCAAACTGCTCGCCCTGATCGGTGCGGAGCCGCATACGCCGCTGCCAGTGGCGGCACAGACGGCGCTGTTGGATCTGGGGCTGCTGACGGCGTTGGTGCAAGGCGGTGCTGGCTTGGCCAAGTTCACCGGGGTTCCGAACGATCATGGAGGACAGCATGCAACGTCGTAACTTCATCCGCATTGCAGGCGGCGGCCTTGTCGTCGCGGCTGTTGGCACCACAACTCTTGCTGGTTGCACCGCGGGCATGCCAGCCCAGGCGATCGAGGCATGGCAAGGACCTGGTCGCGATGTGGCTGGCGATGCCGATGTGCGGCGCTGGCTGCTGAGCTACGCGATCCTGGCGCCGCACTCACACAACCTGCAGTCCTGGGTGGCCGACCTGCACACGCCCAATGAAATAACGCTGAGCTGCGATTTGCAGCGTCTGCTGCCGCAGACCGACCCGCTTTCGCGCCAAATCATGATGAGTCACGGTACGTTTCTGGAGTTGCTCGACCTGGCGGCGCGGGAACGTGGTTTGCGCGCCGAGATCGAGTTATTCCCCGAAGGCGTATTTGGTCCTGACAAACTCGATAGCCGACCGGTGGCGCGTATCCGGTTGTCGCCCGATGCAACGATCCAGAAAGACCCGCTGTTTGCACAGATACTGCAGCGCCATACCAACCGCAGTGCCTACGATCTCGCGCGCACCGTGCCACCCGAGGCGTGGCAAGCGATGCGCGATGCCGTCAAGCCTCATTCGCTGCGATTTGGCTACGCCGGGGCCGAGCAGGCCGAGGCGCTGACCGTTCACCGCCGGATTGCGGCCGAAGCCTGGGGCATTGAGTTGACGACACCACGCACCGTGATGGAGTCTTACGATGTTCTGCGGGTTGGTGCAGCTGAGATTGCGGCGCACCGTGACGGTCTCTCGCTGCTCGATCCGATGGTGGTACTGCTGAACCGCGTCGGCCTGTTTGACCGAAGCAAGGCACCGGGCCCGGACGATTACGCCAGCACCAGCCAGATCAAGGACTTCGGCAAGAAGCTCGATTCCACACCGGGCTTCTTATGGATGGTGACCGAGGGCAACGACCGCGTCACGCAAATCAACGCTGGCCGTGCCTATGCCCGGGTGCAACTGGCGGCCACCGCGCTGGGCCTGTCGATGCAGCCCCTGTCGCAGGCGCTGCAGGAATACGCCGAGCAGGCCAAGCCGTATGGCGAGATCCATGCGCTGACCGGTGCACGCGCGCCCGGGCCAGACGGTGCAGATGTGGGCGCGAGTCGGATATGCGCCGCCCGTAGGTCCGGCACCACGCAGGCGATTGCAGGATTTCATCCGGGCATGAAACCGTCGTGCCGCCGGTACCGACTCCTGAGAGCAACCCAGGTATCGCTCAAAACGTGACCGGACCCTTGATCAGCGTGGCGTGGCAACTCCCGCCCCCAAGCACGTTCACCCGTATCTGGGTAATGGCGTCGAGCGCGCGCAACGCCGTCTCACGTTCGCCACCGCTCCAGCGCCCCCGAAAATGCGAGCCCAGGTCAGAGCGTCCCATCGGCGCTGCGCCGTTCGCATCGACATACAGAAACTCACGGACGCGTCCAAGGGTCTGGGCACAGGCAGCGCGAAACGACTCAGCGGGAACTTTGCGTACCGAGACGACGATTTCGATCTGGTCCGGAGCGATCCTGAAAGTAACGCCAGCACCTTCAATCGGGAACGGCCAGTCCTTGATTGCGTTGAGGGCAACTTCGAGCTTGAACCCGCCGAACTCGAGTTTCGATACCGGCGCATCGCGAAGCTGTTCCAGCGGCGTCGCCTGGGCCGTGCTGCCAAAAGCGGCGGCCGACGCCAGGATGAGGGCGGCAATTTGAGTGTTCATGGCTTCCCATTATGTTCAAAGTTGAAGTCAAGCGGTGACTCGTTGAGCAAACGCCGTCTGCGTTGACGTGAGAGCTACGCGTCATATTGCCCCGCCTTGAGGATTTCAAACGTATGGTCGAACCGTCGGACCTAGTATGACGGCGTACAGCAGTGCCACGATGAAACCCGTGAGTACCCAGGACCAGTTGCGTTCCAACCGTAACGCAGGAGTGGACAAAGCCTTCTTTCGATTTAGCAACTGCATCATCCAGGCCAATCCTGACGTGCCGCCCAGCGTCGAAGCGGCTGCCGAGATGAGCACGATGACGAAACCAATCGGGTTGAGGAGACCTATGAGCACCGACATCAACGCGCCGGAAAAATAGGAGGTCAGGGCCAATTTCTGTGCGTGTCTAACTCGGGCTGCGCCCTCACCGCCGATGAATTTGTCTATCTTGCGAAGCGAAAGGTAGATGACCGCGGCATAGCTTGCACTACCCAGGACCACCGAAGCCCCCCTCCAGATCCATTGCGGCCGCGCCAGATAGAGCGCGCCATCTGGCGGAGAATTAAGAAGATAGGAGGTCAGGGCCAACTTCTGCGCGCGCTTGACACGCGCGGCACCTTCGCCGCCAATGAGCTGGTCGAATCTGCCAAGCGAGAGGTAAATGACCGCAGCGTAGCCTGCGCCGCCCAGTGCTATCGAGGCACCTCTCCAAATCCACTCCGGCCGAGCCAGATAGAGCGCACCACTTCGGCTGGTACCGATATCTCCCAAGCCAGTAACGCCAGAGAACAGGAGGTAACCTGTCGCGGTCATCAGACTGATGGTGCCGAATAGCCATGCCCAATATCGCAGGTGCGAGGCGGCTTTAGGCAGGCGATCCACGACCAGTAAACCGACCGCCCCAGTCACTAGGCTGACCAGAGGTCCAGCTAGGGCGACAAGACGAATACTGAGGTCGGGCATGTCGGCATATTGGCAGTCCACATAGAAGGCTCCCAACTCAACGGGCCGACCGCCCAGGGCCAAGCAGGCCAGGGCATGACCGAAGTGTTCATGCAACAGGACCGTGAGGGTATAGGCCAACAGGGATAACGCGACTACCGTGAGGTAATCAGTGACGTCGTCGGCGAGATTGGGGTTGGATTTCGTCATATCTATTTCCCGTTGGAGTGTTGAGCAGGTATACGCACTTAGCCGATCAGCAGCAACCCGGCCAGCACGAACATCACCAGCGCGATGCTGCTGTCGAGGACGCGCCAGGCGGTTATGTGCTCGAACACTGGCCCCAGCCAGCGGGCACCAAAACCGAGGGCAGAAAACCAGCACAGACTGGCCGCGCCCGCGCCCCAGCCAAAGGTCCAGCGCCCGGCGCCCGGGCGCTGGTTGGCAATCGAGCCGAGCAGGACCACGGTGTCGAGATAGACGTGCGGGTTCAGGAAAGTGAAGCCAAAGCAGGTGGTCAGCGCCATCATGCGCGTCGTGCCGATGTTACTTTGCACATGCATCTGCCCGCCACGCCAGGCGCGTCTGGCCGCCAGCGCGCCGTAACCGGCCAGAAAGAGCGCGCCACCAAATCGGGTTACGGTCATCAGCAGGTCATTGCCGCGGATCACGACACCGGCGCCGCCAATACCGGCCATGATCAGCGCCGCGTCGGACAGGGAGCAGAACAACACCAGCGCCAGCACATGTTCGCGCCGAATGCCCTGGCGCAGCACGAATGCGTTTTGCGAGCCGATGGCAACAATCAGCGACAGGCCGGTGGCAAAACCGGTCCAGAAGTCCGCCCCCATCAGCTTGCTGGGCCGAGCAGTTGCACCAGTCTGGCCAAGGCGTGTTGCACGGTGGCGGCGCGCACTTGCGCGCGGTCACCATCAAAGTGGCACTTCTCGGTGATGAGCTTGCCCGGCATGAGCAAAGCCGAACCAGACGGTGCCGACCGGCTTTGACGCACTGCCGCCGGTCGGACCGGCCACGCCCGTGACGGCCACCGCCACCTGCGCCTTGCGAATGCGCCAGAGCGCCCGCCACCATGGCGCGTGCAACGCCCTCACAGACCGCACCGGCGCGGCGTAGCAGGCGTTCTTCAACGCCGAGCAACTCGGTTTTTGCGTCGTTGGAGTAGGTCACAAAGCCGCGTTCAAACCAGGCGCTGGAGCCTGCGAGGTCGGTGCAGGCGGCAGCAATCAGGCCGCCGGTGCAACTCTCGGCAGTCACCAGCTTCAAGCCTTTTTTTATGAGCAAATCGGCCAATGAGGCAGACAGGACAGGCGTAGACAGCTCACTAATTGATAGCAAATCGGTCACTGAAAATGCCTCCACGCGGCGATCACAAACAGGGTGCAGGCGCCGGCCACCAGATCATCGAGCATGATCCCGAATCCGGCCTTGCGCCAGGCGTTGACGTCGTTGACGGTGTCAACCTCGTGAAACAGGCGATCCGCCCAACCGACCGGCCCGGGCTTGACGGCGTCAAAAAAACGAAACAAGTCCAAACGCCAGCAACTGGCCCCAAAATCCTGCGGGGACGATCAGCCACAGCACCAGCCAGAACGCGGCGACTTCGTCCCACACGACGCTGCTCGGGTCAAGTACCCGCATGTTTCTGGCCGTCACGCTGCATGCCCACCAACCCAGCGGCAGGGAAAGGGCAATCAGCACGGCCCAGCGCAGATCGTTCATCCCGGGTTGCAATACCGCAAACACCAGCCAAGCCCACAGCGTGCCGACGGTGCCGGGTGCGAACCGGCTCAATCCCGAGCCAAAACCCATCGCCAGAATATGCGCTGGATGCGACAGCATGAAACGCGCGCTCGGGCGCACCGGTGCGTCTGGCATTTGGAAGTTGTGCGTTGACATTACAAGGTAAACGTCCAGCCCTGCACCAACGCCCCCGGCACGCGCGAGCCGCCCAAAGCGCGGGTGTAGTAGGTGTCGCAGGCCGGGACAATGTCGGCCCAGTCGGTCAGCGCCAGCAGTTTGCTGCCCAGCGCCTCAAACAGGCTCTCGTCCCAGCGCAGGTCGTTGATGGGGCCGACGATCTCGCCGTTTTCGACCCAGAAGCAGGCGTAGCGGGTCATGCCGGTCACGCGGGCCGAGACCGGGTCGCTCCAGTTCAGGTAATGCACGTTGGAGAGGTAAAGGCCGGTGCCAATGGCTTTGAGGATGTCAGGCTCGGCCAGCGTGCCGCAGGCTATGTCCAGCGAGCGAGGCGCTTCGCCCTCGTCGGCGGCGTTGGCAACCAGGCCATATTCCCGGGCAGTGCGCGAACTCACCAGCAACGTGCGCAACTCACCGGCCTGCAGCAAGGGCAGCAGGCTTGCGCTGACCTCGCCCTGACTGTTGAAGCGTGGCGTCAAAGCCAGCTCAAAGTTCTCGCCAAAACTCAGCAGGGGTGAGAAACGTGCTTCGCGCTCCACCAGTTTCTTGAACGGGCTGCGCCCCTGCTTCCAGGCAGCGCCAGACAAGGCGTTCCAGCCCATCATGCCCAGCACATCGGCAAATGCACGCGGCGCCAGGTAGGTGCGGTACTGGCCGGGCTGCACATCGACGGTGGGGCGGTTCAGTTTGTCCAGCAGGTCGCGCGTGCGCGCCAGATTGGCGACCCATTGTGGTGTGTCCCAGCGGGCAGCGGCATAGCTGCCCTTGGCCGCTTTGGGTCCGTCGTACAACGAGTAGTCCAGAAAGAAGCTCTCGGTGCCAAACCAGTGGCTTTGCCCGGCCGAGTTGCGGTTGGCGCGGATGACCACGCCGCCAGCGTACAGGCCGGCCAGGTCACAGCCCTGCGCACGGTCCAGAATGGCGGACACCAAATCCTGCGGCGCCAGCAGCGCGCCGGGGAACTCTTCGTCACTGCTGCCGTGGTTGACGATGGGCACCTGGTTGGGGTCCACATCCAGCACCGCCACCTCCGCGCGGCAGGCCTGCAGAACGGCGCTGAGCAGGTTGCAATCTGCATCGGGCTGACCGCTCAGGGTGCAGGACTGCTGGACCGTGCGCCCCATGGATTGCAGTTGCAGCGACAGCACCCTCTGCTGCACATTGGTGTTCTGGCGCACACGGTTGGCGTTCAAGCGCACATACAGCGTGTCCTCGGCACTCAGGCTCAGGGTGATGGATTCATCTCCGGTGAGATGCTCCAGAACATGGCTGGCAACGGCATCGAAGTGGGTCCTGACAGTGTTCATGAAGTGACTCATGCGGCACCCCCAAACACTTGCACGCCCTTGAACAGACACGGCGGTGACGCGTGCCCGACGCGTATCACCTGGCTCGGTTCGCCCTTGCCGCAATACGGCGTGCCATACGTTAGCGTGTCTTGGCCCACACCAGCCAGCCGGTTCCAGAAGTCCACCGTGACGCCGCGGTAGTTTGGGTTGCGCACCACGGCGCCGAGCTTGCCGTTGCGAATGAGTTGCCCGCGCTCGCAGCCAAACTGGAACTTGTTGCGGTAGTCGTCAATCGACCAGGATCGGTTGGTACTCATCAGCACGCCGTTTTCGACTTGGGCAATAAGTTCGTCCAGCGTGGAGCTGCCAGGTTCCAGGTTCAGGTTGGCCATGCGGTCAATGGGCGCGCGGTTCCAGGACGCCGAGCGAAAATTCGCCACACCGGGCAGGCCGCTGCGCGCTTGCGACTCCAGTGCGCCCAGGCCGCGGCGTAGCAGGCCGCCTTCGATCAGCAGTTCGCGCCGGGCCGGGTTGCCACCGTCATCAAACGCATAGCTGGCGAATTCGTGGCGCACGCCGGGGTCAAAGCTCACGTTCATCAGCGGCGAGCCGTAACGCAGCGTTCCAAAATCGGCTGGCTTTACAAAGCTCCATCCGGCGTAGTTGCGCTCGTCACCCAGAATGCGGTCGAGCTCGAGCGGGTGGCCAATGGATTCATGAATTTGCAGAATCATCTGGTCGGGCATCAGGATGAGGTCCATCGCGCCAGTGGGGCAGTTTTCGGCGCTCAGGAGTTCCAGCGCCTGCGCCGCCACACGCTGCGCCTCAACCGTCCAGCGGCTGCGATCAAACGCTTCGCCGCCGATCTGCGCGGTGTGCGACCAGGTGCGCGTCTGCGACTCCAGGCCCTGCGCTGCGGTGGCCGACAGGTCGATGTTGACCATGTCGAAATCCTGCTCAATGGCCGCACCATTGCTGGAGAAGTACGCCAGCCGGGTCTGGATGGTCATGGCCCGTGCGCTGCGGTTGACCACCAGCTCCGAGCCCTTCATTGCGGCGCTGGCGGCGCGCAGGCAGTCGGTGATCTCGGCCAGTGAGGTGGCATCGAGCGCCTTCTCGCGCGGGCTCTGGTAGTGCCCGCTAGAGTTGGGACGCTGTGCGGGCGTGAAGCTGTGGGCCTTGTAGGCGCTGGTGGTTCGGGTGGTTGCAACGGCGCGATCAAAGGCGCGTTGCAAACCCCCGGCGCTGGTGTCGGCGGTGGCCGAATAGCCGAAGTGGCCGTCCACCAGCACCTCGCACATGGCGCCCACGTCGCGGGTGGTTTCATTCTTTTCCGGCATGTCATTGCGCACGCAGCGCGACGCCGTGGTCTCGCTGGAATAACGCACGCCGGCCCATTCGCAGGAACGCCGCGCATGGGTCAATGCGCCGTGTGTGAAATCAAAATTGTGTTGCCGCATGGTGCATGTGGTTGAGTGGATTCAGGTGGCGTGCGGCAGTCAGGCAAAGTGATCGAACGAGGCGAACGTGTTGGGTACCGGCTGGCCTGCGCTGTCGACCAGGCGCAGGCCGCCTTCCGACTCGATCTGGCCGATGCGCGTGACGACGGTATGGCTCGCGTGCGAGGCAGCAGCGACGGCCTCGCTCTGGGTCGGCGCTGCGGTGAACAGCAGTTCATAGTCGTCGCCCCCGGCAAGCGCCCAACCGCGCCACTGGTTCGCTTCAATATCTACATCGAATGTGGCTGTAGCACCCGTGCATAGAGCGTAGGACGCTATTAAATCAGTAGCAATGTCGGCGTTCAATGTGGCCCCGACACCGGAGGCGCGCAGGATATGCCCGAGGTCGCCGAGCAGGCCATCGCTGATGTCGATGGCCGCGCTGGCAACACCGCGCAAGGCCAGGCCCAGGGCCACGCGCGGCGTCGGTTGTTCCATGCGCAGGCGCGCCATATCGAACACCGGTGCGGGCAGGGTCACGGTGCCGCGAAACACTTCGAGCGCCAGCCGTGCATCGCCCAGTGTGCCACTTACATACAGGTCATCACCGGCGCGCGCCCCCGATCGCAACAGTGCCTGCGACTGCGTCCCCGCAGCGGGCACTTCGCCAAAGACGGTGATGCAGATGTTCAACGGCCCGCGCGTCGTGTCCCCGCCGATCAGTTCACAATCGTGTTCGTCGGCCAGCGCGAACAGTCCGCGTGAAAACGCGTCCAGCCAGGGCGCATCGATCCAGGGCAATGCCAGCGCAAGCGTAAAGGCTAGCGGCTTGGCGCCGCAGGCGGCCAGATCGCTCAGGTTGACGGCCAGTGCCTTGTGCCCGAGCCGCAGCGGGTCAACGCTGGAGAGGAAGTGGCGCCCCTCGACCAGCATGTCGCTCGATATCGCCAACTGGCAGCCAGGGCTGGGCTGCAGCAGCGCGCAATCGTCGCCGACCCCGAGTGCGGCGCGTTCGCTCGCGCGCCGGAAGTAGCGCGCGATCAGTTCAAATTCACCCATGACAATGGCGTCGGGCTCAATGCAGGGTCGGCTTGCCGCCGACCGCGCTGAGCGCGTCCAGCACAAACATCGGCACGTCGGTTTCGAACCGTTCGCCGTCCTCGGCCACGCAAAAGAAGCTCCCGTGCATCGTGCCCGTGGGCGTGCGCAGTCGTGTGCCGCTGGTGTACTCGAAAGCTTGCCCCGGCTTGATCAGGGGTTGCTGCCCAACCACGCCCAGGCCCTTGACACGTTCGGTGTGGCCGTTGGCGTCGTTCACATTCCAGGTGCGCGATATCAACTGCGCACTGATCTGGCCGACATTGGCAATGGTGATCGTGTAGGAAAACACGTACAGGCCCTGCGCCGGATCGGACTGCTCGGGCAGATAGCAGGGCACCACGTCGACCCGGAATTGATACTTGGACATGGCGCAATGCTATCCTGAATTTTGCGCGGCCCAGCGGCCTAGGGTGGCGCCGACACGCGTGGGCACTGACCGACCGAATTTGATTAAACTCTGGCCATGCTGCACCGTATCGCTCCGTCCATTCTGTCGGCCGACTTTGCCCGCCTCGGCGAGGAACTCGGCGCCGTCATTGCCGCTGGCTGTGACTGGATCCACTTCGACGTGATGGACAACCACTACGTGCCCAACCTCACTTTTGGTCCCATGGTTTGCAAGGCGCTCAAGCGGCATGCGGTCACAGCCGCCGGCGTGGCGGTGCCGATTGACGTCCACCTGATGGTGCAGCCGGTCGACGCGCTGGCCGAAGCCTTTGCCGACGCCGGTGCCGACCTGATCAGTTTTCACCCGGACGCAAGCGGCCATGTGCACCGCAGCATTCAGGCGATCAAGGCACGGGGTTGCCGGGCCGGACTGGCGTTCAACCCGGCCGAGCCGCTGGACGTGCTGGACTGGGTCATTGAAGACATTGACTTGATTCTTGTCATGAGCGTCAACCCGGGCTTTGGCGGCCAGACCTTCATCGACTCGGCGCTGCGCAAGATCGAACAGGTGCGTGCCCGCATCACTGCCAGTGGTAAGGAAATACGCCTGGAGGTCGATGGTGGCATCAAGACCGACAACATTCGCCGTGTTGCCGACGCCGGGGCTGACACGTTTGTGGCTGGCAGCGCGATCTTTGGGCAACCCGATTACCGTGCCGTCGTGCAGGCGATGCGGGTGGCGCTCGCAGCCCACTAAGACGACGCCAGCTCTTCCCTAGTCAGCAGCCATCAGCAAAACGGCGCCGGCGACGATGGCAGCGTACCCCATCTTGTCGGTCGGCTCCTGGTATTGCTCGCGTGTGACCGGTGCCAGATCCTGGCCGAACTTGGGCCGACGCGCGTCCAGGACCTTGGCGCCACGATACTGGTTCTGCAATGAGTCGGTCAGTTCGCACAGGGGCTGTTGCGCGACCTTGGTGATGACGACGTCGCCCGAGCCCTGCAGCAACGGGGCCAGGCTGTCAAAGACCTTGCGCGCCCACACGCCGCGCCAGCTCTGGCGCGCAGACTCGGTGACCCAGCGGCTGACATGGCGAGAGAGTCGCGGCGCGCACCCAACCAGGATCCAGCGAACAGGCTTCTCGGTCCGACCCGCCGACAGCAGCGGAGTGATGATCCGCAGCGCATAGGCGGCGTCATCAACGTAGGCAATTATCGTATCCATGGCTTTCTCCTTGGTTCATTGGCAGGCGTGAAAATGGTGGCTCAGGCGGGGCCGGACCCCAGGGGTGACTGTTGGCGTACTCATGTCTGTCCGGGCCTGAAGGTTCTGGCTCTGCCCGGGTGTGCGTGACGGCTGGCCCACCATCCGGCGGCGAGCACACCGCCCACAGAGAACGCGTAGGTCACCCACACGGCCAGACCGCGGCCGGATTGGGACAGCGACAGCGATCCGGCGTTGTACAAACCCTCGAGCAGCGGCTCGCTGACAATCATCTTGGCCGCCGTCAAGGCCAGCGCCGCCGCGCCGATGTTGGTGATGAGCGGAAACCTCTCGACAAGTTTGAGTACCACCGTGCTGCCAAACACAACGATGGGCACACTGATGAGCAAGCCAGCAAAGACCAGGCCGAATTCGCCGTGCGCCGCGCCGGCGACGCCGAGCACGTTGTCGATACCCATGAGCGCATCCGCGACGATGATCGTCCTCATGGCTCCGACGAACGTGCTGGTGACCGGAGCGTCATGTGCCTTGCTGTCATTGGCTGCGAGCAACTTGTAGGCGATCCAAAGCAGGGCCAGACCGCCGACCAACATCAAACCAGGAATCCGCAGCAGCCATACGACGCCGACGGTCATGAGCGAGCGCACCACAATGGCACCGACCGTGCCCCAGACAATGGCCCGCTTCTGCAAGTGCTTGGGCAGGCTGCGCGCGGCCAGCGCAATCACGATCGCGTTGTCGCCGGCAAGCACAAGATCGATCAGGATGATGGCCAGCAGGGCGGACCACCACGGGGTTGAAAAGGCTTCCAAGTTCACACTCCAACATTCGAGTTCCAACAAGGAAATCCAATTTGGACTTCCGGCCTGATCGAAACGGGTGGGTTCAGGGAGTGATGCCGGGGATGGACACCGCGAACACTCCGATCAAGCCCTTACCGGCTCCGATCGAAGGTCTGGCTCGACATGCAGTGTCGCTGCATGCCCAACAAGCCGGAAGTGTGAACTTCGTATTGACGACTTGCTGAAGCGATTTGCTGCTGGGGTGACTGATTCTTGTAGTACAGCAAACGAGGGAGTTACTCCCCTTCGTGCCTGCAATATACAGCAAGACGCGCAGAATTTCAAACGGCCCGACCGCGGCCCCACCTCACGCATGGCCGTTCGCGGGTGCGTGGCCGCGCAGTTGATAGCTGAAAAAGAGCGCGCCGGGCGGCGCTCACTGTGCCTTCAGCTTGGGCAACTCCAGTGTCAACGACGTCGGAGCGTCAAGGCCCGCGGCCAGCGCGGCACCGCGCGTAGTAACTGATTGCAGCAGCAGGTTGTCTTCGACTGCGGCACCGACGCGGTAGTTGCGCGAAGGCTTGCCGTCGATGGAGATCAGCGCGTAGCCGCCGTTGCTGCGATTGGCCACGACGCCGGTCAATTTGAATCGACTCGCTGGATCGGGTGCCGCGCCCAGGGTGGCGCTTGCCCCGCCGCCAAGCAGGCGTGCCACCCCTTGCGGGTCAGACTGACGCATCGAAAACACGACCGGCGGACTCGGCGGCGCGGGTGCCGGAGCGCTCCACTTGAGCATCCAGTACGCGGCGCTGGCCGTCGCCGCGGCCGCGATCATGAACGTGGACACGCGCAACCACCAAATGCTTGACCAACGGATTTTCATGGAAGGATTATCATTGAAGTGATCCAGACTTAGAAGTGACGCCAGACCCATGAAAACAAATTCCGTACCGTGGCGCCGCCGCATGCATGCCGGCTTTACGCTCATCGAACTCATGGTCGTGCTGCTGATTATTGGCGTGCTTGCCGCCTTGATCGTTCCCAACGTGCTTGACCGTGCCGACGACGCGCGCGTGACCGCAGCCAAGACCGATGTCAACAACCTGATGCAGGCCCTGAAGCTCTACAAGCTCGACAATCAGCGTTATCCGACGGCAGAACAGGGCTTGCAGGCCCTGCTCACGAAACCCTCTGCTGCACCGATTCCGCCGAACTGGAAGCCCTATCTTGATCAGTTGCCCAATGATCCCTGGGGCAAGCCGTACGTCTACCTCAACCCCGGCATCAAGGGCGAAGTCGACGTGATGTCCCTGGGGGCTGACGGTCAGTCCGGCGGCGAGGGCAAAAATGCGGACATCGGCAGCTGGCAGCCGTAATCACGGGCCCCGTGGGTTCACGCTGCTGGAGTTGCTGATCGTGGTCGCGATCGTCGCGATGGTCTCGGTCGGAGTGGGGTTGGCCATGCGTGATTCCTCCATGGTTCAACTCGAGCGTGACGCCGAGCGCCTGGCCGCTTTGCTGGAGTCGGCGCGCGCTCGTTCGCGCGTCACCGGCGTGCCCGTGCGTTGGCGTGCCACCGCTCAGGGCTTTCATTTCGAAGGCTTGGGCGAGGCCCAATTGCCAAGCCAGTGGCTCGATCCCGACACCGCCGTCGCGGGCGACCCGACCTTGCTGCTTGGCCCGGAGCCGATCATTGGCGCGCAGGAAGTGGTGCTTGTTTCCAAGGCCCAGGCGGGCCGCAGTGTGCGCCTGGCCACCGACGGCGTGCGCGCGTTCGCGTTGCAACCGGCAGCGCCGTGAAGGCTCTCCTGCGCCAGCGTGGTTTCACCCTGGTCGAGGTGCTGGTGGCCCTGGGCATTGTGGCCATTGCGCTGACTGCGGGGTTGCAGGCAACGACGGCGTTGACGCGTAACGCGCAGCGTCAGGTCGACTTGTTGCTGGGGCAGACCTGCGCCGAAAACGAATTGGTCAAAGTCCGTTTGGCCGGTCAAATGCCGGGCGTTGGTGACAGCACCATCGCCTGCACGCAGGCCGGGCAGTTATACAACGTTGCCGTGTCGGTGCGCCCGACGCCCAACCCCAATTTCCTGCGTGTCGACGCCCAGGTGCAGCGTGATGCAACCCCGGTGCTTCGTTTGTCGACCGTGGTTGGGCGCTACTGATGCGCGGTGTCGACAATTCGGCGCGAACGCAACGCGGCTTTACGCTCGTTGAGTTGCTGATTGCCATTGCCTTGATGGCGCTGATGGCGACGCTGAGCTGGCGTGGCCTCGATGGGATGGCGCGCGCCCAAACCCAGATGGCAAAGCATGCCGATGATGTGCTCGCGCTGCAGGCCGGACTGACGCAGTGGGGCGCTGACCTCGATGCGCTGGCGGTACAGCCCAACACCGCGAGTCTGGATTGGGACGGGCGTGCCCTGCGTATCTTGCGCCGTGGCACCGCCACGCCAGGGGAGGGTTTGCACGTGGTGGCCTGGTCGCGGCGCGCCATCGACGGCAAGGGCCAGTGGTTGCGGTGGCAATCGCCCGAGCTGAAAACACGCGCCGCCCTGGCGCTGGCTTGGCAGACGGCTGCTGTGTGGGCGCAGAACCCCGGTGTCGAAGAACGTCGGCGCGAAGTGAGTGTGGTGGCGCTTGACCAATGGCAGATCTATTTCTATCGCGCCAACGCCTGGGCCAACCCGCACTCCAGCGCGGGCGCCGGTAGCGACGCCAAGGCACCCGCTGATTCATCCGTTCCAGAGGGCATACGCCTGGTGCTGACCCTGACGCCGGGACAGGCCATCAGCGGTGTGGTCACGCGCGACTGGGTGCGCCCAGGGGGCAGTAAATGATGGATACAAAGATAAGGTTTGTTCCCCCGACCCAACGTGGTGCCGCAATCCTGACGGCGATGCTTACAGTTGTGCTGGTCGCGGCACTGGCGGCCAGCGCGCTTTGGCAGCAGTGGCGCAGTGTTGAAGTCGAAGCGGCCGAGCGCAGTCGAACCGAATCGGCGTGGGTGTTGACCGGAGCGCTTGACTGGGCTCGGCTGATCCTGCGTGAAGACGCCCGCAAGGGCGGCGCCGACCATCTGGCTGAGCCGTGGGCGGTGCCACTCGAACAGGCACGGCTTTCGACGTTTCTTGCCGCGGACCGCAACGATGCGCTGGCCGCGGAGGAGGCACAGGACGCCTTTCTCTCGGGACAAATCATTGATCTGCAGTCCCGGCTGAACGTTGCCAATCTGGTGCAAGGCGGCAAGGTTGATGAGCCTTCGCAAAGAGCGTTTGAACGGCTGTTCGAGGTTTTGAACCTGCCCGGCAGCGAGTTGAGTGTGCTGATCGATCATCTGCGCCGCGCGCAAAGTAGCACCACGGCGGGTGGGAGCGACCTTGCGGTGCCGCTTTGGCCACAGCAACTCGACGACCTTGCGTGGCTTGGCGTGTCGCAGGGCACGATTGCACGCCTGCGTGAATACGTCACGATCCTGCCGGTACCGACTCCGGTCAATCTCAATACCGCTGCGGCCGAAACGATCTACGCCTGTGTGCCGGGATTCGAGTTGGCCGATGCCAATCATCTGGTGCGCTCGCGTGCTCTGACCCATCTGAGCTCGCTTGCTGACGCGGTCAAGGCCAGCGGCAATGCCAGCGCCAAACTCACCGAGGGCCAGCACAGCGTGGCGACGCGTTTTTTTGAAATTCGCGGCCGCCTCCAGATTGAGCACACCGTGGTGCAGGAGCAGTCGGTGGTGCAGCGCGACGGACTAGCGGTCAAAGTCCTGTTTCGAAAGCGCGGGGTGGTTGATCCGGGCCCCCTACAATGACGGCCAGGAACTGCCCATGCCAACGCTGATTGTCACTCTCTCCTCGCAGGCAGGTGATGCGACTGCAGGCTACGACTATGTGGTGACGCCGGATGGTACCTCGGTCGCGGCACAGTCGCGCGCTGCGCTGGCGCTGCTGCCGCAGTTGGGCAATGCAGCCGAAATTGTGGCGTTGGTGCCCGCGCAGCGCCTGTCTTGGCATAGCGTGCGATTGCCCAAGGGCAGCCTGGGGCGGCGCTTTTTTCAGGACGGTGGGGCAGCCCGTTTGCGCGCCGTGCTCGAAGGGCTGCTCGAGGACCGGCTTCTTGACGACACAGAACGTTTGCACTTTGCGCTCTCGCCCCAGGCCAGTACCGATGCGCCGGTCTGGGTCGCCGTGTGCGAGCGCAACTGGTTGCACGCTGCCTTGCAGGCGTTCGAACAGGCTGGACGCCCGGTGAGTCGGGTGGTGCCGGAGTTTGTTCCCGAGAACCCGAGCGACGTGCTTCACGTCGTCGGCGACGCCGCCCTGGCGCAGGTGGTTTTCAGCACCGATACCGGTGTCACGGTGTGGCCGCTGTCGCGCGCTTCGGCCTTGTTCATGAACTGGCCACCGACGCAGGAAATCGTTGCCGAACCCGCCGTGGCCGCCCTGGCCGAGGAGTTGTTCAAGCGCGCCGTGACCGTGCAACATGGCTCGCAGCGCCGGTTGCAGGCGATCAACTCGAACTGGGATTTGGCCCAGTTTGACCTGGCTAACTCGGGTCGCGACAGAATGTTCAGGCAGGTGTCGACGGCGTTAGCGGGTTTTTTGCGGGCACCACGCTGGCGACCCGCGCGCTGGGCCGCGCTGGCGCTGTTACTGGTCAATCTGGTCGGTTTGAACGCTTTGGCCTGGCGCGAACGCTCCGAACTTGCAGCGCAGCGCCGCGATATTTCCGGGGTATTAACCAGCACGTTTCCTCAGGTGAGGGTGGTCGTGGACCCCGCGGTACAAATGAGCCGGGAAGTGGCCATCCTGCAGCAGGCCAGTGGCGCGGCGACGGCGCGCGACATGGACCTCATGATGAGTGTGTTTGGCTCCGTGGCAACACTCAAGAATCCGCCAACTGCGATCGATTTTGCGGGGGGCGAACTGCGCCTGAAAGGGCTCAAGTTGAGTTCCGAGGAGACGGCAGCGATTTCGTTCAAACTCAAGCCCCAGGGTTATGAAGCCCGTGCCGACGGCGAAAACGTGGTGGTCAAGCAGGGGCCGGGACCATGAAACTTGCGTCATCGCTGGCTGCGCGCTGGCAGGAAGTCTCGCAACGCGAGCAACGGATCTTGCTCGCAGCGCTGGCGTTTGTGCTCGCGGTGGTGTTGTGGTGGCTTGCCGTCGCAGATCGATCATCTGCGCCGCGCGCAAAGTAGCACCACGGCGGGTGGGAGCGACCTTGCGGTGCCGCTTTGGCCACAGCAACTCGACGACCTTGCGTGGCTTGGCGTGTCGCAGGGCACGATTGCACGCCTGCGTGAATACGTCACGATCCTGCCGGTACCGACTCCGGTCAATCTCAATACCGCTGCGGCCGAAACGATCTACGCCTGTGTGCCGGGATTCGAGTTGGCCGATGCCAATCATCTGGTGCGCTCGCGTGCTCTGACCCATCTGAGCTCGCTTGCTGACGCGGTCAAGGCCAGCGGCAATGCCAGCGCCAAACTCACCGAGGGCCAGCACAGCGTGGCGACGCGTTTTTTTGAAATTCGCGGCCGCCTCCAGATTGAGCACACCGTGGTGCAGGAGCAGTCGGTGGTGCAGCGCGACGGACTAGCGGTCAAAGTCCTGTTTCGAAAGCGCGGGGTGGTTGATCCGGGCCCCCTACAATGACGGCCAGGAACTGCCCATGCCAACGCTGATTGTCACTCTCTCCTCGCAGGCAGGTGATGCGACTGCAGGCTACGACTATGTGGTGACGCCGGATGGTACCTCGGTCGCGGCACAGTCGCGCGCTGCGCTGGCGCTGCTGCCGCAGTTGGGCAATGCAGCCGAAATTGTGGCGTTGGTGCCCGCGCAGCGCCTGTCTTGGCATAGCGTGCGATTGCCCAAGGGCAGCCTGGGGCGGCGCTTTTTTCAGGACGGTGGGGCAGCCCGTTTGCGCGCCGTGCTCGAAGGGCTGCTCGAGGACCGGCTTCTTGACGACACAGAACGTTTGCACTTTGCGCTCTCGCCCCAGGCCAGTACCGATGCGCCGGTCTGGGTCGCCGTGTGCGAGCGCAACTGGTTGCACGCTGCCTTGCAGGCGTTCGAACAGGCTGGACGCCCGGTGAGTCGGGTGGTGCCGGAGTTTGTTCCCGAGAACCCGAGCGACGTGCTTCACGTCGTCGGCGACGCCGCCCTGGCGCAGGTGGTTTTCAGCACCGATACCGGTGTCACGGTGTGGCCGCTGTCGCGCGCTTCGGCCTTGTTCATGAACTGGCCACCGACGCAGGAAATCGTTGCCGAACCCGCCGTGGCCGCCCTGGCCGAGGAGTTGTTCAAGCGCGCCGTGACCGTGCAACATGGCTCGCAGCGCCGGTTGCAGGCGATCAACTCGAACTGGGATTTGGCCCAGTTTGACCTGGCTAACTCGGGTCGCGACAGAATGTTCAGGCAGGTGTCGACGGCGTTAGCGGGTTTTTTGCGGGCACCACGCTGGCGACCCGCGCGCTGGGCCGCGCTGGCGCTGTTACTGGTCAATCTGGTCGGTTTGAACGCTTTGGCCTGGCGCGAACGCTCCGAACTTGCAGCGCAGCGCCGCGATATTTCCGGGGTATTAACCAGCACGTTTCCTCAGGTGAGGGTGGTCGTGGACCCCGCGGTACAAATGAGCCGGGAAGTGGCCATCCTGCAGCAGGCCAGTGGCGCGGCGACGGCGCGCGACATGGACCTCATGATGAGTGTGTTTGGCTCCGTGGCAACACTCAAGAATCCGCCAACTGCGATCGATTTTGCGGGGGGCGAACTGCGCCTGAAAGGGCTCAAGTTGAGTTCCGAGGAGACGGCAGCGATTTCGTTCAAACTCAAGCCCCAGGGTTATGAAGCCCGTGCCGACGGCGAAAACGTGGTGGTCAAGCAGGGGCCGGGACCATGAAACTTGCGTCATCGCTGGCTGCGCGCTGGCAGGAAGTCTCGCAACGCGAGCAACGGATCTTGCTCGCAGCGCTGGCGTTTGTGCTCGCGGTGGTGTTGTGGTGGCTTGCCGTCGCACCGGCTGTGCAGACGTTGCGTCTGGGGCCGGAGCAGCGTCGACAACTCGAGACACAATTGCAGCAGATGTTGAGCCTGCAGACGCAGGCCAAGGCGCTTCAGGCCCAGCCAAGAATTGCCTTTGAAGACGCGCGGCGGTTGCTGGAGGCTTCGGTGCGGCCCCTGGGCGCTACCGCACAGGTGACGGTCAGCGGCGAACGCGTGGCGCTGACCTTGAAGGCGATTCCGGCCGATGCGCTGGCGCGGTGGCTGACCCAGGTGCGTTTGAACGTGCGGGCGGTGCCCAGCGAAGCTCGGCTGGTGCGAAATTCGGCCGGTACCTGGGATGGTTCGTTGGTGCTCAACCTCGGCGCCGCCCCGAGCCGGTAGGCGCGCTCGCTCGGACCATGCAGCGCAACCGCTCAGTGTCTCGAACAGCAGGTGCTGTCGGCGCGCCCTGGGCTTGGGGCCTGGCCGGGGCGCTGCTCGGTTTGGTGCTGGCGAGCATGGTGTACGCACCAGCACGCTGGCTCGGCGCGTTCTTGCAAAGCGGTTCGGGCGAACGCCTTGTCTTTGAAGATGCCCATGGCACGCTGTGGGATGGTTCGGCGCGCCTGGTGTTGACCGGTGGCCCGGGCAGCAGCGACGCCACCACGTTGCCCGGACGGCTGCTCTGGCGGATACGTCCTGACTGGTCGGGCTTGCACGCAGATTTGCTTGCGCAGTGCTGCATGCAACAAGCCTGGCGCTGGAGCGTGCAGCCGCGCTGGGGTGGCGCATATCTCAGTCTCGCCGACAACCTTTCGCAGTGGCCCGCGCAGTGGCTCAGCGGCCTGGGTACGCCGTGGAACACGGTCCAGGCCGAGGGTCAACTTCTGCTCTCAACGCAAGGGCTCAGCGTGCAATGGGCGCAAGGACGGATTTTGGTTGAGGGGCGCGCTCAACTCGACGCCACGCACATTTCTTCGCGCCTGTCCACGCTCAAGCCAATGGGCAGCTATCGCATCACGCTTCAGGGCGGTCCGACGCCGAGTTTTGGGCTCGAAACGGTCGAGGGCAGTCTACAATTGTCTGGCACTGGTCGATGGGTAGGCGCCAAGCTCAGGTTTGTGGGCGTCGCGAGCGCCGAACCGCAGCGGCTCGACGCCTTGTCCAATCTATTGAACATCATCGGGCGACGCGATGGTGCTCGCTCCATCATTAAAGTGGGTTGAAACCATATGAAGTCCGACAGTTTTCGATCCCGCACGCATGCTATCATTTTAATAGCTGTCTACGCTTTGGTTGCGGTCATTTCCGGCCTTTTGCCACTTGATTTATCGGCGCAGACGCCGACGCCGGTCAAGCCCGGTGAACCCGTCACCTTGAACTTCAACAACGCCGAGATCGATGCCGTGGCCCGCACCATTGGCAGCATGACCGGCTTCAACGTGGTGGTTGATCCGCGGGTCAAGGGTGTCATCACGCTGGTTACCGAAAAACCCGTCAGCCCGCGCCTGGCCATGAACCAGTTTCTGGCGCTGTTGCGACTTCAGGGTTTCACGATGGTCGAGTCGGCCGGTCTGTACAAGGTTGTCCCGGAGGCCGACGCCAAGCTGCAGAGCGAGACGGTGACCGTCGTCGACAGTGCTCCGGGCGGGCACCGCACAGGCGGCAACCAGATCAGCACGCAGATCTTCAGGCTCAACTTCGAGTCCGCCGCCAATCTGGTTGCCTTGTTGCGCCCGCTCATCAGTCCGAACAACACGATCAACGCCAATCCGAGCAACAACTCGCTCGTGATCACCGACTACGCCGACAACCTGCGTCGGTTGGCGCGCATCATTGCCGCCGTCGACGTTGCCAACGCGACCGATGTTGAAGTATTGCCGCTCAAACACGCGCTCGCGGCCGATCTCGCACCCCTGGTGCTGCGCCTGATCGAGCCCACGGGCGCGCCCGCAGCCAACGCCGACACTTCGTTTCGGACGACCTTGATTGCCGAGCCTCGCTCCAACAGTCTGATCTTGCGCGCGGCCAATCCGGCCCGGCTGGCGCTGGCGAAGTCGCTTGTTGAGAAGCTCGATCAGCCGGAGGCAAACATCGGCAATGGAGCGGCGGGAAACATCCATGTTGTTTATCTCAAGAACGCCGATGCCACCAAACTGGCGGCGAGTCTGCGCGCGGCCATGAGCGGCGAGGCGCGCACGCCCACGCCGACACCGACGCTATCTTCGCCCACCTCGGCAGGCGTCGCGGCAGCGGCAACCGCCGGTGCCGCCGTGGTCACCGGCGGCCAGGTGCAGGCGGACACCGCAACCAATGCGTTGATCATCACCGCGCCCGAGCCCCAGTACCGCCAGTTGCGCGCGGTCATCGACAAGCTCGATGCGCGCCGCGCGCAGGTCTTTGTGGAAAGCCTGATCGTTGAGGTCAGCGCCGACCGGGCCGCCGAATTTGGCATCCAGTGGCAGGGTGCGCTGGGCCAGGCTGGCGACCGTGTGCTCGGTTTGCTCGGAACCAACTTTGGCACGGGTGGCAAGAACATTATCGATCTCGCTCTCGGCGCGGCCAACGGCACGGTTGCGCCCGCGCGCGGCATCAACGTGGGTCTGGCCAACCAGACGAACGGCATCTATGTGCTCGGTTTTCTCGGGCGTTTCCTGGAAGAAAGCGGCGCGGGCAATGTGCTGTCAACGCCCAATTTGCTCACGCTAGACAACGAAGAAGCCAAGATTGTCATCGGCCAGAACGTGCCCTTTGTGACGGGACAGTTCACCAACGCCAATGCCGGGTCCGGCTCGGGCACGGTGAACCCGTTTCAGACGATCGAGCGCAAAGATGTCGGGTTGACGCTGCGGGTGAAGCCGCAAATCAGCGAGAACGGCAGCATCAAGCTGGCCATTTACCAGGAGGTTTCGAGCGTGCTGGCCTCGACCATCAACGCACCCAACGGTCCGACGACCAACAAGCGCACGATCGAGTCCAATGTGCTGGTCGAAGACGGATCGGTGGTCGTGCTCGGCGGCTTGCTCCAGGACGAGTACGCTGGCAGCCAGGAAAAAGTTCCGGGCGTTGGCGACGTGCCCCTGTTTGGCAATTTATTCAAGAGCGAGACGCGCTCTCGCAAGAAGACCAACCTGATGGTGTTTTTGCGCCCGACCGTCGTGCGCGATGCTGCCGCCACCGATCGCCTGTCGCTGGACCGCTACGACCTGATGCGTGCCGGGCTGAAGGACGCGCAACCCGTGCCGAGCACGCTGGTGCCCATCAACGAATCTGCGCAGTTGCCCGCAGCACCGGTTGCGACGCCGTCGGCCCCGGCGGTGAAGACGCCGCCCTGAGCGGCAAGCACGCCGTCATGCGTTACCCGCTGCCCTACGCCTTCGCCCGCACGCATCAGGTCCTGCTCGAAGACGATGCGGGCGAGTTGCGGCTTTGTCTGCACGCTGATTCCGGTGCCGCTGCGGTCAGCGAGGTCATGCGCAAGTATGGTGTGCAGCAAATCGAACCCCTGGCCGCCTCGGCGCTGATTCAGCGCATCAGCGTGGCCTACGCGCAGGGCGAGTCCAGCGCGGCGGCGGTCGTCAGCGAGGTCCAGAGCGACGCCGACCTCTCGCGCATGATGCAGGACCTTCCCGCGATCGAGGACTTGCTGGAGACGTCGGACGATGCACCCATCATCCGCATGCTCAACGCCCTGCTGACGCAGGCTGCGCGCGACGGCGCCAGCGACATTCATATTGAACCCTACGAGCAGCATTCGAGCGTGCGCTTTCGCGTCGACGGCACGCTGCGCGAAGTGGTGCAACCGAATCGCGCTTTGCACGCAGCGCTGATTTCGCGCCTGAAAATCATGGCCGACCTCGACATCGCCGAGCGCCGCCTGCCGCAGGACGGTCGCATTTCGCTGCGTATTGGCACGCGTGCGGTCGATGTGCGTGTCAGTACGCTGCCCAGCGCGCACGGCGAACGCGCGGTGCTGCGCCTGCTCGACAAGTCCGAGGGGCGCCTGAGTCTGGAAGCACTTGGTATGCAGGGCGACGTGCTGGCACGCTTTGAGCACCTGGTCACGCAACCGCACGGCATTGTGCTGGTGACGGGCCCGACCGGATCGGGCAAGACGACGACGCTGTACGCTGCGCTCAGTCGCCTCGACGCCGGGCGCAGCAACATCATGACGGTCGAAGACCCCATTGAATACGAACTCTCAGGTGTGGGCCAGACGCAGGTCAATGCCAAGATTGAACTCACGTTTGCCAAGGCGCTGCGAGCCATCCTGCGCCAGGACCCGGACGTCATCATGATCGGTGAGATTCGCGACTTTGAAACGGCGCAAATCGCCATCCAGGCCTCGCTCACAGGCCATCTGGTGCTCGCCACCTTGCACACCAACGATGCGGCCAGCGCCGTGACACGACTGACTGACATGGGCGTAGAGCCGTTTTTGCTGAGCTCATCCTTGCTCGGCGTGCTGGCGCAGAGGCTGGTGCGCAAGCTGTGCCCGCACTGCAAACAGGAGGCATTGGTGCCGGAGGCTTCCGTCATTGCGGGTGCATCGCGGCCATCCACGACGCCAATGGCCTACCGTCCCATTGGCTGCGAGCACTGCGGTCACACCGGCTATGCTGGACGGTCCGGCGTTTTCGAATTGCTGCTGACCAATGACGCGATACGGGCCCAGATTCACAATCGCGCCTCCGAGGCGGACATTCGCGCCGCTGCCTTGGCCGCAGGCATGGTTCTGATGCGCGATGATGGCCAGCGCCTGGTGGGCGCTGGGGTCACCTCGCGCGAGGAACTGGTGCGCGTCACGCGCGATTGACCGGAGCAGGGCATGCCGGTCTATTCCTTTGAAGCGCTCGGTGATGACGGCACCACGCGCCGCGGCGTGATCGAGGCCGACTCGGCGCGCGCGGCGCGCTCGATGTTGCGCACCCAGGCGCTGGTGCCCTTGAGCGTTCAGGCCGCTGGCGCGGATGCTGGCTCTGGCGCCGATGGCGGCGTGCTGGGCTCGGGTCGCTGGAAGCGGCGCGTCTTTGGCAGCACCGCTCTGGCAGTGTGGACGCGTCAGCTCGCTGGTCTGGTCGCCTCGGGGCTGCCGCTGGAGCGTTCGCTCAGTTCACTGGCGCAGGAGGCGGAGTCAGAACCCGAGCATCAACTGGTGGCCACACTGCGCGCCGAGGTCAATGGCGGCTCGACCTTCGCCAAGGCGCTGGCGCAACACCCAAACGAGTTTTCCAGCATCTTTGTGGCCGTCATCGGCGCGGGTGAACAAAGCGGCAACCTGGGGCTGGTGCTCGAGCGGCTGGCCGATGATCTGGAGGAGCAACATGCCCTCAAGGCCAAACTGGTTGGCGCCGCCCTTTACCCGGCCATCGTCACGCTGGTGGCGGTGGTGATTGTGCTCTTTCTGGTGGCCTATGTGGTGCCGCAGGTGGCGCATGTGTTCGCCAGCAGCAAGCGCGCCTTGCCGCTGTTGACAGTGCTGATGATCGCCGTGAGTAACTTCGTTCGAAGCTACGGTTGGCTCCTGCTCATTGCTATGATTATTGCAGCTGTTGGCGCACGGCTGGCGCTTGCCAACGCCGAATTTCGTGAAAAATTCGACGCTGCCTTCCTGAACCTCCCGATTCTGGGAAAACTCGCGCGCGGATTCAATGCCGCGCGCTTTGCCAGCACGCTGGCAATGCTCGCCGCCGCGGGTGTGCCGATTCTCAAGGCGCTACAGGCCGCGGCCGAGACGCTTTCCAACCGTGCGATGCGCGCCGATGCGCTCGATGCCCTGGTGCTGGTGCGCGAAGGCGCCCCGCTGGCCTCGGCGCTGGCGCAGAAGAAGCGGTTTCCCGGACTGCTGGCGATGTTTGCGCGCCTGGGCGAACAAACCGGCCAGTTGCCGCTGATGCTGCAACGTGCGGCCAAGCAACTTGGCACCGAAGTGGCGCGCCGCGCCATGCAACTCGCAACCGTGCTCGAACCGCTGCTGATTGTGCTGATGGGCGTGGTCGTGATGTTGATCGTGCTGGCGGTGCTGCTACCAATCATTCAGCTTAATCAACTTGTCAGGTGGCGCGAGTCATGAGACAAAGGGACACAATCAACAACTGGTACTCGTGACAAATTCCTCGCGCTAGACATCCTGTTATCGCCGTAAACGGGGCGCTTGAATCGGCGTTAAACTGTAAGTTACTACCGCCTTTTCAGATGAACTACCCGGAAAAACTCGACTCGCTATTGCGTCCGCGAAGCGATGCAAAGCCGCTGGTGCTGGATTTGTTTGCGGGTTGTGGTGGTTTGGCTCTGGGGTTTGAGGCGCAAGGTTTTGAGACTTTGGGTTTTGAAATGGATGCTGATTGCTGCGCGACTTATCGACACAATCTACATGGCGATTGTGTGCAAATCAAGCTCGACGCAGCTTACGTTTTTCCCAAATCCCAAGTGGTCATTGGTGGTCCTCCGTGCCAGCCGTTTAGCGTTGGCGGGCATCAACACGGTGTTCGCGATTCGCGCGATGGATTTCCGGCCTTTATATCCGCTATTGAGCAAGCCCAACCCGACATCTGGATGTTCGAGAACGTGCGTGGCCTGATGTATCGCAACAAGGATTATCTCGAAGTAGTTATTGCCGAGCTTGAATTGCTAGGGTACGTCGTGGAGTTCAAGTTACTCAATGCGGTACATCATGGGGTGCCACAAAGTCGGGAGCGCGTTATCGTTGTCGGACATCGAGGTGAATTTCGCTATCCAATACAACAAAGTCGGCGCGTCACCGCTGGCGATGCACTCGCGGAGTTGGTCACTCAGGTCAGCGCTGACTCTAAATTCCTAACTGAGAGCATGAACGTGTATGTTGCGAAGTATGAAAAGGCGTCAAGTTGCATCACACCTCGTGATCTACACCTGAATCGTCCGGCCCGTACAGTGACGTGCCGTAATTTGGCTGGCGCGACGGGTGATATGCATCGCGTGGTGTTACCCGATGGACGTCGCCGTCGGCTGACTGTGCGTGAAGGAGCCGGGAAAACCCGTGATGACCTCGCGCCGGCTCGCTTGACGGGCATTGCTCCTACTTGACGCCCAGCAGTGCGTCCTTGAGTTTCCAGTCCGCGGGCGACTGGCCCAGCCAGATCCACATCAGGGCTTTGAAAAATTCCGGCTCCTTGAATGGCTCGCCCTGGACCTTGCCCTTGACCGTGATGACACTGCCGCTGCCCGGGATCCAGTCGATCATGAAGTTGTCGCCAGCAACGAGCTTCTTCTGGTCGGAGAATATTTGACCCATGCGCAGCAGGCCGGGGATCAGCTTGGCCATTTCACCCTTGCCCATGTTCTCTTCCATGCCGTGCGTGAACAATTTGCCGAGTTCGTTGGCGTCGACCTCACGCAGCATCGTGATGCTCAGGCGCTTGGGGCCGCCTTGGCCGATCACATCGGCGGGTGCGCTCACCTTCTTGCCCAGATACAGCCCCGCTGCATAGACCTTGAAGATCGCCTTGTAGCGCGTGCCAGCGCCGTTGAGCTGCAACTTGCTGCCGTGCACATCAATCGCGTCTTCAAACTTCACGCCGTTGACATCGACGGTGGCGGCCAGGGCCTGGAACGCGAGCACCAAGGTTGCCGCGGCGATTGTCAGATTCCTGATGACCTTCATGGGTTCTCCGGTTGGTTGGGTGACCGTGCAATGGCTGACGGCACCGCCATTCTCGATTTGTTTGGGGCGCTGCGCAACAAGGGTTTTCGATGACTCTGACGGCCCGGTTTGCTACACTGAAGCGCTCACCCGAGTCCTGAGCCCAAGCGCGCCATCCGGGTCCGGCACTGAATTGAAAGAATCCGCCGCGTGATTTCCGAACTTGAATTCAAGAGTCTGAGCAGCCAGGGCTACAACCGCATACCGCTGATGGTCGAGGCGTTCGCCGATCTGGAGACGCCGCTCTCGCTCTATCTCAAGCTTGCCCATTCCAGCAAGGGTGGCAGATACTCCTTTCTGCTCGAGTCGGTGGTCGGTGGCGAACGCTTTGGCCGCTACAGCTTCATCGGGCTGCCCGCACGCACGTTGTTGCGCGCCAGTGGCTTTGGCGCACGCCGCAGCACCGAGGTGGTGACCGACGGCGTGGTGGTCGAGACTTCCGGGATGAATCCACTGGATTTTGTCGCTGCCTATCAGCAACGCTTCAAAGTGGCGCTGCGAGCGGGCCTGCCGCGATTTTGTGGCGGACTCGCCGGTTATTTCGGCTATGACACGGTGCGTCACATCGAGAAGAAATTGCAGGACAGTTGTCCACCCGATACCCTGGGTTGCCCGGATATCTTGCTGTTGCAGTGCGAGGAACTGGCGGTGATCGACAACCTGTCGGGCAAGCTCTACCTGATTGTTTATGCCGACCCTGCGCGTCCCGAAGCCTATGCCCAGGCCAAGAGGCGCTTGCGCGAGCTCAAGCAGCAACTTACCTACTCGGTCAGTGCGCCCGTGGTCAGGCCGACGCAGAGCCACCCGCTTGAGCGTGAATTTGCCAAGACCGACTACATCGCTGCCGTGCAGCGCGCCAAGGAACTGATTGCCAGCGGGGATTTCATGCAGGTACAGATTGGGCAACGCATCAAGAAGCGCTTTACCGAATCTCCCCTGAGCCTGTACCGCGCGCTGCGCGCGCTCAATCCGAGCCCCTACATGTATTACTACCACTTTGGGGACTTCCATGTGGTGGGCGCCTCGCCCGAGATTCTGGTGCGTCAGGAGCAGGTCGAGGGCCAGCAGAAGATCACGATTCGCCCGCTGGCAGGTACGCGTGCGCGCGGCGCAACGCCCGAGAAGGACAAGGCTGCTGAAGTTGAACTGGTACAAGATCCCAAGGAGCGCGCCGAGCATGTCATGTTGATTGACCTCGCGCGCAACGATATCGGGCGTATCGCCAGGATCGGCAGTGTCAAGGTGACCGAAGCCTTCAGCGTCGAGCGCTACAGCCACGTGATGCATATTGTGAGCAATGTCGAAGGCGAACTCGTCGACGGGATGAGTTGCATGGATGTACTCAAGGCAACGTTCCCCGCGGGCACACTGACCGGCGCGCCCAAGGTGCACGCGATGGAACTGATTGACCAGCTCGAACCGAGCAAACGCGGACTCTATGGTGGTGCCTGCGGTTACCTCAGTTTTGCTGGCGACATGGACGTGGCCATTGCAATTCGTACCGGCATCATCAAGGATCAGATGCTCTATGTACAGGCTGCTGCTGGGGTGGTCGCCGATTCCGTGCCCGAACTGGAGTGGAAGGAGACCGAAGCCAAGGCGCGGGCCCTGCTGCGTGCCAGTGAGCTGGTCGAAGAGGGGCTTGAATGATGCGTCTGCTGTTTCGCTGGCGGCACTGGTTGCTGATGGCGGCATGCCTGGGCGCCTTGGGCACTTATCTGGCAGCGCAAAATCAGCGGGACCGCAATCGTATCGAGGCGCGTGAGGTGGACCGGCTGAGCGTTCAGTCGCAAATGATCGAGGATAACCTGCGTCGGCTCTTAACCACGATCAATAACAGCCTGCAGTCGATCATTGACGAGCAGCCCAATTGGCGCAGCGGTGCAGTCAGCCAGGATGAGGCGATCCGGCACCTCAAGACGCTGACGGTGGGCATGCTCTCGGTGAAGACCTTTCAATTGCTCGACGCCCAGGGCAAAGTTACGCTGTCCAATCGCGAAGAGCTCATTGGGCGGGATTTCCGTCTGCGTGAGTATTACCAGGCGGCCCGGAGCACATTGAATGCAAAGACCTTGCACGTCAGTGCGCCGTTTCAGTCCGCGCTCGACGGGTACGTGATCAATCTGTCGCGTCCCCTGTTGGGCCCAAACGGAGGCTTGTTGGGCGTGGTCGCCGCGACTGTCGACCCGGTCGATCTGCAAATTATGCTCAATAGCATGCAGCACGTCGCCGACATGCGCTCGACTCTGCTGCACGGCGACGGCACGGCATTTGTCGTCGAGCCACCCACACCGGGCATCGTCGGAACTCAATTGCTGGCCCCGGACTCGCTGTTTGGGCGACACTACAGGCGCGACCAGACCATGAGCCAGTTCGTCGGGGTCAGTTCGGTGACCGGAGACGAGCGCCTGTACGTGCTGCGCACCATCCAGCCCGCCGAACTCTTTATGGACAAGCCGCTGGTGGTCGCGATCTCGCGTCAGCGAGAGAGCGTGTTTTCGCAATGGCGAAACGACGTTCGAAGCCAGTTTGTGCTGTACCTGATGGTTGTGCTCTTTTCCGGCGTGGCGCTGTTCTATTACCGACGCCAACTCGAGCGCACGCGGGTCGGCAATCAGCGACTGAAGCTGGCGAGCGAGGCCAGTGGCGTGGGTATCTGGGAATACGACTTGCGCACCCGGCGCTATCACTGGGACGCGGCGATGTTTGATTTATTCGGATTGACGCCCGAGTCGGTCAACGAGTTCAACAACGACTGGCGTGCCTTGCTGTTACCCGGTGAGTTGGAGCGCATGACCGAGGCGACCCGCGCAACGATCAACCACGGCCAGGTGTTCGACCTGACCTTTCGTATTCGACGCAACGACGGGCAGGTGCGTTTCATGCGCAACCGTGCGGCACTGCACAGCGACGAACGGGGCCTGCCCAGCCGTCTGATCGGGGCCACCGAAGACGTGACTCTGCGCGACACGCAGGAAGCGGACTTGCGCGTTGCTGCCACCGTTTTTGATTGTCAGGAAGCGATTGTGGTGACCGATGCCAAGTTGCAAATTCTGCGCGTCAACCGGGCTTTTACCGATCTGTTTGGCTACACGCCGGCGGAGATCCATGGCCGGTCGCCCAGAATCCTGCGTTCGCACCGCCAGGACGCGGCCTTTTTCGATGCCATGTGGAAGGAAATTGCTCAAGTCGGTTTCTGGCAAGGCGAATACTGGAGTCGACGCAAGGATGGTACCGAGTTTCCGGTCTGGCTTAACATCTCGACGGTGCACGATCAGCGCGGGCAGGTCAGTCATTACGTTGCCACCCACACCGACATTACCTTGCGCAAAGCGGCCGAGGACGAAATCAAGCAACTTGCCTTTCACGACGCCTTGACGCAACTGCCCAACCGCCGCTTGTTGGAGGACCGGTTGCAGCGCGCGGTGATCCAGGCCAAGCGCGACAAGCGACATCTGGCGCTGCTGTTCGTCGACCTCGACAAGTTCAAACCGGTCAACGACGAATACGGGCACCAGGTTGGCGACGAATTGTTGCAGGCGGTGGCGCTGCGTCTGCAATCCTGTGTGCGCGAATCCGACACCGTGGCCCGCCCCGGGGGTGACGAATTTGTGATCCTGCTCTCGGTCGTCGATGTGCCTGAGGATGCGATGGCGGTGGCCGACAAGGTGCGCCAATCCGTGAGTGAGCCGTTTACCTTGCCGCAGGGGCAGACGGTCAGCATCTCGTCGAGTATCGGCATTGCCATCTATCCCGAGCACGGGCGTGACGTGGCCGAGCTGAGCATGCACGCCGACGTCGCGATGTACCGGGCGAAGGCCGCCGGGCGCGATCGTTTCGAGCTTTATCAGCAGGCCAGCGCCGCGCCTGAAGGGGCCGGTTCATGAACATATTGATGGTCGACAATTACGACAGCTTCACTTACAACATCGTGCAGTACCTGGGCGAATTAGGCGCCACGGTTGAGGTGGTGCGCAACGACGAAATCACACTGGCCGAGATGGATTCGCGGATCGATTCGGGGCGGATTGATCGACTGGTCGTTTCGCCCGGGCCGTGCTCCCCGGCCGAAGCGGGCATCTCGGTTGCAGCCATAGGTCGATTTGCCGGTCGGCTGCCGATCCTCGGTGTTTGTCTTGGTCATCAGGCCATTGGCGCCGCGTTCGGGGCCCGAATCGTGCGCGCCCGGCAATTGATGCATGGCAAGACCAGCGTCATTGCGAACACGCAGGAAGGTGTTTTCTCAGGACTGCCGGGCCAATTCGTGGTGAACCGATACCACTCGCTGGCCATCGAGCGTTCGAGCTGCCCGCCGTGCCTGAAAATCACGGCCTGGAGCGAAGATGGCGAGATCATGGGCGTGAAGCATCGGGAATTCAATATTGAGGGAGTTCAGTTCCATCCCGAGAGCATTCTGAGCGAGTACGGTCACGCCCTGTTGAAGAACTTCTTGATATGAAAATGATAGCTGCCACAGCACTAATGACGGGCGTTGGAGGACAAAATGATAAATAGTTCGGTGACACCGGTGGTGGACCTGCGCAGCGACACGGTCACGCGGCCGACCCCGGGCATGCGACAGGCGATGGCCAGCGCAATGCTCGGTGACGACGTATTTGGTGATGACCCAAGTGTCAACGCCTTGCAGGAGAAGATTGCCGGTCTGCTTGGCTTTGAAGCGGCCCTTTTCATGCCCACGGGTACGCAGAGCAATTTGTGCGCAATATTGGCGCATTGCCGACGTGGCGATGAGTACATCGTTGGTCAGTTCGCCCACTGCTACCGATGGGAGGGCGGCGGTGCGGCGGTTTTTGGCAGCGTCCAGCCCCAGCCCTTGGAGCATCAGGCTGACGGCAGCTTGGGTCTGTCGGACATTGACGCAGCTGTCAAACCCGACGATGCGCACTTTGCGTGTACCCGCCTGCTCGCGCTGGAAAACACAATTGGCGGCAAAGTGCTCGCGTTCGACTATGTGACGCAGGTAACCGAACTCGCGCGCAAAAGGAATCTAGCTTGTCATCTTGATGGCGCGCGTCTGTTCAATGCAGCGGTGGCGCAGGCAGCCAGTACCGGCGGCGCCGTCGAGTTTGAAGCCCGGCGTATCGCCCAGCGTTTTGATAGCGTTTCGGTCTGTTTCAGCAAGGGTCTGGGTGCACCCGTGGGATCGGCTTTGTGCGGCAGCCGTGAATTTTTGGCGCGCGCCCACCGCATCCGCAAGATGGCCGGTGGTGGCATGCGCCAGTCCGGCGTGCTGGCGGCTGCGGCTTCCTGGGCGCTGGATCACCAGGTGACGCGGTTGGCGGACGATCACGCCCTGGCGCAGCGATTGGCCGCGGGCTTGCGGGATATTGCCGGCGTGGCGGTGGAACAGCCCCAGACCAACATCGTTTTTGTTGATCTGGTCGGGCCCGCGAGGGAGCGTGCTGCCGGACTGATTCCCTTTTTGGCCACACGCGGTGTGCTCGCCACTGGACTCTATCGTCTGCGTTTTGTGACGCACCTGGACGTTGACGCAGCGGCGATCGATCACACGCTGGCGGCGCTGCACGAGTTCTTTCACCTCCCGGTCTGAAAGCAACCTGAAAAGTCAGTCTTATGTCTAACACTACCCTTCACATCACGGCGCAGGAAGCGCTGCAGCGCACCATTGAGCACCGGGAAATTTTTCACGACGAGATGCTGCACCTGATGCGCCAGATCATGTCGGGCCAGATGTCGCCGGTGATGATGGCCGCGCTGATCACCGGCTTGCGCGTCAAGAAGGAAACAATTGGAGAGATCACCGCCGCCGCGCAGGTGATGCGTGAACTCTCGACCAAGGTCGAGGTTGCTGACAAGACCCACCTTGTCGATATCGTGGGCACTGGAGGCGATGGTTCGCAGACTTTCAACATCTCGACCTGCGCGATGTTTGTCGCTGCTGCCGCCGGCGCCAGGGTCAGCAAGCATGGCGGGCGCAGCGTCAGCAGCAAGAGCGGCAGTGCCGACGTCCTCGAAGCGCTGGGCCTCAACATCAACCTGCCACCGGCGGCCATCGCGCGCTGCATCGCCGAGCAGGGGGTCGGCTTCATGTTTGCGCCCAATCACCACCCGGCAATGAAAAATGTGGCACCGGTGCGCCGCGAGCTCGGGATACGCACGATCTTCAATATCCTGGGGCCACTGACGAACCCGGCCGGTGCGCCCAACATTTTGATGGGAGTCTTTCACGCCGATCTGGTCGGTATCCAGGTGCGGGCGCTGCAGCGCCTGGGTGCGGAGCACGCCATCGTCGTCTTTGGCCGCGACGGCATGGACGAAGTCAGCTTGGGAGCGGCCACGCTGGTGGGCGAGCTCAAGGACGGGCAGATCACCGAGTTTGAGATCCACCCGGAAGACTTTGGACTGGTGATGGCCAGCAACCGTGCCATCCGGGTCGACTCGGCTGCCGACTCGAAAGCCATGCTGCTGGGCGTACTGAATAACCAGAGCGGCCCGGCCAAGGAAACTGTGATCCTCAACGCGGGTGTCGCGCTGTACGCTGCCAATGTGGCGAAAAGCATGGCAGATGGCATGCAGCTTGCGCGCTCAGCTATCGAATCAGGAGCAGCAAAGGCCAAGCTCGGAGCCCTGGTGGCGTTCGTGCAGCATTTGGTACCGCAGGAATCGCCATGAGCGAAATTCTGGGCAAGATCATCGCCGTGAAACACCAGGAGGTGGCAGCGGCGAGGGAGCGCAGGTCGTTTGAGGCGATGCGGGCGGACGCCCAGTCGCGCGTACTGACGCGCGACTTCGTTGGCGCCATGCGTTCCAGGATTGCCGCCGGGCAGTCGGCAGTCATTGCGGAGATCAAGAAGGCCAGCCCGTCCAAAGGCGTTTTGCGCGAAGAATTCATCGTCGCAGACATTGCTCAGAGCTACGCCGAGCATGGGGCTGCGTGTTTGTCGGTGCTCACCGATGCGCAGTTCTTCCAGGGTGGCGTCGATTACCTCAAGCAGGCCCGGGCCTCGTGCCAACTGCCGGTGCTGCGCAAGGATTTCATGGTTGACCCCTATCAGATTTATGAGTCACGCGCTATGGGGGCCGACGCGGTCCTGCTGATTGCGGCTGTGCTTGACGACGCGAAGCTGGGGGAGTTTGAGGCGATCGCGCGCAGCCTTGACATGGCGGTGCTGGTGGAGGTGCACGATGGCAGCGAGTTGGGTCGTGCGCTGAAACTGAAAACGCCGCTGATCGGGATCAATAACCGCAACCTGAAGACTTTTGAGGTTTCGTTGCAGACCACGCTGTCGCTGCTGGCCGAGGTCCCTACGGATCGGTTGGTGGTCTCGGAAAGTGGTATCCGCAGCCGCGACGACGTGTTGCAGTTGCGCTCGGCTGGCGTGCGAGCCTTTCTGGTTGGTGAGGCCTTTATCCGGGTGGATGAGCCCGGTCAGGCTCTGGCCGCTTTGTTCGGTTGAAGCGATGTCGACATCGCTGTCGTGCCAGCGCGTTGACCAACTGCAGGCGGTCGATCCCGCTGCTTGGCCGGTGGCGCCAGGTTGGAAGCCTCTGATCGCGGAGTTTTTTCAATCTTCGGTGGGGCGCGGTCTGCTCGGGTTCCTGCAGCAACGCCTGCAGGCAGGTGCCAGCGTGTTTCCGCCGCAACCGCTGCGTGCGCTGGAGCTGACTGCACCCGAGTCGATTCGGGTGGTGATCTTGGGTCAGGACCCCTACCACGGTCGAGGGCAGGCCGAAGGGCTGGCATTTTCGGTGGCGCCGGGTGTCGCGCTGCCGCCTTCGCTGCGCAACATCTTCAGGGAACTGCAGCGCGACCTGGGCACGCCGTTTCCGGCTTTTCCGCAGCCCGGGGGCTCTCTGGTGCAGTGGGCGCGCCACGGTGTGCTGTTGCTCAACAGTTGTTTGACAGTGGAAGAGGGGCGGCCGGCAAGTCATGCCGGGCGCGGCTGGGAACAACTGACCGATGCGGTGATCCGGCAGGTCTGCCGGGATGCGGCACCGACAGTTTTCATGCTATGGGGTGCGCACGCGCAAGGCAAACGTGCCCAGATTGAGGGCGCCCGGCACCGGGTGCTGATGGCGAACCACCCGTCACCACTTTCGGCGCTGCGCGGCCCCGTGCCGTTCATTGGTTGTGGGCATTTCTCGCAGGCACGGGCCTGGCGCGAACTGCACAGGGATAGCAGGCCGGCCTCAAATCCCTGAAAACCCAGATGACGGTGCACGGGCCCGGACTGGCGAGACGCCGTGGCGCTTTGGAGGCGAGGAATGGACTTCGTGGCATAATATGCGGCTCACCAAGGAGAGGTGGCCGAGTGGTTAATGGCAGCAGACTGTAAATCTGCCCTCTTACGAGTACGATGGTTCGAATCCATCCCTCTCCACCAGTGAGTTGAATTTGAGAATGGACACAGGAGTGAGCCGCGGGGCGTTTTCGGGTTGACGGGTTTGGCATCAACGCGGGAGTAGTTCAATGGTAGAACCCTAGCCTTCCAAGCTAATGACGCGGGTTCGATTCCCGTCTCCCGCTCCAGTGTCCGGTTCGGAGTTGAAGTTTGAAGAGAGTTTGACTGGTTCGCTGCGGCGAGGCGTGCCGGCGATGCCCATTTGGCTCAGTGGTAGAGCACTCCCTTGGTAAGGGAGAGGTCGCGGGTCCGATTCCCGCAATGGGCACCATGATTATTGTTTTGACCGCCCTTTACTTTTCGGAGTTTGAAAATGGGAAAAGAGAAATTCACACGAACCAAGCCGCACGTCAATGTTGGCACGATTGGTCACGTTGACCACGGCAAGACCACGCTGACGGCGGCCATCACCAGCGTGATGGCCAGCAAGTATGGCGGCACGGTCAAGGCCTACGACCAGATTGACGCTGCGCCCGAAGAGAAGGCACGCGGCATCACGATCAACACCGCGCACGTCGAATACGAGACGGCCAAGCGCCACTACGCGCACGTTGACTGCCCCGGGCACGCTGACTACATCAAGAACATGATCACCGGTGCGGCGCAGATGGACGGTGCCATTTTGGTTGTCTCTGCTGCTGACGGCCCCATGCCCCAGACGCGCGAACACATCTTGCTCGCGCGCCAGGTGGGTGTTCCCTACATCATTGTGTACATGAACAAATGCGACATGGTCGACGATGCCGAACTGCTCGAACTCGTTGAAATGGAAGTACGCGAACTGCTCGACAAATACGAATTCCCGGGCGACGCGACCCCCATCATCCACGGCTCAGCCAAGCTCGCCATGGAAGGCGACAAGAGCGAACTCGGCGAAGGCTCCATCTTGAAGCTCGCCGAAGCCCTTGACAGCTACATCCCCACGCCCGAGCGCGCCGTCGATGGCGCCTTCCTGATGCCCGTCGAAGACGTGTTCTCCATCTCCGGGCGTGGCACCGTGGTGACCGGGCGCGTCGAGCGCGGGGTGATCAAGGTCGGTGAAGAAATCGAAATCGTGGGCATTGCCGAGACCCAAAAGACCACCTGCACGGGTGTGGAAATGTTCCGAAAGCTGCTCGATCAGGGCCAGGCCGGTGACAACGTTGGTATTTTGCTGCGCGGCACCAAGCGCGAAGACGTGCAGCGCGGCCAAGTGCTGTGCAAGCCCGGCTCGATCAAGCCGCACACGCACTTTACCGGCGAGATCTACGTACTAAGCAAAGACGAAGGAGGCCGGCACACGCCGTTCTTCAACAACTACCGTCCGCAGTTTTATTTCCGCACCACGGACGTAACCGGAGCGATCGAGCTGCCCGAGGGCAAGGAGATGGTCATGCCCGGGGACAACGTATCGATCACTGTAAAGCTGATCAACCCCATTGCCATGGAAGAGGGGCTGCGCTTTGCCATCCGTGAAGGTGGCAAAACCGTCGGCGCCGGGGTCGTGGCCAAGATTATTGCGTGAGGATTGCGGGGTTGATCAGGAAAGCCGTGGCTTTTTTGCTCGGTCCGCAACTGATTAAGTAGGGGCATAGCTCAATTGGCAGAGCGTCGGTCTCCAAAACCGAAGGTTGTAGGTTCGATTCCTACTGCCCCTGCCACCTGACGTTCGATGCAGGTTGATTTTTGGCCCGTTGTCAGCCATGGAACGGGTCCGTAGTGTCCAGAGATAGCTTGATTCGATTTGAATTAGAAGAAGCACGAGAAAGAGAAAATGGCGACCTCACCAGTTCAAACTGTCAGTACCGGCGTCGACAAGGCCAAGCTTGCGGCGGCGGTGGTTTTGCTTGTCGGGTCGCTGGCCGCCTTCTATTTGCTCGGCAAACAGGGGCAACTCGCCCAATGGGGTGGTTTGCTGACGGGCTTGACGGCGGCCGTGGCTGTATTTTTTACGTCCGAACCAGGCAAGCAACTGTACGCGTTTGGCCGCGACGCATGGCGCGAGGTCAGGAAGGTTGTTTGGCCCGCCCGCAAGGAGGCCATTCAGATGACCGCCTATGTGTTTGGCTTTGTTCTGATCATGGCCCTGTTTCTCTGGCTGACCGACAAGACGCTTGAGTGGGTGTTTTACGATTTGATTCTGGGGTGGAAGAAGTGATGAATGCTGCCACGCAAGCCGAGCCGACTGAGCCTTTGGCTGCGGCCCAGATTCTGGCGACCGCACCGACCAATCCGGACCTGCGCTGGTATGTGGTCCACGCCTATTCCGGTATGGAAAAGGCGGTTGAACGCAACATCATCGAACGCATCAATCGGGCGGGCATGCAGCACAAGTTTGGCCGGATTCTGGTTCCCATGGAGGAAGTGGTCGAAATCAAGAACGGTCAGAAGAAGACGACCGAGCGCAAGTTTTTCCCTGGCTATGTGCTGGTGGAAATGGTGATGGATGACGATACGTGGCATCTGATCAAGCACACCAACAAGGTGACTGGATTTGTTGGGGGAGCGAAGAACCGTCCTTCCCCCATTTCGGAGGCCGAGGTCAAGAAGATATCGACCCAGATGCAGGAGGGCACGGAGAAGCCGCGGCACAAGGTTGAATTCGTGGTGGGTGAATTTGTGCGTGTCAAGGATGGCCCGTTCACCGACTTCAATGGGTCTGTTGAAGACGTAAATTATGAAAAGAGCAAGGTTCGGGTCGCGGTAACCATTTTTGGTCGCTCGACACCGGTGGAGCTTGAGTTTTCGCAGATAGAGAAGACTTAGATTGGTTGGTTCGCATTTTTCGACTCGATGCGAATGTTATTGATGAGTCGTTAACCCCGGGGAGCTTGGGCCGGCAGACTTAAAGCACGGTCCGGGCGTTAGAACCCGCAAGGAGAAGCGTATGGCGAAGAAAATCGTCGGTTTTGTCAAGCTGCAGGTGCCAGCGGGCAAGGCCAATCCGTCACCACCGATTGGCCCGGCATTGGGTCAGCGCGGTTTGAATATCATGGAGTTCTGCAAGGCGTTCAATGCCCAGACCCAGGGCGTCGAGCCGGGGCTGCCACTGCCCGTGGTCATCACTGCTTTTGCGGACAAGAGCTTTACCTTCATCATCAAGTCGCCGCCGTCGTCGATTCTGATCAAGAAGGCGGCCAAAATCGACAAGGGTTCGGCCACGCCGCACACTGCCAAAGTGGGCAAGGTGACGCGCGCCCAGCTTGAAGAGATTGCCAAGACCAAAATGAAAGACCTGACTGCTGCCGACATGGATGCAGCGGTTCGCACGATCGCGGGCTCGGCCCGTTCGATGGGCGTCAATGTGGAGGGCGTGTAAATGACCCAGCTTACCAAGAAGCAGAAATCCTTCCAGGGCAAGGTCGACAGCATCAAGCTGTACCCATTGAGCGACGCCCTGGGAATTGTCAAGGATTGCGCCAACGCCAAGTTTGACGAATCGATTGACGTGGCCGTACAACTTGGCATCGATGCCAAGAAGTCGGATCAAGTGGTGCGCGGTGCCGTCGTGTTGCCCAACGGTACTGGCAAGACCAAGCGCGTGGCTGTGTTTGCCCAAGGCGCCAAGGCCGAAGAAGCCAAGGCAGCGGGCGCTGACATCGTCGGCATGGAAGATCTGGCCGCACGAATCAAGGCCGGGGATATGCCCTTTGACGTAGTCATAGCGGCGCCCGATGCGATGCGCGTTGTCGGTACTCTGGGGCAAATTCTCGGCCCCCGTGGTTTGATGCCCAACCCGAAGGTTGGCACGGTCACACCGGATGTGGCAACCGCGGTGAAAAACGCCAAGGCGGGCCAGGTGCAATTCAGGGTTGACAAGGCCGGTATCGTCCACTCAACGATCGGTCGACGTTCGTTCGACAACGAAAAGTTGCAGGGTAATCTGGCGGCATTGATAGACGCTTTGACCAAAGCCAAGCCGGCCACCAGCAAGGGCGTGTACTTAAGGAAGGTTGCTGTTTCGTCGACGATGGGTGTGGGTGTCCGGGTGGACATGCAAACGATCGCGACGTGAGGAAAGGAATTCCGGCGGCCCGAAAGGGTGGCTTGAAGTGGTGGGCTGTTGCGGTCGCAAGGCCGCAACAGGTCATCCAAGACCGTTGGTGTGAGCTTCGTGCCTGTATGCATAGGTCACTTAATCATTGAAAACCAACGCAGATGGCGATCCCGCTGCAAAAGGAACATGTTCCCGGATCAGTTGGTCGCTGCAACGTGGCGTGTTTGATGGCCCTGGGGCCGAAAGCACAAATTTAAGGAGTAGACCTTGAGTCTTAATCGCAGTGAGAAAGAAGCGGTCATCATCGATGTGACCGGCCTCGCGGCAAAAGCTCAAACGCTGGTGATGGCGGAATACCGTGGCATCACGGTCGCAGATATGACCAAATTGCGCTCTAATGCGCGCAGCAACGGAGTAAGTCTGAGCGTATTGAAAAATACCCTCGCGCGCCGTGCTGTCGCAGGTGGCAGATTTGAAGTCGTGTCCGATCTGATGACCGGCCCGCTGATCTATGGCTTTTCTGAGGACGCCGTGGCTGCCGCGCGAGTGGTGGCTGACTTCGCAAAAACCAATGATCGATTGGTGATTCGTGGGGGCGCGTACGGTGGAAAGGCGCTTGATCCAAACGGCGTGAAGCGCTTGGCAAGCATTCCCTCCAAGGAAGTTTTGTTGGCGCAATTGCTTGGCTTGATGCAGTCCCCGGTGTCACGCATGGCGCGTGTGCTCGCGGCGATCGCGGAGAAACGTGGCGCTGGCGTGTCAGAGGCGCCCGTTGAGGCGGTTGCCGCCTAATCGCGCGCAGCATGTGGTAACCAATTTGATGAACCCTTGTGGGACGGTCCGAAGCGTTGCGAAGCCCGCTCACCAACTAATTAGGAATAGAAATGGCATTCGATAAAGACACATTTTTGACCGCACTCGACAGCATGACGGTCATGGAACTCAACGATCTGGTGAAAGCCATCGAAGAGAAATTCGGCGTCAGCGCCGCAGCGATGTCGGCACCCGCAGCGGGTGGCGGTGCGGCAGCCGTTGTCGCTGAAGAGCAAACGGAGTTCAATGTCGTTCTGCTTGAAGCCGGTGCTGCCAAGGTATCCGTGATCAAGGCGGTGCGCGAACTCACGGGCCTTGGCCTGAAGGAAGCCAAAGATCTGGTTGATGGCGCGCCGAAAAACGTCAAGGAAGGCGTTTCAAAGGCGGATGCAGAAGCCGCCCTGAAGAAGCTGGTCGAAGCCGGCGCGAAGGCTGAACTCAAGTAATTGAACGCCGAAAAAGGCTGGATGCTCGTCGCGAGCCTCCAGCCTTTGGTACTTGTAAGAGACCACTGAAAAGCGAACTTTGGAAAGTTTCGGGCGACCCGAAAGTTCAAAGGCGTTTTTCAGTGTCTTCTGACCCCGACTGCAGAAGACGCCTTGGTTCGGGTTGCGCGCAAGGTGCGACCGTCCGCCAATGATTGGTAGCGGCCAATCACCAAGAACCTGACCAGCCAGTCGCCTAGGACCCCCAGGATTCCTTAGTCTTTGCCCGGAGATCTCATGGCTTACACATACACAGAACGCAAGCGTATCCGCAAGAATTTTGGCAGTCGCGACAGCGTGCTTGAAATTCCCTATTTGTTGCAGATGCAAAAGGACGCCTACACGGCATTTTTGCAAGCGGATGTTCCACCGAAGAAACGATCAGTTGAGGGGCTGCAAGCTGCGTTTGAAGCGGCATTCCCGATCGTCTCGCACAACGGGTTCGTCGAGATGAAGTATCTCGAGTACAACCTCGCAAAGCCCGCATTTGACGTTCGCGAGTGCCAAACGCGTGGGCTGACCTTTGGCTCGGCTGTTCGGGCCAAAGTGCAGTTGATCATTTACGATCGCGAATCTTCCACGTCCCAGAACAAGGTGGTCAAGGAGGTCAAGGAGCAAGAGGTCTACATGGGCGAAGTGCCTTTGATGACCGGCAAAGGCTCCTTTATCATCAATGGCACCGAGCGTGTGATCGTCTCCCAGTTGCACCGTTCGCCCGGAGTATTCTTTGAGCACGACAAGGGCAAGACCCATAGTTCGGGTAAGTTGCTCTTTTCGGCGCGCATTATTCCGTACCGCGGATCCTGGCTGGATTTCGAATTCGATCCGAAGGACATTCTTTACTTTCGCGTCGATCGCCGCCGCAAGATGCCGGTGACGATCCTGCTCAAGGCCATTGGCCTGAACCACGAATCGATCCTGGCAAACTTCTTTGTCAATGACAATTTCCGTTTGATGGACAGCGGCGCTCAAATGGAATTCGTCGCTGAGCGCCTGCGCGGGGAGGTGGCTCGCTTTGACATCACCGACAAGAGCGGCAAAGTGATCGTTGCCAAAGATAAACGCGTTACTGCGCGGCACACCAGGGAACTGGAGCAGTCCGGGACAACGCACGTGAGCGTACCCGAGGACTTCTTGGTGGGACGCGTGGTGGCGCGCAACATTGTTGACGCCGAAAGCGGTGAAATCCTGGTCAGGGCCAACGAAGAACTGTCGGAGACGGTGCTGAAAAAGCTGCGCGTGGCCGGTGTTCAGGACCTGCCGTGTATCTACACGAATGAGCTTGACCAGGGCGCCTACATATCGCAAACCCTGCGCGGCGACGAAACGGCCGACGAGTTTGCCGCCCGAGTCGCCATTTATCGCATGATGCGCCCGGGCGAACCGCCGACCGAGGACGCGGTGCAGGCCCTGTTCCAGCGCCTGTTTTACAACCCGGACACTTACGACTTGTCGCGAGTGGGTCGCATGAAGTTCAACGCCAAGATGGGCCGCGCCGAGTCGACCGGACCGATGGTGTTGACGAATGAGGACATCCTCGCGGTGGTCAAGATCCTCGTTGATCTGCGCAATGGACGCGGTGAGGTGGACGATATTGACCATTTGGGCAACCGCCGTGTGCGCTGCGTTGGGGAGTTGGCCGAGAACCAGTATCGAACCGGGCTGGCAAGAATTGAAAAGGCTGTGAAGGAGCGCTTGGGGCAGGCCGAGCAGGAACCGTTGATGCCGCATGACCTGATCAACAGCAAGCCGATTTCCGCCGCGCTCAAGGAGTTTTTCGGAGCCTCTCAGCTGTCCCAGTTCATGGACCAGACCAATCCGTTGTCCGAGATCACACACAAGCGCCGGGTATCGGCTCTGGGTCCAGGTGGATTGACACGTGAACGCGCCGGATTCGAAGTGCGAGACGTGCACGTGACGCACTACGGCCGGGTTTGTCCGATCGAGACACCCGAAGGTCCGAACATTGGGCTGATCAACTCGCTGGCCCTGTACGCTCGGCTCAACGAGTACGGCTTTATTGAGACGCCCTATCGGCGTGTGGTCGACAGCAAAGTAACCAACACGATTGACTATCTGTCTGCCATCGAAGAGGGAAAATATGTCATCGCCCAAGCCAACGCGGTACTTGACAAGGATGGCAAGCTGACCGGTGAGATGATTTCCGCGCGCGAAGCTGGCGAGTCCATTTTGGTCAGCGCGGAGCGCGTTCGGTACATGGACGTATCACCTGCTCAAATTGTCTCGGTTGCGGCTTCGTTGGTTCCGTTTCTGGAGCACGACGACGCCAACCGCGCCTTGATGGGCGCCAACATGCAACGGCAGGCCGTACCGATTCTGCGTCCGGAAAAGGCGTTCGTTGGAACCGGGATCGAGCGCGTCGCAGCAATCGATTCCGGCACCGTCGTCACAGCCACGCGCGGCGGTGTGGTCGATTACGTGGACGCGACCCGCATCGTGATTCGGGTCAATGACTCTGAAGCGCAGGCAGGTGAAGTCGGCGTCGATATTTACAACCTGATCAAATACCAGCGTTCCAACCAGAACACCAACATTCACCAGCGCCCGATTGTGAAGAAGGGCGACAAGCTGGCCAAGGGCGATGTGATTGCCGACGGCGCTTCGACCGACCTGGGTGAGTTGGCTCTGGGTCAGAACATGCTGGTGGCGTTCATGCCGTGGAACGGCTACAACTTTGAAGACTCGATTTTGATCAGCGAGCGCGTGGTGGCCGAAGACCGCTATACCTCGATTCATATAGAAGAATTGGTGGTGATGGCGCGCGATACCAAGCTTGGTGCCGAGGAGATCACGCGCGACATTCCGAACCTGAGTGAGCAGCAACTCAACCGGCTCGACGAGTCGGGCATCATCTACGTGGGCGCCGAGGTAATGCCGGGCGACACCCTGGTTGGCAAGGTCACACCCAAGGGTGAAACCACGCTGACACCGGAAGAGAAGCTGCTGCGTGCGATCTTCGGGGAGAAGGCAAGCGATGTGAAAGACACGTCGTTGCGGGTTGATCAAGGCTCTCAGGGGACCGTGATCGACGTGCAGGTCTTTACGCGCGAAGGGATCGTCCGCGACCGGCGTGCACAGCAAATCATTGATGACGAGCTCAAACGTTTCCGACTCGACCTCAACGACCAGCTTCGTATTGTCGAGGCCGACGCCTTCGACCGGATCGAGAAGCTCTTGGTCGGAAAGCCTGCGAATGGTGGCCCGCACAGGCTTGCCAAGGGCTCCAAGGTCGACAAGGCCTACTTGGCGTCAGTGGAGAAGTTTCACTGGTTCGATATCCGGCCGACCGACGAAGAGATTGCCGCCCAACTCGAGAGTATCAAGAACTCCCTGGAGCAAACACGTCACAGTTTCGACCTCGCTTTTGAGGAAAAGCGCAAGAAATTGACCCAGGGCGATGAATTGCCGGCTGGCGTACTGAAGATGGTGAAGGTCTATCTCGCGGTGAAGAGACGGCTACAGCCAGGTGACAAGATGGCCGGGCGCCACGGCAACAAAGGCGTAGTTTCCAAGATCGTCCCGGTTGAAGACATGCCTTACATGGCTGACGGAACCCCGTGCGATATCGTTCTCAATCCTCTGGGCGTCCCTTCCCGAATGAACGTGGGTCAGGTGCTTGAAGTCCATCTGGGCTGGGCGGCCAAGGGAATTGGTCAGCGCATCGGCGATATGTTGCACGAGCAGGCTAGGAGCGCCGATTTGCGCAAGTTTCTGGAACTGCTCTACAACGGGTCGGGAAGAAAGGAAAGTTTGTCCAAACTCAGCGACGCGGACGTCCTGGAGATGGCCGACAACCTGAGCACTGGTGCGACATTTGCGACGCCAGTGTTTGACGGCGCATCGGAGGAGGAGATCCGCAACATGCTGCAACTGGCCTATCCGGATGAGGTTGTCAAGGCCAAGGGACTGACTGCCGCGCGGACCCAGGCCAGGCTGTTCGACGGCAGAACGGGCGACGCGTTTGAGCGCCCGACGACCGTTGGCTACATGCATGTGCTCAAGCTGCATCACCTGGTCGATGACAAGATGCATGCGCGCTCGACCGGACCGTACAGTCTCGTGACGCAGCAGCCGTTGGGGGGCAAGGCCCAGTTTGGCGGTCAACGGTTCGGGGAGATGGAAGTCTGGGCGCTCGAGGCCTACGGTGCGTCATACACCTTGCAGGAAATGCTCACCGTCAAGTCAGACGATGTGCAGGGCCGTACCAAGGTTTATGAAAGTATCGTCAAAGGCGAGCATTCGATTGACGCGGGCATGCCGGAGTCGTTCAACGTGCTGGTCAAGGAAATACGATCTTTGGGGATCGACATGGAACTCGAGCGTAGCTAATTGCGGATCAGAAAAAGGATTTAATTTATGAAATCATTACTCGACCTGTTCAAGCAGTTCGCGCCTGAAGAACATTTCAGCGCCATCAAGATTGGAATGGCGTCTCCCGAGAAGATCCGTTCCTGGTCCTTCGGTGAAGTCAAGAAGCCAGAAACCATCAACTACCGCACATTCAAACCCGAACGTGACGGCCTGTTTTGTGCCAAGATATTCGGACCGATCAAGGACTATGAATGCTTGTGCGGAAAGTACAAGCGGCTCAAACATCGTGGGGTTATCTGCGAAAAGTGCGGCGTGGAGGTGACGCAGACCAAGGTCCGACGCGAGCGGATGGGGCACATCGATCTGGCGGCGCCGTGTGCGCATATCTGGTTCTTGAAGTCGCTGCCGTCGCGTCTCGGTCTGGTTCTTGACATGACTTTGCGCGACATCGAACGCGTGCTGTATTTCGAAGCTTATGTGGTGACCGACCCTGGCATGACTCCGTTGAAGAAGTTCAGCATCATGTCGGAGGACGACTTCGATGCCAAGTTCAAGGAATATGGCGACGAGTTTGAAGCGAAGATGGGCGCCGAGGGGATCAAGGACTTGCTGCAAAGCATCGATATCGAAGGATCGATTGAGAAACTACGCAACGATCCGACCGGCTCCGAGCTCAAGATCAAGAAGAACACGAAGCGACTCAAGTTGCTTGAAGCCTTCAAGAAGTCTGGCATCAAGCCGGAATGGATGGTGCTCGACGTCCTGCCGGTGTTGCCACCCGATTTGCGTCCGCTGGTGCCTCTCGACGGTGGGCGCTTCGCCACGTCGGACCTGAATGACCTGTATCGACGCGTGATCAACCGCAACAGTCGGCTGCGTCGCTTGCTTGAACTAAAGGCGCCCGAGATCATCGCGCGCAATGAAAAGCGGATGTTGCAGGAGGCTGTTGACTCGCTGTTGGACAATGGCCGTCGCGGCAAAGCGATGACCGGCGCCAACAAGCGGGCATTGAAATCTCTGGCCGACATGATCAAGGGTAAGAGCGGCCGTTTCCGTCAGAATCTGCTTGGCAAGCGGGTTGACTACTCGGGACGGTCCGTGATTGTGGTCGGGCCGACGCTGAAACTTCATCAGTGCGGACTGCCTAAGCTGATGGCGCTGGAATTGTTCAAGCCGTTTATCTTTGCGCGGCTCGAAGCCATGGGAATTGCCACGACGATCAAGGCGGCGAAAAAGGAAGTCGAATCCGGAACGCCGGTGGTGTGGGATATCCTCGAAGAGGTGATCAAGGAGCACCCGGTCATGCTGAACCGGGCGCCCACGCTGCACCGGCTCGGCATCCAGGCATTCGAGCCGATTCTGATCGAAGGCAAGGCTATCCAGTTGCACCCGCTGGTGTGCGCGGCGTTCAATGCCGACTTTGACGGGGACCAAATGGCCGTGCATGTGCCGCTATCGGTCGAAGCACAAGTCGAGTGTCGCACCTTGATGTTGGCGTCGAACAATGTGCTGTTTCCTTCCAACGGCGAGCCATCCATCGTGCCCTCACAGGACGTCGTGCTTGGCCTGTATTACACGACACGGGATCGCATCAATGGCAAGGGAGAGGGATTGATCTTTTCCGACATCGGTGAAGTGCAGCGTGCATTTGATGCCGGAGAGGTTGAGCTGGCCGCGCGGATCAATGTGCGCTTGACTGAGTACACGAAGAACAGGGAAAGCGGCGAGCTTGTGCCTTCAACCAAGTTGTGGGAAACCACAGCCGGGCGCGCCTTGCTGTCTGAAATTCTGCCCAAAGGCCTGCCGTTTTCCTACATCAACAAGGCTTTGAAGAAGAAGGAAATCTCCAAGCTGATCAATGCCTCGTTCCGCAAGTGTGGTCTGAAGGAGACGGTTGTGTTTGCCGACAAGCTGTTGCAATACGGATTCCGGCTTGCGACGCGGGCGGGCATTTCCATTTGCATTGACGACATGCTGGTTCCGTCCGAAAAACAGGGCATCATTCAGCGTGCCGAGAAGGAGGTTAAGGAGATCGCCCAGCAGTACACTTCGGGGCTTGTGACGTCCGGGGAACGCTACAACAAGGTTGTTGACATCTGGGGCAAGGCCGGTGACGAAGTTTCCAAGGTCATGATGGCCCAGCTTTCCAAGGAGATGGTGACCGATCGACATGGCCAGCAGGTTCAACAGGAGTCGTTCAACTCCATCTATATGATGGCCGATTCGGGTGCTCGCGGTTCTGCAGCGCAGATTCGCCAGGTGGCGGGCATGCGTGGGTTGATGGCCAAGCCAGACGGCTCGATCATTGAGACGCCCATTACCGCCAACTTCCGTGAGGGCTTGAACGTCCTGGAGTACTTTATCTCCACACATGGTGCGCGCAAGGGCCTTGCCGATACTGCGCTCAAGACAGCGAATTCAGGTTACCTGACACGTCGACTTGTCGATGTAACCCAGGACTTGGTCGTGACGGAACAGGACTGCGGCACTTTCGGGGGCTATCTGATGCGTGCCATCGTCGAAGGCGGGGAGGTCATCGAATCGTTGCGCGACCGGATCCTGGGGCGCACCACGGCCGAGGATGTTGTGCATCCGGAGAACCGATCCGTCTTGGCTCATGCCGGCGAGATGCTCGATGAGGACTTGATCGATGAGCTCGAGCTTGCTGGCGTGGACGAAGTCAAAGTGCGTACAGCGCTAACCTGCGAAACTCGTTTTGGGATTTGTGCGAAATGTTATGGGCGCGACCTGGGCCGTGGTGGCCTGGTTAACGGAGGCGAGGCGGTCGGCGTGATCGCCGCGCAGTCCATCGGTGAGCCAGGTACGCAGTTGACCATGCGCACGTTTCACATTGGCGGGGCGGCGTCGCGTGCCGCGATTGCCGCCGCTGTCGAGGCCAAGTCCAACGGTAGCATCGGATTTAATGCGACGATGCGTTACGTGACCAACGGAAAGAAGGAATTGGTGGTCATTTCCCGCTCAGGCGAAATCGTTATCCACGACGAGCACGGACGCGAGCGCGAACGTCACAAGGTTCCGTATGGTGCCGTGCTGGCGGTTAAGGCGGATCAAACGATCAAGGCCGGCACCATCCTTGCCAACTGGGATCCGTTGACCCGCCCGATCATTACCGAGTTTGCGGGCAAAGCGCACTTCGAGAATGTCGAGGAGGGGCTGACCGTGGCCAAACAAGTCGATGACGTGACCGGCCTGTCGACGATGGTGGTGATTGATCCCAAGCGCCGCGGGGCGGCAAAGGTTGTCCGTCCGCAAGTCAAGCTCATTGACGCTTCGGGCAACGAAGTGAAGATTCCAGGAACGGACCACTCCGTCACGATCGGGTTCCCGGTTGGCGCACTGATTCAGGTGCGTGACGGCCAGGAGGTAGGCCCTGGTGAGGTACTGGCGCGCATTCCGATTGAGGGGCAGAAGACGCGCGATATTACCGGCGGTTTGCCCCGCGTCGCGGAATTGTTTGAGGCTCGGTCGCCTAAAGACAAGGGTGTATTGGCCGAGGTCACAGGTACCGTGTCCTTCGGCAAGGAAACCAAAGGCAAGATCCGCTTGCAGATCACCGATCCGGACGGCGCTGTGTGGGAAGAACTGGTTCCCAAGGAAAAGAGCATCGTCGTTCATGAGGGCCAGGTTGTCAACAAAGGTGAGAGTGTGGTCGACGGCCCGGCAGATCCGCAAGACATTCTGCGCTTGCTCGGCTCCGAGGAACTGGCACGCTACATCGTCGACGAAGTGCAGGACGTTTATCGCCTGCAGGGTGTGAAGATCAATGACAAGCACATTGAAGTCATTGTTCGGCAAATGTTGCGTCGCGTGGTTGTGGAAAACCCGGGTGATTCGAGCTATATCATTGGCGAGCAGGTGGAGCGCTCGGAAATGCTCAACACCAATGACGCATTGCGTGCCGAGGGCAAGACAGCAGCAAGCTTCACCAACCTGTTGCTTGGCATCACGAAGGCCTCGCTGTCCACCGACAGTTTCATCAGCGCCGCGTCATTCCAGGAAACGACGCGGGTCTTGACGGAAGCAGCTATCATGGGCAAGCGTGACGAACTGCGCGGCTTGAAGGAAAACGTCATCGTTGGACGCCTGATTCCAGCAGGCACAGGACTGGCGTATCACGAGGCACGCAAGGTACGTGAAAACATGGATGATGCGGAGCGTCGTGCCATCGCGGAGGCCGAAGCGGCCGAGCTTGCCGGTGAAGCCGATGTCGCCTCGGCCGACGAGGGTGCGGTTTCCGATTGAGGAGTCATCCCCTGTCGATCGTCATGGCGCCTCAAGCGTGCTTCATCAGCGCTTGAGGCGTTTTCATTCCTGCGTGCAACGGGTTGACACAACAGCGTCTCGGGAGGAAGTTGGCTATGAGTGATTCGATCACGATCGGGCTCGTCCTTGCTGTGATGATCTTTTGGTCCGTTGGGGCGTACAACCGGATGATGCGTTTGCGCGCTCATGCCATTGGAGCCTTTGCGCCAATGGTGGGGTTGCTGCAACAATATTTGTCGCTGACCAGCACGATTTCATTAGAACACGGCGTCGGGAAAACCATCGATGACACGACGGCTGGCAGCCAGTTTGTCGGAGAGGCATCGGGTGCGCTGGCGCGTGCTGCTGACGAATTCAGCCAGTCTTTGAAAGCGGCACAGTCCAGGCCCCTGGAAGGCCACTCAATCGACGTGCTCAGAGGGAGGCTGGAATCATTGTGTGTCGCCTGGTTGCAACTGCAAAACCTGCCGATGGACCTGGCTGGACCTGTTTTGCCGGAGTCGCTTCAGATGAAATGGAATCGGGTCGCGTTTGACGTAGAGAGGGCGCGGGCCGATTTCAATCAGGCGATCTCGCAATACAACCACGCAATTGCGCAATTTCCGGCCTTCTTGTTGGCGCGGATGGCAGGTTTCCAGTCGGCTCAACCTCTGTAGCCCCGGGTATGCCCGTTTCTGGTTACAACATCGAGTTATGGCGCCAGTTGCAGGCGGTCGCCTCGGTCTTGGTCGCGATTCGCTCAGGCGTGTCCGGCACCGCCGCGCTCCAGAGTGTTCCCGCGGAACTTCGTCCAGGTGTTCAGGCCCTGACGTTTCAGGTGTTGCGATCATTGGGGCGAGCGCAGGCGCTGCGGGAATTGCTCGCCAAGCGCACGCCAGCGCCGCGCACCGAAGCGCTGTTGTGCACGGCGTTGGCACTGCTGTGCCCGGAGGCAGGGGCGCCGTATGAAGTGTTCACGCTAGTCAATCAAGTGGTTTTGGCCGCAAAACAAAGTGACACGACCAGAGCGCAGGCGGGATTCATCAACGGCTGCTTGCGGCGATTTCTGCGGGAGCGAGATCGCTTCATGACCTTGAGCGAGAAGAATTTGGTGGCGCTGTGGAATCGTCCGTTATGGTGGATCCGGTCCCTCAGGAACGAGCAGCCACAAACCTGGCAGAGCATATTGCGGGAGGGAAACAGCCGACCACCGATGACCCTGCGGGTGAACGCCCGAAAGGCCACCGTACCGGACTACCTGGCGACGCTGGCATGCGCCGGGATTGAGGCGACAGCGGTGGGTCGATTCGGTGTCATGCTCGCGCTGCCCAGGCCCGTGCAGGACTTGCCCGGCTTTGCCGATGGGGTTGTATCGGTACAGGACGCCGCGGCCCAGCTCGCGGCACCGATTCTGCTCGATGGGTTGACGAGCACCTGCCGTCTCCGTATTCTGGATGCATGCGCCGCCCCCGGTGGGAAGACTGCGCATCTACTGGAGATTTCTGAGGCGGCAGTGACGGCACTGGACGTTGACGCGCTGCGTTGTGAGCGAATTGGTGAAACTCTGCGTCGACTCGGCCTGACCGCCGAAGCGATGGTTGCCGACGCGACCGCGACCACAACTTGGTGGGACGGTCGCTTGTTTGACGCCATCTTGCTTGACGCTCCGTGTTCGGGTTCCGGCGTTGTGCGGCGGCATCCAGACATAGCCTGGTTGCGCAGGGAGTCGGACATGGCGCAGTTTGTCGCAACCCAGACCAGATTGCTAAACGCCCTTTGGCCATTGCTCAAACCTGCAGGAAGGATGTTGTACTGCACGTGTTCAATTTTCCGAACCGAGGGTGAGAAACAGATACAAACGTTTCTTGCGCACAACACCCAGGCCCGTATTCTGCCTTCGCCAGGGCATTTGATGCCGCGAGGAGGAGCGAATTCCGAGGGTGTCCAGGACAATTCGATTGATGACCATGACGGCTTCTTTTTTGCCCTGCTTGAAAAGCGCGCGGCTTGATTTGATCGGGCTGCTGGTCTGTACCTGTCTTGGGTGGACCGTGTCGGCTGGCGCTCGGGCGGAGGCCCCGGCGACCGAAGTATCTCCGCTAAAGTTCGAACGCGTCGGTGACTCTGTCTTGCTCTCCGCAACGGTCAAGTTTGATTTGTCGGCAGCGATTGAGGAAGCCCTTCAAAAAGGGGTTCCAGTGATATTTGTGGCCCAAGTCGATGTGTTTCAGGAGCGCTGGTACTGGACCAACAAGAAAGTTGTGAGTGCGGAACGTCACATGCGACTGGCCTACCAACCGCTGACGCGGCGCTGGCGGCTCAACGCTGCCTCAGGCGTGATTACGCCGACTGGACTGGGTGTTGCGCTCAATCAAAGCTTTGAGACACTGTCCGAGGCCATTGGGGCAGTGCAACGTCTGGCGCGCTGGAAGATTGCGGACATCAGCGAACTTGAACTTGACAAGAACTACTATGTTGAATTCCGTTTTCAGCTTGACGTATCTCAGTTACCCCGCTTGTTCCAGATTGGTACGCTGGGGCAAGCTGACTGGAACATTGAAGCGCTGGTCAAGCAGCCTTTGACGCTCGAGGCTGTTCGATGAGCGATGAGAGCGGTGTAACGGCCGTTCGGGGACGCTATTCATTGCGAAATTCCCGCACCGTGCGGTGGACAGTGGGCGTTGGTTTGGCGGCGATGGTCGCTATCGGTTTGGTGTTGCTGTTCCTTTTGACACAAGCAACGACCAATCGCCAGCTTTACGAGCGCAATTACGCCAGACTCTTTGTACTCAACGTCGTGGTCGCGGGACTGCTGCTCTTGGTCATTGTTTGGATCGCTCTGCGGCTGCTCCACCGTCTGCGACAGGGAAAGTTTGGCAGCCGGCTATTGGTCAAGCTGGCGGCGATTTTTGCGCTTGCCGGTTTCGCCCCGGGAGTTCTGATCTATGTCGTGTCGTACCAGTTTGTATCGCGTTCCATCGAAAGCTGGTTCGACATCAAGGTGGAGGGTGCGCTGGACGCTGGCCTGAGCCTTGGGCGCGCCACCCTTGAAACTTTGTCCAATGAACTCGCGGGCAAGGCCCGTGCGGCTGCGCTGCTGTTGGCGGATACGCCTGATGTCACCGCGGCTTTACCCATCGAGCGCGCACGCGAGCAATTGGGCGCAACTGATCTGACGCTTTGGAGCGCGACGGGACAACTGATCGCAGCGGCTGGTCGCGCACGATACCAGCTCAATCCGGAGCGGCCCAGCCAGCAGCAATTTCGAAGCGCGCGCTTGCAGCGATCGCTGGCGTGGATCGAAGGGCTGGAAGACGCGGTTCCTGGCGCAGCAGGAGGTGCTCGAATCAAGGTGCTAGTGCTGGTGTCCAATACCGACCTGTCGTTGCTCGCGGAGCCGCGCTTCCTTCTGGTAACCCAGACGCTACCGTCGACGCTCGTCGCCAATGCGTTGGCCGTCACGGAGGCGAATCGGGAATACCAAGAACGCGCCTTGGCGCGGCAGGGTTTGCAGCGAATGTACATCGGAACACTGACGCTGAGCCTGTTCCTTGCCGTCTTTGGCGCGGTGTTGCTGGCCGTTGTCCTGGGTAATCAAATCGCGCGCCCGCTGCTGCTGCTCGCCGATGGCGTGCGACAGGTCGCTGCTGGCGACTTGACGCCGAAGGCGTCGCTGCAGGGATACGACGAGCTTGACGGCTTGACCCGTTCGTTCGCAGAGATGACCCGCCAGCTGTCGGAAGCCAGACATGCGGTTCAAGCCAGCATGGAGCAAGTGAGCGAGGCGCGCGCCAATTTGCAGACCATTTTAGACAACCTCACTGCTGGCGTCATCGTGCTCGACGCCGACGGGCGGATTCAATCCTCCAACCCTGGTGCCACGCGCATTCTCCGGGTTCCGCTGGCCGCCTACATCGGACAACCGCTGGTCGACGTGGAAGGGTTGCAAACATTTGGTCAGAATATTCAGGCGCAATTCGAGTCATTTCTTGGTGCCCGCGGCGAACACGGGCTTGATCACTGGCAGCGCTCTTTTGAGCTGGGAACCACGGCGGGTCGATTGGTTGGGAGACAGGCCGACGACACTCTCGTGCTGGTGGCACGGGGGGCCGAGTTGCCCGATGCCTCCCGACTGCTGGTCTTTGACGACATCTCGGAAATTGTCTCTGCCCAGCGGTCTCAGGCCTGGGGCGAGGTGGCTCGAAGGTTGGCGCACGAAATCAAGAACCCGCTGACCCCGATCCAGTTGTCGGCTGAACGCCTGGAGATGAAGTTGTCGGGCAAGCTTGCCCCGCCAGAACAGACGTTGCTTACCAGGTCCGTCAAGACGATCGTCGATCAGGTCGATGCCATGAAACGGCTTGTCAACGAGTTTCGTGACTATGCCAGGCTGCCCGCAGCCGAACTCCGGCCGGTGGACCTGAATGTATTGATCACTGAAGTCATGCAACTCTACGCGAGTGAGAGTGCGCATGTACCAGTGCACATGGAACTTGATACCCGCAGCCCCAGAGTTATGGGGGATGCTCAGCAACTGCGGCAGGTCTTGCACAACCTCGTGCAGAATGCGCTGGATGCAACGGAATCAGCGGAACATGACACGCAGGACGAATCCGTGTTGGTGAAAACAAAATGGATTGAAACAAGTGGACGGGTTCGCTTGAGCGTGATTGATAGTGGGACTGGCTTCCCCGAGCGTATTCTCAGGCGGGCTTTTGAGCCGTACGTCACGACGAAGGCAAAAGGCACCGGGCTGGGTTTGGCGGTGGTCAAAAAAATAGCCGATGAACATGGGAGCCGCGTCGACATCTCAAATCGAATCGTCGACGGCAAAACGGTCGGCGCGCAAGTGTCGTTATCATTCGTGATTGAAAACGTCGCGCCGGTATAGAGGGGTGACAAAGGCATATCCAAGGAACGCGCTAAATCATGGCAAACATACTGGTGGTTGATGACGAACTCGGCATTCGCGATCTGTTGTGGGAAATCTTGAACGACGAGGGGCATACCGTCGAAGTTGCCGAGAATGCTGCGCAAGCGCGGGCGGCCCGCGTGCGTGATCGTCCCGACCTCGTGTTGCTCGACATTTGGATGCCTGACACCGATGGCGTGACTCTTTTGAAAGAATGGTCGTCCACTGGCGCGCTGACGATGCCGGTCATCATGATGAGCGGGCACGCGACGATTGACACGGCAGTGGAGGCTACGAAGATAGGCGCTCTGGCATTCCTGGAAAAGCCGATCACGTTGCAAAAACTGCTAAAAGCCGTTGAGCAGGCCTTGGTTCAAGGGGCAATTCGAAAGCCTGTGACTGCGGCGGTCGTGCCGCCTACCGTGCTGGTGCTGGACGCTGCGATGGCAACTCCAGTCGGGCAGCAACTATCTGGTCCGCCGCAGTCCGGACCGCTTTCGCAGCAAAGCTTTGTGCTTGACAAGCCTTTGCGAGAGTCGCGCGATGAATTTGAAAAGGCCTATTTTGAGTATCACCTTGCTAAGGAAAACGGCTCCATGACGCGGGTTGCCGAGAAGACCGGTTTGGAGAGGACACACCTCTACCGCAAGTTGAAACAATTGGGAATTGACTTGACACGAGGCAAGCGTAGCGGCGGCTGAGCCGCCGATATTCCCCCGGGGACGATGCTATAATTTTCTGCTCTGGCCCGGTAGCTCAGTCGGTAGAGCAGAGGACTGAAAATCCTTGTGTCGGTGGTTCGATTCCGCCCCAGGCCACCAGTTCTTTTCTCACACGATCCCAAGACAGCTCACAAGTCCTTGTAAATCAAGGACTTAGCCTTAAAAGGCGGCTCAAGCGGTATCGTTGAATCCCACAACGTCCCATTCTTGCGTGTACCCAACGGTGTACCCAGACTGCTGTTCAACCTCAGTCTTGTTTTTGGGTACACCATGGGACAACTTAACGAGCTTCAAATCAAAGCGGCACAGCCGCGCGACAAGGAATATCTGCTTGCGGACGGGGAGGGCCTGTACCTTCGCGTGCGGCCAACTGGCAAGGCCTGGGTCTACCGCTACAAGGAGGCCGGCAAAGAGGCCAAGCTAAGCCTCGGGCGCTATCCAGCCATGTCGCTGGCCGTAGCGCGGAAGAAGGCCCGTGCCGAGGCTGAAAAGAGGGCAGGCGGGGTTGATCCTAGGGAGGCCCGTCGTGAAGAGGAAGAACGCGACCGCGTGGCCAGACTCAACACCTTCGAGCTGATGGCTCGCGCCTGGCACGCCCAGGCGAGCAAGGACCGTCAATGGTCTGCCAGCTACACAGAGAAGGTGATGCGGCACCTGGAACTGCACATCTTCCCGTGGGTCGGCGCGTTGATCATGGAGGCCATCAAGCCTACCGAGCTTGTGCGCTGCCTGCACCGCATCAAGGAGCGCGGAAACCTGGAAACGGCACAGCGCGTCCGGGAGGCCGTTCAGCACGTCTTCCAGTACGCGGTTGATGTGGGCGCGCTGGAACCGGCCAAGAACTTCGTGAACAGCCGGACCGGAGGGCTGCCGGCACCACGGGCCCGCCACTATGCGGCGATCACTGATCCACACAAGCTCGGCCAACTGCTGCGCGACATCCGAGCCTACAAGGGTAATGTCATCACACGCGCGGCCCTGCAGCTCTCACCGCTGCTATTCCAGCGCCCTGGGCAACTGCGGCTGGCGCATTGGGAGGATATCGACTTCGAGCGAACCCTCTGGCGTTGCCCTCCCGAAAAGATGAAGCTTCGCGAATGGAAGAAGCGGGACATTCGCACGCCGGCGCATCTCGTGCCACTGCCGACGCAAGCTGTCGAAATTCTGCGCGACATTCTTCCATTGACTGGTCCTACTGGGCCGATCTTCCGCAGCATGGCGAAGCGATCAGAAAAGACGCGCTACATGAGCGACAACACGATCAACAGCGCGCTGCGCACGCTCGGCTATGACACGCGGGAGGAAATCACCGCGCACGGCTTCCGAGCCACGGCCCGGACGCTGATTCGAGAGCTGCTGGGATGGGATCGCGAGGTCATTGAGCGGCACTTGGCTCACGTTTCCGATGAAGAGTTGGGTGGCAGTTACGACCGAACAACATTCCTCGATCAGCGTCGCAGGATGATTCAGCTCTGGGCTGACCTGCTCGATGATCTGGCCAATGGCAAGGCAATCGCGCATGCATCCGAGATGCATCTGCGCGCTCCACCCGAACAATCCCAGCATCGACCCCGAGACGTTGGCGTACAAGAATTCAGGCTTTTGGCATAGCTACTCTGTAGCCTTCTGGATCGTCGATCCAATCCTGCAGTGCCGCACTCGCCCAGGCGGAGGCTCGACCTCCCAGATGAACGGGCGATGGAAAGCGGCCCTCCGCGATCCTTCGGTAGATTGTTGAACGGCTCAGAGCAGTAATACGCATTACGTCACGCAGACGGTAGAAAGCCGGCGGGGCCTTGGACGTCGATGGCTTTGGCAAGGGCTGATGGAAAAACATGGGGGTCCTTGAACGAACGATCTCTAGAGGATGCGTCTCACGAGGACCCAGGCAAACCTATGTCAGCGCGTCATGGCGTAGCGGAGAAAACTGATGCTGAAATTCGCTTCTCTTCTGTTGCTACGATTGAAGAAAAGGAACTGGAGGATCTCTATGGACGCTGTGGAATGGAAGCGGATCAATGGCGTCGTTGCCGACGCTATGAAGGAATACACGCGCCCTTTCGTGACTCCCTTGTCGACCAGCGACGAGGATGATGTCAGGTCGGTCGGGACAGGGACGTACGTTGAGATGGAGGGGGGGCGCATCCTGCTGACCTGTGAACACGTGTCGCGTGTGCAGCCGATGGAATATCGCTTCTACGGCTGCGATTCTGTCTTCAGGCACCCGGTCTCATTCACGGCAGCAGCCGAGCCGATCGATGTGGCGTTTGCTGCCCTCACCGAGGCGGCGTGGGGAGCATGCGAGCATCGTGCTGGTTATGTCCCTTACACCCAATTTGCGCCCATGCACCGAGTCTCCGAATGCGCCAACTCTTGTTCTTCCGGGGCTTTGCTGGAGAGAACGCGCGCTATGGGTTCGGCGTCCACGAGGCCAATGCAACCGGCTACTGCTCTCAGGAGCCCGCGGCCGACAAAACGGATCCGATGATCTTCGAGATGTTCTGGGAGCCAGAGAAAATCGAGTTCTCTCCAGGCACGCAGGCCGCGGCTCGCGAAGGCATGGCGCACAACGTCCCCGGCGGTTTGAGTGGATCGCTCGTGTGGAACACGCGCTACTTGGAAGTGACGTCTGCAGGTAGCACGTGGACTCCGCACGATGCTGTGGTCACCGGCATTTTGAAGCGCGACCACGACAAGACGAAGACGCTACTGGCGCTGAGGGTGGAGCACCTCAGAGCTTGGCTTGACACCACTTCTAGCAGCAGTACGAAAGTGGATTCGAGAAGCTGAGAGATGATCCTGTTCTTGTCGATACAGGCAGCCGTTCAGTACTGAGCGGCTGCGGCTTGAAGATGCTGCTCGTCCCTGCGGGGAGCTCGGGCACGTTTTGATCTCGCTTCTCTATGCACGTGCAGACATCAGCGCAAGGACCCCGGCTACGCCTCCCAGAAGGCTCCATTGCTGTAGCTGCGGGCTCTCAATTGGGAGTCCGTGGGCATACCTAACGAACGCTCACAATTAAAGTCGAGCCATGAGTAGGTCGCTTCCGCTTCAGCCGCGCCCGTTGCATCACCGCTCCTGGAGGCAGGGCGCTGAGGTAACCGTCAACGTTTATCGGGCGACGAGCAGCAAATGCCGACAAGCTGATTTCGGCAAGCCCATGGGTACCGGCGGCGAACGACAGCACACCGCGCTCGCCGTTGATAACGCCATCGCCAAGCATCGCGACGTGGTCATAAAAGCCGCAGTTCACTCGAATCACGGTCCCGGCAGGCAAACGCCAAAAGTCTTTCTCAGTCAGAACGTTAAACATGTTATCCTCTCGTTATGCATTTTTGCATTAAACACATACATGCACACAAAGTCAATCCCCTCGCCCAAGCCGTTGGTCTACTTATCCGGCGTTGGTCGGCAAGATACTGGCGCAGCAGCGCGAGGCGCGCGGTATCAAACAGGGTGACCTGGCCGCCATCATTGGTTTGTCTCAGTCTGCGTATTCAGGCTCTAGGCGGGCGAATCTGTCCTTAATGTCTCCCAGTTGCGCAATGCCGCAATACATCTGGGTTTGGCCCCGGCGCAGGTGCTCCACTGGGCCGACCAGTACGAGGATCAGCTTCGTCAGCAAGGCGTGGACGTGCTGTCGGAGAAGCC
>CAWJOT010000021.1:0-86831 GCA_963844495.1 uncultured Pseudomonadota bacterium
GAGAACACGGTGCCGATGATGGAAGCGGAAAAGCCCAGCCGCGTGCCCAGCACCGGCAGCATCACGATGAACAGGTCCCAGCAGCACGCCAGCGCCATGCTGGTGTAGTAGATGCGGCGCATTTCGGGTTCGGCCAGCAGATCGTGCCAGGCCGCCGCCTTGGCGCCGATTCGGTCCGCCGCTTCCACCTTGGCCGCCGCGGGCAGCGTGGAGAGTTTCTTGAACACCAGCCAGCAGGCGGCACAGGTAAACAGCGCCATGGTGGCGAAGGCAGTGCGAAAGCCCGCGTAATCAATCAGCAAGCCAGAGATAAATGGCCCGAGCGCGCTCGATGCCGAATGCCCCAGCGCATACCAGCCAAAATTGCGCAGGCGTTGCTTGGCCGATTCCCCCTGTGCCATCGCGCCCACCGTGTGCTGGCCCGCCACCGACATGGCGTTGAAGCCAAAGCCGACCAACACCGCCATCACAAACAGCGAGGGCACGCTGAGCCAGAGCACCGGCACCGTCGCGCCAAACAGCACCGCCAGCACGCCCATGCGCAGCACCGGCAGTGCGCCAATGCGATCCACCCAGCGGCCAATGGACATGGCAGCGAGCGCGGGTAGCACCGAGAACGTGGCCATGAAAATGCCCACCACGAGTTCGGGCGAGCCGCTCTGCAGTGCAAACAGGGAGCCCGAAACGCGCCCGCCCGACATCGCCATATGACCGGTCAGCGTGACCAGTATCAGGCTCAATAACAGGGGCGGCAAACGCTTGGGCACGGCGCCCATTATGGCGGCGCGAGTCCCGGCAGCGGGCGTGGACGGCCGTGATCATCAATCGCGACGTAGGTGAGTGACGCCTCGGTGACTTTGATGTACTGCCCCTGATGCCGAAAGCGCTCCGCGTAGACCTCGACCTTGACCGTGATCGAGGTGCGCCCGATGCGTACCAGCTTGGAGAAAAAGGTCAGGATGTCGCCCACGCGCACCGGCTGCTTGAAGATGAACTCGTTGACCGCCACCGTGGCCATGCGGCCCTGCGTGTAGCGCGCCGGAATCACCGAGCCGGCCAGATCAACCTGCGCCATGACCCAGCCGCCGAAGATGTCGCCGTTGGCGTTGGAATCGGCGGGCATCGGAATCACTTTGAGGACCAGTTCCTCATCGGTGGGTAATTGAACGCCGGGATCTCTCGTATCGGTCGACATGGGGGACAATCTCTCTTTACAAAATGTTGGGGACAGAGCTGGCTCGCTGCGCGTAGCTGCGGTCTGTCCCGCAAACTATTTATTGTCAGGATTGTCCCCCATGCGCCGATCCGGTGAACGACACCGCTCTTCCGAGACTGGCACGGCCTCGAACCCGGCAGGCCCGCGCTCGGACTGGGCCACGCTGCAGCGCCTGTTTCCGTATCTGTGGCAATACAAATGGCGCGTCATGATGGCGTTGGCATTCATGATCGGCGCCAAGATGGCCAACGTCAGCGTGCCGCTGCTGCTCAAGCAACTGGTGGACACCATGAACCCCAAGGGCGGGGTTGGCGCCAGCGCCTTGCTGGTGGTGCCGGTGGCCCTGCTGTTTGCGTACGGTTTGCTGCGTCTCTCAACGACATTGTTTGCCGAATTGCGTGAGCTGATTTTTGCCAAGGCCACGGAGGGCGCATCGCGCACCATCTCGCTGCAGGTGTTTCGGCACCTGCACGCGCTGAGCCTGCGTTTTCATCTGGAGCGCCAGACCGGGGGCATGACCCGCGACATCGAACGCGGCACGCGCGCGGTCAACTCGCTGATCTCGTATTCACTCTACAGTATCTTCCCGACGCTGATCGAAGTCGCCATGGTGCTGACGCTGCTGGCGGTCAAGTTTGACGCATGGTTTGCCTGGATCACCGCCATCGCGCTGGTTTTCTACATCACTTTTACCGTGATCGTGACCGAATGGCGCACGCACTTTCGCAAGGAGATGAACGAGCTCGACTCCAAAGCGCACAGCCGGGCGATCGATTCGCTGCTCAACTACGAGACCGTCAAGTACTTCAACAACGAAGAGTTCGAGGCCCGGCGCTACGATGAAAACCTGGAGCGCTACCGTCGCGCCGCCCTCAAGAGCCAGAGCACTCTGAGCCTGCTCAACACGGGCCAGCAACTGATCATCGCCAGCGGCCTGGTCGCCATGCTCTGGCGCGCCACGCAGGGTGTGGTCGACGGCCACATGACGCTCGGTGACCTGGTGATGGTCAATGCCTTCATGATCCAGCTCTACATCCCGCTGGGCTTTCTGGGCGTTCTCTACCGCGAGATCAAACAAAGCCTGACCGATCTGGAGAAGATGTTCACGCTGATGGAGCGCGAGCGCGAGGTCGCCGACGTGCCGGGCGCCAGGCCCTGGCAGGCGACGCTTGTCATTGCGGACCTGATCCGCAATCCATGCCCCGGTTCGGCAAGGCAGCGTTGAGTTTCAGGCATGTCAGCTTTGCCTACGAGCCCGCGCGACCGATCCTGCACGACATCAGCTTCGAGATTCCCGCGGGTAAAACGGTGGCCGTGGTCGGGCCATCGGGTTCGGGCAAGTCCACGCTGGCGCGCTTGATGTTTCGCTTCTATGACGTCAGCAACCCCGATGAAGGCGGGCGCATTCTGATTGCCGGGCAGGACATCAAGCAGGTCACGCAAGCCAGCGTGCGCCAGGCCATTGGCATCGTGCCGCAGGACACGGTGCTGTTCAACGACACGGTGGAATACAACATCGCCTACGGCCAGCCCGGTGCCACGCGCGAGCAGGTGGAACAGGCGGCCCGCGCCGCGCACATCCACAGCTTCATCAGCGCCACGCCCAAGGGCTACGACACCATGGTCGGCGAGCGCGGCCTGAAACTCTCCGGTGGTGAGAAGCAGCGCGTGGCCATTGCCCGCACCCTGCTGAAGAATCCGCCGATATTGATCTTTGACGAAGCCACGTCGGCGCTTGATTCAGCCAATGAGCGCGCCATCCAGGCCGAACTGCAAAGCGTGGCAAAGAACAAGACCACGCTGGTGATCGCGCACCGCCTCTCGACCGTGGTCGACGCGCACGAGATTCTGGTGATGGAGGCGGGGCGGATTCTCGAGCGGGGAACGCATGCGGAGTTGCTGGCGGCGGGCGGGCGGTACGCGGAGATGTGGGCGCTGCAGCAGTCGGCGGAGTGATTTTTGGAGTGTTTTAGGGCTGTAGCGCCCGTGTGGTAAGCGTGAGCAGCTATGTAATTTATAGCGTTTTCGGTGGCACAGATCGGGGCATGGCCCCCCGCCTCATACTGTCAAATGCCCAGAAAACGAAGTTTCAGAGGAGACTAACTTGCTTGCAAGTTATGTCGTAACTAAATCGGCGGGAACCCATGCCCCGATCTCTGCGGGTGGCGTTGCGGATCACGTAACAAGTTTGGGGCTGCTGCGAAGGGCGGCGATGCGGCGTTACCCGACGGCCACCAGGGCCCGCTATGTGGCAACCTAGTTGCGTGTCTTGGGTTGGCTGGCAACCGGTGTTCGCGACATTGATTGCCATTACAAACGCCGCCAGCACGCCACCGCCGCACCAAGTTCTTATCGATCAGGCAAGATCGTTTTAGGGATGGCCGCCGCAGTTGCCCTGCGCCTGCCAAACAGCTCATCCGCATAGCGTTCAATTTTCTCCATTCGGGTTGGTCCATCACTTGGGGGACACCGGGCCACGATGTCGGCAATCTCGCTTGCCGAGTAACCGCCATCCAGTAACCATTGCATAAAATGCGCCTTGAAGTCGCGCTCACCTGGGCAAGCTGGTATCGGATCATCTCCATAGCCCCACCAGAGACCGTTGAATGGATTGCCCGCGACATAGTTGCGTGTCTCACCAGCAGACAATACTCGTTTTAGAATCCGACTTGCTTGGGCTTTTTCATCGGCCGACAAAAAGAATTCATAGTACTGCTGTGTCTGCGCCAACTTGAATTGCTCGTCCCAGGAACCACCGATGCAGTTCCATGCCGCCAGCGTCCACGCATAGCCATTGACAACATCATGTCGGCCAAAGTAGCCAGCTCGGTAAAGCTCGGCAAGACCACGCCGGAGTTCCGAACTGCTGCTCCACCTGGAAAGCTGAACGAGTGAGTTTTCCGGGATACATGAGCGATCGATGGGCGCACCTTTCGGAAGATGCCGGACTACGGCATCGACCAGTGTCTTGAGCCTGCTCTTTGATGTGTTCAATGTCTTCTGCGTCACTTGGCCGCTACCTTTCTGCGAGTTTCCCAAGCCGCCTTTGCTGTAGCCGATCGCTTGTTAACTGCTGCCACAGACTTCACAGCTCTTGCACTGATTTTCGGCTGATCCTTCGCAACAGCCTTTGGTTTGGCCACACGTCCTCCAAAGATCAAATCCGGGTCCATTGGGTCTCCCCAGCCTGCTTTGGATAGAACGCGCAACTCGGCCGCCGATCCCTTTTTCCACGAAGACAGCACCACCGTCTTGGCACCGTAACGCTGCTTGACCGCCTCCATGCGTTGAATGTCCGCAGGAGAGGGGTTTCGAGCCGCACCGCCCTTCACCTGAACGAGGATGATCTCAAATCCGTCCCCCTTAGGCAAACTACTTGTCTTGCTATGGTCCTTGCGGATAGCCAGAAGATCAACGATCCCGCCGGACTCCTGCTTGCCAGCACCCAGGAAATTGATGACATGCCAGAACGGGGGTTTCTTGTTATTGCGCGAGATGATGACCTTGGTCATGGTCCGCGCCCAAGTCGCCGTCTCCAGGGCCTTTTCGGCAGCGGTCTTGACCTTCCGATCTGAGGACTGTAACGCTGCAAGAGGAACCTCGACCGGAGACACCGGCTGTGCAATGAAGACTTGTTTCTTAACCATAAGGGGTGTTCCTTGAAGTGAGTGTTGTGTTCGACGTTTAAGCGATTTGGCATACCCGGTTTGTCAGACCGTTTTCTTCAATGCCATCGAAAAGGCGTCCTCAACTGACATCCCCTTCATGAGAAGGTCAATGATGAATTCGCGCTGCTGGTCAATATTCTTGGGAATCTCATTGCTGTGTGCGTGGTAATAGGTGGACATCAGATCCCGCGCCTCATCGTCTTTTCGTTTGCCCCCACCCTTCTTGACCAACGGTCCGGCAAGCTTTGAATGGGAACCTGCTGGCGTGCTCTTCTTGCTGGGAATCTGTTGATCAATTGAAGCGCCTTCGTGAATGACTGACACCCCTTTCTCCGTAATTGTCCAAATTTGCTGTTCTGCTTTAATGCCCGGCCGATTGGCCTCTAACCATTTTCGTTTCATGAATTTGTTTTCTTTTGTCGCTGGTTTGTAATACGGACTCCGAAGCCAAAACTTCTCGTCTCGCATTTTGATCAAGGCAAATGAAATCGTGTTCGTCCAATTCCGTTTTTGATCGTCCGCGACAATCAGACTCAGATCCTTCTCAACTATCGTGTGCAGTTCCTCGGCAACTGCGGTGCCGTCTGGAGACCGATGAATTGCACTGAGAAGTGCTTGCTGCAGCTGAGGATCTGTTGGGCTGGGTAGTTCCATAGTGACTCCAATAAGAAAATAGGTATGGCACAACAGTCGATGTGCCCGTGAAATTGAGCGGATGTCATTACAGATCCGCCTCGTCATACACATCTTGAACTGTGACCTTCAGGATGCCTTCATGGGTATCGGGATCAAACAAGAATGCAATTTCATCCTCGCCGTAGTCAAATCTCAGATCGCTTTCCACGGTATTCTCAAAGTCCGCAACCTCCTGCGCGCTAAGGGCTTTGCCATCAACGCGCGATAGCCAGAAGTCGCTGTAGCCGACCCGTTCGTACGTGTTCCACGGTGTACCGTAGAGGTCAGCCAAATCCAGTGGTCTGAGCGATGCTGGCGAGTTGACACGCGCGTACGCTTTGCCATGGATGTCAAACGTCACTTGATATGGCGCCCCGCTAACCTCGGTTGGGTCGTACTTTTGTTGCGCCAGAAACTCCGAGACCTGTTGACCATCCATTGCCAAGTAGGCAACGCTCATCTGAACGAGCAAGATGGTGCCGTCGAGTAGCAAACCGGGCTCGTCCGGCAACTCCAGACTGCGCAAGTGGGCTTGAAGAAGTTGAAAATTGTCGGCCATCGCGGCAGCCCGAAAAGTCGCTTCCCACGCTGCCAATGCAAGTTCAATCGCGGCATACCTTTCCCGATCTTCCTCGCTAACCACGGAAAGTTCAACTCCGTCCAGGGGATCAAGGAGTTCCTCTATGGCCGCATCTTGCGCTGCGTCCGCCTGGTAACGAGCAGACCGGTCATCCAGTGCATTCGGGTAACCCGCCCCCCAGTCCCTAAAAGTGGCAAGGTCGTAGGCCATGGCCTCGATCACGGCACCCAGTTCCAAAGGAGTACGCCAAGAATTTGGGATTGCACTTGCGCCGTACATTGCGCCGAGCAATTGCCCTGCCATCGAGCCTGTCGAATCGCTGTCACCACCGTGGTTCACTGCGAGCACAACGCCAGATCGAAAGTCCGCTGCGGATAATGCGCAGTACAACGCAATCGCTAGCGCTTCCTCAGCAATCCAGCCACCCCCCAATTCCGCCAGCGCGCCAACATCGTTAGGCATAGCCTTTGCCAGACGACGTGCCTGCTCGATTGCCTGCGTCGTCTCTTCATGGTCAGGGTAGGTGGCCAGCAGCGGCAACACCGTTTCAATCGCCAGTTCCAGGCCCGTGTCGGTCAAAAGCAGCATTACAAGCGTCGCAAATGCACCGGACGCCAACTGCCCGGTTGGATGACCATGCGTGATGGCAGCGCACCGGCAACCCGTCGCAAAGGCTTCTTTCATCAAGTCAGCCTTGTTCACCTCATTGTTGGTGGCCAGTGTCGCGTAGTACATGCCGATTGGTGCAACCCGCATGACTCCGCCGCAGCCCTTGCTGTCATTGCTCGCAACATCTTCCTGAGTTTGCATGCTTTGTAACCCAGACAAGCAGGTGCCCCCGGGTGCCCGGCATGCGAACAGATTTTGATGCGTGATCAGCCATCCGTTCAAGCAGTGGTTGTGCATGGGGTGCTTGAAGCCCTGCGTGTACAGCCATCGCTGATAGGCCATGGCAATCTGGCTCGCAATAGCGCACGGTGCGTGAACAAAAGCACGAACCCATGACCGCACCACACCTTCAGCGGTGAATAGAGTCATTTGGGTGTCGTCTGTGATCGCACCAACTATTCCGAATGCGGGAACGTATTCTTGAATGCCGCCAGGACCAAATCTGCCGCTGATTTCTGCGTTGCTCATGAACTCCACGGGCGCACCGAGCGCATCGCCGACGGCGCCGCCCAGCAGACAACCCAGGTACAGGTCTTGATCCGGTTGGATTCGCGGTTGAGTTGCAGAGGCCTTTTTCATCCACTCAACCCACTTGCTGGAAGTTGTCGTTAATCAGTGCGGGCTCACCATCCCAGCGGTAGGCGACCAGTGGGCCGTCCTGTGCTGCGCTGTAATCCACGCAAGCCACCGTTGGCGTCTGCGTCTTCACGTTGCCCGTCATCCAATAGTGCCCAAAGAACACGGGCTTTGTGTTGTCGTATGGCGAGCGCGCATCATGGCTGAGTGGGATTGCGGGCAATTGCTCGCGCAGGTCGTCGGGCCATAGCGCCAATTCACGGTAGGTAGTGGCTTCTGCCTCCCACCATTGAATCCGAACATTGCGCCTGGATTGCCCATACTTATCGCTGAACGTATGTCCGTCTGGAAGGCGAACTTCCAGCCCCTTCGTAAGCGCCTCTACGGCAATGTATTGCATCCGACCAGCCCGACTTGCCGAGACCACCAGTTCGGGTGTCAATTGATCGGCGGGTGTGAGGTAGGGCTTCAATTTGTCCATGTAGCCGTCGTGCCAGCAGGCATGCACCACCCGAATGCCAGGCAGATCCAGCCACAGCGGCAGCGTCATGAACCAATCGACAACTTCTTTGTGCAGACTTGGATTGCCTTCAACCTCATCCAAAAATGCCGCGTGCTGCTTTCGATTGCCGTCACCCCAACTCCCGCCTCGTGGTCTCAAGAACTCACCAGGCAGATCGGAGTCCGGGGTGTGCCACGCAATGGCATTGAATTCGTGATTTCCCATCACCGCCTGGGCCGTTCTGGCATCGACCATGCGGCGTGCGGTCATGACACTTTCAAGTTGCTGCGGGCCCTTGTCGATGAAGTCACCCACAAAAATGACAGTGCGATCTGGGTGCCTGTAGGCACCGCCTCGATCCTCGTACCCCAAGTGGGCCAGTAGCGCATGAAGTTTGTCCGCCTGGCCGTGAATGTCTCCAATAATGTCGTATGCCATGTTTGCTTCCCCCCTGAATATGGTCTATTATAGCTTGGTAGTAGCTATACGGCTACTACAAAACGAAGATTATGAAAAACACCACACTTTTCCCTCTGGTTTTAGTTGATATAGCGCTATTCAGCATCGTCGATGACAAGCTGCGAGTGCTCCTGGTGCAACGCGCCCAGGAACCCGAGTTGCGGCGCTGGGCGCTGCCCGGCGGGATCTTGAGACCAGAGATTGATGCCAATCTTGAAGATGCCGCGAGGAGGGTCATGCGAAGCAAGGTCAGTGTTGAAATTCCGCATCTGGAGCAACTCCAGACTTTCAGTGGGCCGGACCGCGATCCGCGAGGTTGGTCGGTTTCAGTGTTGTATTGGGCTCTGCTTCCATACGATCAAGTCAATGAACTGGCCAGAGATAAGGTGGAGAAGCTCGATTGGGTTGATGCCGCCAATCCTGGCCGCCGGGTGGCGTTTGACCACGCCGATCATTTGACCGCGGCGTTGCGGGTACTGCGCAGCCGGATAAGCGTGAGCTCGCCTGCGCTACCGCTGCATTTGATGCCGGAAAAGTTCACCTTGACTGAGTTGCAAAAGACCTGCCAGTCCATATTGGGCAGAGGGATCGATAAGGCAGCGTTTAGGCGCAGGGTGAAGGGTTTGCCGCAGTTGGTCAAGCTGACGGGTGAACTGCAGCAGGGCGCGCATGCCCCTGCTCAACTATACAGAGCCCTTGATGGATTCAACTTCAATGTTTAGGTAAGGTTTTGGCAATCCACCCGAGCCGTTTGACCATTGAGGGGGACTATCAAACGACCGGTCTGGAGGAGGCAGATCGCAAACCGCTACTTCGGCTATGTGTCTTAAGCAGCCAGCTTCGCGCTTGCCAGGCGATTCAGGCTGACGCCTGGCGCAGCCGACATCAGTGCCAGATTGCGGTGGAGCAGCGGCGGGATGCGTACCCGGAACTCGCCGCTGTAGTTCTTTTCGGCCAGTGCCACGGGCACGGCTTCACCGCTGGCCAGCCAGCCCAGAGACGGCAACTCGGCGCACAGGCCGACATGCTCGCCGTCTTCGGGTGACCAGGTTACGCGGTAGGTGTAGCGTTTGGCATTCATGACACGTGTTGAACAAAATCCATCGCGTCGTGTAGCAGGCGTGCGACTTCAATCACATTTTTCTTAACCCGAAAAAGAACCAGATGGCGCGGCTTGGCAACGTGCTTGCTGGTGGTCGTGCGTTTGCGGCTCGAAGCCAGGTGGTAAGTGCAAATGCTCTTGCCGATATCATCCCGCTGCCGCACGCCTGCGCCGCTCGGGTCCGTACGCAGGTCGATCAACGCGGTGCTGATCAAATTTTCATAGCGAGTACGTCCCACGTCGCCAAACGCTTCTTGCGTCCATTCCAGAATCTGAGCGATGTCCTGTTGGGCGGCGCCAGACAATACGAGCGTGTAGCCGGGCAGCCCCAATTTGGTGGACACGTCAGATGGTCTTTCTCACTCTTGTCGCCGTCGCCTTGGCCTTCAGGCCAGTTTGCTGCACAAAGCTTTCAATGTCTTGGTCAGACTGTAGTGCAAGGTATTCACCGCGTTCAATGGCCGCAAACCCAAACTTGGCCGCGTCGCGCAGGGCCGCCAGTTTGGCTTGGTCTTCTTGCACACGGGATTCGAGCAGGCGCAAACCATCCCTCACAACTTCGCTAACATTGTTGTAGCGTCCACTGGCCACCAACTGCTGTGTCAGTGACTCAAAATGTGGGGTGAGGGCGACGCTGGTAGGCATAAACGGCTCCTGAATGTATTAATAGTTATTATGCCAGCGTTGGGTTTGGCGCGGAAGGATGTGGCGTTCCATCAAGCCGCTTGTTTGAACAAGGCCAAGTGAATCTCCACCGACTCAAACGGCACAAACACGGCATCTTCCGGTGTGCGCCGGACCAGACCATGGTCTTCGAGCTTGCCCACGTCCGTGTGCACGTTGGAGTAGTTGCGCGCCACGGTTTTGGCCAAGGCATAGACCGAGCAAGGGCCGCACTGCCGCAGCGCCTCCAGCAGGTCGATGCGGGCCGGCGTGAGTTCGGAGAAGAGGGTGCGCGCCGACTCGAAACTCAGGTGGTAGTCGGCGCCGAATGAGGCGTCGGCCTCCGCCGCCTTGAGTTGTTTGCGCGCTACCTTGAATACCGAGCCACGCGGGGCGATTTCAATGATGGCTTTCATGCTCTACCTCCAGGTTTCGACGTCATGCTGGAAGTCGTCCGGCAGTTTAGATATGGATACAAATCGATAGGCTTCTTCGGTGTTGTTGACGTGCCGGTGGTCACCTTTGCCGCGCTCGTTGTCATAACGTACCCGGCATTGGCCACCTGCGCCGAAGTAAAGCCGGTACTTGTACGGATGCATGCAAGGTGTCAGTGGCTACGCAAGGCGCCAGACGACGATTTCTACAACCGCACCGTCATCGCGCACTTCCTTGGCTCTGACAATTGGCTCGGCATCCATCTATATTGCATTGTAGCAATACATTGCCAAAATGCAATGTGTTTGATTTGGAGTGGCCGGTGGCTCAAACCGTCTCAATCCGTAAGTTTTGCGCTTGTCAGTCGATTCAGGCTGACGCCGTCTTCGGTGACCAGGTTAACCGACAAGCACCACTTGCCCTTTAAGCGCCAGCTCAATCGCAGGCAGCAGGTGGGGCAACAATGCTCGCAAGTCCGCCAAGCGGTTGGTCGGCGCGACCAATACGATCACAGCCAAGGGTGTCGAGAAACACGCGCATGGGTGTCAGTCGGCGAGCAGGCTCGCGTGACGCCCTGCTGCCTCAAGAAATGCAAGCACTTTGTCGCGTCCCACGGTCGGAAAACCTTCCAGAAAATCGTCGATGGTTTCACCAGCCTCCAAATACTCGACCAGCGTGCGTACGGGCACGCGAGAATTTGCGAAGACAGGCGTTCCACCCATGATGTCAGGTTGACATTGAATAAAAGTGGATTGCATGGTGCCTCTCCTTAGGTGATGACCACTTGGACCTTGGGAATTTCGACGCATGAATGGTACACCTACAACCCTGAAATCCCGCCTATTCTTGGTTTCGACGAAGCCATCTCGGCGCTGGACGTGCATGAAATTCTGGTGATGGAGGCGGGGCGCATCATCGAGCGCGGCTCGCACGCCGAGTTGCTGGCGGCGGGTGGAAGGTACGCGGAGATGTGGGCGTTGCAGCAGTCGTCAGAGTGATTTTTGGAGTGTTTTAGGGCCGCAGTGGCCGTCTGGTAAGCGTGACTAGCTATGAAATGTGTAGCGTTAGTGGAGCGGTTCGCGGGTGGCGTTGTGGGGTCACGTGGCAAGTTTGGGACTGCTGCGAAGGACACCTTCAGTCAACTCGGCAAAAATATCGCGTTTGTTCTTCATGTGAAGGCACTCCCAAAATAAATTCACGCGTGAACGTGATTTTCCGGCTCGACCGACAGTCGCATCCCCACAGCCTTCAACACCGCCAGCAGCGTCTTCAAGGTCGGGTTGCCTTTCGGGGACAGAGAGCGGTAGAGCGCCTCCCGGCTGATTCCTGCCTGTTCGGCGACCATCCCCAAGCCGCCGTAAGCCTCTGCTACATCACGCAGGGCCAAAAGGCCTGCCGCACGGTTGTCGGGATCATCGAGCTCTTCCAGCGCTGCCTTCAGGTACTCGACGGCAAATTGTCGGTCCGCACGCAATTCTTTAATTGTTTCGTCGGTGTGAGACACCGATCCAGTCAACGTCTTCTTCATGAATTTCTCCGTTTCCAGTCTGTCCAATAGGCCTTGGCACGTGTGATGTCGGCCTGCTGCGATCCTTTGTCACCGCCGCACAGCAAAACAACCAGCGCCTGTCCGTGCTTGCCGTAATAGATGCGGTAGCCCGTTCCAATGTCCAACGTCAGTTCAGACACGCCGTCACCCACCGATTTGCAGTTACCGAGGTTGCCCGCCGATACGCGCCGCAGCCGAACTTCAATTTGCGCCCTAGCCCGTGTGTCCCGCAAGTCGCGTAACCACTTAGTGACGGGTGCGCTTTTGTCTTCAGGCTGATATCGGCGCAATTCGATCATGGTCTATTGTAGTTTTTAAACTACTTGTCGGCAATCGATGGCCGACCATTCTTTGTGGGCGTTGCAGCGCTGTTAGTCGGCGCCGAACGACGCGTTGGCATCCGCAGCTTTGAGCTGCTGGCGGCGAATGGGTGCTACTCGGAAATGTGGGCGCTCGCAGCAGTCGGCGGAGTGATTTTGGAGTGTTTTATGGCCGCAATGGCCGTCTGGTAAGCGTGACTAGCTATGAAATGTGTAGCGTTGGTGGAGCAGTTAACTACCCAGTGAGTCCATTGAGGGCATCCAATGGACGGGTCGTGCCCGCTTTCGCTGCCGACTGCCGAAAAGACAACCTACACTTCGAAAAGAATCCCATTGCTACTCACAAGAGGTCCTGATTTGCCACTGCCACCGCCCCAACCAAGAACGCATCTGCATACCCGAGAAGTTATTTACCGCGGCTTTGCGCGTACCGACGATCTGTGGGACATCGAAGCCGAAATGCGCGACACGAAGACGCACCCTATGGACATCCCAGGAGAAGGGACCTGGCAGCCCGGAGAGCCTCTGCACAACCTCTCGATACGGGTAACGATTGACGACGGTCTTGTAATTCGAGAGATTGCCGTGGCGATGGATGACGTGCCGCACCCCGAATGCCCGATGGCTCAAGCTCCCATGCAGAAGATGATTGGATGCACCATGGGGCCGGGCTGGCGCCATGCCATCCAGAGAAACCTTGGCGGCGCACGGGGTTGCACCCACCTGCGCGAGCTTCTTTTCAACATGGCCACAGTCGCGTTCCAGACCCTGCCCGAAGGACCGCTGCCCGATGCCATCGACGGCTCTCCGCCGCACTTCGTGGGTCAATGCCTGGCCTGGGATGTCAATGGATCGGTGGTCCAGCGTCACTACCCGGCCTTCGTTGGCTGGCAACCCAAGATTGGCGTGAAGGACAACAATCATCGGTAGCCAATGATCTTTCGCTGCGATGGACCGCGCCCTGCCGAAGAACAGTGTTGTTCATTGCAGGCGTTCGGGGTACGATGCCTTGGCTCATGGCTGGCAGCCTGCCCAAGGAGTATCCGATGAAGCAAATCCTCACCACCCTGGCCCTCGTGATCGGCGCGACGACAGCTCTTGCGCAGCAGCAAGGTGTCAGCAAGACCGAGATCCTGATTGGCACCATTCAGGACTTGTCCGGGCCGATATCGGGCTACGGCAAGGCCGCGCGCAACGGCACACAACTGCGCATCGACGAGATCAATGAACAGGGCGGCATTCACGGTCGCAAGCTGCGGCTGATCACCGAGGACCATGGCTACGACCCCAAGCGCGCCGTGCTGGCCGCGCAGAAGCTCGTCAACCAGGACAAGGTGTTCCTGATTACCTCGCACATCGGCACGCCGCAAAACATGGCGGCGATGCCGGTGCAGTTCGAGAAGAACGTCATCAACTGGATGCCGCTGTCGGCCGGTCGGGAGATGTATGAAGCACCGAACCGGCTGAAGTTTGCCTACGTGGCGTCGTACTACGACACGATCAAGATGAATGCGCCGCAGTTGTTCAAGGAAAAGGGCGCCAGGAAGGCCTGCGTGCTGTACCAGGACGACGACTATGGCCTGGAGGTGCTCAAGGGTGCCGAGGCTGGCCTGGAGAGCATCGGCGTGAAGCTCGCCGAGAAGACCTCCTACAAGCGCGGGGCGACCGACTTCTCGTCGCAGGTGGCACGGATGAATGCCGCCGATTGCGACTTCGTGGTGCTGGGCACCATCATTCGCGAGACGATCGGAGCCATTGCCGAAGCACGCAAGGCTGGATGGAACCCGACCTTCCTGGGTTCGCAGGCCGCCTACACCGAGTTGATCCACAAACTCGGCGGCAAAGGGATGGACGGCATGTACGCGATCATGACCATTGGCTATCCGTATCTGGACGAGAGTTCGCAGCCGGTCCGCTTCTGGGCCAACAAGTACAAGACGAAGTTTGGCGACGACCCCAGCACCTATTCGGCTGGCGCCTACGAAGCGATGGACATATTCATTCAGGCAGCCCAGAAGGCCGGCCCCAACCTGAGCACCGACAGTTTCATCAAGGCCGTGGAGGGTCTGGGCAAGATCGCGCCTGACTTCTTCGGTTCGACGGAAATGCAGTTCACGCCGACCCAGCGACTCGGTTCGACACAGTCACGGCTGAGCCAGATCCAGGACGGCCGCTGGAAGATCGTCAGTGGTTACCGCTGATTTTGGTGTTTTGTGGCTACAGCCACCGTGAATAAAGCGTGAGCAGCTATGTAATTGATAGCGTTTGGAGGGGCGGCTACAAGACTTTGTCCAACGCCGCCGTCAGTTGCGCTACGGTGCGCTCGACGTTGTGCCATTTCTCCAGGCCGAACAGGCCGACGCGAAAGCTCATGAAGTCTGCGCCTTCGTCGCATTGCAGCGGCACCCCGGCGGCGGTTTGCAGGCCACAGGCAAGAAACTTGCGGCTCGATTGGATCTCGGGGTCGGTCGTGTAGCTGACCACGACACCGGGCGCCTGGAAGCCCGGCGCGGCAACGCTGGCCAGGCCGCGGCGCTCGAACAGTGCGCGCACCTTGGTGCCAAGATCGACCTGCTCGGCGCGTGTCTTCTCCAGGCCGTAGGCCACTGTCTCCTGCATCACGTCGCGCAAGCGCGTGAGGGCGTCGGTCGGCATGGTGGCGTGGTAGGCGTGGCCGCCGCCCTCGTAGGTTTCCATGATCTGCAGCCACTTCTTGAGGTCGCAGGCATAGCTCGAACTGGTGGTGGCGTCGATGGCTGCGCGTGCCCGTTCACTGAGCATCACCATCGCGCAACACGGCGAGCTGCTCCAGCCCTTTTGTGGCGCACTGATCAGGATATCAACGCCGCTGGCCACCATATCGACCCAAACCGCGCCCGAAGCAATGCAGTCGAGCACAAACAGAGCACCGACTTCACGGGCGGCAGCGCCGAGTGCGTGCAGATAGTCGTCGGGCAGCATCATGCCGCTCGATGTCTCGACGTGCGGGGCAAACACCAGGGCAGGCTTCTTCTCGTGGATGGCGGCCACCACTTCATCGATCGGCGCGGGCACCCAGGGTGAGTGCTTGTCCGGTCCGATGCGCCTGGCCTTGAGCACGGTTGATTCGGCCGCGATGCGGCCCATGTCCAGAATCTGGCTCCAGCGGTAGCTGAACCAGCCGTTGCGCACGATCAGCACTTTCTTGTCAGCGGCAAACTGACGCGCGACGGCCTCCATACCGAAGGTGCCGCTGCCGGGCACAATCACCACCGATTTGGCGTGGTACACGGTTTTCAAAATGCCCGAGATGTCTTTCATCACACCCTGAAAGCTCTTGGACATGTGATTGAGCGAGCGGTCGGTGTAGACCACAGAAAATTCAAGCAGACCGTCGGGATCGACGTTGGGTAGCAGACCGGGCATAAGTACTCCAGGTGGAAAAGTGGAACAGGCGCGAGCCGGGTGGCCGCGTCAACAGACGTGGCAGCTTAGCATGTGACAGCGTTTGAGCGCTGTCCGGGGGCGAACAGTCGTGCCGGGCTGAGCATCTCAGCTGTCAGTCCGAAGGCCGCAATGCGCTCGGGTAGTGGCAGGCCACGCGCCAGCGCGGCACAGGCTTCACCCATGGCGGCCGAGGTCTGGATGCCGTAGCCACCCTGCGCCGCGACCCAGAAAAAGCCGGGCGCGTCAGGCGCGAAACCACCGACCAGGTCGCCGTCGGCAACGAACGAACGCAGCCCGGCCCAGGTGCGCGTGGGTCGACGGATGCTCAGCGTGGTCATGGTCTGGATGCGGTCGATCGCCACTGCGATGTCGATTTCTTCCGGTTGCACATCCTGCGGTGGCACCGGGTCGGCGTTAGCGCTCGAACCCAGCAGCATGCCCGCATCGGGCTTGAAGTACCAGTCCTCGCCTATGCCGATGGTCAACGGCCAGGCCGAACACGCCAGTCCTGCGGGTGGCGCAAAGATGAAGGCCGAACGGCGCCGCGGTTCCAGCGCGATGCGTCGCACTCCGGCCAGGCTCGCCACCACGTCGGCCCAGGCCCCGGCGGCATTGACGAGCACCGGCGCTTCGTAGTCGAACCCTTCGGCCTGCACCTGCCACAGGCCAGCGCGTCGTGTGATTGCCGTCACTTCCGCGTTGCACACCAAGGAACTTTCGGCGCGACGCAACGCGCGCAGGTAGCCTTGATGCAGCGCGTCGACGTCAATGTCCGACGCATCGGGTTCAAACACCGCACCCAGGACACACTCGCGGCGCAACACCGGCACGAGGGCGCAGGCACCCGCGCTGTCGAGCAACTGCGCCCGCTCCGAAATGGAACGTAGCACGTTCCAGTGCTCGTCCAGCGCGCCTTCCTGCCCCTGCGTTGCCACCATCATCGCGCAGCGCGGCTTAAGCAAGGCATGTTCGCCAAAGCCAACCGGAGGCTGTTGCATGAACGCCCGGCTGGCCATGGTGAGCGCGCGGACCTGGGGTGTGCCGTAGCTTTCCATGAATACAGCCGCCGAGCGACTGGTTGAGTGATAACCTGGTTGCGATTCGCGCTCGAGAACGATCACGCGGGCGTGCTGTGCCAGCCAGTACCCGATGGATGCTCCAGCGATGCCGCCGCCAATGATGAGAAAGTCAGCCTGATGAGTCATAAGGTTTTATCGTCGTGCTGCGTCGGTCAATTCCGTCCATGCAGTATAAGATTTGCCATCGCCCAGGCGAATCTTCAACCTCTAAGGCAACCGCATGACCAACTACATTGAATTGACCGCTGCCGATGGCTTCGCGTTTCCGGTCTACCAGGCGCGACCGACCGGGCCGACGCGAGGCGCGATCATCGTGTTGCAGGAAATCTTTGGCGTCAACGCGCATATTCGAGCTGTCGCTGATGGCTATGCGCAGCTTGGTTTTCTGGCGCTCGCACCGGCAACCTTCCATCGGGTACGCGCGGGTGTCGAAATGGCTTACTCGCCCGATGACATCACGGCCGGGGTGGCGTTGAAGGCGGCGGTGGAAGCCTTGCCCGCACCCGGCGTGCTGGCCGACATTCAAGCCACCGTCGAACACGCGGGTAGCGCGGGCAAGGTTGGCGTGGTGGGCTACTGCTGGGGAGGGCTGCTGGCCTGGCGCAGCGCCTGTGTGTTGTCTGGCCTGAGCGCGGTGGTGCCGTATTACGGCGGTGGTATGACCGCCACGATCGAACTCGCGCGTCAGACGAAAACACCGGTGTTGGCGCACTTTTCTGACCGCGACGCCTCGATCCCGATGGAAGGGGTGAGTTCGTTCAAGCAGATGCACCCTGAGGTGGAACTGCATATCTACTCGGCGAGCCACGGTTTCAACTGTGACCATCGCGCCGCCTACGACGCCACTGCAGCGGCACTGGCGCGCCAGCGCACGGTGGATTTCTTCAGCCGCCATTTGGACTGATACCCGATGCATGTTCGTTCTCTGAGTTGTTTTTTGGCTGCAGAGCGCATGTGGACTGCGTCAGCAGCTATCGTATTGATAGCAATAGGCGGTCTGGCGCAGGCTGCCGATTACTCCGGGCCGATCTTTGATGCGCACATGCATTACAACGAGGAGGCCTGGAACGGCTCGGCCGGACCGCATCCGCCCAGCGATGTTCTCGAACGCATGCAACGCAACGGTGTCCGTGCCGTGGTTGCCAACTCGCGGCCCAATGAGGGCACCAGGGCGCTGGCAGCGGCGCGGGAAGAGACCCACAAGGCCGGTGTCACGGTGCTGCCTTTCATCCGGCTGTACCGCAATCGCGCCGATTACAGCAACTGGTTTCGGGACCCGTCCATTGCTGCGATGGTACAGACCGAGTTGGCGCGTGGGACCTCCGCAGGACCCTACCGCGGCCTGGGGGAGTTCCACCTGTATGACAGCGCCAACGCGAAGGGACCGGTAGCCAGGGAACTGATGGCTCTGGCCGAGGAAAGGCGGCTTGCGGTGCTGGCGCATGTCGACGACGTTGCGATCGACTTGCTGATGGACGCCACGCCTTCGAAGGGGCGCAATGTGCGCCTGATCTGGGCTCATACCGGTATCGAGGGCGCGCCGATCAAACGTGTTGACGAACTGCTGGCGAAATATCCTTTGCTGATGGGTGAGCTGTCGTATCGACCTGGACTGACTTGCGCCGAAGGCACGGCACGCGAGAAGCTCTGTCCCGCTTGGCGCGAGCTTCTTCTGAAGTACCCGGATCGATTCATGCTTGGCTCGGACACATGGATCAACCAGCGGTGGTTGATCTACGACGATCTGATGCGCGGCTATCGTCAATGGCTGGGTGATTTGCCGCCAGATATTGCGCGCAAGATTGCCTGGGGCAATGGCGCCGCGTTGTTTGGGCTGAAGTAGTCATCCACAGGCTGGTTGATCTTTGTTTATCGAAACTCAAAAGGGCGACCCCGATGCTTCAACTGCACTATTACCCTGGTACCGCGGCGATGACGCCGCACATCCTTCTGCATGAAATTGGCGCACCGTTTGAGCTGGTGCTGGTGGACCGCATGGCAGACGAGCACAAGAAACCGGGCTACCTCAAGCTCAATCCGAATGGAACCATACCGGTTCTGACCGATGGGGATCTGGTGTTGTACGAGACCGCTGCCATTTGCCTGTACCTGTGCGACCGGTATCCGCAGGCGGCGCTAGCACCTACGCTGGGCAGCGTCGAGCGTGCGCACTTCTACAAATGGCTGGTCTGGCTGACCAACACGCTGCAGGCTGCCTTGATTGCGTACTTCTACCCCGAGCGCTGGGTCGCCGATGGCAATGTCAATGGAGCCGCCGAGGTGAAGACGCGGGCGCAGGACAAGATTGGCGGCATGCTGGACCAACTCGACGCTGAGCTCGCGCGCCACGGCGGTCCCTGGTTGCTGGGCCAGACGTACTCGGCACTGGACCCGTACACGATGATGCTGTGCCGCTGGACACGCGGGTTTTCCAGCGCGCCTGCGCGCAGCCGAGAGCACCTTGGACCCTACTTGCAGGCGGTGCTGGCGCGCCCAGCCGCTGCGCGGGTGTTCGCCGCCGAACAGTTGGTACAGCCCTGGGTCTGACGGGTCCCCGCGCGCCTCTCAAACGCTCAGGTAAGCCCGTCGAACCTCTTCGTTGCGCGAGAGCTCGGCCATCGACGCCTGGTAGCGAATCTGCCCCTTTTCAAGGACATAGGCTCGATCGGAGACCAGTTCGGCAAAATGCATGTTCTGCTCGGACAGCAGGATGCTCACGCCTTGCGCTTTGAGCTCAAGGATCATTCCCGCCATCTGTTCGACGATGACTGGAGCCACGCCCTCGGATGGTTCATCGAGCAATACCAGGTAGGGGTTGCCCATCAGTGTTCGTGCCACCGTGAGCATTTGCTGTTCGCCCCCGCTCATGCGGCCCCCGAGCCGATGGGACATTTCCCCCAGGTTGGGAAACAACTTGAACAGGCGTTCATGCGTCCAAACCGGCGCTGCGCTGCCGTCAGCCCAGCGCCGCGGCGCCTGCTGGCCGACGGCGAGGTTCTCCAGCACCGTGAGGTCGGTAAAAATGCGCCGGTCTTCGGGCACATAGCCCAGCCCCATTCGTACGGCATGGTACGGTTCGCAGCGTGAGATATCCTGACCCATGAAAGTCACGCTGCCACGGCGCTTGGCCAGCAGTCCGATCAGCGTCTTGAGGGTGGTGGATTTGCCCGCACCGTTGCGCCCCATCAGGGCGACGACTTCGCCGCGCTGCACGTTCAGGTCCACGTCATACAGAATTTGGGCCGCGCCATACCAGGCGGCAAGGCCGCGGGCTTCGAGCATGGGCTCAGTGCTGGTAGTCATCAGGCTGTGACCTCGGCCGCGCTGACGGCCAGCTTCTCGAAGGTCTTGCCGCTGCCGAAGTAGACCTCCTGTACCTTGGCGTGATCGCGGATTTCCTGCGGCGCGCCCTGCGCAATAAGGCGACCGCGGGCCAACACGATGATGCGGTGGGCATAGGCAAAAACAACGTCCATGCTGTGCTCGGTAAAGAGCACCGACATGCCGCGGTCGGCGACCAGCTTCCTGGTCAATGCCATGAGCTCATTGCGCTCCTTGGGAGCCATCCCGGCGGTCGGCTCGTCCATCAGTAACAACTTGGGATCGTTCGCCATCGCAATGGCGAGCTCGACTCGCTTCACGTCGCCGTAGGCAAGTACATTGCACGGGCGTTCGGACTGCGTGCCCATGCCCACCAGTTCCAGTGCGGCCATCGCGTCGTCGCGCCGGTACTGCGCGGCACGACGCCACATGGAAAACAGTTTCCCGTCTTGCGACAGCAATGCCATTTGTACGTTTTCTATTACGGTCAGCGAGGCAAAAGTCTCAGCAATCTGAAACGTGCGGCCCACACCCATGCGCCAGATCTCACGCGGCGTGCGCCCCACAAGTTCTTGACCAGCGAGTTCGATCGAACCTACGTCGGCGCACAATTGCCCGTTGACCATATTGAAGGTGGTGGTCTTGCCCGCTCCGTTGGGGCCGATCAGCGCCAGCAATTCGCCGGGTGCGAGGTCGAACCCAATGCCATCGACCGCTTTCACGCCACCGAAGGACTTGCCAAGACCTCTGACGCGAAGCAGCGGTGCGACGGTCGTCGAGGGTTGGGCATCGCGTTCATGTCTTGACCCGCACTCTGTCGCGTTGCGGGCGGTTTGCAAGCTGTTTGACGAAACCGGCGATACCGTGCGGAAACAACAGGACCAGAAGCAGGATGATGGCACCGAGCATCGCGCGCCAGTAGTCGGTGTTGCGGGCGACGGTGTCGTGCAGCCAGGTGAAGGTTACGGCACCGACCACGGGACCGGCCAGCGTCTGAATGCCGCCAAGCAGGACCATGACCAGCCCGTCGACCGACTTGCCGACGGACAACGTTTCGGGCGATATGCTTCCCTTGGAAAAAGCATACAGCGCACCAGCCAGACCGGCAAAGGTCCCGGCAATGATGAAGGCGACCCATTGCATGCGTTTGACGTCAATGCCGATCGCGTCGGCTCGCAATACAGAGTCACGCCCGGCACGCATGGCGTAGCCAAAAGGCGAGAACAGGATGCGGCGCAGCGCCAGGACGCCCAGCACCACCATCAGCAAAGTGAGGTAGTAGTAGTTCCGCTTCTCAGACAACCACTGGGCCGGCCAGACGCCCGTGAGCCCGTTGCTGCCGCCTGTGAAGCTGTCCCATTGAAACGTGATGGCCCAGGTGATTTGCGCAAAGGCAAGTGTCAGCATGGCAAGATAGACGCCCGACAGGCGTACCGCGAACCAGCCGAAAATCAGCGCGCCCAGTGCAGCTACGAACGGCGCAACCACGAGCGAAACTTCCATCGGCAGGTGGGCGCTGCGCACCAGCAGCGCCGCGCCATAGGCGCCCAGCCCGAAGTAGGCTGCATGTCCGAATGAGTGCATTCCCGCCGGACCCATGATGAAGTGCAGACTGGCGGTAAACAGGGCGGCTACCAGCAGATCGATCATCAGCACGGTGGTGTACGGGGAATCGGCTGTGACAGTCGGCAGCGCCACCAATGCTACGCCGAGCAGGGCGGCTGCGATGAGATAGCTCGTGCCGGCCGCGCGCAGGGGCTCTTCCTGTACGCCGACGTAACGACTGGGGGCTTGCGCGCGTCCGAGTAGGCCCCAGGGACGGGCGACCAGTACCGTGGCCATCACCAGGAATTCGACGACCAGCGTCAGTTTGGAAAATGACATGCTGATACCCGCGATCTGAACCACACCCAGCCAGATACATACCGCCTTGATTTCGGCGATCAACAACGCCGCAGCGTAGGCTCCGGGGATGGAGCCCATGCCACCGACCACGACAACGACAAATGCTGCACCGATGGTGTTGAGGTCCATTTCAAGATTGGCCGGTTCGCGCGGCAATTGAAGGGCGCCGCCGAGCCCGGCGAGCAGCGCTCCCAGGGCAAATACGGCAGTGAACAACCATGCCTGGTTGACGCCCAGGGCACTGACCATTTCACGATCCTGGGTGGCAGCACGTACCAGCGTGCCCCAGCGCGTACGCGTGAGCAGCAACCACAGCAGTCCCAGTACTACAGGTCCGACCACGATCAGGAACAGGTCGTAGGACGGGAACGAACGCCCCAGGATTTGTACCGCGCCAGACAGCCCCGGCGCCCTGGGGCCAAGCAACTCATCGGGGCCCCAATACCAGAGCACCGCGTCCTTGATCACCAGCACCAGTGCGAACGTTGCCAGCAGTTGGAACAGCTCGGGTGCTTTGTAGATGCGTCGCAGCAACAGTACTTCGATCAACGCACCAAACACGCCGACGGCAACAGCGGCCAACAGCAAGGCAGGCCAGAAACCCAATCCGGTACCGAGCCGCTCCACCAGAGAGTAGGCAACGTAGATGCCGACCATGAAGAATGAGCCATGCGCGAAATTGACAATGCGCGTCACGCCAAAGATCAGTGACAGACCGGCCGCTACCAGGAACAGCGAGGAGGCACCGGCCAGACCGTTAAGCAGCTGGACCAAAAAGCCCGAAAAATCCATGCCATTCCTTGAGAAATTGCTCAACGCACCGTGTCTCGTCATCGCGAGGCCGCAGGCCGTGGCGATCCATGATGGAGCGTCACGGCTGCAGCTATGGATGGCCGCGCTGCGCTCGCAATGACGAAACCGGTATTGCTGGCTGTCTTATCAGTCGGGTGCGCGCAACTTGGCAACTTCGGCGTCGGACGGCAGGTACTTGGCGCCGTCAAGGTAAACGTAATCAACCATCACACCCTTGCCGCCTTCATTCTTGGTCTTGCCGACGAACGCGCCCATGGTCGACTGATGGTCCTGCGAGCGATAGGTAATTTTGCCGAACGGGGTTTCCACCGCCAGGCCCTTGAATGCTGCCACCAGCTTGTCGGTCTCGCTGCTCTTGGCCTTCTTCAGGCCGGCCACGATTGATTTGATCGCACTGTAGCCGACCACCGATCCCAGCCTCGGGTAGTCGTTGTACTTGCCGTGATAGGCAAGGAAGAATGCCTTGTGCGCAGGCGTTTGAATGCCGTACCACGGGTAACCGGTGACGATCCAGCCGTCGGGGGCCTCGTCCTTCAAGGCGTCAAGGTACTCTGGCTCGCCGGTGAGCACACTGACAACTTCGCGGCCCTTGAACAGTCCGCGGGTGTTGCCTTCACGAACGAACTTGGACAAATCGGCACCAAAAAGCACGTTGAAAATGGCATCAGGCTTGGCGTCGGCCAGGGCCTGCACCACACTGCCGGCATCGAGCTTGCCCAATGGTGGCGCCTGTTCGACAACGAACTCAACGTCGGGCTGCGCGGCCTTGAGCAATTGCTTGAACGCGGCTACCGCAGATTGACCGTACTCGTAATTGGGGTAAACGATGGCCCAGCGTTTCTTCTTGAGCTTGACGGCCTCGGGAACCAGCATCGCGGCCTGCATATAGGTGCCCGGACGCAGGCGGAACGTGTACTTGTTGCCGCTGCCCCAGATGATCTTGTCGGTCAAAGGCTCGCCCGCCAAAAAGAAGAATTTCTTCTGCTTGGCAAAGTCGGTCATGGCCAGCCCGGTATTGGAAAGGAAAGTGCCCATCAGCACATCGATCTTCTCGCGCGAGATCAGTTCTTCGGCCACCCGCACCGCGTCGCCGGGATTAGCGTTGTCGTCACGCGTAATCAGCTCGATCTTCTTGCCGTTGACGCCGCCTGCCGCGTTGACCTCATCTACAGCGAGTTCCATACCCTTCTTGTAGGGCTCAAGGAACGCGGGTTGCGCCTTATAACTGTTGACCTCCCCGATCTTGATCACGCCCTGGGCTTGCGCCGGGGTCACCAGGGTAGCCGCAGCCGTAAGGCTGGCAGCGTAAAGCATCGTTCGTAGCATCTTCATAGCAAAGCTCCTCAGTCAAAAAAAGAAAACCTCCGATCGGCGAGCCGGGTTAGCGCAAACCATCCTGACCGACGATCTCGCTGACCTGCAATCCACCAATGCGCGCCAGCGGACGCCCGCTGGCTGTCACCGCAACGGCGACCACGATCTCCTTGGCGCGCGGCGCGTCGCTGACCCTTGCTTCCATGGCGTCAAAATGACTGCGCACGAATGCCGCATCTTTGTGGCCTAAAGGCACATCGATCGCGGTACCTAGCCCGCCCATCTTCTTGGCTGACGGTACCAGCGCAGCACCCTTTTCCACCGCCCTGCGTAACGGCGCCCCCAACTTCGGGTGCAGGATAGCGGCAGCGTGTTCGAGTTCGCCGGCCTCGCCCACGATGGCCGCCTTGCCGTAGCTCTGCGCCAGACCAGGCAAGATGCCTAACGCTTCGACACATTTTTGCCCCAGCAGTGCACCGAGTTCTTCGCCAATCGCGATCAATTGGTCAAGGTTTTCGCTGTAGGTTCCGGCGTAGGGGTTTTCAATCACGGCCATCGCAAGCGCCCGGCGCGCGGGTGGATCAATCGTCCTGCCCATTTCCAATTGTGTTTCGTCGACCTGGACGATCACTTTGCGAATCCTCGCTGTCATGGCTTCTTCCTTCAATGGTTCATGGATAGGCGACGCAACCTTCACCGCAGGCCGTCCCAGCGACTGATGGCGTCGGCCGACAGCCCGCCCACGCGTGCATGGATGCGCGCGCCGGTGCTCATGGCAAGAATGAAAACGATTTCATCTGCAGCGGGTGAACCGGGAACGCGAACTTCCATGGCGTCGAAATGACTGCGTACGTAGCTGGCGTTGATATGCGTCAGTGGAACATCCAGCGCCGCGCCCGGCCCGCCAACTTTTTTGGTCGAGGGCACGATCGCCAGCGCGTTGCCGGGCTGTCCTGACTTTGTTTCCCCCTGCCCTTTGGTGTAAGCATCGACGTCGCCTTTCCAACCCAACAACTCGCGCATCGCATAACCGCCTGGAACATGCCAGAGCGCTCCGTGTTCGAGTTCGCCACCGGCGCCAACGATGGCACCTTTGCCGTAACCCTCGATGCGCTCGGCGCCTACCTTCATTGCCGCAAGCAGTCGCCGCGCCAGGGCCACCCCCACCGGTTGCAGCGCCTCCATCATCGGCATGAGGTTGGGCTCATGGTGAGCGGCGAACGGATTGGCCAGCACGGCGGCGATGGCACCGCGCAGCAGGGGCGTGCCAGCCGGTGGTCCAAATTCGTGATGAATTTGTTCCACGTGCGTAAGGATGCGCCTTATTTCAATCATGGCAGGGAGTCCGTCTGTTTCTCTAGGCAAAGACCAGGTCGGCGTCGGCAAGTGCGCGTCGACTTCTGGTCGTTGTCATGTTCGCCGCGTCGGTCGTTGCAATTTGATTTTGACAAACCAGAACGGCCGACCAGATTAGTCTATCCTCTCGCAATTTCTGTGCCCGATCAAGCCCCGCGCGCAATGCTTTTTGCACCAGCCGCGGCTGCAGTGGGGGAACATCGACAGTCACGGGTATGCAGCCCAAGTCAGTGTCATCCTTGAGTTCGCAGGCCGGTTGCCGCACGATCCGCGCGTCATCGATGTTGACGGCGTTGGCGATGACGGTTGCCGCGGCGTCTGCCTGCGCAGCGGTGCGCGCCAGCACGGTGACGCTGTCCGCGATCCCCATTGAGAAGCTGCGGCCACGCCAGCCGCTGGTGGCGACGCCGCGCACCGGCATCGAGTCCGTAACTTCAAAATGTCCGTCGGTCGTTACGCCGTTGCGAAGTTCTTCCAACTCCAAACACGCCAAATCCGCGTAGAGACCCACCCGCAGCGACTGCGCAGGCGCAAGGTGCAAGGCGATGTCGCCGCCATTGTTGACCCACGCCCGGGTCACGCCGTCGTGCCAGTAGCAGGCAATGAGTTCCTGCGCGACTGAGCCCGCAACGGCTGCCATCGGCGTAATGAAACTTTCGCTGTGAGGCAGGCAGGCACGCCACATGCGCCGGGCAATCGGGCCGAGCAGCGGGCAGTCGCCATGAACCCGACGTCGCAGAGCTGGGAGTTCCTGCGCCAATTCGTCGAGCATTTCCTGGAAGCGCATCCATGCTCTTGCGTGCGCTGCCTCGACCGTGGCGCCGTCGCCGTCGGCACCGATCACGATGTCCATCGGGCCGTGGTGGAAATGCCAGCGACCCGCGGGCAGGAGCGTACGTTGTGCGACCATGGCTTCGCCGTCTAGCCCAGCAATGGCGGGCGGCCAAGGGGCCATGGGTTGTTCGCGGCGTGCTGCACCCATTGACGGGCCAGCGGCGCACCTTCGCTGTGCCAGGCGCCCCGGCGCAGTGCATCGTCGAGGGTGCGCACATACTCCATGTGACCGCCCAGTGCGCGATAGTCATCGAGCTTCATGCTGAATTCAATCGGTGCCACGATTGCCGGCGTGGGCACCGTTCCAAAGCTGTTGTCTGGCATCCGAGTGACGTCAACCATCACCGTGATGCCGCCGCCGGGCCAGATGTAGCCTGGGGCGCCGCCACAGGTGACGTTAACCAGGGCGTCCTTGATCGCGCGCGTGAGTTTCACCGGGTTGTTGGTCACACCAGCGCGCAGACTGCCGCCCGCGCCAGCGACAAAGAGCACAGAAGACAGGGACGGTTCGCAGTTCTCGCCAATGCGTCGCACGACCTGGCGCACCGCCTCTGGCATCTCTTGCTCAACCGGACGCAACGCCTCATCCAATACGTACCAGCTGGCGTGCTCGCCCGTGGTGGAAGTCATCAGCAGGCGCAAACCCGGCCACGCCGTCTTGGCATCCCAGCTCTCGATAATCGACAAGGGGTCGGCGATATCTGTCCCGCCCCACCCGGTCCCCGGATTGGCGACCTGGAAATAGCGTCCTGGCGTCGATTTTCGGCCTTGCAGCTTGATCCCGGAGGCTCGCATATCCAGACAGCGTCCCGATTGATGTTCCGTCAACACGCCAGTGATGTGATCATCGACGACGACGGCCTCGTCGACGTGGTCAAAAAGTTGCTCAGCAAAAATGCCCACCGTGGCCGAGCCACAGCCCACGCGCATGCGTTGCTCCGGCACGCCGTTGACGACTGGCGCATGCCCGGCCCGTATCAGGATTTTGGAGCCACCATCAATGGTCAATTCGACCGACTGCTTGTTCCCCAAGGCGGCCATCGTCTCCATCGTCACCCGGCCCTCCTTCTTGCTGCCACCCGTCAGATGGTGCACGCCGCCAAGGGAGAGCATTTGCGACCCGTATTCGGCAGTCGTCACATGGCCAACAACTTCGCCCCTGCAGCGCACGCTCGCCTGCTCCGGGCCAAGGAATCGGTCGGTATCAATCTTCACCTTGAAACTGCAGTAGCTGAAGATCCCTTCGGTGACGACCGTGACCAGGTCGACACCGGCGGCCCGGGATGACACAATGAATGGCGCAGGTTTGTAGTCGGGATAGGTCGTCGATGAGCCAACGCCAGTAATGAATACCTCATCGGCCAGCAAGGTGTCGGGGTATGGCTCGGAACTCCCAGCGCCGCGCCCAGCAAAGGGCACGAGGACAGTTTCCTCGGCGGCCAAGGATCTACGTAACATCAGAACCGGATCGACGCGGACCAGCACGCCATCTTGGTTGGCATACCGGTCGCAGGCGCCAGTGCGACCCCTGGAAATCTGGCAAAGCACCGGACACGCATCGCACTGAACTTTCTCGGCGCCGACGCGTGAAACGACCGGCCGCGCTTGCTCCGCTGCCGCACGCTCTCCTGACGCATCTGCGCCAGGCAAGGGATTGGTGTTGATCGGGCCGGTCATCGTAGCAAATGCAGCGTGAGGTTAAGCGAAATGTTGCGGTTGCTACATCAGAACGCAATGTAGCGTATCTGGCTGCGTGCGGCATCGGTAGTTACCCGTCATACCGTGCTGGCCCTGGAACTGACGCTGGCGCCAGCGCGTTGCAGGATAGCCCGGCGCACGCGATCGGGGGTTGCCGGAATTTCGCGCACCCGCACGCCCACGGCGTTGTAAATGGCATTGAGAATAGCGGGCGCTGTAGCCACCAGGGCCGGCTCGCCGACGCCTTTTGCGCCATAGGGCCCGAGCGGCTCTTTGTCTTCGATGATATGCACGGTTATGGGTGGGATGTCGCCGACCGTCGGGATCACGTAATCGTGCAGATTGTCGGTGCGCCCGCTGATGTACTCCTCCATCAACGCCAAGCCCAGTCCCTGCGCGATGCCGCCGTGGATCTGTCCTTCGACCTGGGTTGGATTGATCGCGCGGCCCACGTCATGCGCAGCGTGGATATGCACAACTCTGACCGTGCCCAACTCAATGTCGACTTCGACCTCCGCAATCTGCGCCGCAAAACCGTAGGTGGCGTAGGGGACGCCCTGGCCGTTCGCATCCAGGGGCACCGTTGGCGGGTTGAAGTCCCCGCGACCGCAGACCACATCGCCACGTTCGTTGGCGCCTAGCGTCGTCAGATCCAGATGCTTTTGGACACCGCCCTCGGTGCCAGTCAATTGCGTCGCTCTCAGGTCCAGGCGCGCGTCCGGGCCGAGGCCGAGCAGTTGCAGCAACTGGCGCCGGATGTCCTCACCAGCGAATTTGGCGGCGTTGCCCGAGACAAAGGTCTGACGTGACGCGGAAGATTTCCCGGCATCCTCGGTCAGATCAGTATCGCCCATCACCTGATCGACCAAGGCAACCGGCAAGCCAACGGCGTCGGCAAATATCTGTGGCATCACGGTGCTGGTTCCCTGGCCGATTTCCTGCGCTCCGTTGTAGAGAAAGAGGCGTCCGTTGTTGCGCAACGCGCCGGTCATCGTGGATGGATTGGCGATCACCGTGTTGCCGATGCCGTACCACATGCTGGCAACACCCACGCCCCGTCGCTGCATCAGGCCGTCGGCGATGGCTTTCTTGTTGAATGAATCGACCGCCGTGCGACCGGCCCGCCACGCCGGGCGCAAGATTTGCAAGCATTGCTCCATCCCGACGCTGGCTTGCAAAACCTGCCCGGTTGCCGTTGCCTGGCCGACACGGATCGAGTTCAACAATCGAAACTCGAGTTTGTCCATGGCCACACACTCTGCCAGTTCGTCCAGCAGGGCCTCTGTCACGATATGCGCCTGCGGGACCCCGAATCCGCGAAACGCGCCGGAAATGGCATTGTTGGTGAACACCGCCCGCGTCAGGGCGCGCAGATTCGGAACAAAGTAGGGGCCGGTTGAATGCACGGGCACCCGATTGGCCACGGTGCTGCCCCAACTGGCATAGGCGCCGGTATTGAAATCGCCGTGAAAATCGAGCGCGGTCAAGTGACCGTCCTGGTCGCAGGCGAAGCGTGCCCTGATCCGCGACGGATGCCGTTTGGTCGTCGAAAGCATCGATTCGGCTCTGGTGTAGACCGAGCGCACCGGACGCTTCAGATGCCAGGCTGCCACCGCAAGCAACGGCTGAATCGCCACGTCGAGCTTGCCGCCGAAGCCCCCGCCAATTGCCGACGGCACGATATGAACGGCGTGTTTGGGCAGCTTCAGCACGCGTGCAACCTCATCGCGGTCCATCATTGGCGTTTGGGTGCAACTGTAGATGCGGATGCGCCGCTCGCCGTGGTCGTCAAAGACCTGCGCATAGCCGGCTTCGGGTTCGATGTACGCATGCTCGACGTAGCTTGTCCGGTATTCATCTTCGGCGACAAAAGCAGATTCGCGGATGCTTTTTTCGACGTCGCCCTTGGTTACCCGGCCGCGGCACAGAACGTTTTCCGGCGCGAAATCGTGCAGTAAATCGCCGGTCGCGGTCAGGGCCTTTTCGCTCGTGTCGAGGGGATCAAGCGTAACCCAGTTGATCGGGATGTCTGATTCGGGAATGGCCTGCACCGCTTCAATTGGGCCAACAATCAACAACACCGCCTCGCCGCGCATTCGTACCTTGCCGTCGGCCAGCACTGGCTGATCCTTGGGCTCTGCAAAGACAGAAAAGCTGTTCTCCGGTACGTCTTTGGCCGACAACACCGCATCGACCTGTGGGTACCTTCGCTTGAAGGCGTCGAGATCGCCCAGCGTAAAAGTCGCTCTGGCATGCGGCGAGCGCACGGTGCGCAACCACAGACAGTCCGGCGGGAATTCGTCGGCGCCGAATTTTTCCGTACCCGTGATCTTCGCGTGGCCGTCGAGCCGGGCCAGCCTTGTACCGACGGCAGCGCCAGCCACCGGTTGCGGCAGGAAGAAATCGCCATGGGCAACGTCCATCACCGCTTCGACTATTTTGCGATAACCGGTGCAACGGCACAGGACGCCGGCCAAACCATCCAGCACCTGCTGTTCGGTTGGGTCGGGATAACGCCGCAGCACATCGGTCGCGGCCATCAGCATACCCGGCGTGCAAATGCCGCATTGGGCTGCCCCGTGCGCGAGAAACGCCTGCTGAAGGCGGTTGAGCTGGCCATGCTGGGCCAGGCCTTCGACTGTCGTGATGGCTCGGTTGGCGCACTGTGCAGCCGGGGTAATGCACGAGCACACCTGCTCACCATCGAGCAACACGGTGCATGCACCACAATCACCGGCGTGGCAGCCGACCTTTGTTCCGGTCAGGCCAAGGTCCTCGCGCAGCAGGTCCGAAAGGCGCTTGGTTGGCGCGGTCATCACATCGACGGTCTTGCCGTTGAGGTCAAAACGGATCGACTGGGTCGGCGCTGTCGCAGGCCCATCGGTCTGCACCGCGGAACGTTTATTCATGGAGGGCCTCTTCGACGGCGCGTTTGACCAGTGTCAGCGCCGCATCGCGCCGGTATCGTGCGGTGCCCCGCACATCATCGATCGGACTCAGGGTCGCCATGTCCTCGAACCGCACCAACGCCGATAGCCCCGGGCTTGCGCGCTGACCGGTCAGCTTTTGCTCGAGCGCGTGCAGCCGCAGGGCAACTGGCGAGCAAGCGCCCACGGCAATGCCGGCATACACAATGTGACCTGCGACATCGGTTTCAATCACGACTGAGACCATCGCGATCGAAATGACGAGGTATCGCCGGTTTCCGAGTTTGAGGAAACTCGACCTGGCTCGGCCGCGATCGGGCACCAAAAAAGCCGTCACCAATTCGTCCGCACGCCTGGCCGTTTTGCGCGGACCAAGCACAAACTCCGACAGCGGCAGGAAACGCACGCCGGACAGCGACGAAACCTCAATTCGCGCGTCCAGTGCCAGCAAGGCGGGGACGCCATCAGCGGCGGGTGAAGCATTGCAGATGTTGCCGCCGACGGTGCCGGTGTTCTGCACCTGCACGCCGCCGATCATGCGGGCGGCCGCCTGCAAGCCGCCAAACTGCGGTGGCAGATCGGCACGAACAAGTTCGGTCCAGGTCACGGCGGCACCGATGCGCCATTGCGTTCCTTCGGGACGGATTAGTCCGAGTTCGGCAATCGACGTGATGTCCAGTACTGGCTCGACAATCGCTTGACAGACTCTGGAGGCGTAGAAGTCGGTGCCTCCAGCCAACACCGTGAACGTGGTCGAGGCCAACGCGGTCAAGGCATGGTTGACCGTCTTGGGTCTGAGATAGGCGTGAGTGTTGCTGGTCAAAGCGCAGGCCTCCGAGGCATGGAACCAGTCAGGCCCCCGCAATAGTGATCGGAATTTCGGTGGCCGGTGGCGTGTTGCGGCTGCGCCCGCACCGAACGATGCCGTCGATCATGACCATGCCGACTCCCGGAATGTCGCCACATCCTATGCTGTCGAGAAGGTCGCGCCCTGCTGAATGCTGAGCTTTGTCAAGGAATACGAAGTCAGCCGCACGCCCAACCTCGATCAGGCCGCAATTCAGATTGCGAATGCGCGCTGTGTTGCCGGTCGCGAAGCAAAAGACCAATTCGGCTGGTATGCCGCCCAGGCTCGACAGCAGCGCGATCATCCGAAGTATGCCCAAGGGCTGCACACCCGAGCCCGCTGGGCCGTCGGTGCCAAGGATGACGCGGTGCGGACATTTCAGTTGCAGCGCCGCCTGGGCCGCCGCAATGGCAACCTTCTCGTTGCCGTTGTGCACAATTTCGATGGCACGCGAGGACTTCTCGCACAGTTCGCAAACATGCGTTTGCGATAGCGCCGTGTGCCCACCGTTGATGTGACCAATGACGTCGGCGTCTGCTTCCAGCACGACATCCTTGTCGATCAGGCCGGAGCCGGGGATTGACGGTCCGCCCGTATGAATCGTGCTCTGAATGCCGTACTTGCGCGCCCACTTCACCATTTCGGCCGCCTCATAGCCTGACTTGACCGACCCCAGGCCAACTTCGCCGAGCAAGGTTACGCCGGCTTGGGCGAATTCCTTGAAGTCCTGCTCGACCATTCCTTTTTCGATGATCGGCGCACCCGCCAAGACCTTGACTCCGCCAGGACGGAAATTGTCAAAAGCACGCTGTGCGGTGATGGCCAGCGCTTTCAAGCCAACGATGTCCTTGGGGCGCCCGGGCAGATGCACTTCTCCGGCCGAGATCATCGTCGTCACTCCACCGTGCATGGTCGAATCGATCCAGCCGGTCTGATTCTGGCGCGGTGTCCAGTCGCCAAAGACAGGATGAACGTGGCTGTCGATTAAGCCCGGACTAACGCAGGTCTGGCGCGCATCGATGACTGTCTGGGCGTGCTCGATGTCACAGTTCTTCAGCTTGTCGACAGCCACGATCAGGCCGTCGCTCACGACAATCGTGTCGGCATCCACAATCGGCTTGTCAATGTCCCCGGACAACAACAAACCAATATTCCTTATGACAACCTTGCCTGATTTTTCGGTTACTACCGGGCTGGCCATGAACTACTCCTTGCTCACGGGCAAGTGCGCGCTGGGCGACCCGCCATTGCTGAATTCTCGTTAAGTAAATGCAACATCAAGTGTAGCAGGGCGATCGGCGCTCAGGTCGGCACCGACTGTGCCGTCGCGCCCGGCGAGACGACCCGCAAGACCGCCTCGATGATGAAGTCCTCCCAGTGCGCAAGCGAAGAGGCGGCCTCCAGGTTTTCCCCCAGAAAGGCCGAGAGCGTGAAGCGATTGGAGAGGTAGAAGTAGCCCATGGATGCGATCATCAGGTAGACGTCGCGCGCCTGAATGTCGCCACGAAATACGCCCTTTTCGACGCCACGCTTGAGAACGCCATCCAGAATCGAGATCGCCGCGCCCGAGTACTCGTGCGCCCGCATCGACTTGGAGATATGCCGACCACGGTGCAGGTTCTCGCTGTTCAGAAGCGTAATGAATTCCGGGTGTTTCTGGTAGTAACCCCAGGTAAACAGGACGACTGCCTTAAGTGACTCGACGGGACGATCCGGGTCGAAATCAAGTTTGGCCTCGGCTTCGCAAAAGCGCCGGTAGATTTCCTCCAGCGCGGCAATAAAAAGCTTTTCCTTGCTTCCGAAGTAGTAGTAGATCATCCGGTCGAACGACTTGGCCGTCTTCGATATCTGCTCGACACGGCCCCCGGCATATCCGGACTTTGCAAACACCTTGATCGCCGCATTGAGGATGCTCGCGCGCGTCGCCTGTGCAGAAAGCTCGCGCACGCCAACGCGTTGACCCGATGCGGACTTGCTGCTGCCTGCTCGATTCGCTCCGCCGGTGACCATGGCTACAGAGAGCCGTGCTCAAGAGCCCGACAAGAGTTTTTCAAGGCTGCGCTGGATGGGTTCGGCGCGGTGGCGAGCTCGGTTGCCGGTGGGGGGAAGCGGCTCGTCGTAGAAGAAGTCTGGAAGTTCGTCATCCTGGGCAGTAAAGCCAGCGAGTTGGTTGAACTTCCACTCCATTTCCAGCACTTCGCGCCCCAGTGTCTTTGGAAACATCTCCTCGAGTTGGGTGCCGTGGGCAGCGTTGAGCGCATTCACGATCAACTGCGGGTTGGTGTCGGTCACCGAGCGACCGAAAATACATAGCCCAAGCGAATCCGCGGCCGCTGCTGAGACCTGCGCACCGAGGCTGGCTGCTACCAATTCCTCGGTACTTTTGCCCTTGCAGTCGAACGCTGGCAGATTGCCCGCTGTGTGGTCGGCGCCTTGCGCGGTGAGCATCATGGAAATACCTGTGACCTCAATGACCCTCGGGTCGTAGGCGCTGATGGCCTGACGTTTGACCACTGGCACACGCTTGACCTGATAGTGTTCGCCCACGCGCGCCGCGCCCTGCGCCAGCAGACGGCCGCGCGGGTTACCCGATCGAATGTCGTCCAACGCTGCCATCATGAATGCCGCGTCACCGAACGAACCCTGCCCGGTCTCCATCAGCACGCCCAGCGTGGCACCGAGCTCAATCGTGTCAATGCCAAGATCGTTGGCCACCGCGTTCAAGCGTGCAACGTCATCGGGGTCCTGCAAGCCGCAGTTGCTGCCGACCAGACCAAGCGTTTCGTATTCCAGCGGCGAGACCAACTCCTGCCCGTTTGCGTCAAAGTACACGTTGCTGCATTCGATCATGCAGCCCGGCATGCAATCATGGGCCGTCTGCCCGCCCCGGCCCAGATTGAGTTCACGAATGAAGCTGCCACCGAGCTTGAACGGCCCGTCTTTTTCCTCGACCAAGCGTCCGGCGCTGAAATTGCGCACCGGCAGGCCGCCGACGTAGTTGGTCATGTCAGCGACCATCGCTGTGCCCAGGCGTTTGAAATTGTCGATTGCCGGCTCCTGACGCAGTTTTGCACCGTACTCGCGGACCGCGCCCAACACCTTTTGTCGATCATGAAACGGCGGCATCTTGTGCGTATCGACGATGATCGCCTTGATCTTCTTGATGCCCATCACGGCACCTACGCCACCGCGTGCCGCCAGCCGTGAGGGTCGCCCATTGGTGTCGGTAAACGACACGCCCGCCATCAAACCATGGTACTCACCCACCGGTCCGCACAGCGCCAGGCTAACCTTCTTGCCGTACCTCTCCAGCAACAAGCCGGCTACCTCGTTGTTGCCCTTGCCCAGATACGCATCCGCGTTCTCAAACGTGATCTGACAGTCCTTGTTGATGCGAATGATCGTCCAGTCGGACGCGGCACCGTGCAGGGTGAAGCCAGCGATCTCCAGTTGACCAAGGGCGAAGCCGAACGTGCCTCCGGTATTGGCCTCCTTGATGCCCCCGGTCAAAGGGCTCCTACAGCCAACACTCAGCCGGTTGGCGTTTGAAAAATTGGTGCCTGCGAAGGGTCCGGCAGAAAAGATCAGCGGGTTCTGCGTCAACATCGGATCGACCGTGGCCGCGCCCATTTCGAGCAGGGTTTTCGCGACGAAGTAACGGCCGGCGCGGACGATCGCTTCGCCGTGGAGCTCTTCCGTTTCTATGGTGCGGTCGGGGAGGTTGATCTGAAGGTATTTGCGCATGATGGGAAAGGTTTCAATAGAAAAGAAGGGTGTGCATGGCGCCATGTGCGGCGATCGGCAACGCTTTCGCATGAATGTAGTGTATGCGGAACAGTGACGCAACCGACGGCGCGCCCCACGCTGTCAAAGGGACCCGTCAACGGGCGGAACGTTCCAGATAACGTTTGCGCGAGAAGACAAGCACCAGAGCCAACGCGACCAGCACCATGGCGCCCAGCGCAACCCAAAAACCGTTCGACTGGTGCAGGAACGGGATGAATTCGAAATTCATGCCAAAAATGCCGGCGATCAGGTTCAGTGGCAGGAAAACAGCGGTCAGCACCGTGAGGGTGCGCATGATCTCGTTCGCGCGATGACTTTGCGCGCTGAAATGCATTTGAACTGCTGTTTCGGCGCTTTGCTCCAGACGCTGAACGTGGTGCACCACCCGCTCGATGTGTTCCAGGACGTCACGGCTGCGTACCTGAAGCAGATCGCGCTCGCGCTGCCCGGATGGCGAGTCGGCGGCGGGCCAGGCCGCGAGCGATTCGATCCAGTCCTGCACCGCACTGCGCTGGTCTTCACAGATCTCGTCGAGATGATGCAGGGACAGCCGCGCCTCCAGCAGCGACGACCAGTTGCTGAAACGGGCCCGCGGGTCCAGCAGTTCGGTTTGCCAGTGATCGAGTTGATGGCTGAGCTCGCGGCGAAGCTCGAGGTAGCCGTCGACCATTTGGCTGACCAGACGCAGCATCAGGTCAGCCGGGTTGCCCGGAAGCTGAGTGGCGCCAGCGCGAGAGGTCTGACCTTGCGCATTGAGCAGCTTCCCGGCGTAAGCATCGCGCACCGCGCAGTCGCCTGGGTGAACACTCAACAGCACGTGCTCGAAGACGGCGAACCCGACCGGGCTGGTGTCGATCCGACGCAAGATCGGTGGGCCGCCGCGCCTGGGCAAATGGCTCGCGGGTAGGCCGCCGGGGGCGGTGGTGCCGCCGCTGGCACCTGTGGCGAGTCGGCGAAACACCAGGACATCGTACTGGGACGTGTAGTCGTAACGGGAGGGTAATTGCGCGTTGAGCAAGTCCGATACGTGCAGGTCCACCAACTGCACGCCGCATTGGGCCTGCAGAATTGCCTGAATGTTGGCCAGTCTGCCGGCAAATTCCTCGCGCGTGCAACTGATCCACAGGAGGCCCTCACCGGTCGCGGGTGGCGTCGCCAGCGCCTGGGCGTCTGCGGCTTCGCTCACCGCCCCGGCCTTGATTCCCAGTATGCGCATCGAATTTGCTCCTGAGGCACGTCGATAGTGCGTGTCAAGCTACATTTTTTGTAGCAACCGGGCGGCGTCTAGGGCAAAATAGGTCAGCACGCCGTCGGCTCCGGCGCGTTTGAAGGCCAGCAGGCTTTCCATCATGACCGCGTCGTGGTCGAGCCACCCGTTTTGAGCCGCAGCCTTGAGCATTGCGTACTCGCCGCTGACCTGATAGGCGAACGTGGGCACCCGGAACTCGTCCTTGACGCGGCGCACGATGTCGAGATACGGCATGCCAGGCTTGACCATCACCATGTCGGCCCCTTCAGCAATGTCAAGCCCTACTTCACGCAGTGCCTCGTTGGTGTTGCCCGGGTCCATCTGGTAGACCTTCTTGTTGCTCTTGCCCAGGTTGCCTGCGGAGCCAACGGCGTCACGGAACGGGCCGTAAAACGCGCTGGCGTACTTGGCACTGTAGGCCATGATGCGTGTATGAATGAAGCGTCGCGCTTCGAGCGCTTGGCGGATCGCGCCGATGCGCCCGTCCATCATGTCGCTTGGCGCGACAATGTCGACACCCGCCTCGGCCTGCGCCAGCGCCTGGCTGACCAGCACCGCCACTGTTTCGTCGTTCATGATGTAGCCGTTGGCGGCCGGATCGGGGTCGGGCAAACCATCCTGGCCGTGGCTGGTAAATGGGTCCAGCGCCACGTCAGTCATGATGCCAAGATCGGGGAACTCCCTTTTCAGGGCGCGCACGACGCGCGGCACCAGACCGTCGGCGTTCATCGCTTCACGCCCATCGATCGTCTTGAGCGCCGGGTCGATCACCGGAAACAGGGCCATGACGGGGATACCCAGGCTGACGCATTCCTCGGCGACGGGCAGCAACAGGTCAACGCTGAGCCGTTCGACGCCAGGCATCGACGCGACCGCCTGACGTTGTTGTTTCCCGTCCACAACGAACACTGGATAGATCAGGTCATGCGGACCGAGCGCGCTTTCGCGTACCAGATTGCGTGTAAACGCGTCATGGCGCAGGCGTCTGGGGCGACCCATCGGGTAAGGAGCAAAGGTTGTCATGATGAAAATGTAACGTACGGGGTGAAAGGGCGGGACGACTTGAACTCGGTTCTAAAGTTTGCTATATTACACGTGGGCAGTTCGCTGCCTCCCGCTTTTCCTCCCTGAGCGGGGCCTTGATGTGTGACAGCAAATAGGCTTACCACCCCAGCTTCGCGCTGGGGTTTTTTTTGGCCTAAACTGTTGCGATGAACAAGACCTCGGCGTCTCCGCTGGCTCTCATCTACGCCGCACTTCTTGTTTACGCCAGCCTTTATCCCTTTGTGGACTGGCGTGATCAGGGCATCGCACCATGGGCTTTTCTGAGCGCGCCGCTGCCAAAATACTGGACCGGTTTTGATGTTGTATCAAACGTGCTGGGCTACGCGCCGTTTGGTTTCCTGCTCGTGCTCAGTGCCCTGCGCAGTGGCAGGCCCCGCCATGCAGTGGCCCTGGCAACGCTCGCGGCCGGTGCCTTGTCTTTGACGATGGAGTCGCTGCAGGGCTATTTGCCGACCCGTGTGCCATCGAATGTCGATCTTGGACTCAATGTCGTGGGCGCTGGTCTGGGCGGGTGGCTGGCGTGGGCCCTGGAGCGCATGGGTGTGGTCGCGCGCTGGAGTCGCCTGCGCGCGCGCTGGTTCGTACAGGACGCGCGTGGCGCGTTGGTGTTGCTGGCCCTGTGGCCGTTGGCCCTCATGTTTCCGGCCGCTGTGCCATTCGGCCTCGGTCAGGTGCTTGAGCGGCTGGAAGCGGCGCTCGCCGCGCTGTTGCAGCAAACGCCGTTCCTCAACTGGCTACCTTTGCGTGTGGTCGAACTGCAGCCACTGGTACCCGTGGCCGAACTTCTTTGCGTCATGCTCGGCGTCGTGATTCCCTGTTTGTTGGGCTACGGCGTGATCCGGTCGCCCCGACAGCGGCCGGTCTTGGTGTTGGTGGTCTCGGCGCTTGGCATTGGTGCCAGTGCGCTCTCGGCCGCCTTGAGTTATGGGCCGGAGCACGCCTGGTCATGGTTCGGCGACCCGGTCCGCGCTGGCATGGTTGCCGCGCTGGTCTTGCTGTTTCTGATGCTCGGGCTCAGCCGCCGGGCCAGCGCCGCCGTGGTCCTGCTGGCGTTGGGTATTTACCTTAGCCTGCTGAATCAGGCGCCCACGAGTGCCTATTTTGCCCAGACGCTTTCGACTTGGGAACAGGGGCGCTTTATTCGCTTTCACGGACTCGTGCAGTGGCTCGGATGGCTGTGGCCTTACGCCGTGCTGGTCTATACGCTGACTCGGGTCGGGGCCCGTGATATGAAAAACTAGAATCACCTCAATGAACGAAACACAATTCCATGCGGGCGCGGGCGACACCAATCGCGGGCCCGCGGATTCCTACTACGAACGGCATATCTTCTTTTGTATCAACGATCGAAAGGGCGGCGAAGAATGCTGCGCCCGACACAGTGCCCAGGCGGGTTTCGATCGATGCAAGATGCAGATCAAGGCTGCGGGCCTGGCTGGCCCCGGAAGGGTCAGGGTCAACAAGGCCGGCTGCCTTGATCGGTGTGCCCAGGGACCGGTGGCGGTGGTCTATCCGGAAGCGGTGTGGTACAGCTATGTGGACGACCAGGACATCGATGAGATCGTTCAGAAACACCTGATACACGGAAACATCGTGACACGTCTGGTGCTGCCTGCCGATCCAGGGTGATTGCTGACTTGCTTGCAAAGCCTGTCAGTCTTGCCAAGATTGCTATTTTATTTATAGCAATTGGCCGTTTTTTCAGCCCGTGGCTTGCGCTGCGGGCAACTCAATTCTTTCCACCATGAAACATTTTCTCGCCGCCATGGCCGCCGCACTGAGTTTCTGCGCCGCGGCTCAATCGCCCCAGGCTCCTGAAATTGCGGCGCGTTCCTACTTGTTGCTCGACGTGACTGCAAACCAGATGCTGGCAGAAAAGGACATTGATGTCCCCGTCGAGCCAGCGTCACTGACCAAGTTGATGACCGCCTATCTGGTGTTTGATGCCCTACGCAGCAACAAAATAGATCTCAAGCAAACGATGGCGGTGAGCGAGCGCGCGTGGAAAATGCCTGGCTCACGAATGTTCATTGATCCCAAGATGAAGGTTCCGGTCGAAGACCTGATCATGGGCATGATCGTGCAAAGCGGCAACGATGCGACGATGGCACTGGCCGAAGGTGTTGGCGGATCGGCCGAACGATTTGTGCAACTGATGAACCAGCAGGCTCGCGCACTGGGAATGAAGGCGACGACGTACAAGAATCCGGAGGGGTTGACCGAACCTGGTCATACGACGACGGCGCGTGATCTGAGTATTCTTGCTGTGCGATTGATGCGAGACTTTCCTGATTACATCAAGTACTACGCGATCAAGAAGTACCGGTATCCGGGAACGCCGACGGCCAATGACAGCAACCGCAATCAGTTGTTGTTTCGTGACCCGTCGGTTGATGGTCTGAAAACGGGACATACCGATGCTGCTGGCTACTGCCTCATCGCGACTGCGTCGCGGGATTTTGCCAGTTTGGGAGTGCGTGGAGCGGCTACCGGTTCGCCCGGGGCGCTCGGAAGTCGCCGTTTGCTGTCGATCATCTTGGGCGCGGCGAGCGAGAACAGCCGCGCCAATGAGGCGCAGAAGCTTCTCAATTGGGGTTACACAGCCTTCGAAGCGGTCAAACTGTATGACGCAAATCAAGCCGTGGCTTCGCCGATGATCTGGAAAGGCAAGGCGGCGACCGTCAAGCTCGGTCGTCCGCAGCCCATCATCGTGACCGTGCCGGCCGGCCGCGCCAGGCAGTTGAAGATGCAAGTCGTGCACGCCGATCCGCTGGTCGCACCCTTGGTGCTGGGGCAACAGGTGGGCAACCTGAAAGTACTCATGGGGGATCTCGCGCTGGCAGACATTCCCCTTGTGGCTCTGGAAGCGGTTGACCAGGCCGGCTACTTTGGGCGCACCTGGGACGCGTTGAGACTGTGGATCAAGTAAGTTGGGTATTCCCAACAGGTTTGTTTTGCAGTTGGCGCAGGCCGCAAATATAGGCAGCCGGGATTGCATCCAGCGCCTTAACCTGCTATAGTTGAAGGCTTTTCGGAACTTCCGAAGGGTTTTGCGTTTTTGAAATTTTCAGTTTTGTTTATTAAACGTTTAGGGACGTTTTGTCTTAGGAGGCTCAATTGCCAACGATCAACCAGTTAGTGCGTCAGGGGCGTGAGGTCGAAACGATCAAGTCCAAAAGTCCGGCGATGGAGAATTCGCCGCAGCGCCGCGGTGTCTGCACGCGCGTCTATACGACGACGCCGAAGAAGCCCAATTCCGCATTGCGCAAGGTTGCCAAGGTGCGCTTGACCAATGGCTTTGAAGTTATCTCCTACATTGGTGGCGAAGGCCACAATCTGCAGGAACACTCGGTGGTGCTGGTGCGTGGCGGGCGCGTCAAGGATCTGCCCGGCGTACGGTATCACATTGTGCGCGGATCGCTTGACCTGCAAGGTGTCAAGGACCGCAAACAGTCACGTTCCAAGTACGGTGCCAAGAAGCCGAAGGCCAAATAGGGCCAGGGTTGTTGTCTGTTCAAGGTGTTCGTTTGCTGCGTGGCGCGGCGAACGGACGTAGTGGCCCAAGGTCTGGGTCGAGTAAGTGAGAGTCTTATTGATTAACTCTCGCGGTGTTTGAAGAAACACCAACTGAAGCAAAGAGGTGAAAAAATGCCACGTCGTCGCGAAGTCCCCAAGCGTGAAATCCTGCCGGATCCGAAATTCGGCAATGTCGAACTGTCGAAATTCATGAATGTGATCATGGAAGGCGGCAAGAAGGCCGTGGCCGAGCGCATCATCTACGGCGCGCTCGAGCAGATCGAGAAGAAGAACCCTGGCAAAGATCCGGTGGAGGCTTTCACCATGGCCATCAACAATGTCAAACCGATGGTCGAGGTGAAATCGCGCCGCGTCGGTGGCGCAAATTATCAGGTGCCCGTTGAGGTGCGCCCGGTCCGTCGACTGGCGCTTTCCATGCGCTGGATCAAGGAGGCGGCGCGCAAACGCGGCGAGAAATCGATGGCGCTTCGTTTGGCCAATGAGCTGATGGAAGCCACCGAGGGTCGGGGCGGCGCCATGAAGAAGCGCGATGAAGTGCACCGCATGGCCGAGGCCAACAAGGCCTTCTCGCACTTCCGCTTTTGAGCGGCTACTGCGCAAAGTTTATGCGTCGTTGCGTCGCCTTGCCGTGCCTTGGGCACTGTCTGCGGCGACGCGCCTAGCCTGAACATTGCTCGCTACGCCGGGGAGATCACGAGTCTTCACGGTTTGGCGGAATTTGATTTCTTTAGAGAGCAACCAAGGATTCATCATGGCTCGCCATACCCCCATTGAGCGTTATCGCAACATTGGAATTTCGGCTCATATCGACGCCGGCAAAACCACAGCCACCGAACGCATTCTTTTTTACACCGGCGTGAATCACAAGATTGGTGAGGTGCACGACGGCGCGGCGACCATGGACTGGATGGAGCAGGAGCAGGAGCGGGGCATCACGATCACCTCTGCTGCAACCACCTGTTTCTGGAAGGGGATGGAGAACAATTTCGCAGAACACCGCATCAACATCATTGATACTCCCGGTCACGTCGACTTCACGATTGAGGTCGAGCGTTCGATGCGCGTGCTCGATGGCGCCTGCATGGTGTATTGCGCCGTCGGTGGCGTGCAGCCGCAGTCGGAAACTGTTTGGCGCCAAGCCAACAAGTACAAGGTGCCGCGGCTGGCTTTTGTCAACAAGATGGACCGCATCGGCGCAAATTTCTTCAAGGTCGTCGACCAGATGAAACTGCGCCTGAAGGCAACGCCGGTGCCGATCGTGATCCCGATTGGAGCCGAAGAGCACTTCACAGGCGTCGTTGACTTGATCAAGATGAAGGCGATCATCTGGGATGAGGCCAGCCAGGGCATGAAGTTTGACTATCGTGAAATTCCGGCCGAATTGCTTGCTTTGGCCAAGGAGTGGCGCGAGAAGATGGTCGAGTCGGCAGCTGAGGCGTCCGAGGACCTCATGAACAAGTACATCGAAGATGGAGACCTTACGCAGGACGAAATCAAGCTTGGCATACGCACCCGTACCATCGCCAGCGAGATCCAGCCGATGCTTTGCGGCACCGCGTTCAAGAACAAGGGCGTGCAGCGCATGCTCGATGCCATCATCGAATTCATGCCGTCGCCGGTGGACATCCCACCGGTCAAGGGTACCGATGATGACGACGTTCCGGTCACTCGAAAAGCCGATGACAGCGAGAAGTTTTCGGCGTTGGCGTTCAAGCTGATGACCGATCCCTTTGTCGGGCAACTGACCTTCGTTCGTGTCTATTCTGGCGTGTTGAGCAAAGGTGACAGTGTTTACAACCCGATCCGCAGCAAGAAAGAGCGTATCGGACGGATCGTGCAGATGCACGCCAACAACCGCGAAGAAGTCAGTGAAATTCGCGCCGGCGATATCGCTGCATGCGTCGGCTTGAAAGAAGTTACCACGGGGGAGACTTTATGCGATCCGGGCGCCATTATCATGCTTGAACGCATGGTGTTCCCCGAACCGGTCATTACGCAGGCGGTCGAGCCAAAGACCAAGGTGGATCAGGAAAAGATGGGCATTGCGCTGCAGCGTCTTGCGCAGGAGGATCCCTCGTTCCGGGTAAAGACCGACGAGGAGTCAGGCCAAACCCTGATCGCGGGCATGGGCGAATTGCACCTTGAAATCATTGTCGATCGCATGAAGCGCGAGTTTGGTGTGGAAGCCAACGTCGGCAAGCCACAAGTCGCGTATCGTGAAACGATCCGCAAAACCGTGACCGACAGTGAAGGCAAGTTCGTTCGCCAGTCCGGCGGCAAGGGGCAGTATGGGCACGTGGTGCTCAAGATCGAGCCCAACGAAGCGGGCAAGGGCATTGAGTTTATCGACGCCATCAAGGGTGGCGTGGTCCCGCGCGAATACATTCCTGCGGTCGAGAAGGGCATTCACGAGGCGGTAACCACTGGCGTGCTGGCGGGTTATCCGGTGGTTGACGTCAAGGTCACCCTGCATTTTGGGTCGTACCACGACGTGGACTCGAACGAGAACGCTTTCAAGATGGCGGCAATTTTCGGTTTCAAGGAAGGCTGCCGCAAGGCCGGCCCGGTGATCCTCGAACCGATGATGGCGGTGGAGGTGGAAACGCCCGAGGACTACGCTGGCAACGTGATGGGCGACTTGTCCTCGCGCCGCGGCATGGTGCAGGGAATGGAGGACATGGTTGGCGGGGGCAAAGCAATCAAGGCGGAGGTTCCGTTGTCGGAAATGTTCGGTTACTCGACCACGCTTCGTTCCATGTCACAGGGGCGCGCCACTTACACCATGGAATTCAAGCACTACACCGAGGCGCCGCGTAACGTGTCCGAGGCCATCATGGCGGCAAGGGCCAAGTAAACAGCCTCGGGGACAGATTAAGAAATTGGGTAGCAATTTTTGCTCTGTCCTCGACTGATTAGACCGATTAGATGAACCTGTCTGCGATTTCGCACCCCGAGCTGCCCGTGGCAAGGGACCACGTGACGAAATGCAAACATTAAACCAATCCACGGGCCTTGCTCTTTGAAGGAATTGAAAATGGGAAAAGAGAAATTCACACGAACCAAGCCGCACGTCAATGTTGGCACGATTGGTCACGTTGACCACGGCAAGACCACGCTGACGGCGGCCATCACCAGCGTGATGGCCAGCAAGTATGGCGGCACGGTCAAGGCCTACGACCAGATTGACGCTGCGCCCGAAGAGAAGGCACGCGGCATCACGATCAACACCGCGCACGTCGAATACGAGACGGCCAAGCGCCACTACGCGCACGTTGACTGCCCCGGGCACGCTGACTACATCAAGAACATGATCACCGGTGCGGCGCAGATGGACGGTGCCATTTTGGTTGTCTCTGCTGCTGACGGCCCCATGCCCCAGACGCGCGAACACATCTTGCTCGCGCGCCAGGTGGGTGTTCCCTACATCATTGTGTACATGAACAAATGCGACATGGTCGACGATGCCGAACTGCTCGAACTCGTTGAAATGGAAGTACGCGAACTGCTCGACAAATACGAATTCCCGGGCGACGCGACCCCCATCATCCACGGCTCAGCCAAGCTCGCCATGGAAGGCGACAAGAGCGAACTCGGCGAAGGCTCCATCTTGAAGCTCGCCGAAGCCCTTGACAGCTACATCCCCACGCCCGAGCGCGCCGTCGATGGCGCCTTCCTGATGCCCGTCGAAGACGTGTTCTCCATCTCCGGGCGTGGCACCGTGGTGACCGGGCGCGTCGAGCGCGGGGTGATCAAGGTCGGTGAAGAAATCGAAATCGTGGGCATTGCCGAGACCCAAAAGACCACCTGCACGGGTGTGGAAATGTTCCGAAAGCTGCTCGATCAGGGCCAGGCCGGTGACAACGTTGGTATTTTGCTGCGCGGCACCAAGCGCGAAGACGTGCAGCGCGGCCAAGTGCTGTGCAAGCCCGGCTCGATCAAGCCGCACACGCACTTTACCGGCGAGATCTACGTACTAAGCAAAGACGAAGGAGGCCGGCACACGCCGTTCTTCAACAACTACCGTCCGCAGTTTTATTTCCGCACCACGGACGTAACCGGAGCGATCGAGCTGCCCGAGGGCAAGGAGATGGTCATGCCCGGGGACAACGTATCGATCACTGTAAAGCTGATCAACCCCATTGCCATGGAAGAGGGGCTGCGCTTTGCCATCCGTGAAGGTGGCAAAACCGTCGGCGCCGGGGTCGTGGCCAAGATTATTGCCTAAGGAAAATCATGGCTACCAAACAAAAGATTCGCATTCGCCTCAAGGCTTTCGACTACAAACTGATCGATCAATCAGCTGCCGAGATCGTCGACACTGCCAAACGCACGGGCGCCATAGTCAAGGGACCGGTTCCACTGCCCACGCGCATGAAGCGATTTGACATTTTGCGCTCGCCGCACGTCAACAAGACCAGTCGGGACCAGTTCGAAATTCGCACGCATCAGCGTTTGATGGATATCGTGGACCCGACGGACAAGACGGTTGACGCCTTGATGAAGCTTGATTTGCCCGCCGGCGTGGACGTCGAAATTAAGCTCCAATAGGGTCCTTTGAACCGTGGCCTGGCCGACGCCTGTGGCCGTGCCACCCGGTTCAGATGGCGTAAAAATGCTTGTACAACGAGCGAGTTAAGGATATACTGGTGGGCTCTGCTTGCACGTTCCTAACGTCGGCAAAGTTTTATTAACAGTCTCCCACGCAAAACGCTGTAGCCAATTGAAGTTGCAGCGGTGGGGGTTACGGAGAAAACAATGAGTCTGAGCAACTCCCTGGGGTTGCTGGGCCGCAAGGTGGGCATGATGCGCCTGTTTACCGATGAAGGGGACACCATCCCTGTCACGGTGGTAGACGTATCAAACAACCGTGTGACCCAGGTAAAAACCCAAGAGAACGACGGCTATGTTGCCTTGCAGGTGACTTTTGGCACGCGCAAAGCGTCGCGTGTCAGCAAGCCTGCGGCGGGGCACCTTGCAAAAGCAGGGGTCGAGGCCGGCGAAATCATTCAGGAATTCCGTTTGAGTGCTGATGCCGCTGCCCAATACAAAGCGGGCGCCATCGTGCCGGTGAGCGCGGTGTTTGCGGTCGGGCAAAAAGTTGACGTGCAGGGAACAACGATCGGCAAAGGCTTCGCCGGGACGATCAAGCGTCACCACATGAAGTCGCAGCGGGCATCGCACGGCAACAGTCGTTCACACAACGTTCCGGGCTCCATCGGTATGGCGCAGGATCCTGGCCGTGTGTTTCCGGGTAAACGCATGACCGGGCATTTGGGCGGTGATCTGGTCACAACCCAGAACCTTGATGTGGTCCGCATCGACGAGGCTCGTCAATTGCTCATGCTCAGAGGGGCGGTGCCTGGTTCGGCCGGCGGCTTCGTGACGGTGCGCCCGGCCGTCAAGGTCAAGGCCATCAATGCCGACACGCAGGGAGCGAACTGATGCAGATCGAACTCCTCAACGATCAGGGTCAGGCGACGGCAAAGTTTGACGCGCCAGAGACCGTGTTTGGCCGTGCTTACAACGAGGACCTGGTGCACCAGGTCGTGGTTGCATTTCAGGCCAATGCGCGCCAGGGCACACGCGCCCAGAAGGACCGCCAACAGGTCAAGCACTCGACCAAGAAACCATTCAAACAAAAGGGTACGGGTCGCGCACGCGCGGGCATGACATCCTCGCCCTTGTGGCGTGGTGGTGGTCGGATATTTCCGAATATGCCAGACGAGAACTTTGCCCACAAGATTAACAAGAAGATGTACCGGGCCGGGATGGCGTCCATCTTCTCGCAGTTAGCGCGCGAAGGTCGTCTCGCCGTGGTCGATTCACTCAAGGTGGACTCGCCCAAGACCAAGCCTTTAGCAGCCAGGTTCAAGGCGATGAACCTGCCTTCAGTTCTGGTGATTGCCGACGAAGTCGACGAAAACCTGTACCTTGCCTCGCGCAATCTGGTCAATGTGCTGGTGGTTGAGCCGCGTTACGCCGACCCCTTGTCCCTGGTTCACTACCGCAAGGTGCTGGTCACTCGCGCCGCCATGGATCAACTCAAGGAGATGTTCGCATGAGTCATGGTCCCAATTTAGCCAAGTTTGACGAGGGTCGTCTGATGCAGGTTCTGGTGGCGCCGATCGTTTCCGAGAAGGCGACGATGGTTGCCGAGAAAGCGAACTCGGTGACCTTCAAGGTGCTGCAGGACGCGACCAAGTACGAAATCAAGGCCGCCGTGGAGTTGATGTTCAAGGTCGAGGTCAAGGGGGTCTCTGTGGTGAACACCAAAGGCAAGACCAAGCGATTTGGCAAGTCTGTCGGGCGTCGCGACAATGTTCGCAAGGCCTACGTGACACTCAAGCCGGGTCAGGAACTCAACCTCGGCGGGGAGGCTGCGTAATCATGGCTGTCATCAAGATGAAACCGACTTCGCCAGGCCGTCGTGGTGTGGTGAAGATTTCACGAGAGCATTTGTACAAAGGGGCGCCGCACGCGGCGCTGCTTGAGCCCCAGTTCCAACTCGCGGGACGCAATAACAACGGACACATCACCACCCGCCACAAGGGTGGGGGTCACAAACATCACTATCGGGTCGTCGACTTCCGGCGTGACAAGGACGGGATTGCGGCCAAAGTTGAGCGTATTGAATACGACCCCAACCGCTCGGCGCACATCGCACTGGTGTGCTATGCCGATGGTGAACGTCGCTACATCATCGCGCCACGCGGCTTGGAGGTGGGCGCGACGATTGTCAGCGGCGCGGAGGCTCCGATCAGGGTCGGCAACACGCTGCCGATCCGCAACATTCCGGTCGGTTCGATTGTCCATTGCATCGAACTGCAAGTTGGGCGCGGGGCTCAAATCGTACGTTCGGCGGGGACCTCGGCAACCCTGTTGGCGCGCGAGGGTACCTATGCTCAGGTTCGCATGCGTTCCGGCGAGGTTCGCAAGATTCACATCGAATGCCGTGCGACGCTTGGCCAGGTCGCCAACGAAGAGCACAGCCTGCGTCAACTGGGCAAGGCGGGTGTCAAACGCTGGATGGGTATTCGGCCAACCGTTCGCGGGGTGGTCATGAATCCGGTCGATCATCCGCATGGTGGTGGCGAAGGCAAGACCGGCGAGGGCCGTCATCCAGTCGATCCTTGGGGTAATCTGACCAAGGGGTACCGCACCCGTAACAACAAGCGCACGCAGGTCATGATCGTGTCGCGTCGCAAGAAGTAAGGGGCAGGTAAATGACTCGTTCTCTCAAAAAAGGCCCATTCGTTGACCATCACCTGGTAGCGAAGGCCGACAAAGCGGTGACGACCAAAGACAAGAAGCCGATCAAGACATGGTCGCGGCGGTCAATGGTGTTGCCCGAATTCATCGGTCTGACGATCGCGGTGCATAACGGCAAGCAGCACGTGCCGGTTTATATCACCGATCAAATGGTTGGCCACAAGCTTGGAGAGTTCGCGCTGACGCGGATCTTCAAGGGCCACCCGGCGGACAAAAAAGTCCAGAAGAAATAAGGAGGTGACCATGGAAACACGTGCAAGCCTTCGTGGCGTTCGTTTGTCGGTCGATAAGGGCCGACTGGTCGCGGATTTGATCCGTGGCAAAAAGGTGGACCAGGCTCTCAACATCTTGCAGTTCACGCAGAAAAAAGCTGCCGTGATCATCAAGAAAGTGCTTGAGTCGGCCATTGCCAATGCAGAGCACAACGATGGCGCCGACATCGACGAGTTGAAGGTAAAGACCATCTTTGTTGAACAAGGCGCATCGCTCAAGCGTTTCACGGCCCGCGCAAAAGGTCGCGGCAACCAAATCAGAAAACCCACGTGCCATGTGTACGTGACGGTCGGTAACTGAAAGAGGCCTGGAAGTTATGGGACAAAAAATCCACCCTACCGGCTTTCGCCTGTCGGTTAGCCGCAATTGGGCATCGCGCTGGTACGCCAATGACCGCGATTTCGCGGGCATGCTGGCCGAAGACATCAAGGTTCGCGAATATCTCAAGGCCAAGCTCAAGAATGCCTCGGTATCGCGCGTGCTCATTGAGCGACCGGCCAAGAACGCCCGCATTACGATTTTCTCGGCGCGTCCGGGCGTGGTGATTGGCAAGAAGGGCGAGGACATTGAAAACCTCAAGCGCGAACTTGGACGACAACTGGGCGTGCCTGTGGCCGTGAATATCGAGGAAGTGCGCAAGCCCGAGGTTGACGCCAAATTGATTGCCGACAGCATTACCCAGCAACTTGAAAAACGCATCATGTTCCGCCGCGCCATGAAGCGCGCCATGCAAAACGCGATGCGACTGGGCGCACTGGGCATCAAGATCATGTCGTCGGGCCGCTTGAACGGTATCGAAATCGCCCGTTGCGAGTGGTATCGGGAAGGGCGCGTGCCACTGCATACGCTTCGAGCCGATATTGATTACGGGACGTCCGAAGCCAAAACAACGTACGGCATCATTGGCGTCAAGGTCTGGGTCTACAAGGGGGACACCCTGGGTCGCAACGATCTGCCGGCAGTGGTCGAACCACGCTCCGAAGACGAGCGCCGCCCGCGCGGGCCGCGCCGGGACGCCCGTCCTGGCGCCGATCGTCCGGCGCCGCCGCGCGGTGCGCGTCGTCTGGTAGGCGCCAATACGGCGCCAGCGGATGGCAGTGACAAGCCTTCCGAAGCTACCGCTGGCGCTGATGCCGCCAAACCCGCCGTGAAACGCGTCCGCAAGGTGGCCGCGCCAGCCTCCGCCACAAGCACCGGTGCTGTGGCCGCTGACGGCAAAGGAGAATAACCATGTTGCAACCCGCTCGTCGCAAGTATCGCAAAGAGCAAAAAGGCCGTAACACCGGAGTCGCAACCCGAGGCAGCTCGGTGGCTTTCGGTGATTTTGGTCTTAAGTGCACGGATCGTGGTCGTTTGACCGCGCGCCAGATCGAGTCCGCACGTCGCGCCATTTCGCGCCACGTAAAGCGCGGTGGTCGGATCTGGATTCGCGTATTCCCGGACAAACCAATTTCGCAAAAACCGGCTGAAGTTCGCATGGGCAACGGCAAGGGCAATCCCGAGTATTACGTCGCCGAAATCCAGCCCGGCAAGATCGTGTTCGAGATTGTTGGGGTGTCCGAAGAACTGGCGCGCGAAGCGTTCCGGCTGGCCGCCGCCAAGCTGCCGCTGCGTACCACGTTTGTGGCGCGCATGATCGGCCAGTAATCAGGAGAACACAACCATGAAAACGGCTGAACTACGTCAAAAGGACGTTGCGGGTCTGCAAGTTGAAGTCAAGGAGCTGCAAAAAGCTCATTTTGGCCTGCGCATGCAAAAAGCCACGCAACAACTCAACAACACCGCTACGCTGCGCACTGCGCGCCGCGACATTGCTCGCGCCAAGACGATTCTTGGCCAGAAGCAAAGCGCCGCAAAATCTGCCACTTAAGGAGCGACTGATGACGGAAGCGAAGAAATCCCTCAAGCGCACCTTGATTGGCAAGGTAGTCAGCGACAAGCGTGCCAAGACGGTGACCGTGCTGATCGAGCGTAGGGTCAAACACGAACTCTACGGCAAGATCGTCGGCCGATCGAGCAAGTATCACGCGCACGACGAGCAAGGCGCCTACAAGCTCGGCGACGTCATCGAGATCACCGAAAGTCGGCCGATCTCCAAGACCAAGAACTGGGTAGCCACGCGCCTGGTTGAAAAGGCCATCGTCATTTAGGCCCTTCTCGCCGAAGGCTGCGGGTTTGGCAGAAACGGCTCACAATGTGGGCCGTTTTCACTCGGGGCGAACGACACCGCCCTAGGAACCGCGTCGGTTGCCCTGGGCCCTGCGCCGGACATATCTTAATTTCACACTGACAGGAGCTGCACATGATTAAAGTAGGTGATAACCTTCCTCCCACGACACTGATGGAGTACTCAGAAGTCGAGGGTGGAGGGTGTAGTCTTGGCCCGAATCCGGTCGACGTGGTCAAGGCCAGCGCGGGCAAGACCCTTGCCTTGTTTGCGCTTCCCGGCGCTTTTACCCCGACCTGCTCTGCCAAGCACGTCCCGGGATATTTGGAGAAATTCCAGGAATTCAGGTCCGCTGGCGTCGACGAGATCTGGTGCGTCAGCGTGAACGACGCCTTTGTCATGGGCGCCTGGGCCCGCGATCAAAAGTCGGCTGGCAAAGTTCGCATGCTCGCCGACGGCGACGCGGTTTTTGCCAAAGCGACGGGTCTGACGCTGGACCTCACGGGCAAGGGCATGGGTTTGCGCAGTACTCGCTATTCAATGCTCGTAAAAGACGGCAAGGTAGCTTCCCTCAACATTGAGGCTCCCGGTAAATTTGAAGTCAGTGACGCCGCCACGTTGCTGGCGCAAGCCAAGGCCTGAATAAGGTTCGCGGGCTGCCGTCAGAGGTCGACCTTGAGGTAGTGCGAGCCTTCAATGGGATTGTGATAGTAGGGCGCGATCTCCTCAAAGCCCAGATCCCTGTAGAGCTCACGCGCGCTCTCCATGTCGTCGAGCGTGTCGAGCAGGACGCAGTCATAACCGGCCAGACGCGCCCAATCGAGCACAGCTTCAACCAGGCGCCGCCCGATGCCCGCGCTACGGTGGGGCGGGCGCACGTATAGCCGTTTCATCTCGCAGGCGTTGACATAATCAGCCGTGTCAAGCGGGCGCAAAGCGCAACAGCCAACCAGGTTTTCGTCAATCCGCGCCAGCAGCAGGGCTCCGCGAGGCGGCGCGTACTCTCCAGGCAGTGTCGCCAGCTCTGTCTCGAAATCCTGAAAGCACAAATCAACATGGAGGCTGGCGGCGTATTCGCGAAAAATGTCGCGCACGGCCTCAAGTTCCCCCGGTAAGCCCGGTCTGACGACCTCGATATTGGCGTTCATGCTGCCTGTTGGATCATCCAGAGCACGAGCGCGGTGCACATCGCAAAGACCGCCGCAGCGAGCAGCCGCGAACGTGCGTCATCGCGTGCGCCGGGCACCGCAAAGCCTGTTTGCTTGTTGCCGTGGATCATGGGAGCCACCAAGTCGTCGCCCTTCTTCAAACGGTAGAAAAGAATCGCGCCGACGTGCATGCTCGCCAGTGCGATCAGGACCAGTTTACCAATGTCGGCATGATACGTCGTCGCCAGACGCACCACGGCGTTGGGGACCCACTTGGCCAAGGGGCCGACTGTAGCGATTTCGTCGTCGCTCACCAGCCCGGAGGCAACCTGCGCCAACAGGAAGAACAGCAGCGCAAATACCGAGATTGCGCCCATTGGATTGTGCCCCACACGGTGCTGCGGTGGGGCCCGACCCTTTACGTAGTCCAACACGGCACCGGGCGAATAGATGAACGACGCAAAGCGCGACCAGTGTCCGCCGATCAGACCCCAAACCAGGCGAAACAGCAACAGGCAAAGCACCGTGTAGCCAAATCGAAAGTGCCACACCATCGCCTCGCCTGCGATGAACGCTGTCGTCAGCAGACCCATAAAGCTTGCAGCCAGCGCCCAGTGGAAGATGCGGGTCGGTAAATCCCATACCCGAATTGTGGTTGGTTGTATCAAGGTGAACGCCACTCCAGAAAAGTCCGTATTGTGCGTCCGTCGTGCTTGCCGTGGCCAGTGCGAGCTTGTACCCCTGCCAGGTGTGGGGCAAGCCGAATCAATGTTTGATCAACTCAGGAAAACCCATGAACGTTTTGTCCCCCCTTGCTATTGCGCTCACCGCGCTTTCCTTTTCATTGCCCGCAAGTGCCCAATTTGCCAAGCCCGAAGACGCGATCAAGTACCGCAAGAGCGCGTTGTTTGTGATGCAGCAGAACTTTGGACGCGTTGCCGCAATGGCTGCCGGCAAGGCACCGTTTGATGCCAAAGTCGCCGCCGACAGTGCCGCCGTCGCGGAGTACATGGCCAGGTTGCCGTGGGCCGCGTTTGGTGATGGCACGGACAAGGGCGAGACCCGGGCCAAGCCCGAACTCTGGAAAGAATCTGCCAAGTTCCACGAGTACGCCGACAAGATGCAGGCGGAAATGACCAAGTTCGCTGCTGCTGCGAAGGCTGGCAACCTTGACTCCATCAAGACCGCCGTCAGCGCCACTGGCGGCACCTGCAAGACCTGTCACGACGCTTATCGCAAAGATTGACAGCGAGCCCGGAGTCCTGCTGTAGGCGTGCGCCCGCACGGGGGCAGGGTGCTGACTCGGTGGCGGGGGCCGTGTGACGGGCGCAGCACCGATAATGGGGTGATGCCTCAACCCCTATTCGTCAGCGCGCTGCCACGACGCGCGGCGGTTCTTGTCTTTCTGACCTTTGCGTTTTCCTACTTTCTATCGGCGTTGATTCGCGCCATTACGGCGACGCTGTCGCCGACGCTGACGCAGGAGTTTGCGCTCAACGCTGGAGACCTCGGCCTGCTCGCTGGGGGCTACTTTCTCGGGTTCGCCGCTAACCAGTTGCCCCTGGGCACATGGCTTGACCGCCACGGACCGAAGAAAGTCATCCTGTCGCTGTTGACCGTCGCTGCGTTTTCATGCGTCGCCTTTTCCTTGGCGACGAGCTTTTCCGTCCTGCTGGCGGCACGGATCCTTTCTGGTGTCGGTGTCAGCGCCTGCTTGATGGCGCCGCTGACGGGCTATCGCCGCTGGTTTGACGCATCGACCCTGTTGCGTGCTAATTCCTGGATGCTGATGACGGGTTCGCTCGGCATGGTCGCCTCCACGCTGCCGGTGCAGTGGCTCTGGCCCATCATCGGCTGGCGTGCCCTGTTCCTCGGCTTGGCGGCCTTGGTGTTGGTGGCCATGGCACTGATTGCCTGGCAGGTTCCGCGTTGGGACTCGGCACCGGCACCGACTGGCGCCATCGCGCCCGCGCAGGCAAGTTACCGACAGGTCTGGGAGCACCCTTACTTCCGCAAGATGGTTCCGATCGGATTTTTTTGCTACGGCGGCCTGATCGCCATGCAGACGCTTTGGGTGGTGCCGTGGATGATCAAGGTTGGCGGTTACAGTTCCTTGCAGGCCGCCAGCGGATTGTTCTGGATCAACGTGGCGATGCTATGCACGTTCTGGACCTGGGGCCTGCTCAACCCCTGGCTGACCCGTCGCGGCCTGCATGCGGAGCAACTGATCGCCTGGGGTCTGCCTTCGAGTTTTGTCATACTCGCTATGATTATCATAGCGGGGGATACTGTGACGACAGCCTCGGCAGCCATGTGGGCTTTGTACTGCGTCGGTTGTACTTTTGTTTCCCTGGCGCAGCCCGCGGTGGCCATGGCGTTTACACCCAACCTGGCTGGACGCGCGCTGACAGCCTACAACCTGGTGATATTTGCCGGAGTATTTGTGGTGCAGTGGGGTGTTGGGCTGGGCATTGATGCCTTCCGCGCTCTGGGATGGAGCGAAATTGCTTCGTTTCAGGCGGCGATGGCGATGTTTTTGCTGTGTTGCGTCGGCGCCTATGTCTATTTCCTTAGCGCAAAAAGTCATAATCGTGCGATCTGAAACCTTTTGGACTCCATGAACATCGGCATCCTCATCATCGCCCACGCGCCGCTGGCCAGTGCCCTGCGCCAGTGCGTCTTGCACGTGTTTCCGGAGGGCGCATCCGCCGTCGCGGCGTACGATGTGCCGCCCAATGTTCCTCCGGAAGAAACGTTTGCCGGGGCTGCGCAGGCGCTTGCCTTGCTTGGTACTGCGCAGGCGCTGGTGCTGACCGATGTGTTCGGCGCGACGCCGTGCAATGTGGCGCAAAGGCTGGTCGACGGTCTGGACTCCAAGCTGGTGGTCGGCGTCAATCTGCCGATGCTGCTGCGCAGCGTAACGTACCGGCGTGAGTCCCTTGATGCGCTGGTGGCACGTGCGCTGGCCGGGGGCACGCAGGGCATCATGCAAGTAGCCACGACGGCTCCCCAGAATCAGGTAAAAAAACGACATGATCAAAGCAAGCACGACCATCAACAATAAGCTCGGACTGCACGCACGGGCGTCGGCCAAGCTGACCAAGCTCGCGGGCAGCTTTGCCTGCGACGTGTGGTTGGCCAGGGATGGACGCCGCGTCAACGCCAAGAGCATCATGGGCGTCATGATGCTCGCCGCCGGTTTGGGCAGCTCGGTGGAAATCGAAACCAGTGGTGAGCGCGAGCAGGAGGCGCTCGACGCATTGCTGGCTCTGATTGCCGACAAGTTTGGGGAAGGGGAATAACTTGAGCTCTCGGCCCGTTGACCAGCGCGCTGCGCAGCTGTCACCATGACATTCGCGATTCACGGTCTGGCGGTGACACGGGGCATTGCCATCGGGCGGGCGGTGTTGGTCGCCTCGAGTCGGGTCGATGTGGCCCACTACTTCATTGAGGCCTCGCAGATCGAGTCGGAGATTGACCGCGTTCGTGCCGGGCGCAACGCGGTGGTCGACGAAATTCACCGCCTGCAAGACAGCATCACGCACATGGGGCCCAAGGAGGCGCCGCACGAGCTCACGGCACTTCTTGACGTGCATCTGATGCTTCTCAACGACGAGGAACTGATCGATGGGGTCAAGCACTGGGTGAGTGACCGCCTGTATAACGCAGAGTGGGCCCTGACCTCGCAGCTCGAGGTGATCGCGCGCCAGTTCGACGAGATGGAGGACGAGTACTTGCGCGAGCGCAAGGCCGACCTTGAACAGATCACCGAAAAGGTGTTGCGCGCCATGAAAGGCATGGCCTCACCGATGGTGCGCCTGCCAGGCCGGCCAGCACGCGCAAAGTCGCAACAAGACCTGCTGCTCGACGATACGGTGGACGTGCCGCTGATCCTGATCGCGCACGATCTCTCTCCAGCGGACATGCTGCAGTTCAAGCAAAGCGTGTTTGCCGGCTTCGTGACGGACGTCGGCGGCAAGACCTCGCACACGGCGATCGTGGCGCGCAGCCTCGATATCCCGGCGGTGGTTGGCGCGCGCCTGAGCAGCCAGCTGGTGCGTCAGGACGACTGGGTCGTGATCGACGGTGACGCCGGGGTGGTCGTGGTCGACCCGTCGGCTATCTTGCTCGCCGAGTACGGCTTCAAACAACGCCAGCACGAGCTCGATCGCGGGCGTCTGAGTCGTTTGCTGCATACCCCGGCGGTGACGCTTGACGGCCAGAAGATTGAATTGCTCGCCAACATCGAAATGCCCGAAGACGCCGCCGGCGCAGTTCGCGCCGGTGCGGTGGGCGTGGGCCTTTTTCGCAGCGAATTCCTGTTTATGGGGCGCGACGGCAAACTCCCCAATGAAGAAGAACAATACCTGGCCTACCGCGCTGCGATCGAGGGGATGCAGGGCCTGCCGGTGACGATTCGCACGGTCGACGTTGGCGCCGATAAACAACTTGACGAGTCCTTGCAAGACTCGGCCCATCTGAACCCGGCGCTGGGGCTGCGCGCGATCCGCTGGAGCCTGGCCGACCCGGCAATGTTCCTGACGCAACTGCGTGCCATCCTGCGCGCGGCGGCCCATGGGCAGGCAAACCTGCTTATCCCGATGCTGGTGCACGCCAGCGAAATTCGGCAAACGATGTTCCTGATCGACCGGGCCCGCGCCGAGCTCGACAACCGTGGCGTCGCCTACGGGCCGGTGAAGATCGGCGCCATGATCGAAATTCCGGCCGCTGCACTCACGCTCGGCGTGTTCCTGAAGTATTTTGATTTCCTGTCGATTGGCACCAACGATCTGATCCAGTACACCCTGGCCATCGACCGCGCCGACGAATCTGTGGCCCATCTGTACGACCCGATGCACCCCGCCGTGCTCAGGCTGGTCGCAGCCACCATCGCCGAATGCCACGCGCAAGGCAAGGGCGTGAGCGTGTGTGGTGAGATGGCCGGTGATACCAGCCTGACGCGTCTGCTGCTCGGCCTGGGCTTGCGCTGTTTTTCCATGCATCCGGCGCAGATTCTCGCGGTCAAGCAGGAAGTGCTGCGCGCCGATACCGGCAAGCTCGCGGGCTGGGCGCGCCAAATCATGGCCGAGGATGAACCCGGTCTGTTGCTGGCGAAATCGTCTTAGGCGAGGTATTGCGAGCTGGGCACAGACCACTTGCACTTCGCGCGGTCTGGGCCCGTCGCGCAAGGTCTCAGAAGCGCTTAAGCTCCGGGTGCTTGAGCTGTCCGCCGCGCACCAGCATCTTGCCGTACTCGGCGCAGCGCTGCGGGGTTGGAATGACCTTGCCCGGGTTGAGCAAACCCTTGGTGTCAAAAGCGCGCTTGACACCAAACATCTGCTCGTTCTCCGCGGCGCTGAACTGCACGCACATGGAGTTTAGTTTTTCGATGCCCACGCCGTGCTCGCCGGTCACGGTGCCGCCCATGGCAACGCTGGTCTCCAGAATGTCGGCACCGAACAGTTCGCAGCGGTGCAGCTGGTTGGCGTCGTTGGCGTCAAACAGGATCAGCGGGTGCAGGTTGCCGTCGCCCGCGTGAAACACGTTGCAGCAGCGCAACTGGTATTTCTTCTCCATTTCGGCAATGGCAAGCAGCATGTCGGCCAGGCGTTTGCGCGGAATGGTCGAGTCCATGCACATGTAGTCCGGGCTGATGCGCCCGCTCGCCGGGAACGCGTTCTTGCGCCCGCTCCAGAACTTCAGACGCTCGGCCTCGCTCTGGCTTACTGCAATTTTTGTAGCGCCTGATGCAAGCAGCACGGCCTTCATACGGCCAATTTCCTCTTCAACCTCTTCGGGCGTACCGTCGCTCTCGCACAGCAGGATGGCGGCGGCGCTGAGGTCGTAACCGGCGTGCACGTAGTCCTCCACCGCCGCGGTCATCGCCTTGTCCATCATCTCCAGACCGGCCGGGATGATCCCCTGCGCAATGACGCTGGCCACGGCATCACCGGCTTTGCGGATATCGTCAAAGCTGGCCATGATGCAGCGTGCGAGTTGCGGCTTGGGCGTGAGCTTGACGGTGACTTCGGTGATGACGGCGAGCATGCCCTCGGAGCCGACGACGATGCTCAGACAATCAAAGCCCGGCGCATCAAGTGCGTCCGAGCCAAACTCGATCGCCTCGCCTTCCATCGTGAAGCCCTTGATCCTGAGAACATTGTGCAGCGTCAGCCCGTACTTCAGGCAGTGCACGCCACCGGCATTCTCAGCCACGTTGCCGCCAATGGTGCAGGCGATCTGGCTCGACGGGTCGGGTGCGTAATACAGGCCATGCGAGGTCGCCGCTTCGCTGATGGCCAGATTTCGCACACCACATTGCACCCGTGCCGTGCGGCTGGCCGGGTCAACGCGCAAAATCCGGTTGAACTTGGCCAGCGACAGGGTCACGCCCATCGCGTGCGGCATGGCCCCACCTGACAGACCCGTGCCCGCGCCGCGCGCCACCACAGGAACGTCCAGCGCGTAGCAGGTGCGCAGCACCGCCTGCACCTGTTCTGCCGTTTCGGGCAAGACGACCACCAGCGGGCGCTGCCGGTAGGCGGTCAGCCCATCGCACTCAAAAGGCGTCGTGTCCTCGGTCTGCCACAGCAGGCCGTGTGCGGGCAAATGCGCCGCCAAGGCGCTCACCACCTGCTGCTGCCGCTGCGTTCTTTGTAGCGCCGCGGGTTGTTGTGCTGTTGTCATGCCTGCATTTTGGCACTTATGGAAAAACCTGCACACCGGTCATCGGCTGGCTAGAATCGGACCCCCGCAGCCGATGCGCGCAGCGCAACAAACAATTGCAACCCCGACCCCATGCCGCCTCAAGCCAATAGTATTGCTCGTCGGCTTTGGCTGGCCCTGAGGCCGGCGTGGCCCACGCTCGCACCGACCGACCTGTTGCGCAACGCCACCTATCGGCGCTTGTGGACGTCGATCCTGATCAGTTCCTTTGGCGGTCAGGTCACGATGCTCGCCTTGCCGCTGACTGCAGCCGTGTGGCTGGCGGCCACGCCCTCGCAAATGGGTATTTTGACGGCGATGGAACTCGCGCCGTTCGTGCTGCTGTCGCTGCCCGCCGGTGTCTGGCTCGACCGCGTGCGCAAGCTGCCCGTGTATGTCGTTGGCGAAGGGCTGGTGGCGCTGGTGCTTGCCAGCGTTCCGCTGGTCTGGTATTTCGACGCGCTGAGCATGACCTTCCTGTACGGGGTGGCGTTCACCATCGGCTGTGTTTTTGTAACGGCCGGTACGGCCGCGCAGATTGTCCTCACACAGGTGGTGCCGCGGGAACGTCTGGTCGAAGCCCATGCCAAGAACGCGCTGGCGTCCTCCGGTGCGGAGGTGGCCGGGCCCGGTGTGGCTGGTGCGCTGATCAAACTCGTCGGCGCGCCGCTGGCACTGCTGGCCGACGCGGTTCTGCTGCTGGTAAGCGTAGCGATCTTGCGCGGATTGCGGGTGGCCGAGAACAGGGTGTCCACCGGACCGACGCATTTCTGGCGCGACCTCAAAGCCGGTCTGCGCTTTGTGCTGGAGCATCGGTTGCTGCTGTCGATGGCCACGGCGGTCGGCCTGTGGCAGGCGTGCCACCAATGTGCCATGGTTGTGCAGATTCTCTTTGCCACACGTGAGCTGGGTCTGAATGCGCGTCAGGTTGGCCTGTGCTACATGGGTCTGGGGCTGGGCACAATTGTGGCAAGTACGCTCGGCAACCGTATCTCGCGACGTATCGGGCCGGGCCCCTGTCTGATCCTGGGTTTTGCCGTTTGTGGTCTGGGCTGGTTGCAATTGGCACTGGCGCCGCTCGGGTCTTGGGGCGTGGTGTCCTTTGTGGCCATGCTGTTGTGCTTTAGCGCCGGTGCCGTGCTGATCTTCATCAACTTCCTGGCCCTGCGCCAGGCCGTGACGCCCGAGCCCATGCTCGGACGGATGACCAGTTCGATGCGCTGGCTGATCCTGATCCCGGCGGGTCCGGGTGCGTTGCTCGGGGGCTATCTGGGCGAGCACCTGGGCCTGCGTTACGCCTTGGCCCTGGGCGGCGTGGGTTCCCTGCTGCTCGCGCTATGGGCGTGGCGCCACCCGGTGCTGCGCAATGTGCGCGAGTTGCCCACGCCCGCCTGATCGCCGTTGCTCCGGGCGGGATCTACAGATAGCGGCCTTGCAAGTGGCGGCGGAAATGGCTCGGGTCGAGCGCTTCTGCGGTGGCGCGCTGCACCAGCTCGGCGCTTTCCCAGCGGCTGGCCTGGCTCCAGATATTGTGGTCGAGCCAGTCAAAGATCGGCGCCAAATCGCCCTTTGCGACGCGTGCGTCCAGGTCCGGGTGGATTCGACGAATGCAGGCAAAGTATTGCGCCGCGTACATGGCACCCAGCGTGTAGCTCGGGAAGTAGCCGAAGGTGCCGGTGGGCCAGTGAATGTCCTGCAGACAGCCGTCGTGGAAATTGCCACGCGTATCCAGACCGAGGTAAGCCATCATCTTTTCGTCCCATAGTGCGGGGACGTCGGCGGCTTCAATGTCCCCGTCGATCAGCGCGCGCTCGATCTCGAAGCGCAGAACGATGTGCGCGGGATAGGTCAACTCGTCGGATTCAACCCGGATCAGGCCGGGGCGCACCCGCGTGCACAGGCGCGCCAGATTCTCTGGTTCAAATGCTTGCTGCGCGCCCAGATGCTTGCGCAAAGTCGGCGCAATCAGCGCCAGAAACGCCGGACTGCGCGCGATCTGCATCTCGAAGGACAGACTTTGACTCTCGTGGATGCCCATCGAGCGGGCCCGTCCCAGCGGAAGGTGCATAGTTTGGCGTGGCAGGCCCTGTTCATAGCGCGCATGGCCGGTTTCGTGCACGATGCTCATGAACGAGCGCAAAAAGTCGTCTTCGCTATAGCGCGTGGTGACGCGCACATCCTCGGCCACTCCGCCGCAGAAAGGATGCGCCGAGACGTCAAGCCGACCGGCCGAAAAGTCAAAGCCCAATATCTGCATGACCTCAACACCGAGCGCGCGCTGGTGCTCGGTGGCAAAGGGCCCCTGGGCCAGCACCGGGGTCTGCCCGGCCTGCTGGTCGCGCACCTTGTTGATCAAATCAGGCAGCCAGGTTTTCAGCTCGCCAAACAGGGCTTCCAGCGTGGTACTGCTGGTGCCGGGCTCGTACTTGTCGAGCATCGCGTCGTACCGGCTGAGGCCGAGCGCCTGGGACAGCGTTTGTGCTTCCTCGCGTGACCATTTCACCACGTCGGTAAAGTTCTCCAGGAAGCCGCCCCAGTCGTTGTCCTTGCGCTGCGTGCGCCAGGCGTGCTCGCAGCGCGAAGCGGCCAGGCTCCTGGCCTGGACCAAGCGCGCGGGCAAGGCACTGGCTTGGACCCAGTCGCGGCGCATCTCGCGCAAACAGGCACGTTCGCTCGCATCGAGTGCCTCGTCGCTGGCGGCATCGAGCAGGGCGGGTAACGCCGGGTCGGTCAGCGTTTGATGGATCAACACATCGAGTTCGGCGAGCGCTTCACCGCGGGACGTGTTGCCCCCCGGTGGCATCATGGCCGCCTGGTCCCAGCCGGCGATGGCACCCAGATGCTGGTATCGGTACAGACGCGTAAAGGTGGCGCAGAGCGCGTTGTAGGCGGGCAGATTCATGGGTGGCAGGTGCGTTGGGCGGGAGGATCCGGTGGACACGGTTGCATTGTCACACTGAGTGCCAAACCGTGCGCTGCGTACAATGGGCGCTCGTTGCCAACTTCGTCAGCCCGCCATGTCCGATCGCCTTGCTGTGCTGCCGCAGTACCTGATTCCCAAGCAGGCACTGACCGAACTGGCCGGGCGCGCGGCCAATTCGCGCGACGGCAGGGTCAGCACCGCGCTGATCCACTGGTTTGTGCGCCGCTATGGCGTCAATATGGCCGAGGCGGCCCATCCCGATACGGCCAGTTACGCCTGCTTCAACGACTTCTTCACCCGTGCGCTAAAGGACGGTGCCCGCCCGCTCGCAGCAGCCGACCTGATTTGTCCGGTCGATGGTGTCATCAGCCAGTTCGGGCGGATCCAGGGTCAACAGATTTTTCAGGCCAAGGGCCACCATTTCAGCGCCACGGCATTGCTCGGTGGCGACGCGGCGCTGGCCGCGCAATTTGATGACGGTCACTTCGCCACGCTGTACTTGAGCCCGCGTGATTACCACCGCGTTCACATGCCCTGCGCGGGGCAATTGCGCCGGATGATTCACGTGCCCGGAAGTTTGTTTTCGGTCAATCCGACCACGGCGCGTGCTGTGCCGGGTTTGTTTGCCCGCAACGAACGGGTGGTTTGCCTGTTTGACTCCAGCCTCGGCCCGTTCGTCCTGGTGCTGGTGGGGGCGACCATCGTGGGCAGCATGGCGACCGTCTGGCATGGCGTCGTAAACGCCCGTCGCACAGGCCAGATAAGCGTGCATAGCTATGAAAACGATAGCATTCTTCTGGCCCAGGGCGACGAAATGGGCCGTTTTCTGCTCGGCTCCACGGTCGTTGTGCTATTGCCCAAGGGTTCGCTGAAGTTCAACCCGGTATGGTTGCCAGGGGGCCGGGTTCGCATGGGCGAGGCGATGATCGGCCAGTGGCTTGCCTAGGGCGTTGCGTCCGGCCACAATGCAGCCATGAACTACGAACACTTGTTGCTCTCAAGTGACGGTCCCGTCACGACCATTACCCTCAATCGCCCCGACAAACGCAATGCGCTGGCGCTGCCTGTCATGCAGGAGTTGACGCAGGCCCTGCGCGAGGTGGCAGCTACGCACGCGCTCGGTGTCATTCTCGCGGCGCGTGGGCCGGTGTTCAGTGCCGGTCACAATTTTGCCGACATGGCTGGCGCTACGCTGGAGCAGGCGCGCGAATTGTTCGCCGTGTGCACCGACATGATGAACGCGATTCAGACGATGCCGCAACCGGTGGTGGCGCGTGTGCACGCGCTGGCGACGGCGGCGGGTTGCCAACTGGTGGCCAGCTGCGATCTGGCGGTGGCCGCAGAGACAGCGTCTTTTGCGTTGCCCGGCGGCAAGGCCGGCCTGTTTTGTCACACACCGTTGGTGGCGATTGCCCGCAATATCGGGCGCAAACGCGCACTTGAGATGGCGCTGACCGGCGACGCCATCGACGCGGCGACCGCACTGGACTGGGGGCTGATCAACCGTGTCGTACCGGCCGAGCAACTCGACGCCGCCACCCTGGACCTGATTGGGCGGGCCACGCGCGGCAGCGCCTTGTCCAAGGCCTGGGGCAAGCAGGGCTTCTATCAGCAGGTCGGATTACCGCAGGATCAGGCGTACGCGCTGGCTTGCGAATTGATGGCGGGCGCCGCGATGGCACCCGATGCCCAGGAAAGCATCCAGGCGTTTCTTCAAAAGCGCCGCGCGCAGTACACGCAGTACCCGGGCGCCGATTAAACTCGTGCGACGAGCTGCCGCTGACCCCTAGTGCACCAGCACCGGGTTCTGTGCCAGTTCGGCGTACTGTTCGAGCTTGTCTTCGACTTCTTCCTGGGTCGGTGTCTTTTCCTGCCACGCGGAAATCTGGCGTTGAAACAGTTCGGCCCAGCAGCCGTCGAGATAGACTTCCTTGCCCGCGCGCTTGTCGACGATCTCGAAACCATGGCGCGCCAGCGCCGGCACCAGCAAAACCTGCTGGAAATGCTCGCCGTCGTCCGCCCCGATCAAATCGCTGGCCACGGCGTTGGCCAGCATGTGCGTGACCGAGTAGGTGTCAGAATCGTAGAGCGTGTGCATGGTTCATTATCCCTGAATCGTCCTGACTTGTCAGTTGGCAGCGTCGGGCCGAATTTCAAGGGCAGGGTCTTGCTGCTTCTCGCCGCTTAACCGGGCCGTTCGGTCGAGGTCCACTTCTGGTCGACGTAGTCGCCGTTGGGCTCGGTGATGCGGATACGCGCCGGCAAGTAGCCCAGTGCAGGGGCCAACCACAGTTCGACCTTCTGATCGAATTGCTCGCGCGGGTTGCGCACGAGTTTGAGTGTTTCCAGGTCGCCGCCGGGTAGCGTGAGGGTTTGCTCATCGCCGACGGTAAACAGCCAGGTGTCGGCGTCGCGTGGACCGATGGTCTGGATGCTGATTGTGGTGGCCGTCTGAAACCGTTGCGGCTCGCCGCCGATCATGGCGGCGAGCTGCATCAGAATACTCAGACGGTCCTGCGCGCCGCTCAGCAGCGCGACGTCTGGCGTGTTGGCGCTGAACGTGACTTTGCCCTTGTCCCGGACAAAGTGGGCGGCGACTTCGCTGCGGAACTTGTCGGAAAAGCGTAGCGGTTCGAGTCCGCGCTCGGTGATCTGGCCCCGACTGGTCTGGACCCGGCTTTGCCCAAAGGCACCGTACTCCAGGCGCGCTTCGTATTTTTCAGCGTCGTGCTGCCAGCGCAACTGGGCGTTCAAGCCAAAAGGGAACTTGTTGCTTTGCACCTGGTAATTGAGCAACGTGCCCTCAGGAACCGTGTAACGACCCAGCACAAGCGCCACCTCGCGCACCGGTGGCGCCGTTTCCGGTACGCCGGTATCGGTCGCACCGGCGTCCTGCGTCGCCACCGCGGCGGTTTCGGTGTTCGTGGCCGATTGCGGCGCCGACGCACTCTCCAGCGGCGGCAACGGCGGCGACTCGCTGGTCTCAACGGAGCCCGCGGGCGTCGGCGCGGTCGATGCTCTTGGTCGAACCGCAGTTCGCGCTGGCTTGGCCGTGGGCCGGATCGATGGCAGCGGTGGTGACGGCTGAGTCACCGCAGCAAAGGCAATGACGCGGGTCTGGAAAGGCGTCGTTGCCGTGGCCAGCGCTTGTGCCGTTGGCGCGGTTTGCAACAACGCGAAATGCGCCAGCAGTACCGCTGCGGTCAATGCCGCCATGACCTTGCGCGGCGCTGCGGCGGACCTGCCTGGACCGAGGGGACTCACGCGAGTGCCAACTGGCGCGCAAAGGTCTTGATGCCGCGCAGCATCATTTCGATCGAGACCGCTACCAGAACCAGGCCCATCAGGCGCTCCAGTGCCACCACAAAGCGGTCGCCTGCAACGCGCTGAATGCGCTCGGCCAGGACCAGCACACCGGCGCTCACGGCCATCGTGACACACAACGCGGCGATCCATTCCGGGCGCCTCTGCGGCGCCTGCGATACCAGCAGTAACACGGTGGCCAGGGCCGAAGGCCCGGCGATGGCCGGAATCGCCAGCGGCACGATCAGCGGCTCATGGATAACCTCGGCTACTTCCGAGTGCGGCGGTGGAAAAATCATGCGCAGGGCAATCAAGAACAGGATGACACCGCCACCGATCTGCAGCGAGAGTTCGCTCAGGTTCATCAGTTGCAGGAAGCGCTCCCCGACAAACATGAAGGTCAGCAGCAGAACGAAGGCAATCAGGACTTCGCGCAGGATGACCCAGGGCCGTCGCCCCGGTGCCACGTGCTTGAGCGCGTTGGCGAAGATCGGAATATTGCCCACCGGGTCCGTGATCAGAATGAGCAGGATGGTGGCCGAAGCAAACGTGTAGTTCATGGACCGCTCAGGCTGGCAGGCTCATTCGATTTTTTCCTGGCAGGCGATGCAGCGCAGGGCGTGCGGCGCAGCCCGCAGGCGGGCCTCTGGAATCGTCACGGAGCAGTCCACGCACCGGCCGTAGTCGCCAGCCTGCATTCGCGTCAGCGCCGCGTCAATCAGTCGCAGCTCTGCCGTTTCGATTTCATCGAGGGCAAATTCGAGTTCACGCGCGCTGTTGACCTGGGCATCCGAATCCTCAGAGCGGGCAAAGTGTTCCGCCGATGCTTCAGCACGTCCGACCACGCCGCCACGCAGATTTGCCAGGCGCTCGAGCATGCTGGCGCGCTGTTCGAGCAGTTGGGCGCGCAGTTGTGCTGCAAGGTCTGCGTTCATGAAGGCTCTCCACCGGTAGCTGCTGTGATCGTCGGCCGACGATCACAGTCAATAAGGAAACAATGCCAGAATCCCACGGTTCATCAAGGAATTTCAGGAATGAGCATGCATCTTATCGCGCTTGGGGTGGCAGCAGTATTTTCGGCAACGGGTTTGTGCGCCCAAACCGTCACTGTCCGCGACGCCTGGGCGCGCGCCACCGTGCCCGGGCAGACTGCCACCGGCGCCTTCATGAAGATCAGCGCTACGCAAGGTGCGACCCTGCTGTCGGTAAGCTCGCCCGCGGCTGGCTTGGCCGAGGTTCACGAAATGAAAATGGACGCCGGTGTCATGACCATGCGTCCGATCCGCGAAGGGCTCGACATTGGCCCGGGCCAGACGGTCGAATTGAAGTCCGGCGGGAAGCACGTTATGCTGATGGACCTGAAGACGGTGCTCAGGCGCGACAGTTCGGTCGCCTTGACTCTGGTTTTCACAGACCGCGCGGGCCACAGGGTCAATGTGGCGTTAACTCTGCCCGTGGCCAGCGTGTCGCCGTACACGGAGACGGCGCGCCCACCGCCGCCGGTGCATCAACACTGAAGCGCGCCGACCGAGGGCATCGCCATCGGGCAGACATTGGGGTAAGCTGTCACCGGCGCGTCGGCTTCAACCCTTTACTTCGATGGAGATGCAATGAACGAATCACAGGCTTTCGGTTTCGGCAAATTTGTCCCAGGCTTTGACTTCCTGCAGAACCTGGCCAAGGGAGCGACGCAAAACATTCCTCAGATGCCCAATCTGTCGAACTGGATTGCGCCCACCCTCAACCTGGAGGAGTTGGAAAAACGCATCGATGAACTCAAGGCCGTGCACTTCTGGCTGGAACAGAATTCGAAAGCGCTGGGTGCGACCGTGCAGGCGCTTGAGGTGCAAAAGATGACGCTGGCAACGCTCAAGGGAATGAACTTCAATATGGGCGATGTCGCCAATGCGCTCAAGCTCAAGGCCGCCGATACGGTCTACTCGGGTGTGCAGCGAGTTACGGATACCGCAGCGTCCACTGCCAAGACCATTTCAAACGTTGCCAGCGACGTCGGGGGTCGTGCCAAGGCCATGAAGCAGGCCGCCAAGCCCCAGGCTAAAGCGGCGGGCCCGATCGATCCGATGCAACTGTGGGGCTCGCTGGCACAGCAGTTTGGCCAGATCGCCGCCGCTGCCATGAAGGATGCCAGCAAGAATACAGCGATGGACGCAACCCGCAACATGGCCTCCGGATTGGCAAAAGAAGCCATCAAAGCTACAAAAAATGCGGCATCCAGTGCAGTTCGTACGAGGTCTTCAGCCGGGAAATCCGTAAAAAGGGCGAGCAGTCGCCGCGCCTGATTCAAGCCCCCAGTGCCCGCAGTCATGAAGCTGTTTGTTGTTGGACACGCCAGTCACCCGCAATGGCGCAGCGCGGCGGCTCGCGTGCTCGACCAGGTCCGCTCGCGCCTGGCGCTGCCCGGTTTTGCCAGTTCACCGACGCTGGCGCTGCTCTACGTCACCGACCACTACGCTGCGCACGCCCAGGCGATACTTGACTATCTGAGCGCCGAGTTGCCAGAAATCACCGACTGGACGGGGACCGTCGGTGTTGGCGTGGCGGCGGACAACGTGGAACACTTCGACGAACCCGCCCTGGCGCTGATGCTGTGTGAGTTGCCACCCGACCAGTACCGGGTGTTTTCTGGCGTGGCACCCTTGGACCTGGGTTTCGAAGCGCATACGGCGCTGATTCACGCCGATCCGAGTACGCCCGATCTGGACGAACTGATCAAGGAGATGGCAAGCCGGACCGGCTCGGGCTATCTGTTTGGCGGGTTGTCCAGCGGGCGCGGCGCGATGGCGCAATTTGCGGTTGGCGGCAATGGCAACATCAGGGGGCACGGCGGCGCCAGCGGCGTGTTCAGCGGTGGTCTGAGCGGTGTTGCGTTCGGCGCGGGCGTGCATCTGGTCTCGCGCGTCACCCAGGGTTGTTTGCCGATGTCCAGGGCACACCGGGTCAGCGCCGGGTCGGGCAACCTGGTCACGCATCTCGACGGTGAGCGTGCACTCGATGTCCTGCTGCGTGAGCTCGACGTCACGCTCGAGCGGCCCGAGCGGGCGCTGCAGGCGGTGCGTTCGACCCTGGTCGGGTTGATGCATGCACCGGGCGGTCTGACGGTGCCCGGTGACGCAACGCTGGTCAACCGGACCGGCAATTTCGGCAGCGATGTGCTAGTGCGCCACATTGTCGGCCTGGACACGGGACGCGGTGCGGTCGCGGTGTCCGAGCATGTCGACGTCGGGATGCAATTGGCTTTTTGCAAGCGCAACGTGCAGGCCGCCAAGGCCGACTTGATGCGCGTGTGTGCCGAGATTCGCGAAGAGATCGAGCCTGAACACCTGGCTTTGGAGGTCCTCGCGCACGCGGCCTCAGACGCCGAGCCTGTACCCCAGGTGCCGGGCATTGCCGGGGCCATCTATGTCAGTTGTTCCGGCCGTGGCGGGCCGCACTTTGGCGGCCCCAGCGCGGAGTTGCAGATCGTGCGCCGCGCGCTTGGCGAGGTGCCGCTGGTCGGATTCTTTGCCGGCGGTGAAATCGCCCGCAACCACCTCTATGGTTACACCGGGGTGCTGACGGTGTTTGCGGGCGACTAGACCTGGCGCCCGTTGCAGGGTCTGAAATTTGCGGAATATCTTGCTGTAGCGACCGCGTGGTATGCGTTGATAGCTATAAAAACAATAGCATATAAAGTCATACACCGCGTGCGCGGTTGACCTTGAACTGCGTTACAAAGGCGCCAAACCGCCTGGCTTCCAGTGCCGCACGGATTTCGGACATCAGGTTCAGGAAATAGTGCAGGTTGTGGATGCTTGCGAGCATCGGGCCGAGCATTTCGCCGCAACGATCGAGGTGATGCAGATAGGCCCGGGAGAAACCAGCGCGCCCGCCGTCGGCGTAGGACACGGCGCTGGCTCCGGCACACGCATAACAGGTGCAGGTGTCGTCGAGCGGGTGCGCGTCCATCTTGTGCCGCGCGTTGCGGATTTTCAAATCACCAAAGCGGGTAAACAACGTGCCGTTGCGCGCGTTGCGGGTTGGCATGACGCAGTCGAACATGTCCACACCCTGTGCCACACCCGCGACGATATCTTCGGGTGTGCCCACTCCCATCAGGTAGCGCGGCTTGTCCGCGGGCAACTGGTGCGGCGTATGCGCCATGATGCGCAACATCTCGTCCTTGGGTTCGCCCACACTGACACCGCCGACCGCGTAGCCTGGGAAGTTCATCGCCACCAGTGCCTCCAACGACTCCTGACGCAGGCGCTCGAACATGCCGCCTTGCACAATGCCAAACAGCGCGTTGGGGTTTTCCAGCCGTGCAAACTCGGCCTGGCAGCGCCTGGCCCAACGCAAGCTCAGTTCCATCGAGTCGCGCGCCTCCCTCTCGGTGGTGAGTTGCCCTTTGGTCTTGGGCTCGATCGAAATATAGGGTGTGCACTCGTCAAACTGCATCACAATGTCGGAGTTCAGTGCAGTCTGGATCTGCATCGAGATCTCGGGCGTCAAAAACAGCTTGTCACCGTTGACTGGGGAGGAGAACTTCACGCCTTCCTCAGAAATCGTGCGCATCTCACCCAAGCTCCAGACCTGAAAGCCGCCGGAGTCGGTGAGGATCGGTTTGCGCCAGTTCTCGAACGCGTGCAACCCGCCAAATTTCGTCAACACGTCAAGCCCGGGGCGCATCCACAAATGGAACGTATTGCCAAGAATGATTTGGGCACCCATTTCGTCGAGACTGCGCGGTGTGACCCCTTTGACCGTGCCATAGGTGCCCACCGGCATGAAGACCGGTGTTTGCACCACGCCGTGGTTCAGTCTGAGGCGAGCGCGCCGGGCGTGGCTGCCTGTGTCAGTTTGCAGCAGCTCAAATTCAAGCATCGGCGCACTTGGGCGTGGCTCTGTCCAGGATGGCAGCGCAATCGACACCCCGCTCCAGCGTGCCATAGTTATGCTCGGCCCGTTGCGCCAGACGCGACAGGCAAAATGCGTCGCTGACAAACGATGGCGCGTGACGCACCAGCAGCGAGGCCTGCAACGCCAGTGCCATGCGATCAACCAGAGAGCGGGCGCGAAATTCGAGGTCGCGCGGGTCGGTCAGCTCCTTGGCCAGTTCGGCGTTCAGACGATCCAACGAGGCATGCGCACCCTGCGCCTGGCGGACTTCGGCAAAAAAGGCGTCGAGCACGGCCGGGGTCTTGGCCAGGGCGCGCAGCACGTCCAGACACTGCACGTTGCCACTGCCTTCCCAGATCGCGTTGACCGGGGCCTCGCGGTACAGGCGCGGCATCATCGAGTCCTCCATCACGCCGCTGCCGCCGATACACTCCATCGCCTCATAGGCGTGGTTCGGCGTGCGTTTGCAGATCCAGTACTTGCCAACGGCGGTGACCAGACGCACCAGCGAGTCTTCGTGTTCCAGGGCGCGGTTGTCCATGGCGCGCGCTACCCGCATCGTCAACGTGAGCGCGGCCTCGCTCTCCAAGGCCAGATCAGCGAGCACGTTTTGCATCAGTGGCTGCTGGTTCAGGACCTTGCCGAACGCCGATCGGATCGAGCAGTGATGCAGTGCCTGTGACGTGGCCATACGCATGCCCGCGCTGGAGCCGACCATGCAATCAAAGCGCGTCATGGCGACCATCTCGATGATGTTGCGCACACCGCGGCCCTCCTGGCCCACCATCCAGGCCAGGGCACCACGCAATTCGGTTTCGCACGATGCATTCGATGCGTTGCCCATCTTCTTCTTCAGGCGCAGGATCTGCAGCGCGTTCTTGCTGCCGTCGGGACGCCAGCGCGGGAGCAGAAAACACGACAGGCCGCCGCTTGTGTTGGCCAGTACGAGGAAGGCATCGCACATGGGCGCCGAGACGAAGTATTTGTGGCCCACCAGTTCATAGGCTTGGCCTGGCCCCTGGGTGCCGACCGGGTAGGCGCGCGTGCTGTTGGAGCGCACGTCGGAGCCGCCCTGCTTTTCGGTCATCGCCATGCCGATCGTGACACCGAGTTTTTGCTCTGACGGGACATTGCGCGGGTCGTAAACACAGGCCGTGACTTTGGGCTCCCACAGGCTGGCCAGATCAGGTTGCAGGCGCAGGGCAGGCACGGCAGCGAAGGTCATGGTGATCGGACAACCATGGCCGGCCTCGACCTGTGTGTGCAGGTAGTTCCTGGCCGCGCGTGCCACATGGGCGCCGGGGCCGGGCTCGGTCCACGGCGAGGCGTGCAGGCCATGCGCGAGGGCGGTCTTCATGAGTTGGTGGTAGGCCGGATGAAAACTCACCAAGTCGATTCGATTGCCAAAGCGGTCGTGGGTATCGAATTCGGGGGTGAACCGGTTGGCGAGGCGGCCAAGTTCGAGATAGTCGGCCGAGCCGGTCATGCCGCCGAAGTCGCTCAGCGCGTGCCTGGCCCACGCCGCGCCCTCGCGCTCAACGGCCTGCACCAGTGCGGCGTCCTGGCTGAACATGTTGTAGTCGCACAGCTCGCGCGAAAGGTTGACCGGTTCGTGGGTTTCGGCCAGAAAGGGGTCGAGCTTGGGCAGTTCATTGCGGGCGTTCATCACGGTTCTCCTGCGGCAGTCTGTTGCATGATGCCATACGACAGTGCTGCCGCTGAAGGCGCATGGCTTATGGATTGAAGCTGACCTACCAATCGACCAGGCTCAGCCCGATGCTAAGCACCGTGCGCCGGCGGTTGTAGTCGACCAGCGAGTCGCCGTAACCCGAGAACAGCTGGGTGTGAAGGCGCAGACCGTTCTGGCCCCCGGGCACGCCGCTGGTACCCAATCTTCTGAGCCATTCCAGGCGCACCGATCCGTTGGCTTCGATTTTCAATGAGTGGCGCAGCGTGACACCGAGCGTGTTGTCCTGGTTGATGTCCCAGAATCCGGCCAGCTCGGCGCGACCAATCTTGTCGCTGATATCGGGATTGTCATCGTCGAAGGCGTCTTCGTTGACGCGTTTCCACAAGCGGCCCTCGACCCGGAATCTGTCGCCTTTCTCCAGGCCCGCCATCAGGACCGCACGGTTCCAGCTGCGTGAGAGCGGCAGCGGCTGACCGTTGGACTGGTGCGTGAAACTGATGCCACTGTAGCGCAGGCGCCAGCCCAGCGGCAACTGCGCGTCGGTGGGGTAGATATAGGTGATCTCCGGTTCATGGTCAGTGGTCCGAAACGGGCGTGACAATTCGCCGCTGAAAATCTGCCAGTTCGACTGCTGGCTGTAGCCAAACCAAAGGGAGTCGCGCTTGAGTGCCTGCTCGTGCGTCAGCAACCCCTGCGCCATTTTTGTCCGAACCGACAACTGGATGCGGGTTTCACTGGGGCTGTAGCCCAACGCCGAGGTGGCGGAGTGTTCGGGCGATGGCGAGGTCGGTTGCGTGTTGACACTGTCAGATCCAATCCAGGCCAGGCTGATCGGCCGATAACCTCGAATGCCAAAGGTGCCGCAATCACTGCCTGTCTCAAGTTCCCAGAAACGTGAGAGTTCCGAAAACCGCTTGCTCTTGCAGTCATGGGCGGCGGGCGCGATCATCGTGATCGTTACCGGAGGCGGTGGCAAAGGAGTGTCGCGGTCCGACGAATCGGGGCTGGTGCCCAGTTGCCCGGCGGCCCAACGGTCATAACAACGCAGACGTGCTTCGCGCTCACCCGTCAGGCCCGCACAGCCCTGCCAACCATCGTCTATTGCGCCGGGTGGTGGCTTCAGCGTAGCGCGTGGTTCAGAGAGATTTTGGGCGCCAAAGACCGTGCAGTATACGCAGACAGCTACAAAAAATATAGCAATACGTGGTTTCATAAGGTTCAATGGTCTCACGCCAGACGCGCCGCGGCAAGGGCTGCGGCGCTGTCTTGCGCTCTCTTGGAAAATTCAGCGCGCAGGGCCTTGAGTTTTTCCCGCGGGTCCTCACGCGTGCTTTTCTTGTCCAGCGCCATCTCGGCGATAAAGCGGCTCGGTTGCGCGGCGACTTGCTCGCGGCCCCTCTTGCGCTTGCGGCTCCAACTGACCACCAGGCTGCGCTGGGCGCGCGTGATGCCGACGTACATCAGTCGGCGCTCCTCCTGCAGTCGATTGATTGTCTCGTCGCTGATCGCGGCATCCGCCGCCATGCCCACGCCCGCACCTGGCGCGTCGGCTGGCTTGAACGGCAACATGCCTTCGTTGACGCCCACGAGCATCACGTGTGCCCACTCCAAACCCTTTGCCGCGTGCAGGGTCGAGAGCGTCACCACATTCTGGTCGCCCTCGCGCTCGTTGATGGTCGAGAGTAGCGAGACCGTCTGCGCCACTTCCAGCAATGACTTGATGTTGTTAACACTTTCCACGCCGGCCACGTCGTCGACCTGGCCACCGCAGCGCGCCGACATCCAGTCGCAAAAATCGAGCACGTTGCTCCAGCGTGCGGCAGCGAGCTTGTCGCTGTCTTCAGAATCATGCAAATGCTGTTCGTAGCCAATTTCCTTCAGCCATTCGAGCAAAAAAGTGCGCGCTGCTTCTCCGCCTTGCGCGTGGCGGGCGCGAAATTCCAGATCGTTGATGTAGCGGCCAAACTCGTGCAGGCCGCTCAATGCCCGGCTGTTCAGCGTCGCGGCCAGCGATGGCGAAAACAGGGCTTCGAACAGACTGACCTTGAAGCGGGCGGCAAACACCCCGAGTTGGGAGAGCGTCTGATGCCCGATGCCGCGCTTGGGTGTGGTCACGGCCCGCAGGAAGGCAGGGTCGTCGTCGTTGTTGATCCACAGGCGAAACCATGCGCATAAATCCTTGATCTCGGCGCGATCGAAAAAGCTCGTTCCGCCCGATACCTTGTACGGTATGGCCGCCTTGCGCAGTGCCTTCTCAAGAACCTTGGCCTGGTGATTGGCGCGGTACAGCACGGCAAAGTTGCGCCACTCCAGGGCCTGCGCGCCCGCGCTGCCCAGGCCCGCGGCCTGCACGCTCTGGATTCGTGCTACCGTGCGCTCCGCTTCGTGCTCTTCGTTGTCGGCGTCGACCACCCGCACCGGCTCGCCGACACCGAGATCGCTCCACAGGTTTTTCGGGAACAGCTTGGGGTTGGCGTCGATCACGTTGTTCGCGGCAAGCAGGATGGCGCCGGTGGAGCGGTAGTTCTGCTCGAGTTTGATCACCTTGAGCGCGGGGAAATCGATCGGCAGCTTCTTCAAATTCTCCAGTGTGGCGCCGCGCCAGCCGTAAATGCTCTGGTCGTCGTCGCCGACGGCCGTTATCCGGGCCTTTGACGGTGCGCAGCCACCGGCCAGCAGTCTGAGCAATTCATACTGGGTGGCGTTCGTGTCCTGATACTCGTCGACGAGGATATGGCCCGCTAGCGCTTGCCACTTGTGCTTTATCTGCTCATTATTTTGTAGCAACTTGACCGGCAGACCGAGCAGGTCGTCAAAATCGACGCTCTGATACGCGGCGAGTCGTTCTTCGTAGCGCGCCATGACTCGGGCCGCTTGCTGCTCTTTTTCGTCCGTTGCCAGCGCGCCCGCCTGGTGCGCGTTAAGGCCCTGGTTCTTCCAAAGGCTGATGATCCATTGCCAGGACCGCGCCGTGGCAGCGTCGACCGTGCCGCCAGCATCCTTGAGGATGCCCGTGACATCATCACTGTCGAGGATGGAGAAATTTGGTTTCAGACCCAGCGCGGCACCATCCTGGCGCAGCATGCGCACGCCCAGCGCATGAAAAGTGCAAATCAGCACGTGCCGGGCGGCCTTTCCGATCAACCCCCTGGCGCGCTCGCGCATCTCGGCAGCGGCCTTGTTGGTGAAGGTGATGGCCGCGATGCGCTCGGGTTCGAGCCCACACTGGATCAGGCGCGCTATCTTGTGCGTGATGACGCGCGTCTTGCCAGAGCCCGCACCCGCGAGCACCAGACACGGTCCGTGCATGTAGTTGACCGCTTCCTGTTGCGCCAGGTTCAGGCCGGTGGACGCTTCCAGGGTATGGGGCTGCATGCAATAACTCGGGGCAAAGCCGCGAATGATACATGTGCAGGGCGCACTGACGACTCATCGGCGCGCCAAAGCACGGCCCGAGACCGCGTTTGCTCTGTCGTATCAGCGATACACCAGCACCGGAATCTTGGTGTGCGTGAGCACCTTGTTGGTTTCGCTGCCCATGATCAGGGCGCGCATGCCGCGGCGCCCATGGGACGCCTGAAAGATCACGTCGCACCCTTGCTCCTGCGCCACAGTCACGATCTCCTCGTACGGATGATCACTGTTGCGATGGATCAATTCGCACGGCACACCGGCCTGGGCAGCCGCTTGCCCGATGACGCCCAAATGCCGATCAGCCAGGGCCTTCATGTCGACGCTGTATTGCTCAGAGGTGTCGGAGACCTGCATGGATTCAACAGCAACGTAATGGTAGGGCGCCGTCACGGTCAGCCCCGTGACCCTGGCGCCAATCTCCTTGGCAAACCGGATGCCGTTGGTGATCGCCACATTCGATAGCTCCGAACCATCCGTGGGGATCAAGATATGTTTAAACATGAAGAACTCCTTCACCGTGGGTGCCAGAAGTCCTTGCCTGCGCACTCGCCGCCTGATGCGCGCGGTGCCCCCGACAGAGCACGGACTTCCGATAGGGTGTCTGTCGGCTCGTCGACGCGAGTGAGATCAAAGCGCTTGGCGCGACGGCGATGAGGTATTTTCGTTCGATACCGTAGCGCGGGCAAGTTTGCGCGGGTGCACTTCTGGAAACCGACCAATTCGGGTCCACCGCGCTCCTCCGCAGGGCGCAGAGCTGTGACAATAGCGGCCGTGCTGCAAATACTGTTCATTACGTTCCCGTTCTTTGCGCTGGTCCTGTGCGGCTTTGTGGCGGCGCGTCGGCGCCTGCTGCCGCTTGAGGCGGTGACCGGTCTGAACAGTTTTGTGCTGTTCTTTGCGCTGCCGTGCATGTTGTACCGATTTGGATCGAGCACGCCGCTGGCGCAGTTGCTCGATGTCGGCGTGCTGCTGACGTGGTTGCTGTGCGCGCTGATTATCGTCAGCTTTACGGTCGCGGTCAGTCTGAGCCAGCGCATCGGCTGGAACGATGCCGCTTTTGGCGCCCTGGTGGCAGCGTTCCCGAACACCGGCTTCATGGGTGTGCCGCTGCTGGTGGCGCTGCTCGGCCCCAGGGCGGCCGGACCGATCATTCTGACCATGCTCATCGACATGGTGATCACCACTTCGCTGTGTATCGCCCTGTCCAGACTCGACGGCGCGGGCGCGCAGGGCGCGGGCACGGCGGCGCGCAACGCGCTCAAGGCGGCGGCTGCGAATCCCCTGGCCTGGTCGATTTTGTTGGGTGCGGGTGCCTCGGCGATCAGCCTGGAATTGCCCAAACCGTTGTTACAGGTCGTCGGAATGCTGGCCGATGCGGCATCGCCAGTGGCATTGTTTACGATCGGTGCGGTACTGGCACGTTCGCAGATGATCGCGCTGGCGAAAAATCACGCGCCGATTCCGCTTCGTGACTATCTGCCGGTGGCTGCCATCAAGTTGTTGCTGCACCCGCTGCTGGTGCTCGCCGTTGGCGCGACTGCCATTCGCTTCGGCCTGCCGTTGCAGCCCGTGGTGCTGCTGGTGCTGGTGCTCGCCGCTGCACTGCCCAGCGCCAGCAATGTGTCCCTGCTGGCCGAGCGCTTCGGCGCCGACAACGGGCGCATCGCGCGCATCATCCTGGTGTCAACGGCGGCGGCGTTTGTGAGCTTTTCGCTGCTGGCAGGCTGGCTGACTTGAGCTCGGCAATTTCTTTGATCAGGGTTGCCGCAGGCATGACACCGCTCAGACGCCGACCGTTGGCCAGAAACGTGGTTGGCGTCACGCCAATATCGTGCTCCTTGCCGAACGCCACCACACGATCGAGCGGCGGCTGGCAGTCTGGCGCGGGTGCCGGCGGCAGTTGACGCTGATCCATCCATGCACGCCAGGCCTTTTGTGGCTTGGGTGCGCACAGAATCGCGCGCGCCTTGTCGCGTGAATCGGCTCCGAGCACCGGGTACATGACCGTGTAAATGGTCACGTGTTTGAGTTTCTTGAGCTCGAGTTCGAAATTCCTGCAAAAGCCGCAATTCGGGTCGGAAAAGACAACCAGTTTGGCACTGCCGCGACCGTGGATCGTCTTGATCGCACGCTCAAGGGGCAAATCCTTGAGCGGGATCGCCATCAGCTCGGAAACCCTCTGCTGGCGCAGATTCGCCAGCGTCTTGCCGTCGAGCAAATTTCCAAGAATCAGAACCTTGGCGTCCAGATCGGTATAGACGAGGGTCCGATTGATCCAGATCTCGTAGAAGGGGAGATCGGGGAGCTTGCGAAACACGTCAATCGGCTTGCCATCGAACGCACGCTGGGCCAGGGTGCGCGCTGCGGTCTCGTCGGCCGAGACTGACGACGGCGCACCCGCCAGCGCGGCGATCACAAGCGCCGGCGCTACGACCCAGCAGCCACGGGTGCGGTGCGCCGAAAATTGTGTCACGAACGTCGCGCGCGCCGAATTCCGATCACCAGCAGCAACGCGGCCGTCAGCAGCGTCGCCCATGTCGAAAGCGTTGGAATCGGTGCCGCAACCACAGGCGCGGCCAGGCAGATCTCGACAAAACCGTTGCCGGTTTGCACGCCGTTGGTGATGGTGACCGCGGTCAGACCGCTGGCTACCGAGGTGCCGCCGCCGCCGCCGCCGCCGCCGCCCTTGTCATTGCCAGAACAACCCGTGGTGCCAGCCGAACCGCCGCCGCCGCCGCCGCCAATGGTCGCGCCGCCACCGCCACCGCCACCGCCGGGCGTGGCCGGGGAGCTAAAGCAGCAGCAGCTTTGACCATCGCCGCCATTGCCATTGGCCAAGCCAGGCGCGCCCAAAAAGGCCCCACAACCGATCCCGGCGGCACCGCCCGCACCCACCGTGCCGCCCGCGCCACCTCCAGCCACGCCGCCCGTGGTGGGCGCATCCGTTCCTGCGGCCCCGGCGCCGCCGCCGCCTGGACCCCCGGCGCCCCCGACCACGGTGGCTGCTTCGCACCCCGTTGAGCCGCCGCCACCGCCCCCCCCGGCAATCGCAACCCGGTTCAAGACTGCGTTACCCCCGGCCCGAATGTCGGATGCACCACCGCCGATGCCTCCGGAAAGATTACCGCCGATGCCGCCACCGTTGATCACCGTAGAGGCTTGGCCACCGACAAAAATGGATAAAGTCTGTGCGGGTGTCAGGGCCAGCGTACCCGCCACCCGTCCGCCCAGGCCGCCCGCGCCGCCCGCGGCCACGCCCGTGAGGCCGCTGCCGCCCTGCGCGCCACTGATAAAGACTCGTGCCGATGTCACACCCGCAGGCACCACCGTGGTTTGCTCTGCACCCGTGAAGTTGAACGTGCGAGACGTCTCACCGACGCTACAGGCTGAGGCCACCTGTGCCCAAGCAAAATTGGACGTGCTGGCGAGCAGCGCTACGAAACTGAGTAAGCGAGATAAGTTCATGAGTGGCTCTTTCTGTGAGGGGATGAACAGCTAACAGGGAAAACTGCCGGAATGTAACCTTGTGTAAGAGACGCGCGCAGTATCGACTGCGCCGAAGAAGCCGTCAAGTGGCCCCGTCATCGGCCCGTGTATTGGCAAAGAATAATTCCCGAAGTGGTGCTCATCCTGGCTTACTGCCGCAAGGCAACACGGCGTTTGGTGCACCCGGCAGCCGACGCGCCCGTCCTGCGACGAGCCCAGCACGACGGAATCCTGATTGAATCGAGTTTCGACTGCCCGCCGCTAGATCGCCAGCGGGTCGACGTCGATCGCCCAGCGCAATAGTCCGCTGCCGGCATCCTGCGCCCGGGTTTGTTGCAGCACGGCCTGCCAGGCCGTCAGGAAGCGTTGCAGCGTCGCGCGCGAGGAACTCTCGATCAGCATCTGGGCGCGCTCGACATTGGCTACGCGCTGCATGCTCATGGGCACGGCCGGGTACAAGCTGATGCCCCTGGTCAGCTCCGCGGTGCCCGGCATTTCGGCGACGGCGGCCTGGGCAGCGTTGAGAAACCGTTGCGCCTGTTCCTGCGAGCGCGCTTCGGCGCGCACCAATGCCTGAAAACTAAAGGGTGGCAGATTGGCTTGCTCGCGCTCGCGCAGTTGCTGCTTGGCAAAGCCAGGAAAATCGTGCCGCTTGAGAAACCCGAACAGCGGGTGGCGCGGCTGAAAGCTCTGCAGCCACATTTCGCTGTCGCCGCTGATGTCGGCGTCGCGACCACTTCGCCCCGCCGCCTGCATGAGCAGGGAAAACAAGCGTTCGGGCGCGCGAAAGTCACTCGAGAACAGCGCGTTGTCGGGGTTGATCGCTGCGACCAGCGTGATGCGCCGGAAGTCGTGCCCTTTGGCAATCATCTGCGTGCCCACCAGCACGTCGACTTCGCCCGAATGTACGCGTGCCAATTGGGAACCGAGCTGGCCTTTGAGCCGCGTGCTGTCAGCATCGATGCGCTCGATGCGCACCGGTTCACCCTGCGGCCACCGGGTCGAAACGGAGTGCGCTCGGCGCACCGTGCCGAGCAGCTCGGCGAGCTTTTCCTCGAGTCTTTCGGTGCCGCGTCCGGGGCCGGCAAGATCGGGATTGCCGCAGGCCGGGCAGGCACGTGGTACCGGGTCGGTGTAGCCGCAATGATGGCAGCGCAAGCTGCGATCGACCTTGTGGAACACCCGATACCCGCTGCAATGCGGGCACTGGCTTTTCCAGTTGCAGTCGGTGCAAAGCAGAACAGGCGCATAACCGCGTCGATTCAGGAACAACAGGCTTTGCTCGCGACGCTGTACCCGCTGCACGATTGCCTCGAGCAGGGGCTCGGAAATCAGGCAATTTTTCGCTTGGTGATTCATGTCGACGATGCGCACGACCGGCAGACAGCCGCTCGCATCCGAGCCGCCCTCTGTGCTGCCGATGCGCGCGGGCATGTGCAGACGAAGGTACCGACCACCCTCGCTGGCGGGGCGGCTGTGGTGCCAACTCTCTAGCGACGGCGTGGCCGAGCCCAGCAGCACCCTGGCGCCTTCGAGTTTGGCGCGGTAGACCGCCAGATCGCGTGCCGAGTAGCGTGCGCCCTCGCCACTCTTATAGCTGGGGTCGTGCTCCTCGTCGATCACAATCAGTCGAAGCTTGGGCAGCGAAGCAAATATTGCCATACGCGTTCCCAGCACGATCCGGGCGCCACCCTGGTGCGCCACCAGCCAGCTTTTCAGACGCTGGGCCGGCGTCATGCCACTGTGCAATGAGACCACCGCGTCCTGACCGTACAAGGTGTTGAAACGGGACTGAAAACGCGCTTCGAGCTGCGGCGTAAGGTTGATCTCGGGCACCAGCACCATGGCTTGGGCCTGCACGTCCTGGGCGAGCAATTGTTCGACGCTTTGCAGGTAGATCTCAGTCTTGCCACTGCCCGTTGCTCCAAACAGCAGGCAAGGCATGCTCGCTTGCGCAAATTGAGCCATGACCGAAGCCTGCTGGCCCGTCAGCGACTGGGAATGCGTCGCTGCGGCTGCGCCCGGCAAATCGGTAGCGGCGAGCTTGCCGTAGCGCTTGAAACGACGCGCCAGTTGTTCGGAGCTGAGTTCGCGCAACTGCGGCGGCAGGGCGGCCAGAACGACTTCGCCCAGCGAGCGTTGGTAGTACGCAGCTGCGAACGCCATGAGTTCGCGCCAACTCGGCGCCAGCGGCGCGATGGCGTCAAGGACCGCGCTCACCGGGCGAAGTTTCTCAGGTGCGAGGTCGGGCCCGCCCGCCCCAGCGCGGCTGTCTGCGGGCCAATCCCAGACCACCCCCAGCAGCTCACGCCTGCCAAGGGGCACGCGTACCAAGGTGCCAGGGGCAAGTGCCGACTCACTCTCGTAGCTCAGGGCTCGCGCCATCTGGCTGTGAACCGGCGTGCCAACCAGCACCTGTATCAGCTCGCTCACACAGGTGCCCGGGTTACCGCAAAAAGTTGATGTGAACTTGCGAAATCGGCTTTAAGTCTATGATTCATAAACGATTTACAGAGCGTCCAGAGATTGTGTGGATAACTTTGTTGATATCTTGACTTCGGTATCTCCAAAGCCTTGAAAATCAAGGCATTCACTGAAATGCCCATAAAAAAAGCAGAATGAAAAATCGTTATAAATCAACAAGTTGCGTTCGCTATTGGTTTTGTAGCAGGAACCGCCAAAAAATTGGCTTCTCTCGCAGTGCAGCAAGATTTTTGTGCATAAGTCAAGCGCCGTGGGTCAATTATTGAATATATTTTTCCTGCTTATCCCGGTGCCTGAGCGCTAGGCACGCATTCGCCTGGACTGTTCATGAACCGCGTCCACCAAGCACGCCACGTGCTCCGCAGGTGTGTACTGACTTATGCCGTGTCCGAGGTTGAAAATCTGCGTTGGTCCGGTCCCTGCTCCGCGGTGCGGCGCACCAAAGCTGTTCAAAACCTTGGCCACCTCGGCTTGAATCGCAGCGGGCGGCGCAAAAAGTGCGTTGGGGTCCAGATTGCCTTGCAGGGCCTTGCGCCGACCCACCATTTCGCGGGCCCGGGCCAGGTTCACGGTCCAGTCCAGACCCAGCACGTCGCAATCGAGCTCGCCCATCTCCTGCAGCCAAGGTCCGCCGCCCTTGGTAAAGACAATGCTCGGGATGCGCACGCCCAGATGCTCCTTCTTGAGTTGGGCCAGTACCCGTGCCGTGTACGCCAGGCTGAACGACTGGAACGCGCCATCGGCCAATACACCGCCCCAACTGTCAAAGACCATCACCGCCTGGGCACCCGCTTCAATTTGCGTGTTGAGGTAAAGCGCGACAGCGTCGGCGTTGATTTGCAAAATCCGGTGCATCAAGTCCGGGCGACTGTAGAGCATCGTCTTGACCAGGCGGTAGTCGTCCGAGCCCGCGCCCTCGACCATGTAGCACGCCAGCGTCCAGGGGCTGCCCGAAAAACCAATCAGCGGAACCTTTCCGGCCAGGGCCTTGCGAATCGAAGTGACGGCGTCAAACACATAGCGCAGCTTGTCCATGTCGGGTACCGAAAGCTTCGCCACGGCGGCCTCGTCGCGCACCGCGTGGGCGAACTTGGGGCCCTCGCCCAGGGCGAAGGACAGGCCCAGTCCCATCGCATCGGGAACGGTCAGGATGTCGCTGAACAGGATCGCCGCGTCCAGCGCATAGCGCTCGAGCGGCTGCAACGTGACCTCAGTGGCGTAGTCGGTGTTGGTCGCCAGTCCCATAAAACTGCCCGCCTTGGCGCGCGTGGCACGGTATTCGGGCAAATAGCGCCCGGCCTGACGCATCAGCCAGACCGGCGTGTGATCGGTGGCCTGACGCAGGCAGGCGCGAATAAAACTGTCGTTTTGGAGGGGCGCAAATGCGCTGGTTTGGGAGGGTGTATTCATGCCCCGATTGTCGCTTACTCGACTGCCGCCCGCCCTGTCGGGAATGCCTGGCGCCGCCGGGCTGCGGCCTATAGGGTTGCCAGCGCGGCGTGCACGATTGCCGGCGTCAAAAGTTCGGGCAGCAGGACCGGCGGCTTTGTGCCCTTGTACAGCGCGTAGACCGGCACGCCATTGCGACCCAACTGCGCCAGCGCAGCGGTAATGGCGCTGTCGCGCCGGGTCCAGTCGGCGCGCAACAGGGTGACCTTTCGGGCGTCGAAATCTGCGACCACAGCGGGGTCGGACAACGTGGTTTTCTTGTTGTACTGGCAGGTCACGCACCAGGCTGCCGTGAAGTCCACAAACACCGGACCGCCTTTGGCCAGCGCCTGCTCGACCCGCCCCGGCGCCCACGGCTGCCAGCGCTCGGTCGCCGCGACGGCGCTGCCGGCCTGCGTGTTTCTGAGAATGTTTTGACCTAAAGCGACTGTCAACAATGCGCAGAGCGCTATTGAAATGCTAGCAACGACGACGCGGCTGCGACCCCGCAACGTGAACGACCAGAGCACCATGCTCAGTGCCACCAGCAGGGCGAGCAACGACCCGGCGCCGTCGATCCCGCTTTGCTGACCCAGCACCCAGACCAGCCAGACCACGGTGGCAAACATCGGAAACGCCATGGCGCGACGAAAGGTCTGCATCCACGCACCGGGACGCGGCAGCATCCGCGCTGCGCCGGGAACCAGGCTGACCAGCAGGTAGGGCAGTGCCATGCCCAGGCCCAGGCTGGCGAAAATCAGCAGCGCCTGTGCCGTCGGCAAACCCAGGGCCAGACCGAGCGCAGCGCCCATGAACGGCGCCGTGCAGGGTGAGGCGATGGCCACCGCCAGCACGCCTGAGAGGAAGGCGTTGACGGCCGGGTTTTTCACCTGCAGCGAGGCCAGGCCACTGGGCAGGAGCATGCCGAATTCAAACAGACCGGCGAGGTTCAGGCCCATCACGGTAAACAGCAGCGCCAATGTTGCGATCACGGCGGGCGACTGCAATTGAAAGCCCCATCCGAGTTGCTCGCCGCTGCTGCGCAGCACGAGCATCAGCGCGCCCAATGCGAGAAACGAGATCAGCACACCGGCGCTGTACGCCAGCCCGTCAATACGCAGAGCGTGCCGGTCTTCGCTGTGGCTCGTGAGGCTCATGACCTTGATCGACAAGACCGGAAACACGCATGGCATCAGGTTGAGGATCAGTCCGCCGAGCAGGGCTCCGAGCAGGGCCGCGAGCAGCGTGATCGAGGGCACCGCACCCGATGCTGGTGCCGACGCGAGCGCAGGCACGCCGGCCGCATTGACGCCCACCTTGGGCCAGGCCCCCAGCACCTTGAGTTCTGCCCGATAGCCCTGGCCACCTGCGCCCAGTACCACCGGCAGGATGCTCGGAGCGCTGCTGCGCTCGGGTGAAAGCGGTACCTGCGCGCTCCATACATCGCCGCTCCAGCCCTGGGTCCAGGGCGCCGCCGTGGCGATGACCTCAGGCGTCTCGGGGAAAAAGTCCAGCGTCTTGCCCCGCAGCGCGACGGGCAGCCCGTGCACCGTGAGCTTGATCGAGCTGCCTTCGATCTGCACGCTGCTCTGGGGCAGCACCCCGGCGGCATTGCCCATCACTGGTCGTGGCCGCGCTGCCAAAGCGGTATCGAACGCGCTGCTGTTGATCGCCGTCGAGCCGCGCACCGGCAGACTCAAGCTGAATTCGCCCTCCTGCGGAATGCATTCGGTGCGGCAGACCAGCCATCTGGCCTTGAGTCCGATGCGAACCTGACTGTTACCGGGCAGGCTCTGGAAGTCGGGCCCGACGGTCAGTGCCACCGGCAGCAATATGGTGTCCTCGTACCCGTAATTAGCCAGATTGCCGATGCGGATGAGCTTGGGTATCGGCCAGTCTATCGCGCCAGCGGTCACGCCAGCGGGCAGCGTCCAGTCCAGCGTGGTGGGCAAGCCGGAATCGCCCGAGTTCTTCCAGTAGGTGTGCCATTCCTTCTGATGCGTGAGCTGCAAGCCGACCCAGACCGTCCTGCCCGCGGCGATACCGTCCGGAGCATGGGCCATCAGCTCGGCGCGAACCTGATCCGTGGTCACCACTGAATTATCTAATGACTGCGCCAAAGAGGCCGTCGATACAGCGAAAGCCGCTACAAATAAGATAGCGTGCAGGACGTTGCGGAAAGGCTTCGATGCGGTCATTGCAGTGTCGGAGTAGGTCACAGCGGCAAAGTTCCCTGCGCAAACACTGCGGGCAGCTTCTTCGGCTCCCTGATACGCAACTGCTTGTTCACATTTTCCCAGCCGTAGACGACCTCGATGTCGGCGACGCTCACGCCGAACTGAGGGGCAAGAAAGCGCACCATGTGGCTGGTGGCCTTGCCTGCCACGGGCGCTGCGGTGACGCTGATCTTGAGCTGCGTTCCCTTGGGTTTGCCAATGGCGTCGCGCGCGGCGCCGGGTTTGCCCAGCACATTGATCACCAGGACCTTGCCGTCCCAGGCAAAGAACGAGTCGCCGGTCATGTTTCTGATCTGCTCGCGGCTCATGGCGCAAAGCCCAGGACCACCCGGCGCGTCGTGGCGGACTTCTTTTCAATCCTGGTCACGATGACCGCGCCGATTTCGGCCGTGTTGGCCACATGGGTTCCGCCACACGGCTGGAAATCAATCATTGCACCGGTACCGACGCCCTGGCCATCGGACGACGCGGCGCCGATTCGTATCGTGCGAATGCGCCCGCTGCCGCGCGGTGGTTGCACCGACATGCTCTTGACCAGCGCCGGGTTGGCATCGAGTTCCTCGTCGGTGATGGCACCCACCGTCACCGGGTGTCGGCCGCGACCAGCTGTGCGATGCCCGCGGTCAACGCCTCCTTGTCCAGCGCGTCGGTCATGTTGAAGTCCAGCCTGGCATAGTCAGGCGTGATCGAGCAACCGTTGACCAGTTGCGGCACCAGATGGCACAGCAAATGAGTGGTCGTGTGAAGACGCATCAGGCGGTGCCGCCGGGCCCAGTCAATGCGCGCCGTGACGGTGTCGCCAACGGCGACCGGAGCATGGTCGCGGCGCTCCTGATTTAATAGCTGCTCAAGCACGTCAGGATTGGGCAAATGGCAGATATCGCTATTGAAACTGCCATCTTCCGTTTTGCCCTTGCGGGTGTCGATGATCGCAAGTTCGCTGCCGTCGGCGAGCACCAGAGCGCCCGTGTCGCCGCCCTGGCCGCCGCCCAGCGGATAAAACACGCTGCGATCGAGCACGATGCCCTGCGCCGAGATGGCGGTGACGGTGGCGGTGCACTGCCGCAAGTAGGCGTCGGTGCGAAAGAGGTCTTGTGTCATGGTATTGATAATACCGGCATGCTGCCTGCCGTGTCCGCTGCGCCGTCGATTGTCCTTTGCACGCTGAATGCAAGGTTCATTCACGCTTCGCTGGGCCTGCGCTATTTGTTGGCGAATCTGGGTGAACTGCGCGAGCACGCGGCGCTGCGCGAATTCGTGATTGCCGAGCCGGCGCAAAAGATCGCCGATGCGCTGCTGGCGCTGCTCGGGTTGCGGCAACCCGGCGTCGTGCAGATCGTCGGGTTTGGCGTGTATATCTGGAACGTGCGCCAGACCACCGAGGTTTTGCGACGGGTCAAGGCCGCGCGGCCGGACCTGAAACTGGTGCTCGGGGGGCCCGAGGTCATGAGACGGGCGAGCAGGAAATCGTCGCGCTGGCTGATTTCGTCATCACCGGCTGGGCGACGTGAGTTTTGCCAGGCTCTGCACGGCCTTGCTGCGCGGTCCACCGCCCGCGATGAAGATCATCGCCGGCGAGCAACCGGCGCTGGCGCAGATCGCGCTGCCCTACGACGAGTTCAGCGATGCTGATCTGCAGCATCGGCTGCTTTACGTCGAGGCTTCGCGCGGTTGCCCGTTCAAGTGCGAGTTTTGCCTGAGTTCGCTCGACAACACCGCCTGGGCGTTTGACCTGGAGCGTTTTCTCGCTGCGCTGCACGGTCTGCATCAGCGCGGCGCGCGCAAGACGTTCCAGTTTGTCGATCGCACCTTCAATCTGAAGATCGACAGCTCGGTG
>CAWJOT010000022.1:0-118548 GCA_963844495.1 uncultured Pseudomonadota bacterium
TGTTTGCCGTGGGCACGTTCTTCAGCCGCGCCATGATGCCGTTTCTCTCCAACCGGGTGCGCGAGTGGCAGATCATGCGCGCCGCGATGGTGCTGATCGCCCTCGTGTTTGTGGCATTGCCGTGGGCCGGCGCGGCCACCGTGTTCATGCTGCTGGGCTTTTTGTTTGGCAGCGCGATCGGATTTAGCCAACCCAACATGCTCTCGTTGCTGCATGCAGCGGCACCGCTCGGGCGCGGCGGCGAAGCGCTGGGTTTGCGCTCACTGATCGGCAACGGCTCGTCGGTGCTGGTGCCCGTCGCGTTCGGACTGGCCGTTGGGCCGCTAGGGGTGGCGCCTCTGCTGTGGACTGGCGCGGCTCTGATCAGCAGCGCCCTGCCCGCTGCGCATCGCGGCGTGCGACAGCATTTGCGCTGAGCGCAACACGCGCGGCAAGAGAACGCCAGCGGCACCGCGCAGCGACCAGGTGCACTCATCGTCCAGCGCAGTCGTGGTCGGGTTTACCTGCACCACCTTGGCACCGGCGTGCAAAGCGAGCAGGGGGACGCGCGCTGCCGGGTAGACCAGAGCCGAGGTGCCGATGGCAAACAGCAGGTCGCAGTCTTGGGCGGCGGTAAAGGCGGCTTCGAGCACGTCTGGCGGCAGGCTCTCGCCAAACCAGACCACGCCGGGACGAACCGGCCCGCCACATTGAAGGCACCGCGGCGGAGCCAGCCTGCGCCCGCCTTCGGGTTCGTCCGGTGGCGCAGGCGGCAAAACGTGCGAACGCCCGCAGTCAAAGCAGCGCGGCTGGTGCAGGCTGCCGTGCAGATGCAGCACTCCAACGCTGCCAGCGCGCTCGTGCAAATCGTCGACATTCTGCGTCACCACGGTGAGCCTGGGGACGTGCCGCGCCAGCTCCGCAATGGCCAGGTGCGCCGGATTGGGCAGCGCGCGCAGCACCTGCATGCGCCGCCACTCGTACCAGCCCCAGACCAGTTCCTTGTCTTTGCGAAAAGCGTCGGGCGTGGCCAGCGCCTCGGCGTCAAAGCGCCCCCACAAACCGGTCAGCGCATCACGAAAGGTTGGGATGCCACTTTCAGCAGACACCCCGGCGCCGGTGAACACCACGACGTGCTGCGCCGCCTGCAGGGCGGTGATCAATTGCGGCGGGGTTGTCTCGATGGTGGTCGGTTGCATGACAGTTTGTAGTTCTATTTGCTACTATTTTCGTAGCTACCCACGCTTACCAGACGGGCGTTACAGGCTGTTTTGCCTAGAACTCCCCATGCCGCCCAGCGCCGTCTGCAAACCTCAACGCGCCTTGCAAACCATCGGCTATGCACTGTCTGCCGCGCTGCCATTCCTGGTGCAGCGCCTGCGGTAGCGGCAAGTCCCACTGGGTGTAAGCGCTCATGCGGTCGGCGCGCATGGTTTGCTGCGGGAAGTCAGCCAGCTGCTGCGCCAGCGCCAGCGCCGCCTGCAACGCCTGGCCGGTGGGCACAACGCGGTTGCACAGGCCCATTTGCAGCGCTTCGGCGGCCTCGACCTTGCGCCCGGTCAGGATCAGGTCCATGGCGTGACCCATGCCGATCAGCCGGGGCAGGCGCACCGTGCCACCGTCGATCAGCGGTACGCCAAAGCGGCGACAAAAGACACCGAAGTAGGCATCCTCTTCCATCACCCTCATATCGCACCACAGGGCGAGCTCCATGCCGCCAGCCACCGCCGCACCGCTGACCGCCGCGATCACCGGCTTGGACAATTGCATCCGCGAGGGGCCCATCGGCCCCAACGGACCCGGGGCAGAGCAGCCTTCTGGCAAAAAGTCAAGCTCGGCGAACGGGTCGGCCGACCCGGTGCCTGCCTGTTGCGCAAGGCGCGCTCCGGCCTGCAAATCCCAACCGGCGCAGAAGTGGCCGTGGGCGCCGTGAAAGACCGCGACCTTGCTGGCGTCGTCAGCGTCGAAGGCCAGAAAGGCCGCATACAAGTCGCGAGCGGTGGCGGCATCGACCGCGTTGCGCACGTTGGCGCGATCGAGCGTGATGACGCGAATTGCGCCTTGTTGCAGGGTTTTTACTGAGGTGTTCATACCCACATCATGGGCCATTTGTCCCCGGGCTGACAACTGTCGGTAAAAACCCTGCCAGCGCTTGGAACGATTGCCGCTATAAACACAGAACGATGAAACAGGAGATTAAGTGCAGTTCATTCAACTGGTGATCAGCGGCATCGCGCAAGGATGCATCTACGGGCTGATCGCGCTGGGGTTTGTGCTGATCTACAAGGCAACCGAGACGGTCAGCTTTGCCCAGGGCGAGTTGATGATGCTCGGCGCTTTCGGCGGCCTGGCGGGCATGACGATGCTTGGTTTTTCGTATGCGTTGTCGATTCTGTGCACGATTGGCGCGATGGCGCTGCTGGGCATTTTGCTTGAGCGCATCGTGATTCGCCCGATCCTCGGTCAGCCCGCGTTTTCCATCGTCATGCTGACCATCGGCATTGGCTATGTGATGCGCGGTCTGATCACGATGATTCCTGATATCGGGACGGAAACGCACAGCCTGCCCGTGCCCTACAAGGACCAGATCTGGAAGCTCGCCGGGCTGATTCTCAATGTCGAGCAAATGGTCGTGATTGGCGCCACGGCGCTGCTGTGCGCGCTGCTGTACGCGCTGTTTCGCTACAGCAAGCTTGGCATTGCCATGCAGGCGGCTTCGCAAAATCAGTTGGCGGCTTACTACATGGGAATTCCGGTCAAGCGCCTCAACGGCGTGGCCTGGGGCCTCGCCGCCGCGGTGGCGGCCATTGCCGGGCTGTTGCTGGCGCCGATCACTTTCGTGCACGCGAACATGGGTTTCATTGGCCTGAAGGCGTTTCCGGCGGCTGTCGTGGGTGGCTTTGGCAGTCTGCCCGGAGCCATCGTCGGTGGTCTGGTGATCGGTATTGTGGAGTCGCTCTCGGGTTTTTATTTGCCCGACGGCTTCAAGGACACAGCCGCTTATGTTGTGGTGCTGATCATGCTGGTGGTCAAGCCCACCGGTTTGTTTGGCGAGAAGTTGCGCAAAAAAGTCTGACATGCGATTCATTTTCAAGACCGACTACGCGCAGGACATCAACCTGGCCAAGCACGGCGGGCACGTCTTCTGGTACGGCGCGCTCATGCTGGTGCTGCTGGGCGCACCCTGGCTGATCGCCGAGTACTGGCTGGCGCAATTGACCTTTGTCCTGATCTATGCCATCGCGGGTTTGGGGCTGATGCTGCTGGCAGGCTTTACCGGGCTGTTTTCGTTGGGGCACGCTGCCTTTCTGGGCGTGGGCGCCTACGCCCAGGCGGTGCTTACCAACGCGGGGCTGCCGTTTCCACTGGCGCTGGCTTGCGCGGCGGCGTTGTCCGCCGCGGTGGGCATGGTGGTGGGTCTGCCAGCACTGCGCGTCAAGGGCATCTATCTGGGCATGGCCACACTGTCCTTTGGCTTCATTGTCGAAGAAGTGCTGGCACGCTGGGAGTCGGTCACGGGCGGCAATGCCGGTATCCACATCAAGCAGCCGGAGTTTTTTGGCTGGACCATGAGCTCGGGCGTCGAGTTCTACTTTCTGTGTCTGGTCATTACCGTGGCCGCGACGCTGGGAATTCTCAATTTGCTGCGCGCGCCTACGGGACGCGCCTTTGTCGCCATTCGTGACTCCGAGATTTCGGCGCAAAGCATGGGCATCCACCTGGCACGCTACAAGACACTGTCATTCGCGCTGTCGGCGGCCCTGGCAGGTGTCGCGGGCGCGCTGTACGCGCACAAGCTGCAATTCATCTCGCCGGACCAGTTCAACATCCTGCAATCGATTGACCTGTTGCTGATGATCGTGATTGGTGGCCTGGGCTCGGTGCACGGTGCCTTTCTGGGCGCCATCTTCCTGATCAGCATGCCGCAAGTCATCGCAATGCTCAAGGACTACTTGCCGGCGACGATCGGTCAGGCACCTGGGTTGCAGGGTCTGGTCTACGGCCTGGCGCTGGTTGGCTTTGTGCTGTTCGAGCCGATGGGGCTTTACGGCCGCTGGCTCAAGATCCGCACCTATTTGCAGATGTTCCCTTTCTACCGAAAAGGCATGTTCAAACGGCAAAAGACATTCCAGAAATCGGACCGGTTGCAATGAACGACGCGCTACTTTCGGCCAAACAACTCAGCGTGCACTTTGGCGGCGTGCTGGCGGTCAATAACGTCAGTTTCGATGTCAAACCGGGCGAGGTGTTTACCCTGATCGGCCCCAACGGCGCGGGCAAAACCACGGTCTTCAATCTGATCAGCCGCATCTACACCCCAACCCAGGGCAAGATCGATTATCTTGGCCCGCACGGGATGATCGACCTGACCGGGCAGCCGCCACAAAACGTGGCAAGCCTGGGGATAGCGCGCACGTTCCAGAACATCGAGTTGTTCGAACACGCATCCGTGTTGCACAACCTGCTCATCGGTCGGCACACGCAGCGCAGAACGGGCCTTTGGGGAGACCTGTTTTTTACAAAGGCAACGCGCGAGGCCGAGCTCAAGGCGCGCGAAAGGGTCGAAGAGGTGATCGATTTCCTTGACCTGCAACACCACCGCGATGCGATGGTGGCAGGGTTGCCCTATGGCGTGCGCAAAGTGGTGGAACTGGCCCGTGCCTTATGCACCGAGCCAAAGCTGCTTTTGCTCGACGAGCCATCGAGCGGCCTGAACGTCGAGGAGACCGAAGACATGGCGTTCTGGATCGCAGATATCAGGAGCGAACTCGGCATCACCGTGCTGATGGTCGAACACGACATGACCCTGGTGTCCAAAGTCTCGGACCGCGTGCTGGCGATGAATCAGGGGGAGGTGCTGGCACTGGGGACGCCGCGCGAGGTGCAAAGTGATGCGGGCGTGATCGAGGCCTACCTGGGCTCGGTCGATGATGTTTCTTCCCTACGCAGGCGCGCCGCATGAGTGCCAACCCGCCCCCCGTGAGCGATGCACCGGTGCTCAAGCTGCTCAACGTCGAGAGCGCCTACGGCCCGATCAAGGCCATTCGCGGCGTCAGCCTTCAGGTGCGTCGCGGCGAGATTGCCACCGTGCTGGGCTCCAACGGCGCGGGCAAGACGACGATCCTCAAGACCATCTCGGGCATCATCGACCCGCGCAAGGGCTCGATCGAATTCAAGGGCAGCGACATCACTGCGCAGGACCCCGCGCTGATTGTGCAGCAGGGCCTGAGTCACGTGCCCGAGGGGCGTGAAGTGTTCCCGTTGCTCAGCGTGCATGAAAACCTGCTCATGGGCGCCTACACGCGCAAGGACCGCGACGGCGCGGGGCAGGACATGGAGGCGGTCTTTGGCTACTTTCCGATTCTGCGCGAGCGTGCCACACAGGCAGCGGGGTTGCTCTCGGGCGGCCAGCAACAGATGCTGTCGATCTCGCGCGCGCTGATGACCAATCCGGACCTCATGCTTCTGGACGAGCCGAGCCTGGGGCTTTCCCCCAAACTCACGAAAGAGATTTTCGAGATTGTGGTTCGCATCAACCGCGAGCGCGGAACGACGATCCTGCTGGTGGAGCAAAACGCCAACATGGCGCTCAACGCGTCGGACTACGGCTACGTACTGGAGAACGGCCGCATCGTGATGGAAGACACCTGCGCGCGACTGCGCGAGAAGGACGACATCAAGGAGTTCTATCTCGGACTCAAGGAAGACGGCGTGCGTGGCGAGCGCCGCTGGAAGAAGAAGAAGACCTGGAGATAAGAAGATGAGTCAACTCTGGGACTTGAACGACATGCAGCCCAATCACGAGATCGTGATGCCGGGCGAAACCATTGCGGCGATGTTCTGGAACGCCGTGGAGCGACGCGGCAAACAGGTCTGGCTGCGCCAGAAGCATCTTGGCATCTGGAAAAGCTGGACCTGGGATCAGACCGCTCGGGCCGTGCATGAAATTGCAGGTGGCCTGATCAGCCTTGGCTTCGCCCAAGGCGACTGCGCCTCGATTCTTGGCAACACAGAGGTGGAATGGGTCTGGGCCGACCTGGGTGTGCTGTGCTGCGGTGGCGTTTCCAACGGCATCTACCCAACCGACGCTGCCTCGCAAGTGCACTATTTGTGTGAAGACTCGCGCACCACGATTCTGTTCGTGGAAGACGACGAACAGCTTGACAAGGCGCTCGAAGTTCGCGAACAGTTGCCGCTGCTGCGCAAGATCGTGGTCTTTGACATGGAGGGCCTGCACGGCCTCAAGGACGATCGCGTCATCAGCCTCGATAACTTGCGCGCGCTCGGGCGCGACTACCTGGGCCAGCACCCACAGGCGGTGGCCCAACGCGTGAAGGCGTGCCAACCCGAAGATCTGGCCATTTTGGTGTACACCTCAGGCACAACCGGCAAGCCCAAAGGCGCCATGCATCGGCACGCCGGGCTGGTCTACACGGTGCGCGGGTACAACACGCTGATCGCGCAGGACGAGGAAGACGAACGCATGTGTTTCCTGCCGCTTTGTCACATCGCCGAGCGCATGGGCGGCGAATACTTTGCGCTGTACACCGGGGCAAAACTCAATTTCGTCGAGAACCCCGAGACGATTCCGGAAAACGTGCGGGAAATCGCCCCCACTGTCTTTACCGGCGTGCCAAGGGTGTGGGAAAAGTTCTACTCGGGCGTCATGATTTCACTGAAAGAAGCCGGCGCCGTGCAGCAAGCCGCGTATGCCTGGGGCATTGGTGTGGGGACCCAGATTGCCGAGCGGGTGCTGGCTGGCCAGGCGGTGAGTGCCGGGCTGAAGTTCAAGTTCAAATTGGCTCAGTGGCTGGCGCTGAACAATGTGCGCAAACTCATCGGCATTCACCGCGCGCGCTTTCTGGTCACCGGCGCTGCGCCGATCTCGCCCGATCTGGTGCGCTGGTACCTGGCCCTCGGTGTTCCCATGCTCGAAGTCTGGGGCATGACGGAGACCTGCGGCGCGTCCACCGGCGTGCCCGCTGAACGCATGAGGCCGGGCTCGATCGGCCCGGCGGCGGACTTCAACGAAGTGCGGCTCGACGCGGCGACCGGCGAGATTCTGGTACGCGGCAAGAATGTCTTTGCCGGCTACCTGAACCTGCCCGAGAAGACGGCAGAAGCGATCGACGCGCAGGGTTGGCTCCATACCGGCGACGTAGGCACCATGGACGCGGACGGCTACTTTCGCATCACCGACCGCATGAAGGACATCATCATCACCGCCGGCGGCAAGAACATCACGCCCAGCGAGCTGGAAAACGACCTCAAGTTCTCACCCTACATCACAGACGCCGTGGTGATCGGCGACAAGCGACCCTACCTCACGGCGATCATCATGATCGACCAGGAAAACGTCGAAAAATTTGCGCAGGATGAGGACGTGCCCTTTGGCAACTACGCCAGCCTGACCCGCTCTGCACCGGTCCAGGGGCTGATCCAGCTCGAAATCGACCGCGTCAACAAGAAATTTGCCCGCGTCGAACAGATCAAGAAGTTCTTCCTGCTGGAAACCCAATTGACCGCCGAGGATGAGGAACTTACGCCGACCATGAAGCTCAAGCGTAAACTGGTGGAAAAGAAATATGCCTTGCAGATTGAGGCGATGTATTCATGATTTTTTTAAGGAGACAGATGATGAAGATCCGTTCCGTCGTGGCGTTGGCCGCACTCGCGTTTTCGGCCAGCGCCTACTGTGCGCAGCAAGGCGTTAGCGACACCGAGATTGTGCTCGGCTCGATCCAGGATTTGTCCGGTCCACTGGCCGGCTTTGGCAAGCAGGACCGACTGGGCATGATGCTCGCCGTTGACGAGATCAACGAACAGGGCGGCATTCATGGCCGCAAGCTCAGGCTGATCGTGGAAGACTCTGGCTACGACCCCAAGAAAGCGGTACTGGCCGCGCAGAAGCTGGTCAACCAGGACAAGATCTTCATGATGGTCGGGCACATAGGCACGGCACAGAACATGGCGGCCATGCCGGTGCAGTTCGAAAAGAACGTGATCAACTTCTTCCCTGTGACCGCGGCGCGCGAAATGTACGAGCCGTTTCACAAGTTGAAGTATTCCTTTGCTGCGACGTACTTTGACCAGATGCGCCGGGCCGTGCCGCAAATGATCAAGGACAAGGGGTTGAAGAAGGTCTGCACCATTTATCAGGATGACGACTTCGGCCTGGAGGTGCTGCGCGGAGCCGAGGCCGGCCTCAAGACCCTCAACATGGATTTCACGGAAAAGACCTCCTTCAAGCGTGGAGCGACCGACTTTTCGTCCCAGGTGGCCAAGATGAAAGCGGCGGGCTGCGACATGGTGGTCCTGGGTACCATCATCCGCGAGACGATTGGCACCATTGGCGAGTCGCGCAAGACCGGCTTCAACCCGGTGTTTCTGGGCTCCAGCGCGTCTTATACCGATCTGATTCACAAGCTCGGCGGCAAGGCGATGGACGGCTTGTACGCGACGATGACGGTGCAAAATCCGTACACCGACGAGGTATCACAACCGATCCGGTTCTGGGCCAACAAGTACAAGACCAAGTTCAACGAAGACCCGGCCGTGTTCTCCGTCTACGGCTACATCATCGTCAACACGTTTGCCAAGGCGGCGACGAAGGCGGGCAAGAATCTGACCACCGAGAGTTTCATCAAGGCGATGGACACGATGAGCCTGCCGACTGACATTTTTGGCAGCGCGCCAGCGACCTTCACCGCGACCAAGCGACTAGGTAGCGACGCCTCGCGCCTGTCGCAGATTCAGGACGGCAAGTGGAAGGTGGTTGGCCCTTACATCACCGATGCCACGCCACCCAAGAAATAGATCCTGGCTCGTGGCCATGCCGGGCCGCCTTCGGGCGGCCTTTTCATTGCCAGATATTTTCAAAGCAATCGACTGTTTGGTATAGTAGCGTACGCCCCCCGCAAACAAGATGAAACTGACTCGGTCTTTGCACGCTGACAGCCGGCTGCCTCAAATACTCGATGAGGCAGCACGGCTGTTTCGGACGCAGGGGTTCGAAGGCACTTCAGTGCGCGATATCGCGCGCGCCGTTGGCATGTTGCCGGGCTCGCTGTACTGCCATTTCGCGACCAAGGAGGACTTGCTTTCGGCGGTCTACCTCAAGGGGGTCGAGCAGATCTCGGCGGCCGTGAACGCTGGCGTACACCAACATACTGACCCGTGGCAACGGCTGGAAGCAGCGTGCGTTGCACACCTTGATGCGATCCTGCGCGACGATGATTACGCCCAAGTCGTGGTGCGGGTACGGCCCGCCGATGCGCCAGCGGCCCATCTGCATTTGATTGCCCTTCGCAACCGGTACGAAGCTCTGTTCGTTCAATTGGTCAAGGACCTGCCCCTGCCGGCGCGGACCGATCGCCGCGCCTTGCGGCTGATGCTGGTGGGCGCATTGAACTGGTCGCAGACCTGGTATCGCGCTGACGGCAAACTCTCACCGCGCGCGATTGCGCGCAAATTCATTGCCCTGCTGCGACGGGGTCAGGAGGTAAAGCATGAAACAGACGATCATTCCGAAGGTTCTGGTGACAAAAATCGGCTTTGATGGTCACGACCGTGGCAGCCGCGTGGTGGCCGCGGGTTTGCGGGATGCGGGCATGGAGGTAATCTACACACCGCCGTGGCAGGAAATCGCCTCCGTGGTCAAGCTCGCCACCGAGGAGGACGTCGATGTGATTGGTGTCTCGTCACTGGCAACCGATCATCTGATCGTCCCCAAGTTGATGGCTGCCTTGCGCGAGGCCGGCCTGGGAGACGTTGCCGTCGTCGTCGGCGGAATCGTCCCCGACGAGGACGAGAAGATGCTACTCGAAGCTGGCGTGAGCCGCGTTTTTCACCCAGGCAGCTCGATGGCAGATATTGCCTCTTGCGTGCGTGAACTGACCGTTCTTACCCGTTCGCGTCGGCACGCCGATTCAACCGTGGAGAGCACCACATGAACAAGTCGATTAATAGCGAGTTGCCATCAGAGGCTGATGGATTCGGCAATTGGCAGCGCGAATACGAAGCCAGCATCGGCGTGCAAAAGGCGGTTGCCAACCGCTCCGGCGTGGCCATCAAGCCGATCTATACGCAGCGGGACTGGGATGCCAGCGACCCGATCAACAATCTTGGAATGCCCGGACAACCGCCCTACACACGCGGCATCTACGCAACGATGCACCGCGGAAAAACCTGGTCCCAACGCCAATTGACTGGTTTGGGCACACCCAGAGAATACAACGAGCGGCTGCTCGAGGTCCTGGCACAGGGCGCCACCGCTGTTTCGCCGATTCCATGCAATTCGGTGTTTCGTGGCTACGACATGGATGAGTCGCACTTCGAACTGCTGGGGACCTGCGGCACGGTGATCAATACGAGCGCACACATGGACCGTGCCCTGCAGGGTGTTGATCTGGCGAGGGTCTCTTGCGCCCAGAACGACCCCTCGCCCTTCACACTGCTGGCGTTCATGCTCGCCACAGCACAGCGTCGGGGCACCGACTGGCGCACCATCAGCGGTACCTCCAACCAAAGTGACTACCTCAGCCACTACGTCGCCAACCACATGTTCTTTCGTATCGCCCTGCCCGGCGCGCGGCGGATACTGGTCGATCACATCGAATACTGCAATCGTCACCTGCCCAGGTGGAACCCCATGTCCGTCGTTGGGCAGCATATGCAGCAGGCCGGAGCCACGCCGGCTCAGGCGGTCGGGTTTGCTTTGGGCACGGCCGTTCAGAACGCGCGGGACTGCATTGCGCGCGGAATGGACCCCGATCAGTTTCTGCCGCGATTTACCTTCTTTTTTGACGTCTCGATCAGCTTCTTTGAAGAAGTCGCAAAATTCCGGGCCGCGCGCAGGGTCTGGACTCGCATTGCGCGCGACCTGCTTGGCGCCAAGGATCCAAGATCCTGGCGCTTCAAGTTTCACGCTCAAACCTCAGGGGTTGATCTCACGCGCCAGCAACCACTGAACAATATTTCACGGGTCACCGTGCAGGCGATGGCCGGCATCTTTGGTGGCCTGCAATCGCTGCATACGGATGCGTATGACGAAGTCCTTTCCTGCCCCAGCGAGTTTGGTGCGCGAATTGCCATCGCAACGCAGAACGTATTGCGTGAAGAGGCCCATCTGACCGACGTTATTGATCCGCTGGGCGGCAGCTTTTATGTCGAGACGCTAACCGATCAGATGGAGGCAGAAATTGAACGCGTGTTCAAGATTGTGGAGGACGCAGGGGGCATGTACAGCGCCGTGGAAGCGGGCCTGGTTCAGACCATGATTGGCGAATCGGCCCGCCGATTCCAGCATCAAATCGACACCGCCGAACAAACGGTGGTAGGCATTAATGCCTACCAGGTTGAAGAGGATGCCAGCGCCAGGCCGGTCAATGCGCGCCCGAGCGCCGACAGCATGCGAGAGCATGTCGAGGAATTCAAGCGCTTCAAGGAGCAACGCTCAAAAGCGGAGGTGCAACACGCGCTCGATGCGTTGGCGCGCGCCGCGACCGATGGCAAAGACAACGTCTTCGGCCGTGTCGTCCAAGCGGCCCTTGCCGGCTGCACGCACGGCGAAATATGCCATACCGTGCGACGCGAAATGGGCTTTGGCAACGTCCAGGCGATGGTGTGAACAAGCGATTGAATCCATCGGACCACGCGGGCGTTGAGCCAGAGTTGCTGGCGGGAAATCGGCGTGCCATCGCCCGCACGATCAGCCGCGTCGAGCGAGGCGAAGTCGACCTTGAAGCACTCTCGCAGACCCTCGCCCCGCACCTGGGGCGCGCGCACGTTGTCGGCATTACCGGGGCACCTGGCGCAGGCAAGTCAACACTGGCGCATGCGATGCTGTGTGAGCTCATCGAGCGCGGGCAGCGAATCGGCGTGATAGCAGTTGATCCGTCGAGTCCGATCAGTGGTGGTGCCGTGCTCGGAGACCGTGTGCGCATGGGTGAGCATGGCGCCCACCCTGACGTGTTCATCCGCTCGGTAGCATCGCGCGGACACCCGGGAGGCCTGTCACAAAGCACCGCCAGAATGGTTGACGTGCTCGACGCCGCCGGCTTCGATACCGTCATCATCGAAACGGTCGGCGCAGGACAGTCGGAGGTCGAGATCATGCACATTGCCGACACGTGTATCGTCGCCTGCCCGCCTGGCCTGGGCGACAGCGTGCAGGCAATCAAGGCCGGCATTCTCGAGATCGCCGATATCCTCGTCGTGACCAAGTCCGAGTTGCCAGGCGCGCAGGCCGCGGCGAGGGACTTGATGGATATGTTGCATCTGCGTGCGCAGCCATCGGGCACCAGCTGGACCGTCCCGGTGCTTCAGTCCTGCGCTCCCGCTGGCGAGGGAATCGCACAGTTGGTCGACTGCATGCACAGCCATGCTGTCGTCGTTGGGCGAGGACGGCGCCTGCGTGCGAGGCCGGGTCCGGACCTGGTCAACAACCCGACACAGGCGAAGGCGCTGGTGCTGGGCTTGGCCCAGCGCGATCCGTTCGCACGGTCGCTGGGGATCCGTTGCGACCAGGCGGGCAACGGCAGCGCCAGCGTGTCACTGTTGTTGACGCAGCAGCATCTCAATTTCAATGGTTCCTGCCATGGTGGCGTCATTTTTTCGCTGGCCGACACGGCCTTCGGCCTTGCGTCGAACTCCCATGGCAAGGTGGCCGCGGGCATTGATGCGCACGTCACCTACCAATGTGCCGCCTACGTCGGTGAGCGTCTCGTTGCCAACGCCGTGGAAGTATCAAGATCGCGCAAACTCGCCGTCTATCGGGTCGACGTGAAGCGTGCCGACGACAAGGTGGTTGCGAGTTTCACCGGCACGGTTTATATCACCAGCGTGGACATCGCCGAAAGCCCGCCAGTGGCGCCTCAGGAGACCATATAGGCTGCGGCACCGGTTGCCAGCAGCTTGCCATCTGCGCCAGAGAACTCCATGTGCGTGGAGGCAACCCTGGAGCCAAGCCGGATCACCTTGGCACTCAGGTCGAAATGGCTGCCAATGCCGGGGCGCAAGTAATCGACCCGCAAATCAATCGTGCTGATCTTGCCAAAGCGATGCAAGCGCTGCAACGGCGGCTCGTCCAAATGGCGAGCCCCAATGGCCGCCATCACCGCCAGCCCGGCCATAGCGTCAAGGCCGGCGCTGATCACACCGCCATGAATCCGATTGAAACTGAAGTGACCAATCAATTCGCGTTTCATGTCAATGCGGCCCCGGACCTGATCGGGCTTGATGGACGTAATCTTCAGACCAATGACCTGATTGAAGACGACCATTTCCTCAAATATGCGACGCAGGCCCTGCACGAATTCGGGTTCGAATTCGCCCGGCACCTCAACAGCGGATGATTTAGGCATATATTCTTCTCATATTCCGAGTTGGCGGGAAGCGAGCTCTTTCATAATCTCCTCGGCGCCACCGCCGATCATCATGACCTTGACTTCGCGGTAGATGCGCTCGCAGGCAGTGCCCCGCATGTAGCCCATTCCTCCCAGGATTTGCACGCCCTGATCGGCACAAAACTGCATCGTTTGCGTTGCGTGGTTTTTCAACAGACAAATGTCGGCCACCCATTCGTTACCTTTGACTCCGGCATCCGCGCGCGCCGATACCGAATCAAGCCAGGCGCGGGTCGATTCGATACGCATCTTCATTTCCATGAGTTTGTGACGAATGACCTGGTGATCCACCAGTGCCGAGCCAAATGTCTTGCGCTGACGGGCCCAGGCCAGTGCTTCGTCATAACAGCACTCGGAAAAGCCGAGTGCCATGGCCGACATCGACAAGCGTTCACCGTTGAAGTTGGTCAGAATCATCCTGAAACCCGCACCCTCCTCACCCACCAGATTGCGGGCGGGGACACGTACGCCATCGAAGCGCAGTTGCGCAGTATCGGAACAGAGCCATCCCATCTTCTTGAGTGCGGTGCGCGATAGCCCGGCTGCGTCGCCCGGGACCATCAGCATGGAAATGCCCATGCCACTCTTGTTCGCAGCGTCGGTGCGCACCGCCACGGTCAGCCAGTCGGCACGCATGCCCGACGTGATGAATACCTTTTCGCCGTCCACAACATAGTCGCCACCGTCCAGCCGCGCCGTCGTGCGCAGCGCCGAAACATCGCTGCCACCGCCGGGCTCTGTGATCGCCAATGCAGCGATTTTTTCTCCACGCAAAACCGCCGGCACGACGTCGTGCTGAAGTTCCGCACTGCCGTGGCGTACCACCGGCGGCAGCCCGATATTGTGGCTAAACAGGCTGGCCATCAAACCACCACTACCACCAAACCGAGCGAGCGCCACCGTCATGACATTGCGCAAAGACCAGGGGCAGGGTGTGCCACCGAGCGACTCGGGGTAGCCCATGGCCAGCCAACCAAGCTCGGCGGCGCGCCGGTACAGGTCACGCGGAAATTCCCCCGCCTCTTCCCACTGGCTCAACGAGGGCGTGATCTCGGTCCGAACAAAGCGACGCACGACGTCTTCCAATGCGCGCGCGTCCTCTTCAAGTGACTGGTTGACCGACATATTCACTCCAAGAATGTACGGGTTCGGAAATGGGAAAGCTCAGCCCGGTCGGCATCAGCGATCCGGGGGAAAAAACAGGGCCGTGGCGGCCTCGGTCAAATCGTCCAACGACGCGCCCTTTTTGGCGTCAAACCATTGCACCGACCAATTCAGGGCACCCAAAATCAACAGGCGCGAGAGCTTGACCGGACAGCGCAAACCGCCGCTCTCATACAAGGCGTCAAGGACCGGAGTCCAGGCCGATTCATATTGCGCTTGCAGCTTGGCCAGCGAGTGGCGCTGCGCGGCGCTGAGGGACCGGTTTTCGTACAGCATCACAGGAACAAAGTCATTCCCGGGTCCGAGCAAGGTGTCAAAGTGGGTGCGAATCAGACGCTTGATCAGGGTCTGCATGGCGTTCGCTCCTGGCGCAACGCCCTGCATCGCCTGCGTTTGCCGTGCAATGGCAGCGCGCATGCCCTCCTCCATCACTGCATAGAGCATGGCTCCCTTGCTCTCGAAGTGATAGAACGGTGAACCACTGTCGCATCCCGACGGCAGCGGCGATGTCGCGCGTGCTGGTGGCGCCAAATCCCTTAAGACGAAAAAGCCTTGCTGCGGCGGCAAGCAACTCATGTCGACGATTGCCGTCATCGCGTTCACCTTCTGTCTTGCGCGGTCGTCCCCGCCGACGCCCGGTCCCGGCGCCCGATGGCTTGGCAAGTGGAGGCATGTTTGGTGATACGCAGGAAGTCATTGCACCGCAGCATACCGAAACCTCGTATTTTTGGCAAGCATTTGCTTTGTGAAAATACGCTGCGCTCGCAGGCGGTTCGGGTCGGGTGTCACCGGGGCGCGCAAAACAGTGGCGCAAACGAACTCGGCGATGCATACTTCGCCCGGCAGGGTCGGACCTTTTTGTGGTGGCTTGCCGGCGCTCGGGGCAATGTCTGGAGCCGTCCGTCGCGTGAACGCAGGGCCTGACATTGCTTCGCTTTTTCGACTGGATTTCCATGATCATTTCCGTCATCAACCATAGCAAGAGCATCTCGGACGAAGAACTGCAGACCGTCATTCGGTCAATCAATCGTCAGATTGGGGAAGACTTTGAGCCGTACTGGAGCTTTGGCGCCAGCTTGCGCCTGGAAGGATCCATCGGAAAGCGGCCAAGTGTCAGGACATTGACCGACATGCGCGGTGATGCGGTGCTGTACCTGGTCGACGGCACCAATGTCATCGGGGCAACCGGCTGGCACGACTTGAACTACAGGGACATTCCCTACGGTTTTGTGTTTCTTGGGTTGTGCGAAAAGTTGCACGAACCCTGGACGGTGACCCTTTCGCACGAAGCGCTTGAATTGGTAGGTGACCCCATGGCCAATTTGTTGGTTGAAGGCAGTCATCCCTTCGACCACCGACGCAAGGTTTATCACCTGTTCGAGATGTGCGACGCCGTTCAGTGCGAAACCTACTTCATTGAAGGCGTCGAAGTGTCCAACTTTGTGCTGCCAAGTTATTTCAGTCCCGGCGAACAGAAAGGTCGGCGCAATGACTTTCTGGGACGCGCCTATGACGGCAAGACGCTGCCATCCTTCGGCATGAATCCGGGCGGTTACATCAACCTTTTCGATCCGAGAACCCGTCGTTGGGAGCAACCGGTGCGCAGTGGTGATGCTGCGACCCTGTTGCGCAAAAAACTCAAGACCGAGCTCAAGCTTGGCCGTGGCTATCGACGCACCCATCCAGGCGAGAGGGCGTAACAGGATCGTCAACCTCACGCACTGTACGCCATCGTGTCGAATGAACTGGAACAGATCGAGGCCGCCATCGCCGCGCTGCAGGCGCAACGTAAGGTCATTGGACCGGCGCTGGCGCAGGCCGCTCTGGCGCCCTTGCGCGCAAGGCTGGAACAAGTGGTCGCGGCATCTGCTGGTGGCCTCACGGTCGAGACTGAAGGGCAGTCTCTGCGGCAGGTCACCGTCCTTTTTCTCGACGTAGTGGGCTCAACCACCCTGAGCGAAGGCCTGGATCCGGAAGATGTCCACGCCATGATGGACGGCGCACTGGAACAATTCACTTCCATCGTCAAGTCCCATGGCGGCAAAGTGTTGAAATACGCAGGCGACAGTCTGCTGGCGGTCTTTGGTGCGGATGAGGTGCGCGAGGACGACGCGGAGAGAGCGGTGTCGGCGGGGCTGGACTTGCTCGTTGAGGGCAGCCGCCAGGGAGCGCTGATCCTGGGCAATTTTGCTCGGCCCGGCTTTGCAGTAAGGGTTGGCCTGCATACCGGCGGGGTCCTCCTCGGCGGGGGTGTTGACGCTCAAAGCAGCATTCGGGGCTTCACCGTCAACGTTGCAGCCCGCATGGAGCAGGCAGCGGCGCCGGGCGCCTTGCTCATCAGTCACGACACGTACCGCCACGTCCGTGGCGTGTTCGATGTCTTGCAGCAACCGCCCATTGATGTCAAGGGTGTTTCAACGCCGATGACAACCTATCTGGTGTTGCGACGCAAACCACGCGCCTTTCGCGTCGCCACCCGGGGAATCGAGGGTGTGGAGACTCGCATGGTCGGGCGCGACGCCGAACTTGAGCAATTGCAAGCTGCTTTCAAACGCCTTTACACGCAGCGAAAGCTAAGCGTCATAACCGTGGTCGCCGATGCCGGGTTAGGCAAGAGTCGATTGCTTTACGAATTTGAAAACTGGGCCGAAGCACGCCCTGAAGGGTTCTATTTCTTTCACGGTCGTGCGCATCCCTTGACCCAGGGTCAGCCGTACGGTTTGCTGCGTGACATTCTGGCCCGGCGACTGCAGATCGCAGATGGCGAAACCATGGCCAGTGCGAAATCGAAGTTCGAGCACGGAATCGTGCCCCTGTTCCTGGGCGATGATGGCGAAGACATGGCCCAGGCGCATGCCCACTTGTTGGGTCATCTGGTTGGACTCGATTTTGCCGAAAGCCGACACGTTGAGGGCATTCATGACGATGCCAAGCAGATCCGTAACCGCGGTTTTCACACCGCCGCACAGGTATTCCGGCGGGTTTCGGCGCAGGATGGTGCACCTTTGCTGCTCTTGATCGATGACTTGAATTGGGCCGACGACGGGTCGCTGGACTTCTTGAACTATCTGGTGCAGGTCAGCCGCGACCTGCCAATGCTGATTGTGACGCTGACACGGCCAACCCTGCTCAAGTGGCGCACCAATTTGCCGAATATGCCCGAGACCCAGTGCATCACGCTCAAGCCTCTTGACAAAAGCTCAAGTCGCCTGCTGGCCAACGAACTCCTCAAGAAGTTGCCGGAGATCCCGGCGGCTTTGCGCGAACTCGTCACCGGCGGGGCCGACGGCAACCCGTTCTACATGGAGGAACTGGTCAAAATGCTGGTGGACGAGGGGGCCATCGTGACCAACGCCGATGTCTGGCAGGTGAACCCGGAACAGTTGCTTGGCATGCATATTCCGGCGACCCTCACCGGCGTGCTCCAGGCCCGTTTGGATGCGCTGCAGCCGGCCGAAAAACTCGCGCTACAACACGCAAGCGTGATTGGCATGGTCTTCTGGGACCAGGCTTTGGCCGCTCTGCACGCGGACGCGCCCACCATGCTGCCAGCCCTGGTCAAGCACGAACTGATCCTGGCCCACGACGCAACGCTGCTCGATGGAAGCGGCGAAACACTCAGTGAGTTCGCCTTCACGCATCAGGTACTGCAACAGGTGACCTACGACACGTTGCTCAAGCGAACGCGCGCGGCCCTTCACGGCAAGGTTGCAACTTGGCTCGCGAGTCAAAGCGGCGTTCGCGCCAAGGACTTTCTTGGTGCGACTGCCGAGCACTTCCAAAAAGCGGGCAACCTGGAGCAGGCCTGTGAATACTTCGCCCGTGCGGCCGAGCACGCGGCGGAACGGTACGCCCATGCAGCGGTCACGGATCTGGTCGAGAAGGCCCTGGCGCTGATGAATCAGGGCGCAGACCATGTTTTCGACCCTTGCCCGGCTGATTCCGGGCAGCGACTGCGGCACTGGCGCCTTCTCGACGTGCGTGAGCGCACGCTTGACCTCCAGGGTCAGCGCGCCGAGCAGCAAAGGGACATCGACGCCTTGCAAAACCTGGCCGATGCGCTCGACGATGACGGCCGACGCTCCGAAGTGGCCTGGCGCCGCAGCACGATGGCGATGCGAACCGGCGACTACAGTGCCATGGAGCGCGCCGCCCGCGACGCCTGCTCCCTGGCTGAGCGCGCCGACGATTGCATTCTCGGTCTGCGCGGGCAGCACCGGCTAGCGCTGGCGCTTACCTATCTTGGCGAGGGTGCGCGCGGTCGACAACTCGCGCAGCAAGGGCTGACCACCGCCCGCTCCTCAGGAAACCGGCAGCTTGAAGCGCTATTTCTGAACGCCCTTTCCTTCATTGCCGACAGCCAGGCTGACCGCCTGACATCTCTGGAGATGGACCAGCACGATTTGCTGATCAACCGGGAACTCGGCAACCGACGCAACGAGGCGATTGCCCTTGGCAACCTGGGCAGCGGTTGGCTCGGACTCGGTGCTCACGCCCAAGCCCGGCACCATTTGGAAGATAGTCTTCAACTCGCGCGGACTGTGGGGGATCTTGCCACGCAACCCAACGCACTGACAAACCTGTCAGCTCTGGCACTGCGTCAGGGCGATGAGGCGCTGGCCTTGTCCTATGCACAAACAGCGCTGGACATTGCAACCACGGTGAAGAGCCCGGAATTCGAAGCGATTTCGCAGTATTCGCTTGGGAATGCCGAGCTGTCGCTGGGACGCTACGATGCCGCCACCGCTGCTTTCGGACGTGCCCGGGCCATCGCAGCCGTGCTTTGTAATGCGACGCGGTACGATGCGCTCGCCGGACTTGCGCGCGTCGCGCTGGCGCAAGACAACATCGCGGCGGCGCTGCGCTCGGTCGAGGAGTTGCTCACCCTGGATCGCACAAACCTCGAAGCCGCGGAGATGCCGCACCTGATCCGGTGGACCTGCCACCAGGTGCTGGCACGAGCGGGCGACCCACGAAGCGGTCCATTGCTCGACGCCGCCCGAGACGAACTGTTGAATGCAGCTGCCACCATCGGTGACCCGCTCCTGCGCGAGAGTTACCTGCGCAATGTCCCGGAGCACCATGCCATCATGACCGCGTCGCGCCAGCGGTAACTCCGGCCTCGAATCGGCGCCCCTGCGGCGCTCTCACTCAGTCAACAAAGAAGTCAGGCAAGAAATTCCTGGTGCCTGGCGTCACCGAATATTGATCAAGGTCGGTCACACCGTGCGCCGCCAACACAGCGTCATCGATGTAGAAGTTGCCGGTATTCGTATTGCTGCCAGTCAGTATCAGCCAGGCCGCGTCGGCGAGGATTTCTGCCGTTCGGCACAGCGCAACATCGACTCCGGGAATCATCTGCATGGCCGCAGTGGCAATCGCGGTGCGCGGCCACAGGCTGTTGACACCGATGCCATACTTCTTGAACTCGCCCGCGTGGCCCAGCGTGCACATACTCATTCCGTACTTGGCAAGGCTGTAAGCAGTGTGGTTCTGGAACCAGTGGGTCTGCATCGACAGCGGCGGGGACATCGTGAGAACCTGTGGATTGCGCCCGGCAGCGGCGGACTTCTTCAGTTCGGGCAGGCACGCCAAAGTGCAAAGGTAAGTGCCGCGTGCATTGATACCGCTCATCAAATCGTAGCGCTTCATGGGTGTGGCCTCGGTATTCGTCAGGCTGATGGCGCTGGCGTTATTGACGAGGATATCAATGCCGCCAAAGGCCTGTGCGGCGCGCGCGACCGCAGCAAAAACCGCCTGCTCGTCGCGAATGTCCACCGCCAACGGCAACGCCTGTCCGCCGGCCGCTTCAACATCGCTGGCTGCGCTGTAGATCGTGCCCGGCAGCTTTGGATGGGGCTCCGTCGTCTTGGCCACGATGACAATGTTGGCACCATCGGCGGCTGCGCGCCTGGCGATTGCCAAACCGATACCGCGTGAGGCGCCGGTGATGAAAAGAGTTTTGCCGCGCAAGTTGGCGGCACAATGAATATCAACCACCAGGACTCCTTTTAATAATCGTTATGCTATGTATTTGATAGCTTACTATGCCCGTCACACGGGCGTTTCTGACACTTTCTATCAATATTTGTGGGAATCCGGCGTGCGCTTTTCCATGAACGCCGTAAAGGCCTCGCGCGCGGCGGGTTCTTGCAGCAAGCGGGCAAAACTCGCACCCTCCTCGCTCATTCGCTGGGCTACGATTGGCGCCTGAGCGATCTTCATCAACCGCTTGGTTTCGATCAGCGAGCGCATCGGTTTTGCCGCGAGCTTTCGCGCCTGGCGCTGTGCCAATGCAGCCGCTTCAGCGGGTGGAACGATGCGACTGACCAGACCCATTTCCAGCGCGGTTTCGGCCGAAAATGGCTCGCCCAACAGCAAAGCCTCGGCCGCACGGCCGTGGCCCATCAGTTGCGGCGCCAAATAGCTCGACGCTGCTTCGGGGCAGAGTCCCAAGTTGACAAAGGGCATTGAAAACGCTGCATTGTCGCCCGCGTAGACCAGATCACAATGAAACAACATGGTCGTGCCGACACCCACGGCCGGACCACAGACCGAGGCAACCAGCGGTTTCGAAAAAACACTGATGCCACGCAGGAATTGAAACGCCGGTGACTCCTGGGTTGTCGCCGTGCGGTGCAGAAAATCGCCAATATCGTTGCCAGCGCAAAAAATCGTCTCGTGCCCCTGGAGCACGACCACACCGAGCGTGGCATCCGCATCGGCCCGCAGCAGGGCATCGGCCATGGCCGCGTACATTGCGGGAGTCAGAGAGTTCTTTTTCGCCAGTCGGTTCAGTGTCAGAGTCAGGACACCCGCACTGCGGTCAATCAATATTTCATCCATGATCGACACTCATTGACCGGCCAGCGCTTCGCGCACAAATTCGAACCGGTCCTGGCCCCAGAACATCTGATCGCCGACAAAAAAGGTGGGCGCGCCGAAAACACCACGCTCGACTGCCGCCTGCGTGAGCGCCTTCAGTTTGTCCTTGACGGTCTGCTCGCCAGCGAGCGCTACCAAGGCGGAGGCATCGAATCCACCCGCCTGCAGCACCTCGGCAACGGTCGCCGGGTCGTTCATGTTGCGCTGTTCGATCCAGATCGCGCAAAACATGGCGTTGCAGTAGTCGAAAAAACATGGGTCGCCGCGCATCTGCAACCCCACGGCAATGCGCATCAGCGTCATCGTGTTGATAGGGAAAGACGGGTTCACGTTCAAAGGCACGCCGTAGCGCCTGGCGAAACGGGCAAAGTCGAGAAAGATGTACTTGCCCTTGGCCGGCACAGTGGCCGGCGAAGCGTTACCCGTGGCAACAAAGACACCGCCCAGCAACATGGGTCGCCAAATCACGTTCGCACCGCTGTCCTCGGCCAGAAACTTCAGCTGTGTGGAGGCGAGGTAGGCCGCCGGACTGCCAAAGTCAAAGTAATACTCCACGGTTTTGCTCATTTCGATGTCTCCGCTTCATCAATGGAATTCAGAATTTCTCCAGCCAGGGACGCAGATCGAGCTCATGGGTCCAGGCGTCGCGCGGCTGGCTGTGCAGCATCCAGTACTGATCGGCGATGTGCTCCGGGTTGAGAATGCCGTCCTGTGCCTTCATCGCATAGCGAGCCGGGAAATTGTCACGGATAAACGCCGTGTCGATGGCCCCATCGACCACCACGTGGGCAACATGAATTCCCTGCGGCCCCAATTCGCGTGCCATGCTCTGGGCCAACGCCCGCAACGCATGCTTGGCGCCGGCGAAGGCAGCAAAGTTGGCCGCACCTCGCAGCGACGCGGTGGCGCCGGTAAAGATGATGGTTTGGGGCCGACCGGCGCTGGCGCGTTGCACCATCCGTCTGGCGACCTCGCGGCCATTGAGAAAGCCACCGAAGCAGGCCATCTCCCAAATCTTGAAATACTTGCGGGCGGTCTCTTGCAGGACGCTGCTCGGAGCGTTGGCGCCAATATTGAAGACCAAAACCTCGATCGGTCCGAGCGTGGCCTCGATCTTTTCAACCAGTGCCACGACCTCCTCTTCTTTTCGCGCATCGCTCGCGAACGCATGTGCGATGCCACCGCTGCCTGTTATCGAATCGACGAGAGATTGCAGTTTTTCAAGACTGCGGCGCGTGACGCAGACGCTGAAGCCCTCGCGCGCAAAGCGCCGCGCAATGGCACCCCCGGTGGCATCACCGGCACCGATCACCAGTGCCACCTTGTTCATGATCACTCCTTGTAGTAGACGCCGGGTGCGCTCGGCGTGAGTCGCAACGCCAAGTCAAACGGATGATCCTTCATGACCACAGTGTGACCGGGTTGGCAAAACTCGGATGTCGTGTCTGCGACGCCGGGCAATAGCCTAGACGCGTGCAAAAATGCCGGCAGCACCCTGGCCCATGCCCACGCACATCGACACCATGCTGAACTTGAGCTTGTTGCGTTGCAACGCATGAATGGCAGTGGCGGAGCGGATAGCACCGGTGGCCCCCAGTGGATGGCCCAGCGCGATGGCGCCACCCATGGGGTTGACCTTGGCCGGGTCGAGCCCGAGCGTGTTGATCACTGCCAGCGACTGCGCGGCGAACGCCTCGTTGAGTTCAATCCAGTCGATGTCGTCCTGCTTGAGGCCTGCGTAACGCAGTGCCGCGGGGATCGCCTCAATCGGCCCAATGCCCATGATGTGCGGTGGCACGCCCCTGGCAGCAAAACTGACGAATCGCGCCAACGGCTTGAGGTCAAACCGGGCCGCCGCCTTGTCACTGACCAGGATGAGGGCCCCGGCGCCATCTGAAGTTTGGGAACTGTTGCCGGCGGTAACCGAACCACGCGCTGAAAAGACCGCTCGCAGCTTGGCCAAACCCTCGATGGATGTGTCGGCACGCGCGCCTTCATCGAGATCCACGGTGCGCTTGCTCTCGATGACCGCTGCGGTGGCCAGATCGGGCGCACGATCCACGACCTCGATCGGCGTGATCTCGTCGGCAAACTGCCCGTCCGCCTGGGCCGCCAGCGCACGCCGATGGGACTCCACGGCAAATGCATCCTGCGCGTCGCGGCTGATCTTCCACTGCGTTGCCACCTTCTCAGCCGTCAGCCCCATGCCATAGGCAATCCCGATGTTTTCGTCCCTGTCAAAAATCGACGGCGACAGCGATGGGGCATTACCCATCATGGGCACCATGCTCATACTCTCCACGCCGGCAGCGATCATGACGTCGGCCTCGCCGACGCGAATGCGGTCAGCCGCCATTTGCACTGCACTCAGGCCTGAGGCACAGAAACGGTTCACGGTGACGCCACCAACACTGGTGGGCAGGCCCGCCAGGACGGCACCAATGCGTGCAATATTCAGACCTTGCTGGCCTTCCGGGATGGCACAGCCGCAGATCAGGTCTTCGATCGCCTTGGGGTCAAGCGAAGGCACTTGCGCCAACGCCGCCTGCAAGATTTTGACCAGCAATTCATCAGGTCGTGTATTGCGGAAAAAGCCACGGTGGGAACGCCCGATCGGCGTGCGCGTCGCAGCGACAATGTAGGCTTCTTGAACTTGTTTCATGGTGTTCTCTTGGTCAATTAGTTGCGCACGGGCTTGCCCGTTGACATCATTCCCATGATCCGCTCCTGCGTCTTGGGGTGCGTCAGAAGCGAGCAAAAAGCCTGCCTCTCCAGCGTCATGAGGTACTCCTCGCTCACCAGGCTACCGGCGTCCACATCGCCGCCGCACACCACATGAGCGATCAGTCCGGCGATGTGAAAGTCGTGAGCGCTGATGAACCCGCCATCGCGCATATTGACCAACGAGCCTTTCATCGTGGCAACCCCACTGCGTCCGGCCACGGCAAACAAGCGCTTGTGCGGAGCCCGGTAGCCAGAACCGAACATGGCGCGCGCCTCGTTGATCGCGACAAAAAGCAGTTCATCCTTGTGGGGAACGATCACATCGCTCGCCAACAGGTAGCCGAGTTTGCGAGACTCGATGGCGCTGGTACCCACGCTTGCCATCGCCGCTGCCGTGAAACCCTCGGTCAAAAAAGGAAGCAGATCCCGTCCGGTCGAGCTTTCGGCTTTTTCGGCGGCGCGCCGGGCAATGTAGGTCAGGCCGCCAGCGCCCGGCACCAAGCCGACACCGACTTCGACCAAACCAAAGTAGCTTTCCATTGCCGCCACCCTCTTGGCAGAATAAACGGCCAGTTCGCAGCCGCCACCCAGAGCAATACCGCGCACGGCCGAGACCACAGGCAGGTTGCTGTAGCGCAAGCGCAGCATGGCCTGCTGCATCTGAGCTTCGGCGCCGTCAATTGCCTTGACTCCGCCCATCACGAATGCAGGCAGCATAGCCTGCAGATCGGCACCTGCGGAGAACACCTCGTCGGGTGACCAGACGACCAAACCCTGGTACGCTGCTTCGGCCAACTCCAGAGCGCGCATCAATCCCTCGACCACGCCCGGGCCGATGGCGTGCATCTTGGTCTTGATGCTGGCGATGACGACCTCGTCGTCGAGTGTCCAAAGTCGAATCGACTCATCTTCGTGCAGCGTTTTCCCCGCGACTTCGGCACCAACTGCGCTGTTTCCCAGCACCCGCTCAGGAAAATGCTGGCGCCGATAGACCGGCAAGCCGCGCGGCGGCACAAATTGTTTGCTGGTAGGGTTCCACGATCCCTGGGCAGTATGAACACCCCCAGCATCAGCGACCGGGCCCTCGAACACCCAATCTGGCAGTGGCGCCTTGCACAAGGCTTTGCCGGCATCGATGTCTTCCTTGATCATCTGTGCCACCCTGTGCCAGCCAGCCTCCTGCCACAACTCGAACGGGCCCTGTTTCATGCCAAAACCCCAGCGCATGCAAAAGTCCACATCGCGCGCGTTGTCGGCGATCGAGGCCAGATGGACGGCGGCGTAGTGAAATGCGTTGCGCAGGATGGCCCAAAGAAATTGTCCCTGCGCGCCTTCGCTTTCGCGCAACAGCTTGAGTCGTTCCGCAGCGGGTCTGGCCAGCATCCGGGCGTAAACCTCATCGGCCTTTTCACCGGCAGGAACATAGCCCTTTGTCGCCACATCAAAGCGCAGAACGTCGCGCCCGACCTTCTTGAAGAACCCGGCCTTGGTCTTCTGACCGAGGTTGCCCATGTCGAGCAGCGTCTTGAGCACCTCGGGCGTCGCAAAACTCTCGTAGAAAGGGTCGACCTCAAGGCTCAGGGTGTCTTGCAAGGTCTTGATGACGTGAGCCATCGTGTCAAGCCCCACCACGTCTGCGGTTCGGAAAGTGCCCGAACTCGCACGCCCCAACTTCTTCCCGGTCAGGTCATCCACCACGTCATAACTTAGACCAAATCGGGCAACCTCTTTCATGGTGGTCAACATGCCGGCGATGCCGACGCGGTTCGCGATGAAATTGGGCGAGTCCTTGGCCCGCACCACGCCCTTGCCCAGGCTGCTCGTCACAAACGCTTCAAGATCGTCGAGGATTTGCGGCTCGGTCGCAGGCGTGTTGATCAACTCCACGAGCATCATGTAGCGCGGCGGGTTGAAGAAATGAATGCCGCAAAAGCGCGGTTTGATCGCGCCGGGAAGTGCTTCACTCAAGCGAGTAATCGACAAGCCCGACGTATTGGATGCAACGATCGCATGGGGTGCCAGAAAGGGTGCGACCTTCTGGTACAGATCGAGTTTCCAGTCCATCCGTTCGGCAATGGCCTCGATCACCAGATCGCAATCCCTGAGCAATTCCAGGTGTTCTTCATAGTTTGCCTGACCGATCAACACCGCGTCGGCTGCAACGCCCAGGGGTGATGGCTTGAGTTTTTTGAGACCATCAACGGCACGGGTCACGATGCCATTTCGTGGCCCCTCCTTGGCCGGCAGATCAAACAAGACAACCGGCACGCCAACATTGACCAGATGGGCGGCGATCTGCGCGCCCATGACACCGGCACCGAGTACCGCGACTTTCCTGACCTGAAACCTTGACATTGATAACTCTCCATTGGGATCGGGCAAATCAAAGCCCGCAACATCGCACACCCGTGCCCGGCGCCGCATCAGGCGGGCGCTGGACCGATCAAACCGCCGATGACTTTGTGCGCGCTACTGCACGCGGATCCAGGTCTGATTTCGAAAGAAGAACGCGATATAGCCACGCACTTCGAGTTTCTTGCCGCCCTCCATCGGGGTCAGACGCAGCGTGTACTCTTTGCCGTTGTCAGGGTCGAGTATCTTGCCGCCTTCCCAGACGTCCTGGCCCTCTGACTTCTTGGCGCCGCGGATGATCTCCATCCCCAGCACCCGCTGGTCCTTGCGGTTGTCGGTGCATTTGTCGCAAACACCGTCCTGCTTGGCCGTCTTTCGCAACAGTTTGTCGATGCGACCGGAAAGAACGCCCCCGGTCTCAGTAATTTGCACTTCAGATGCCGTCTCGCCGGTCTTGTCGTCGATCGTGCGCCAAACACCGACGGGCGTCATCTGGGCGGTAGCCGGCATTGCAAGCGCTGCAAAAACGATAGCGATAAGTGTCCTGTACATAAGCTCTCCTGTTGAATCTTGCTTGGAAATGCGGCTCGACCAGCCATCAAGCCAAAGCCACGTCGGTGTCCATCAGTACTTTACTTCCGGAACGGGCGCTACGCATAAGACTTGCGGTCTCAGGAAACAACTTCGCGAAATAGAAACGCGCGGTCTGGAGTTTCCCGACATAGAAGGGATCCGCGCTGCCAGCGGCAATTTCGCGTAGCGCTACCTGGGCCATGCGCGCCCAAAAGTATCCAAAGACCAGATGGCCAGCCACTCGCAGGTAATCGACGGCGGCGGCACCAACTTCGTCAGGATTCTGAAATCCCTTGAAACCGATTTCGGTCGTGAACTTTGTCATCTGTTCGCCCAATACGGCGATCGGGGTGACAAACTCCGACATCTTTTCATTGACCCCTTCTTGGGCCACCAGCGCACCGATGAGTTTGCCAAATTTCTTCAACGTCGCACCGTTGTTGCCGAGAATCTTGCGCCCCAGCAGATCGAGCGACTGCACCGTGTTCGTGCCCTCGTAAATCATGTTGATGCGAGCGTCACGCACAAATTGTTCCATGCCCCATTCCTTGATGTAACCGTGACCACCAAACACCTGCAGGCAAGCCGATGTTGCGGTCCAGCCGTTGTCGGTAATGAAGGCTTTGACGATGGGGGTAAGCATCGCCAGCATTTCGCCAGCATCCTTGCGCACGGTTTCGTCGGGATGGCTCAGTTCCTTCTCGAGCAACATTGAACTGAAACAAAGCAGCGCCCTCCCACCCTCTGCATAGGCCTTGGCCGTGAGCAGCATTTTGCGCACATCGGGATGCACAATGATCGGGTCGGCCGCAAGATCCTTCGCCTTGGGCCCGGTGAGCGAACGCATTTGGATCCGGTCCTTGGCGTAGGCCAGCGCATTCTGGTACGCCACTTCGGTCAGCCCTTGGGATTGGTTGCCAACGCCGAGTCGAGCCGCGTTCATCATCACAAACATGCCGTTCATGCCCTTGTTGGGCTCACCCACCATGGTGCCGACAGCTCCGTCAAGGACGATCTGGGCAGTGGCGTTGCCATTGATGCCCATCTTGTGCTCCAGACCGCCGCAGTAAACAGCGTTTCGCTCACCGAGCGAACCGTCCGTGTTGACCAGAAACTTCGGCACGATAAACAAGCTCACCCCTTTGATGCCAGGCGGCGCATCGGGCAACCTAGCGAGCACCAGGTGGATGATGTTTTCGGTCATATCCTGCTCACCGGCACTAATGAAAATCTTGTTGCCAGTCAGCCGATAGGCGCCGTCCGCTTGCGGTTCGGCCTTGGTGCGCATCAAACCCAGGTCGGTACCACAATGTGCCTCGGTCAAACACATGGTCCCGGTCCATTGGCCGCTGGTCATCTTGTGCAGATAGGTCTGCTTTTGGTCTGAGGTGCCGTACGTGTGCAGCGACGCATAGGCGCCGTGCGTGAGACCCGGATACATGGTCCAAGCCTGGTTGGCGCTGTTGAGCATCTCGTAGAAACACTGATTAACCACCAGCGGCAGGCCCTGTCCGCCAAATTCAGCGTCGCAGCCAAGCGCAGCCCAGCCACCCTCGACGTACTTGGCATACGCCTCCTTGAAGCCCTTGGGGGTGGTGACCGCATGGGTGGTCTGGTCGATGGTGCAACCCTGCGTATCACCGCTGATGTTGAGCGGCAAAATCACCTCGGTAGCAAATTTTCCGCCTTCTTCCAGCACTGCGTTGATGGTGTCAGCATCTATGTCAACGTGCCTGGGCATCTGCTTGAAGTCGTCGATGACGTTGAGCACCTCGTACATCACAAATTGCATGTCGCGCAGGGGTGGGTTATAGGTAGGCATACTTGCTATTCCTTTGAATGTAAGTTTGATCTTCTGGAAAGAGGCGCTGCTGTCTTCTTGCCGTAGCGCGAAAGGATGTTTTCAAAACCCTTGTTGGCGTGCTCAATCGCATCGGGATTTTTCAAAAACCGTGCTTCATAGTGCAAAGCCAAAATCAGCCCATGGATTTCGAAGGCCATTTGTTCTTCATCTGCATCCTCGCCAAGCTGGCCTTCTGCCTTGGCCTGAACAACCGCGCGATACAAAGCGGCCAACCAGGTCTTGACAGACGTTGCCAGCGCATCGCGCACCGGCCCCGGACGATCGTCGAATTCCACCGCACCGCTAATGAAAATGCAGCCGGACTGGATTTCTACAGCCACGCGTCTCATCCAATTTGCAAATAGCGAACGCACGCGGGGCAAACCGCGCGGCTCATCCATCGCAGGAAAGAAGACCTCATTGGAAAAACGAGCGTAATACTCGCGAACGACCGAAATCTGCAATTCCTCACGCGAGCCAAAGTGCGCGAAAACGCCCGACTTGCTCATCTGGGTCACCTCGGCAAGAACGCCGATGCTCAGGCCCTCCAAACCGATTTGTGCTGCGAGTCCCAGGGCGGCATCGACGATGGCTCTCTTTGTAAGCTGCCCTTTTTGCAGCGCTCCCCCGTTCGACTGCTCTCGTTCGGGACGGGAGCGGTGTCGCTTGGCGGGTAGTTGGGAAACAGGCATTGTGCAAAAAAGAACGTTCGTTCTATTTTGCAACATTTCCAGCGCGTTAGGGTGGCAACTGCCAGTTTTCTCTAGAGGGAATTTCCTAGACAAACCTAGGGTATACCCTAGGACTCACAGAATCAAGGCGAGGCTGGCTTCGAGTTGCTCCGAGGGCACCCGCTTGAATCCGGAGCGAGCGTAGCGCTGCAAACGCCCTACGACAAACGCAGTCAGAACAGAGGCGCACACCTGGGTGTCGACGCTCGGCGTGGCTGACTCGTTCCATTGGCTCGTCGTTCGCAAGACTTGCCTGAACGTTGATTCGATCTTGTCAAAAAGCTGGTTCATCCGTTGTTGCAAACGTTCGTTCTCGAACACCAGCGCGTCACCCACCATCACCCGCGTCATACCCGGATTCTTCTCGGCAAACTGCATCAACATCGTGACGATCTTGACGGCCTGACGAGTACCTTCAGCACGATCGGAGACGGCTTCCGCAGATCCCGTCACTTGCGGCTGGTCGGAAATCTGGTTGATCAGCAGGAAGATGGTCTGTTCAATGAAGTCGATCAAACCCTCGAACATCTGCGCCTTGCTAGCAAAATGTCGATACAGCGCTGCCTCGCTGACCTCCAGACGGGCCGCCAACGCGGCAGTGGTAACCCGCTCGGTGCCGGGCCGCTCAAGCATCGCTGCCAACGCCTGCAATATCTGAATCCGACGCTCGCCCGGTTTGGGACGCTTGCGGATCACCTTGCGCACTTCGCTTCCCGAAGTGCTGTTCAAAGGCGACGGAGGCGTAGATTCGACGTCAGACATGGTGCACCGGGCAAAACATTCGCCGCATTTTCGCACAGCCGGGTCGGCGATCATCCGTGGCGAGGGGGCGCCGCCGCAGTGACGAATTCAATGCGAGCGGATCATGGTGCCAAAGGGCTGATCCGTCAGTATTTCAAGCAACAGCGCATGCGGAACCCTCCCATCAATGATATGCACGGCATTCACGCCGTTCTTCGCCGCGTCGAGGGCACCACTGATCTTCGGCAGCATTCCTCCACTGATCGTGCCATCAGCAAATAACTCATCAATCTGACGCGCGCTCAGGTTGGTGAGCAATTGCCCCTTGCTGTCGAGCACACCCTTTATATTGGTCAGCATCACCAGCTTTTCGGCCATGAGCACGGTCGCCAGCTTGGCCGCTACGACGTCGGCGTTGATGTTGTAACTCTCGTTATTCTCGCCAAACCCGATGGGACTGATCACCGGGATGAAGGCATCGTCCTGAAGGGCCCGGACCACGCTTGGGTCGATACCGACAATATCGCCCACCTGCCCGACGTCATGTTCCTTACCCGGATCGCCGTGGTCCAGCAGCTTGAGCTTTCTGGCCCGAATCATCGCGCCGTCCCGTCCGGTCAACCCGACGGCCTTACCCCCGGCTTGATTGATCAGGCCAACAATATCCTGCTGTACCTCACCGGCAAGTACCCACTCCACAACCTCCATCGTTTCGGCATCGGTGACACGCATTCCCTGAACAAACTCCCCCTTCTTGCCGAGCCGTTTGAGCGCGGTCTCTATTTGTGGCCCGCCACCATGGACCACGACCGGGTTGATGCCCACCAGCTTGAGCAACACCACATCTTCGGCAAAATCCGCCTGCAAAGCGGGATCAGTCATGGCGTTTCCGCCGTACTTGATGACCATGGTCTTGCCGTGAAACTTGCGAATGTAAGGCAGCGCCTGGGCCAGGATTTCGGCCTTGTCACGCGGTGAAATGGCAGCGAGGTCAGTCATAAATGCGTCCGTCCACAATAAGTCGTTCTACCGGCTGGCCGCGCCGCAATCGCACAAACCGGGGCAGCCACCGCATTATCACGGGTCCTCAGTGCGTCAACAGCGACTTTGTGCTGGCGTAGAGCCGGTCCGACGCATGTTTCGGATTGTCCGGATCAAATGAAAACGGGTTGGGTGGATCAAAAATTGGCCGATTCCGCCAACGAGTCTCAAGAAAGAATGACAGGAAACGCGCGCCGCGCCGTTGGTGTCCATGCAGCACGTCGGCGAGCTCGCGCTCGTTCAAATCGGTGAGCGGATGAAATTCGGTCACACCATAGTCATCGACCCGCCCCTCTCGAAGCCAGTCGGCAACCGAACTGCCGTAGCTAGCCTCGCCATACAAACTGATACCGATATGCAGCGACTTGGTCGGCTTCAAGGAAGCAGCAACTGCGAATTTCCCGCTATCCCATCCGGGGTTGAACTGGGGAACGATTTGATGCGTGTAGCGCACGGTACCGGCAAGACACGAGCGGTCTATCAGCGCATCGAAGTACCGTAAATACTGGGCAACCTGGCGCTCGCGAAAACCCTGCCACTCGCGCGCAAGCGGGTTGTAATAGTAGGATGCGCCATCGCGCGGTTCGTCGACGTATGCCGCAACGTGGGAAGGCATGGGTTGCATGCTTGGAAGTGGCGCCGTCGGCACGACGCTGGGCATGCTTTGGCGTCGATCCATGATGGAAATCGACCTGGAACCCAGGCTGATCAACACGCCTGAGGGCTGCTCAAGGGCCAAGTCGATTCGATGGATACCCGGCACCAATAACCTGTAGTCCAGGTCATAGCGCCAGCCGACGTCGGCGGTACCGAATTCCGGTCGCGCAGCGCGCACGTCCTGTCGACTCAAGATGCACAAGCGCGGTGCCAATGCGCTTGCCGTCAAGGTAAACAGCGACCGATTCCCGGGCGCCGGGCGCGCCCGGCACATGCGTCCAGCCGGTAACCGGAATCGTCCCGGCTGCGAACGCGTCCATGTGCTCCTGATAGCGCTGCAGTGGTTCGCGGCGAATATCCTTGCTAGGGGGGTCGACCGCTTCAAACGACGGGTAGTCGCTGCCTAGCCGCTCGTTGAGCTCTGCGATATCAGTGTAGCGATCCCGCAGGTACTGCCGGAATCCAGCGACCGATGTCGCGCTGTAGTCACTAACCTGATAGGGGCCGCCAAATCCCATGCCAGACTCGAAATTGGGAAATAGCTGATGCACTTCGCCAAGAAGCGTAATGCCCCGAACGCGCTCACGCGCGACAAGTGGCAAATGACACAGGCTTTGCAGCAGCGATTCGATGACCTGTGCGCGGTACCGGGTAATCGAATTGTCGGTGCGCGCGACGCTCCATGGATAAGATTGGCTGTCCGTAGTATTGGTCAACCGGCAATGGACCACGCGGAGTTTGCGCAAGATTATCCGCATCTTCCTGCCAGCACAGGTTCGATCGGCGCGTTCACACCAAAGTGTGTCGAAAAAAGATAGAGTACGAGCGGCCTCTGCGTGTCGAGAATGGTCCTGCTGATGCTTGCTACTGCCCGCGAATTGACCTGCCAGGCGCCGTCGCCGGGTTGCAGCATGGCCAGCAAAGGGACTTGCAAGGTATATCCGAGTTGCCAGGGGGCACGGTCGACCGCGGTCGGCTGCAGCTCTTGCAACGTCGCTTCGACCAGGTGAGCGGCCGACGCGTTGGGGCCGACGCACCGGAGAAGCCAATCAGGCGGAGCATCGGAACTTGCACCAGATTGCGCCAGCAGGCACGGCGCAAGATTCATCATGGGGGCGAGCAGGAGAGGGCTAGCTCTGACGAGCCTCCATTGCCAGATCCCGACTGCAAAGAGCAGCAAGCATGAACCCAGCAGAACGTAACGGCCGACGCGCGACTTTAGCGGCCAAGCCACGACTTGACCCGCCTTTGCAAGTGCATGGGAACCGCACGTGCCACAAATGAAAGGGCTCTGTTGCCACGCAGGCGTACGAGCACGCGCAAGGCGGCCGACTTGATGACAGTTGCCGGAACATTGTCGTCGCGAGGACGCTGAAGTCTGGGCGAAATGGAACGCTGAAAATCGGCCAGTTCCCGAGCGTCAAGGGCAGGCAAGGTCGGAATTCCCTTGAGATAGTCACTTTGGTACTCGAACTGCTCTCGGAACATGGTGACGCCGCGGGATGCGGACGAACCCGGCGTACCGGCGTGAGCGGGTTCGACGCCAGAGCAAAAATGCTCAAGCCGAATATGTTCCAGGAACTCAAGCCATTGGGGTGCGCCCTGATGCCAATTGCACAGCCAGGTCCATTGACGCCCTTGCAAACGCTCGGAAAATGCGCCCAGGTCAGGCGCGATGATAGGCAGACCACTCTCCAGGCTCGCGCTCAATGTGTAGCTGTAGGTCTCTGGCCAAAGCGCTGGAAACCATACGACATCAGGTTGCAACCAGTGCAACAACTGCGACAGGTCCTTGTCATCGTAGCGTCCGTGCACTGTCAGTCGCGCTCTGGGCTGCACCCGCAAACTGCGATAAGCAAATCCCAACAGATGAAATTCAATCGGGGCATCGCGAGCAGTGGCCAGAGACGCAACTTCCTCCAGCAAGTCAGCACCTTTGATCCTGCTCAATGCCCCGAGGACAGCAACCTTCAATGGCCGCCCCTGCAGCAGTCGCCGCGCGCTGGGATTTGGGTGGGCCACGGGTTGTGTGTGCAGTCCATCATGGGGCACGACCACGACTCGGGCACCCGGAACAAAGCGCTGCAAACGCGAGGCAGCGTCGATACTTGGTGCCATGACGTAACGCGCCCGATCCAACAAACGTGAATGTCGCGCACGCCAACTGTCGATATCTTCGCCCCGAGGAGCCGGGTGACGCCTGAGGCATTGTCGACATTGGTCAAGACCCTGCTCACCGCAGTATCGGTCGTGGTGGTCGGTCAGGGAGACTTGAGGGCAAAAGCTGTAGTAGTCGTGGGCAGTAAAGTCATGGCTGACTCCGAGTTGGTCCGGCAATTCGCAAATGTCGGGATCGTGAGCGAGCAGGTGATGGTAGTGAATGTGACCAACTCTGAGCTGCCGCAGAGCACTCAGCAAGTCGGGACGCTCCTCAGGCAAGGAGTAACGCACCGCAAAGCCCTCGTGCGCCCCGACAAGCCGAAGTTCAACCCCCCTGGGCACCGGTGCGAGTTGCAGGAAGGTCGCCTCCGCGCCGACCCGACCGGCGAGTTCGTAAACATGACGCAAGGTCCCGCCTTCGCGATCATGCATGACGCTCAGTATGACCGGACGTTCGACCGAAGCGATGCGGGCCAGATCGACCGTCAGTCTCGCAGTGCGTGCGGGGTCACTTTGCACAAAAGCGTGTACATCGGATTCATAGCGCGGATGAATTCGACGAAGTATTTCCATCGCAGCGAGTTCGCGTTCACTCTTGCTATCGCCGAAACTACCACCGCCGTCGTGCCGAACAAAGACGTCCAGCGCGTGCAGATTGACCCACCCCGCCTGTCGCGCGCGAATGCAAAAATCATTCTCCTCGCCGTACCCTTTGCCAAATTGCTCCACGTCAAAAAGACCAATTTCACGCAGGCAGTCACGCCGCAGGTACATGCAAAACCCGATACCGGTAGGGACCTCGACAGATTGCCCCGCCAGGTGGCGGGCAAACAGACGGTCCAAGTCGCCCGTATCCTGACCATAAGGCATATCGTTTGGCTGGCAAAAGCGGGGATAACTGCAGATCGTGGCGTTATTGGAGAACGGCGTCACACTCGCTACCCTAGGGACCGCGTAGGCCGTGCGTTGCAGACGGTCGAGCCAGTCGTTAGCCACCTCGGCGTCGCTGTTGAGCAAAACAACATCGTCTTCCTCAGCTAGCGCCATGCCGCGGTTGACAGTGCCCACAAAGCCGAGATTTTCAGCATTCTCCAGCAGCACGACGCGCGAGTCGCGTTGAGCAAAGCTGCGCAACCACCGCGTGACTTCAGGTTCGGGACTACAGTCGTTGATGACGACCAGCCGCCAAGCGACAACACACGATGCGCGAAGCACCGATTCAAGGCAACACTGCGTCTCTTCAAGCCCGAGATAGACTGGGACCACGATATCTACCCGGCGACGCACCACAGCCACATCCGGCAACACCTTGATAACTTGAGGCACGAGCCCGTTCTCGGCCTTCTTGCCCAGCAGCGAGTTGAGCCGCATTTTCGCTTTGACCAGCGGACGGGTGGCCCGAAATATGGTCGACTGCTCGATGGTCTTCAGATGCAGCGCGATCCGATTGAACTGTTCCTCAAGAACAAGTCGCTCCCGCTCAACCGCACGCAATTTCCTCGTCAACTGCTCTTTGCGGGTCTGTCCGTCGTGCTTGGTCTCCTCCAACTCGTCTCGCATCCGCTGCCTTTCGCTTTCGGCCGCCAGCACCGACTGCTGCAGTGAGGTGATCCTGGATTCAAGTTCATGCACCGTCCCGTCACGGGCAACGAGTTCTGCACCAACGGCTTGCCGCTCGACTTTCAAACCGTCAATAATCGATGCTGCCTGGAGGTAATCGGCCGACATCGGCCAATCAGCGCAGACTTCCAGCCGCGCGCCGTCAAGCGCAATTCGTTGCAAAACATCGGCGGCCAAGGGCAATTCAAGCCAAGGATCATCGCCGTGGAGCAACAACATCGCACCCGCTGCCAACTCCCACGGCGCAGCGAAAACGATGTCCTGATGTCGGCCGTTAGCGAGCACGCTCAGGGCGTCGCATCCGGCTTGCCACTCCCAGACACACTCGTTGGTAGGCAATTCAATTCTCAGATGGTGCAATCTGAAAAACCCCGGTCGATCGGCCGGGTCCAGCCTGATTTGCGAGTAGGACATCGAGCTGGCGGGAATATCAAATGACAGGACTTGCCGCGCTTCACCAATGACTGCGCCGAGCACCAGCTTTCTGGTCTCGTCGTACTGGCCCCCGATAGCCAGATTCCATTGCCAGATACCGACTGCAAAGAGCAGCAAGCATGAACCCAGCAGAACGTAACGGCCGACGCGTGGCTTTAGCGGCCAAGCCACGACTTGACCCGCCTTTGCAAGTGCATGGGAACCGCACGTGCCACAAATGAAAGGGCTCTGTTGGCACGCAGGCGTACGAGCACGCGCAAGGCGGCCGACTTGATGACAGTTGCCGGAACATTGCCGTCGCGAGGACGCTGAAGTCTGGGCGAAATGGAACGCTGAAAATCCGCCAGTTCCCGAGCGTCAAGGGCGGGCAAGGTCGGAATGCCCTTGAGATAGTCACTTTGGTACACGAACATCTCTTGAAACATCTTCGCCGCGGAGGATGCGGACGCACACGGCATACCCGCGTGAGCGGGTCCGACGCCAGAGCAAAAATGCTCAAGCCGAATATGTTCCAGGAACTCAATCCACTGGATTGCGCCCTGGTGCCAATTGCACAGCCAGGTCCATTGGCGGCCTTGCAAACGCTCCGAAAACGCGCCCAGGTCAGGCGCGATGATAGGCAGACCACTTTCCAGGCTTGCACTCAATGTATAGCTGTAGGTCTCTGGCCAAAGCGCCGGAAACCATACGACATCAGGTTGCAACCAGTGCAACAACTGCGACAGGTCCTTGTCGTCGTAGCGTCCGTGCACCGTCAGCCGCGCCCTGGGTTGCACCCGCAGACTGCGATAAGCAAATCCCAACAGATGAAATTCAATAGGGGCATCGCGAGCTGTGGCCAACGACGCAACCTCCTCCAGCAGATCAGCCCCTTTGATTCTGCTCAATGCCCCGAGGACAGCAACCTTCAATGGCCGCCCTTGCGGTAATCGCCGCACGCTGGGATTTGGGTGGGCGAGCGGTTGTGCGTGCAGTCGGTCATGGGGCACGACCACGACTCGGGCACCCGGGACAAAGCGCTGCAACCGCGACGCTGAATCGAAACTTGGTGCGATGACATAGCGCGCCCGATCCAACAAACGTGAATGCCGCGCACGCCAACTTTCGATATCTTCGCCCCCAGGAGCGGGGTGACGCCTGAGGCATTGACGACATTGGTCAAGACCCTGCTCACCGCAGTATCGGTCGTGGTGGTCGGTCAGGGAGATTTGAGGGCAAAAGCTGTAGTAGTCGTGGGCAGTAAAGTCGTAGCTGACTCCGAGTTGGTCCGGCAATTCGCAAATGTCGGGATCATGCGCGAGCAAGTGATGATAGTGAATGTGACCAACCCTGAGTTGCCGCAGAGAGCTCAGTAAGTCGGGACGCTCCTCAGGCAAGGAAAAACGCACGGAAAAGTCCTCTTGCGCCCCCACAAGCCGAAGTTCCACCCCGCGGGGCACCGGCGCAAGTTGCAAGAAGGTCGCCCCCGCGCCGACTCGAGCGGCGAGTTCGTAAACATGACGCAAGGTCCCACCTTCGCGATCATGCATGACGCTCAGTATGACCGGACGTTCGACCGAAGCGATGCGGGCCAGATCGACCGTCAGTCTCGCAGTGCGTGCGGGGTCACTTTGCACAAAAGCGTGTACATCGGATTCATAGCGCGGATGAATTCGACGAAGTATTTCCATCGCAGCGAGTTCGCGTTCACTCTTGCTATCGCCGAAACTGCCACCCCCGTCGTGCCGAACAAAGACGTCCAGGGCATGCAGATTGACCCAACCGGCCCGCCGCGCGCGGATGCAAAAATCATTCTCCTCGCCGTAACCCTTGCCAAATTGGTCCACATCAAAAAGACCCGTTTCACGCAGGCAGTCACGCCGCAGGTACATGCAAAACCCAATACCGGTAGGAATTTCTACAGATTGCCCCGCCAGGTGCCGGGCAAACAGACGGTCCAAGTCCGCCCGTATCCTGACCATAAGGCATATCGTTTGGCTGACAAAAGCGCGGATAACTGCAGATCGTGGCGTTATTGGAAAACGGCGTTACGCTAGCTACCCGAGGGACCGTGTAGGCCGTGCGTTGCAGACGGTCGAGCCAGTCGTTTGCCACCTCGGCGTCACTGTTGAGCAATACGACATCGTCTTCCTCACTAAGCGCCATGCCACGGTTGACTGTGCCCACGAAGCCGAGGTTTTCAGCATTCTCCAGCAGCACGACGCGCGAGTCACGTCGGGCAAAGCTGCGCAGCCACTGGGTGACTTCAGCTTCGGGACTGCAGTCGTTGATGACGACCAGCCGCCAAGGGACCAGACACGACGCGCGAAGCACCGATTCAAGACAACACTGCGTCTCTTCAAGTCCGAGATAGACGGGGACCACGATATCTACCCGGCGACGCACCAAAGCCACATCCGGCAACACCTTGATAACCTGAGGCACGAGCCCGTTCTCGGACTTCTTGCCAAGCAGCGAGTCCAGCCGCATTTTCGCTTTGACCAAGCGGACGCGTGGCCCGAAATACGGTCGACTGCTCGATGGTCTTCAAATGCAGCGCGATCCGATTGAACTGTTCCTCAAGAACAACGCGCTCCCGCTCAACCGCACGCAATTCCCTCGTCAACTGCTCTTTGCGGGTTTGTCCGTCGTGCTTTGTCGCCGCCAACTCGTCTTGCATCCGCTGCCTTTCGCTATTGGCCGCCAGCACCGACTGCTGCAGTGACGTGATCCTGGATTCAAGTTCATGCACAGTCCCTTCACTGGCAGCGAGTTGTGCGCCAACGGCTTGCCGCTCGACTTTCAAACCGTCAATAATCGATGCTGCCTGGAGGTAATCGGCCGACATCGGCCAACCGGCGCAGACTTCCAGTCGCGCGCCGTCGCGCGCAATTCTTTGCAAAACATCGGCGGCCAAGGGCAATTCAAGCCAAGGATCGTCGCCGTGGAGCAACAACATCGCACCCGCTGCCAACTCCCACGGCGCAGCGAAAACGATGTCCTGATGTCGACCATCAGCCAGCGCGCTCAGGGCGTCGCATCCGGCTTGCCACTCCCAAACACACTCGTTGGTTGGCAATTGAATCCTCAGATGGTGCAATCTGAAAAACCCCGGTCGATCGGCCGGGTCCAACCTGATTTGTGAGTAGGACATCGAACTGGCGGGAATATCAAATGACAGGACTTGCCGCGCGTCACCAATGACTCCGCCGCAGCACCAACTTTCTGGCCTCGTCGTACTGGCCCCCGATAGCGAGATAGACCTGGGTCGAAAACTGAGCTTGCGCCAGCGGCGAGCGTTGACGTTCCGAACGTTCCGACGACGCACCATCCGCGGCCGCCCGATTGACCGATTCAGCAGGCTCCAGAACGCAGACAAACTGATACGTCATCGCATCTGGCACCGACAAAAGGTGGCGCGCGACCGCCGGCGGCAGAGCATCGAAGGCGCCCTCAAACTCGGACGCCAGCAAACTGCGCTGCGTGGTCTGCACCGATTGGGTCTCCCAACCGTGCTGATCAAAGAACCGGCGCCAGCGATTTGCGGGTAAAAAAGCGCAGGTGCGTGTTATCCAGAATGCCTTCGCGGCGGTAGCGAAATTCCCCCTGCATCAGTTCAGCCACCAGTCCACAGTAGCCGGCATTGGGGACAGACACAATCAGACGTCCGCCCGGCTTCAGCAGCTCTTTGCATTGCGTCAGGACCCTTTCTGGCGTCTTCAGGTGTTCCAGTACGTCGGCGCAAACAATGCAGTCGTAGCGCATCCGGTCCGAGCATGGCCGCGAGTTGCTCATGATCAAGGTCTGCGACAACGACGCGCCGGTACCATTGGCGGGCAATGTCCGCCTCGTCCTGACTGAGCGTAATGCCGTCGGCGACTGTACCCTGACGCTCGCGCAGATAGCGTCCAAGCCCCCCGGCTCCCATCCCCAAATCCAGAACCACTTGCCCAGGCTCGATTAGCCCGGCAACGACCGACAGAGAGTCGTTGGCGTCCCCGTTGACCGAGCGCAGATAGGTGTGGGTCGAAGCGTCGCCGTTTGACATGCGTGCAATTATCTCCTGTCAGACTGGACACATCATCACGCGGGTCAACTCGGGTAGCATCGAAACATGGCGCAGCGCGTTCTTCATATCGGCAAGTTTTTTCCCCCACACAGAGGTGGCATGGAGTCGTTCTTGTGCGATCTGGTTCATACACAGCGCTTGCAGGGCTTGGACAGCCACGCGCTGGTGCACGGTGACCCGCTGGATGAGGACCCGCCCTGGCTGCGGCGCGTGCCCGTGCAAGCTCAACTCCTTTACGCGCCTATCGCACTGGGGTTTCGGGGAGCGCTCGTGCGGGCAATAAGCGAAATAAGGCCGGACGTATTGCATCTGCATCTGCCAAATAACTCGGCCTTCTGGGCCCTGACCGTGGCCTGTGCGCGCCAGATTCCATGGGTCGTACATTGGCATTCGGACGTCATCGTTTCCGACCGTCCAGGTGCCCTGCGCCAGGCCTACCTGTTGTACCGGCCGTTTGAGCAGGCCGTGCTCGAACGCGCCGAGCGGATTATCGTCACCTCACCACCCTACCTCCGGCCAGCAAACCGCTGCGCCGCTGGCGCCACAAATGTGAGGCAATACCGCTCGGCATCGACCCAAAGTCACCCAGTGTGGCAGACCTTCCAATGCCCTGGCAGGCAGGACGTCTAAAACTGCTGGCGATTGGCCGCCTGGCTCATTACAAAGGATTTGAGACGCTTATTGCGGCGGTGACCGGCTCGCAGCACTTGCAGCTTGTTATTGCGGGGCACGGGGAGTCGTGGCACGACCTCAACGCCCAACTCAGAGCCGCAACGCCTCCGGGTGTTGAACCCAACGTGCTATTCACTGGCGGCATTGGAGAAAAGCGAGAAACACGCGCTTCTGGCCAGTTGCGATGCGCTTTGCCTGCGCGTCGATTGAACGCACCGAGGCCTTTGGTCTGGTCCTGCTCGAAGCGATGGCACATGCCAAACCGTGCATCGTGAGCAATCTCCCAGGCTCCGGGATGCCGTGGGTGGTTTCGTCGAGCGGTGCGGGACTGGCCGACCTGCCGCCGGGCGATGCGGTCGCGTGGCGTCAAGCGCTTGAAGGCCTGGTTAATCGGCCCGAAGTCCTGAAGTCCTGGGGGGAACAAGGAAGGCTGGCACTGGTCACACGTTTTTCGATAGCTGCTTGCGCAAGCAGCATCGCCACACAATACAGCCTGGCCAGGCACGAGCAAAAATCCCAACGAATTCAGTCGTCGACCTTGATTGTGATTCCGGCGCGCGACGAAGCCGCCACCGTCGCGCCCGCTCGTCAAAGCGCTCATCGAGGCGGGTTGGCACGACATTTTCGTGGTCGATGACCAGAGCACGGACAACACTGGTGCGATCGCCCGCCAGGCTGGCGCGACGGTAACGCGCCCAACGTTGCCGCTTGGTGCCTGGGGCGGCATGCAACTCGGCATCCGTCATGCCCTGAGACAGGGGTACCAGACGGTGATTACGATGGACGCCGACGGTCAACACGAAGTGCAGGAGATTCCCTATCTGCTCGCTGGTATGGCCAGCGCCGACGTCGTGGTCGGCGCGCACCCGCAGCGCGCCAGCCGCCTGCGTCACATCGCCTGGCGCTGGTTTCGCGCGATTGCAGGCTTCGAACTGCGTGACTTGACTTCAGGCTTTCGCTGTTATAACCGGTCGGCAATCGAATTGCTGGCCGCCGACGAAGCCACCCTGCTCGACTACCAGGACGTTGGCGTCTTGCTCTTGTTGCGCAAGTCTGGCCTGCGTATCGCGGAGGTGCCGGTTAACATGAACGCGCGACAGATCGGGAAATCGCGCATCTTCAATTCGTGGTTCAGCGTCACACGTTACATGGCAACCACGACGCTGCTTTGCCTGGCGCGCTGGCGCACGTAGCGTAGGCGTGCTAAAAGGACTATCCTGCTGGCGTCCTTTGGAGCGACGAAACATTGTGCGATGCTTCTGCGAGCGAGTGAGTGACAACGACTGACCGGACCACAATTTCTCAATTGCGCAGCGTGTCATTCAATGCTAGGGAAAGTGTTCAAAACTCCCCCGATACATGAGCAACCCGAGTCGATGACGCGACAATCCGAGAATGAACCAACAAGCCCTTGATCTGAACCTGTGCACCCGGCGCACGCGCAAGATGGAACTGCTCGAACTCATGGAAGGCGTTGTGCCCTGGCGTGAGTTTGTATCGCAGCTTACCGCTGTGGCGCCGCCCAAAGCCACCGGACGTCCGCCATTTGCACATGAGAGCATGCTGCGTCTTCATCTGTTGCAACAGTTGTTCGGTCTGAGCGACTTCGCTATGGAAGAAGCCCTGTTTGATACGCCGTTGTACCGAACCTTTGCTGGCTTGGGCAACACCGATCGCTTGCCTGACCGGGTCAGCATCCTGCGCTTTCGCCACCTGCTGGAAAAGCACGACCTGGCCAAGCATTTCTTTGAGAGCGTCAACGACATGCTCAGAGCCAAAGGCCTGATGCTGCAAAGCGGCACCGTGGTCGATGCCACCATCATTGCCGCACCGAGTTCGACCAAGAACGGCACGGGCAAGCGTGACCCTGAAATGCATCAAACCAAGAAAGGCAAGCAATGGCACCATGGCATGAAAGGCCACATTGGTGCGGATGCTGACTCTGGCTTGGTTCATTCGGTGGTTGGCACTGCTGCCAACGTGAGTGATGTAACCCAGGCGTACGCACTTGTGCACGGGCAGGAAGAGGATGTCTATGCCGACGCGGGCTATCAAGGCGTAGCCAAACGCGAAGAAGTCCAGGCCATCGGGATCAACTGGCACATAGCCATGCGACCCGGAAAACGACGAGTACTGGATAAGCAAAGCCCGCTGGGCGCCATCCTGGACAGGATCGAACAACTCAAGGCCAGCATCCGTGCCAAGGTAGAACACCCGTTTCGGGTTATCAAGCGCCAGTTTGGTCACACCAAGGTGCGCTACCGTGGACTGAAGAAGAACACGGCCCAGCTCTTCACCCTGTTTATGCTCTCGAACCTGTGGATGGTGAGGAAGCGATTTATGCCAACCACTGTATGAGTGCGTCCAAATACTGCCAGACGGTCCGAACCGACTGGCAAAGAGGTCGGATTTCGAGGCAAGAGGCGTCTGTTTCATCAGAACTCGCAACGAACGTTTCCTCATCTGAAATTCATCACTTCAAACCTGCTTTGACGGTGAGTTTTGGACACCATCCCTAGCGAGGGGTAAACTCAATGAGCATGAGTCGACTTGCCAATCTGATCACACCGGTTTGGGCCTACCGGGGCTTCATAGCGGAAAGCGTTAGACGTGAGTTTCAGTCGAAGTACCGCAACTCGCTTCTTGGTGCTGCCTGGAATATTCTCAACCCCTTGGCAATGGTCGTTGTGTACACGGTCATCTTTTCACAGATGATGCGTGCGCGGTTATCCGGGGTGGATAGCATTTTTGCATACAGCATTTACTTATGCTCTGGCGCATTAACTTGGGGCTTGTTCAGCGAAATTACCGTCAGGGGGCAAAACACCTTTCTGGAAAACGCCAACCTGTTGAAGAAGGTCACATTTCCAAGACTTTGTCTGCCCGTCGTGGTAGTGGTAAATGCCGGGCTTAACTTTACCATCGTATTTGGTTTGTTTACTCTATTCCTTATCGGTACCGACAGTTTCCCCGGACTCGCCTTTCTGGCGCTTTTCCCCGTCCTGACGATCCTGGTAATGCTGGCCATTGGCTTGGGAGTGACTTTCGGAGTGCTAAACGTGTTCTTCCGAGATGTAGGCCATTTCGTCGGCATTTTCGTGCAGTTCTGGTTCTGGTTCACGCCGATCGTGTACCCGTCCGCTGCACTGCCAGAGTATCTTCAGTCGCTGATGAGCTTGAACCCGATGGCTCCAATCATGGGAGCCTTTCAGGGCATACTGGTGTGGCGACTCTGGCCTGACTGGGCCAGCCTGGTATACCCAGCGCTGGTAGCCCTCTTGTTTTGCGCGATAGGAGTCCGCGTATTTCTGCGACATGCCGGTGATATGGTGGACGAACTGTAATGGGATCGATGACCGTCACAAATTTGGGCAAGGCATACAAGCAATACCCCAATCGATGGGCGCGCTTGGCGGAATGGCTGGCGCCGCGCCACCAACCGCGCCACAGCTTGAAGTGGGTGATGCAGGACGTAAACTTCCGGATTGAGCCTGGTGAGGCTGTCGGCATTGTTGGTGTTAACGGTGCCGGAAAGAGCACGCTGTTGAAAATGATCACTGGCACCACCCAGCCCACCACTGGCAACGTCCATACGACCGGTCGAGTCGCTGCCCTATTGGAGCTTGGTATGGGATTTCACCCGGAGTTTACAGGCCGACAAAACTCGGTCATGGCCGGACAACTGTTGGGCTACAGTGTGAAAGAAGTCGTTCAATTGATGCCTCAAATAGAGGCATTTGCCGAAATCGGCGCTTACATCGACGAACCGATACGCGTTTACAGCAGCGGGATGCAAATGCGCCTAGCCTTTAGCGTCGCGACGGCTCGACGTCCAGACGTGCTGATTGTTGATGAGGCCCTTTCCGTCGGAGACGCTTATTTTCAGCACAAATGCTTTGATCGCATTCGCGAATTTCGCAAGCAAGGGACGACACTGATGATCGTGAGTCACGATAGGCAGGCTATACAAGGCATTTGTGACCGTGCCATTCTGCTTAGCGCAGGGAGAGTAGCCATGGAGGGCGAGCCGGAAGCGGTGATGGACTATTACAACGCGATATTGACCGATTACCAGAATCAGATTGTCACGCAAAAGTTGACGAAGGACGGTAGATGGCAAACTACTTCTGGTACCGGAGAGGCACAGGTGGTAAGTATCAGGTTGACCAGTGAAGACGGAGCCCCTTTGGAACTGGTCGACGTGGGCCAACCTGTGCGACTGAGCATTGAAATTGAAATCAAAAAACCTGTGGAACGGCTGATCTTGGGCTACGGCATCAAAGACAGACTCGGTCAGCTCATGTACGGCACCAACACTGATCTGAAAAGCCAACCATTGTTGAATATTCCTGCAGGCACCCGGTGGATCTTCAACATCTTTTTTAACACCAATCTCGGTCCAGGCACCTACTCAGTGCAAACATCGCTAACGAGTACGGATACCCACTTGATAAACAATTACGAGTGGCGCGACCTAGCGTTGGTTTTTCGCGTAGTCAACGTCAGTAGATCGCACTTCGTGGGATGTTCCTGGATAGAACCTCGAATACAAATCCTTCAAGCATGAGTATTACTTCCTACGCCCAGAACTTTGAAGACGTCATACTATGGCGCGCCCTAAGAAGTATAAAGAACGGGTTCTATATTGACATTGGCGCACAGGATCCAGTTATCGATTCTGTTAGCCTGGCCTTCTATGAGCACGGATGGCGGGGAGTGCACGTAGAGCCTACACAACGGTATGCCAACTCGCTGCGCAAAGCGCGCCCAGATGAAGTCGTCGAGCAGTTAGCGATAGGCGACAGTGTAGAGTCATCTTTGACATTTTTCGAATTCCCTGATACTGGCCTCTCAACTGCAAATTCCAGCGTTGCAGCAACACACAAGAGAGGTGGCTATGATTTTATTCAGGTCAAAGTACCTGTTATCACTTTGGACCTTTTGCTTGAAAAACACAGCAGGATTGAAATACATTGGCTGAAGCTCGACGTTGAAGGTCACGAAACGAGCGTTATACAAAGTTGGCGTCTCTCCGTCGTCCGACCCTGGATATTGGTGATAGAAAGCACCATACCGTTGACTCAAGTTCAAAATCACTGGTATTGGGAACCAATGATCATCAAGAAGGGCTATACATTTGCATATTTTGATGGATTGAATCGCTTTTATGTACATGACGCTCACAGTGAATTGTTAGTTGCGTTCTCTGCTCCTCCAAATTTGTTTGACGACTTTGTACTAAGTTCGACCAGCGCATATTCCAGAAACGTGGTTTCGGAACTCCGACACACTGAGACTCTAGTACAGCAGGCCAAAGCTGAAAATATGGCATTGCGAAAGAGTGCGTCTTGGCGCATTACGGTCCCCGTGAGGTTGGCCGGTGCGTTTACCTTTCGGTTCACTCTCGCCGTCCAGCACTGGTCGAGCCATGTCATGAATATAAGTGTTAAGGTCTTACACTATCCGATTGCGGTATCGATGCGCGCGGTGTTGCTATGTCCCGAATTCAGCACGCGATTGAGCCAACGTCTGGCCCACTACCCAGGCATTTATCACTGGCTTCTCAATATTGCTGACCGAGCTAAGATAATATCTAGTCAGCCGATGGTTTACGGACCCGATCAGGTCCATCTGACGCGTTCGGCAGATCAGATTTACTGCAATCTTAAGTGCGCTATTGAGAACCGTCAGAAGAGGCGTGGTTAATGCGTATCCTGATTGACATGCAGGGTGCACAAAGCGAAAGTCGATTTCGAGGCATTGGTCGATACACGCTCTCATTTGCACTGGAATTTGCACGAAAGGCGTCTGCACGGCATAAGATTTGGCTTGCACTAAGTGCACAATTCCCAGATAGCATCGAAAACTTACGGGTCGCGTTTGAGGGACTTGTACCAGAGAATCGGATTCGTATTTTTAGGGTGCCATGCAGTCAAAATTCCAAGGCGTGGACCACCAGAGCAGCAGAAATGATTCGGGAAGATTTTCTCCGGACGCTGGTCCCAGATGTGGTTCTAGTGGGCAGTGTTTTTGAAGCTCACTGGAGCAATGCGGTAACTTCGGTTGGCACCATCAAGGCAAGTTTCCGAACTGCAGCTATTCTTTTTGATTTGATTCCGCTACTTCACCAAACACAGTACCTTGGTTCGGTGGACCTTCGTGACTATTATTTTCGAAAGATCGAGTGGCTGAAGGCGACGGATCTATTGTTGGCTATTTCCGAATCCTCTCGACGGGAAGGAATAGAATATCTCGGTTTGAATCCTGATCGAATTGTCAACATCTCCGCGGCAGTGGCGGAAGAATTTGGTGGTGGCGCAGTTGATGAATTCAAGGCGCGACAGCTTCTGTCGAGACTTGGCATCGTGCGGCAGATCGTGATGTATGCTCCCGGCGGCTTCGACCCGCGAAAGAATTTCGAACGCCTGATTGAAGCCTATGGATCGTTGCCAACTTCGGTCAGATATGAGCATCAACTTGTAATAGTCAGTAAACTGACGACGGCGCAACGTCGAACGATCAAACAGTTGAGTATGAGGTTTAGGCTGGATTCAGATGAGTTGGTGCTAACAGACTACCTTCCAGACGGAGAACTGGTGACGCTTTATGCGGTTGCAAAGTTGTTCGTTTACCCGTCGCTACATGAAGGATTTGGCCTGCCGCTGCTCGAAGCGATGGCCTGTGGCGCTCCTGTAATAGGATCAGACTGCACTAGCATTCCTGAAGTGATTGGCCGCAACGATGCCCTTTTTGACCCTTACGACGTTGCTTCGATAACGAGCAAGCTGAGGCAGGCATTGACAGAACCGCATTACCTAGAGAGTCTGCGCCAACATAGTACGCATCAGGTTACCAAGTTTTCATGGCAGCGTTCAGCGGGCCTTGCGCTGACTGCGCTGGAAGAACTGCAGACGCACTGTGATACGGATCTGGGTCGTCGGTCGGATCATGGCAGCACTTTAATAGACTCAATTTCCGAGCTTGGAACGGCGCCCGATGATAAGCAACTACGAGACGCAGCCAATTGCATTGCCTTCAACACTGGTCATAGTACGCCACAGTTGTTGCTTGACGTCTCCACCCTTGTGCAAGCCGATGCCAGATCAGGTATACAACGCGTCGTGCGAAGTTTGTTGCGAGAATTCTCAAGGACACCGCCGACAAAATGGGACGTTTCCCCCATTTATTGGGATAAGGGCATCTACCGCTACGCTAGACGATTTGCCAACGATTTGTTTGATAGCAAGCAGTTTGAGCAAGATGCCCCTGTGCAATTTTGTCAAGACGATGTGTATTTGGCATTGGACTTGAATATGCATCTGACCGGGGAAGTTCACGAGACGCATAGGCGGTTGCGACTATGGGGTATCAGATTATTTTTCGTCGTCTACGATATTCTTCCAATTAAGAGACCGGATTGGTGGTCCAAGGAAGCTGCCTTGATGTTCTCGTCCTGGATCGAGAGCATCAAGGAAGTGTCAACTGGCTTGATCTGTATCTCGCAGACTGTGGCTGGCGAGGTTGACAACTGGATCAAGCAAAATCCCTGCAAAAGGCCAGGGGTTGGCCCAAGAATTTCATATTTTCACTTGGGCGCTGATTTAATAAGCAGCTTGCCCAGCCGAGGGATTCCAGACTCCGCGCCTGTGATTTTTTCGGCGCTTAACAAGCGCAGGAGTTTCCTCATAGTCAGCACTCTGGACCCGCGGAAGGGTCATTTGCAGGCCTTGGATGCTTTTGACCAGCTATGGGTTCATGGCATGGATGCAAATCTGGTTTTCGTAGGTCAACGTGGCTGGAACGTTGATCACCTAGTAAGCCGCATTAAGCGACATCGTGAACTTGATCATCGCTTTTTTTGGCTTGAAGCTATCAGCGATGAATACCTCGAAAAGATCTACGCCGCCAGCACGTGCCTTATTTCTGCCAGTGAAGATGAAGGCTTTGGACTACCGTTGATTGAAGCTGCCCAGCATGGATTACCAATGATCGTACGGGATATCCCCGTGTTCAGGGAGGTCGCCGCCGACCATGCCTACTACTTTAGTGGCATGGCACCAGGAGATTTGGCTAGATCCGTAACCGCCTGGCTGATACTGTACGCGCAGGGCGAGCACCCAAAAAGCGATCACATGCCCTGGCTAACCTGGCGACAAAGCGCGCAACAACTCATACAGCAGTTATCGATCCCGGACCAAATCGGCTCCCCCGACTCGAGTGTGGCAGCTCGGTTACCCGGTTGACAGACAGCTCATACCAATGGATCTGATTTTGGCGGTGGACGCCATCACTCGACCTTTGACCGGAATCGCCCGCTACGCATTTGAGTTGGCGAGAACCCTGCCAGGTCATCCGCAAGTTGATTCGATTCGGTACTATTCATGGGGAAGATGGGCGAGTTTGCAGTCTCTGCAATCGTTGGCGAGCGTTGATGCCGATGCGCCACAAGGCGGTTTGCGGACTGCACTCGCCAGGAACCGGGTCGCCGTGAAACTATTTCAAGAATTCATGCCTCAAGTTTCGCGCTGGCGTTTGCGTGACCAAGGCTCCGCACTGTTTCATTCGCCGAACTACTTCTTACCGCCTTTCGCTGGCCGCGCCGTTGCCACGGTTCACGACCTATCCTATGTGCGGCACCCCAAGTTTCATCCAGCCGCCCGCGTCGCTTACATGAATCGGGCTATTCCAGAAAGCTTGCGCCTCGCCGATCATTTGATCACGGATACCGAAGTAATAGACAGGAAGTTATTGGGCATTTTGGTTGGTCTCCAGATCGAATTACAGTGGTACCACTTGGCGTCGATCCTGAGTTTCACCCACGCCACCCACATGAGTTGCTACCGATGTTGCAGAAACTCGGGTTGAACTCCGGTAACTACACTTTGTGTGTCAGTACGATTGAGCCAAGAAAAAACATCGACCGATTGTTGACGGTCTACGAAGGATTACCCCGCAAGCTGCAAGAGCACTATCCACTTGTATTGGCCGGGGCCAGAGGGTGGCGCTCGGAACTGACGCACGACCGCATAAGAAAAGCCGAATCTGCGGGGTGGTTACGCTACTTGGAGTTTGTGCCGCAAAGAGACTTGCCCTTACTTTACGCTGGATCTCGCCTGTTTGTTTACCCATCGCTGTATGAAGGGTTCGGTTTGCCAGTGCTTGAAGCTATGGCTTCGGGCATTCCTGTAGTGACTTCAAATGTGTCTTCCATGCCTGAAGTCGCGGGCGACGCAGCAAGCCTGGTGAATCCAGAGGACAGCGATAGTCTCTCAACTGCAATTGCCCAGGCGTTGCAAGACGATAGATGGCTGAAACGCGCAAAAACACTGGGACTGAGTCGTGCCAGCTTATTCCCTTGGCATAGCTGTACTGAGCAAACGATCGCCGTTTATCAAAAGTTGCTTGGTGACGAAGCGTCACTGACGCCGTGAAATGCGCTATCTTTGACCCATTCCCCTCGTCCCGAAAACCGTGACAACCGCGCTGGCGGCGGGGCCGGTGCCACCAGCATTGCTTCCAGTAACCGTATATACGCTAGTCGCCACAGCGATGATCGTGCAACTCGCTGTCGTGTTGCCAATACAACCGCTGCCGGTCCAGCTATAGAAGTAGCCCCTGGAGAGCAAGTCGCTGTAAGGGTCGAAATTCCTCCGGGCAGAACCGAGGATGGAACTGCGCTTAGGGTGCAAACCGGCGGTGACAATGCACCGGCCTGAGTGACCGTGAAAGTCTGTCCGGCAATCGTTAGGGTGCCGATGCGCGAGCCAACGCCCGGATTTGCAGCCACCGAATAACCGACGCTACCATTGCCAGTGCCGACTGCGCTCGAAGTGACAGCCAACCAACTTGCGTTGCTCAGCGCCGTCCACGGGCATGCAGCGCCCGCAGTGACGCCAACATTACCGAAGCTTGTGCCCGCGCCAACGGAGACACCGCTGGCACCAAGGGCGTAAACACAAGACACCCCAGTTGGCGTTACCGATACAGCAGCCGATGGAACGCTCGGGCCACACTGTCCACGCCCGCACTGAACAACTGTACTGTGTGCCATTGGTCATACCGCTGACATTGATCGGGGAGGCAGCTGCGCTCCCTGTAGCCGTAGCGCCACGCGCGACGCTACACGAGGCGGTGTACGAGGAAATGGTCGCTCCGCCGCCAAATACGGGCGCAGTAAACGAAATGCTCGCGCTGCCATTGCCAGGCACCGCAACCAGCCCAGTCGGAGCATCCGGAACGGCTCAACTCCCCCGGCTCCGCCACCGGCCTGAGTGACCGTGAAGGTCTGTCCGGCAATCGTTAGGGTGCCGATGCGCGAGCCAACGCCCGGATTTGCAGCCACCGAATAACCGACGCTACCATTGCCAGTGCCGACTGCGCTCGAAGTGACAGCCAACCAACTTGCGTTGCTCAGCGCCGTCCACGGGCATGCAGCGCCCGCAGTGACGCCAACATTACCGAAGCTTGTGCCCGGCGCCAACGGAGACACCGCTGGCACCCAGGGCGTAAACACAAGACACCCCTGTTGGAGTTACCAAAACTACAGCCGACGGAACACTCGGGCCCGCGCTGTTCCACGCCCGCACTGAACAACTGTACTGTGTGCCATTGGTCATACCGCTGACATTGATCGGGGAGGCAACTGCGCTCCCTGTAGCCGTAGCGCCACGCGCGACGCTACACGAGGCGGTGTACGAGGAAATGGTCGCTCCGCCGCCAAATACGGGCGCAGTAAACGAAATGCTCGCGCTGCCATTGCCAGGCACCGCAACCAGCCCAGTCGGAGCATCCGGAACGGTCAACGTTGCTCCGATGGTCGACAGCGCTGCATCAATCCGTATGCGTGGCTTCACTATGCCATTTCGAGGATCGGTCACCGACAACCCGGTCGAAGTTAGCGCGGCAGAGCGGCGCCAACCGTGATGCCTGGGCTCTTTTGTTTCAACAGCGCCCAAGCACCAGCCACATGCGGCGCCGCCATCGAAGTACCGTGCCAACCCGCAAAACTACCACCCGGAATTGAACAAGTGATTAGTGAACCAGGCGCAAGCAGGTTCAGAAACGGGACAGAATTCGAGTAACAAGCAACAGCATTGACACTCGACGTACCAGGCGGAGTTTCCGTTGCATGCATTGCTCCATCCTGCTACGTCCCACGTCGCACCCACACTGATCGCGCTGGAAATGCAGGCCGGCGCGCTCATGCTGGTGGTAAAGCCCTCGTTTCCCGAAGAAATAACGGTGGCGATGTTGGCGGCACGCAGATGTCGATGGCTGCTTTTGTGCTTGGATTGGCAGCATCGCAAGCGCTCTGGTTACTGTAGCTGCCGCCACCGAAACTCATGTTGACTGCGGCAACGCTCTAAGTACCGCTGTCACGCCGCACCCGCTCCAAACCCAGAATTTGATCGGAGCTGTAGCTCATTGCACAGGGCGATGCGCTACCACAGGCGGCTGGAGTAAACCGGGAGAATACCTGTATAGCAATCACTGAGGCGTCCTTGGCCACGCCGGAAAAGCCGACACCGGGTAAACCGGCTCCATTACCCGCAGCAGTACCTGCAACGTGGGTGCCGTGATCACATTCGCCGACCGGACAGACGCCTGAGGAGTAGGGCAGGGCAGAGCCTGCTCCAGTGGACGATGTCACCCCTCCCGGACAAATAGTCGAAGCGCCACTAGCGACATTGTTGGTCGAATAGCAAGCTTCGGACACTACCTTGCCAGCCAAAAACGGATGGGTCTTGTCAACCCCAGTATCCAGAATGGCGACTTTGACACCGGTGCCGGTGTAACCACTGGCCCAAGCAGCCACACCGCCAATGAGGGAAACACTTTGGGCCAAGTGAGCTTTCACTATGCGATCTTCGTCAATGGAAGTGACCTCTGGAAGGGCCGCCAGTGCCTCTAATTCGGCCGGAGTGACCTCCATGGCCATAAATGGCACGCTTTCGAAGCGCTTCACCCTGTGTTGGTCTTGTTTAAGCGACGGTATTTGGTCCAGCGCTGCGAGATGCGCCCCAGTGATTTCGCTGCGCTGCTGAAGAACCTCCGCAGCCGCCATTCGGCCCTCCGGCGCAAAAGCAGTACGCACACCCACAATGACACGCGCAGTCCCACCAATTGCCGCTCGCTGCCGCAAGAGATTCAGACGCTGAACAAAATCGGAATCGGCGCTGGTCGCCAACGCGCCCACCTGTGGGTTACCCGAGAAAAATGCGTTCCCCAGCCCACGCAGGCATTGCAAATATGGCCCAAAACACGGCCAACGCCCAAATGGCCATTCGCCAAGGTGCATCAATGCCTGCAAACTTCTTAAAAATAATCTCAGTGGTATTCATAGGTTGCCCTGTCAACATTCAGGCCTGCTTGCGCAACAAGCTTATTCGAATATGGTACACCTGCGGCAGCGCTCCCGTGGTGGCCGGGTGTTCGGTTCAGGTAACCGGCTCAACCGAGCCAAGAGGTTTTCGGAACGGATCGGCGCCATTTCGTGCTGCGCAAGAATGCCAAGCGGTGTGATTTGCTAAGCGAGGCACGCGAACCGGCTTCAAAAAATCAGCTAAAACATCCTGAGGCTCCCGTGCAGATTGCGTAATATGCTATCATTTTCGAAGCATGATGGATATCAGGACTGGTAAGTTTCATTGGGTGCAACCGCGAACTCGAAGCGCAGGTGAAAAGGCCATTGCGGCTGCGCACGGAGACCACTTTGGCAATACCCGCGTTGGCAGTCTGACCCCTGGCCGGGGTTTACGACGGCGACGTGGGCACAGCTGGGTGCGAAACACGACCGCCCGTTACAAGTTACTTACCGTCGCGTCGACGAGGTGGGGCTGCAAAATCGCCGAGAATTTTTCATAACGGCGGGCCCGACGCAACTCCATCTGACGAAGATGCTACTATTTTTGTAGCTGTCAACGCTTTCCACGTAAGCTCTAAAGACCTAAATGCCACTAAACAAGCACCTCAATACGGCCATGCGTGTCATGACATTGGCCCCAATTTGCAACGGCCGGTACACGTGAAGATGTTGCTTAGCGGCACCCCCTCAACATGGGACGAAAATGCGCAGTGCTTGCCCAAGCACCCACCACCCTCGGAACCCCGCATTGACCATCCACGCCATCCTGCAACAAGTGTTCGGCTACGAAGACTTCATTGGCCCGCAGCAAGCAATCATCGAACACGTCGTGGCAGGCGGCGATGCGCTGGTGCTGATGCCTACGGGCGGTGGCAAATCCTTGTGCTATCAGATTCCCGCGATCGCGCGTCAGCGCGCGGGGCACGGCGTGACGGTTGTCATTTCGCCGCTGATTGCGCTGATGCACGATCAGGTTGGCGCGCTGCATGAAGCGGGTGTGAACGCCGCCTTCCTCAACTCGAGCCAGAGCGCCGAGGACGCGAGTCAGGTCGAACGCCAACTGTTGCGCGGCGATATCACCCTGCTATATGCCGCCCCCGAGCGCGTCACAACAGCGGGGTTCCTGGCGCGCCTTGATTCCCTGCACGAGCGCGGTCTGCTCAGCCTGTTCGCCATTGACGAGGCGCACTGCGTGAGCCAATGGGGCCACGACTTTCGTCCTGAATACCGGGCGCTCACCGTGCTGCACGAGCGCTACAGTGCCGTTCCGCGCATGGCGCTCACCGCCACCGCCGACGCCCTCACGCGCAGCGATATTCTGGAACGGCTGCAACTGCAGGACGCCGATCAGTTTGTCAGCAGTTGTGACCGGCCCAACATCCGTTACACCATCGTCGAGAAGCACGAGGCCACCCAGCAATTGCTGCAGTTCATCCGCACCGAGCACGCGGGCGAGTCCGGCATCGTGTACTGTCAATCCAGACGTCGGGTCGACGACGTAGCTCGACTTCTGTGCGAGCAAGGGCTGACAGCGCTGCCCTACCACGCCGGCCTGGACCCCGGCGTCCGGCAACTGAATCAGAATCAGTTTCTGGCAGCCGAGAGCGTGGTGATGGTTGCCACCATCGCATTCGGCATGGGCATTGACAAGCCGGATGTGCGTTTTGTCGCCCATCTGGACATGCCCAAGAACATCGAGGGCTACTACCAGGAAACGGGCCGTGCCGGTCGCGACGGAAGGCCGGCCGACGCATGGATGTGCTATGGCCTGAACGATGTGGTCAACCAGCGCCGGATGATCGAAGAGAGCGCAGCGGCAGAAGAACACAAGCAGGGTTTGCGTGGCAAGCTCGACATGCTCCTTGGCCTGGCCGAGGCGACCGATTGTCAGGCGTGTTCGCTTGTTGCAGTACTTTGGTGAGGCAAGTGCGCCCTGCGGCAATTGCGACAATTGCCTGACCGCGCCTGCGCTATGGGACGGGACCGACGCGGCGCGCATGCTCCTGAGCACGGTCTACCGTATCAGGCAACTCAATGGTATTGGCTTTGGCAGCTGGCCACATCATCGACGTGGTCCGCGGCAAGATGACTGACAAGGTCGGGCAGCACGGGCATCGGACGCTGAGCACCTATGGTGTTGGTGCTGCCTACAGCGAAAGGCAACTGCGCGGCGTCCTGCGCCAGTTGATCAGCGTCGGGGCGCTAACCATCAATCCGCACGACTTCAACACGCTCACACTGGCCGATGCCGCCCGCGCCATCCTCAGGGGTGAAGTTCCCATCAGACTACGCCAGTCGGCGTCCAAGCCAGCGGCTCGCCCGGGCCGCGTCGCAGGTACGGTGTTGAGCAGGGCAGCGCTTGATCTAGACAAGAGAGGCCACGACCGGTTCGCTGCCCTGAAGTCCTGGCGCGCCCACGTGGCGCGAGAACACAACCTGCCTGCCTATGTGATCTTCCACGACGCCACGCTCGAAGCGATTGCCCAGCGCTGCCCGCGTTCGCTCGACGACTTGCAAGGCATCAGCGGCATGGGCGTGAAAAAGATGCAGACCTACGGCGAAGACGTGTTGCGCGTGCTCGCCGACCTCTGAAAACAGCGCCGCGCCCTCGTTATTCCTTCTTGGCTGCCTTTTCCTGCGCCGCCGCGATTGCTTCCATCTTCTTGGCGAATTCTTCCATGCTCTTCACGTCGATCTTGACTTCACCTTCGTTGGTCTTGATCGTCATGCTCGCATCGCCACCGCTTCCAGAGGGGCCGGCCTGTCCGGAAATGTTTATTTCGCCCTTGGGCGTGTTGATGCTGATACCTGCCGGGGCACCGACGCCAGACATGTGCGATAGCGGGGAGGGCATCACGGCGGCGCTGACGAAGCTGATCAACACGCTACCAATAATGCCAACGACAGCGGCCACGATCATGTAGGGGATGGTTTTCTCCTGCGGGTTCTTCATCAGCACCGGCAACCCGAGATACATCACGTACAGGGAGTACAACCCGGCCAGCAATGCCAGCACCGACAGTGCCGGTATCACGTGAAAGATGCCGGCCACCATGGCCGGTGTACTTGAGTAGACCGTCAACTTGACGGCATTCATCAGGTTCGGCTGGCCACCAAACGTGTTTGCCAACGCGTTGACCAGCCAGCCCCAGACCACAACCATGACCAGTGTCATCACGTACTGGCTGACCATCATTCCCAATCCCGTCAAGACCGGTACCCTGATCGAAAATCCAAAGCCGCCCATGCCAAATACGCTCATCCCGATGAATCCGGCAACCGCCGGAATGGCCGCCAGCGCGACCATGTAGGGCACAAACAGGCTGCGCCAATCGGCACTCTCCTGCTCAATGGCGACCCAGGTCGCGGCAGGTTTGACGATGATATTGCTGACTCGCTCGACGATATTCATGACGGCATCCTCGAAGGTGGGTTGGAACACAATATGCCGTTGCAGTTTACGATAAACATGTCGAACGACAAAGCACAATATCGCGAGCACGCAAGAGAGCAAGAGCCGATCCGGTGTGCTGTAGGAGCAAATGGATGACTACTTTCGAGCACAATCAAAATCAGCCTTCCCGCGTTGCATTGATCACCGGGGCGAACACCGGGATCGGCCGTGTCACTGCGCGCGAGCTCGCCAGGCAAGGCGTGCACGTCTTTGTCGCCTGCCGCTCGGCCGAGCGCACCCAGGCCCTTCTCGACGAGGTTCGAGGTACCGATCCGGGCGCAAGGATTGAATGGCTGGCGCTGGATCTGACAAGCTTCAAGTCGATCAATCAATGCGCACAAACATTTCTGGCCACCGGCTTGCCGTTGCACCTGTTGATCAACAATGCGGGGCTGGCCGCGGCACGCGGATTGACCCAGGACGGCTTCGAATTGGCCTTTGGGGTTAACCACGTGGGACACTTCCTGTTGACCCGGCTACTGCTGGATCGGATCAAGAGTTCGGCCCCCGCACGCATTGTCACGGTCGCTAGCAAGGCACACTATCGGGCACCGGGCCTTGACTGGACGGCCGTGCGCCAACCCACAAAAACGGCGACCGGCCTGAACGAGTATTGCGTTTCCAAACTTGCAAACGTACTCTTTAGCGCCGAGCTTGGGCGCATGCTGCACGGCAGCGGCGTGACAACCTATTCACTTCATCCTGGCGTCGTCGCATCCGATGTCTGGCGGTCCGTCCCCTGGCCCCTGCGCTCGATCGCAAAACTGTTCATGATTTCGACTGAAAACGGGGCGGCGACCTCACTGTATTGCGCCAATTCGGACGACGTTGCAGGCCAAACAGGTCTCTATTACGACGAATGTCGGGTCAAACAACCAAGCAAAACCGCGCATGACCCGGTGTTGGCAGCGGCCCTGTGGAAGGCTAGCGAAGACTGGGTTCGTTAGCGCACAAAGCGCTTGACGAGATCCATCAGTTCATCGACAGCGGCGTCGCCGTCGCCCGAGTGGATAGCCGAGCGCACACAGCCGTTGGTGTGGCTGGCCAGCAGTTTCATCGCCAGCGCATCAAGCGCGGACTGGATGGCTCCGATCTGGGTCAACACATCCACGCAGTAACGGTCCTCCTCGACCATTTTGGCAACCCCTCGCACCTGCCCCTCGACACGGTTGAGACGTTTTAGCAAGGCCGATTTGTTGGGCTGCACCACCGAGTGCTGGAGGTGATGCTGGCACTGACCGGCCTCAGGACGTGATTTCAAATCCAGCCTCTTCAACGCTGCGCTTGAGCTCATCGGGCCCAACCTTGTTGGCGTCATAGTCAACCACAGCATTCGCCTTTTCCAGCGAGACCTCGGCCTTTGCCACGCCGTCCAGCGCTTTGAGCACATTTCCGACACTGCGCACACAGCCACCACAGGTCATGCCGGAAATATTCAGAGTTGTCGTTTCCATTCGTTTCTCCTATCGTTGCAAGTAAATGAATTCTGCCGCCCTCAGCGGCGCCGCCAGCGTCGTAACAACAACGAGTTGCTGACCACCGACACCGAAGAAAGTGCCATCGCAGCCCCGGCAATCACCGGGTTGAGCATCCCGGCCGCCGCCAGTGGAATGCCCAGCACGTTGTAAATGAACGCGAAGAACAGGTTCTGTCGAATCTTGCTCAGTGTGGCGCGTGACAGGCTGATGGCATCGACCACCGACAGCAGATCGTTGCGCATCAATGCGATGTCCGCCGCTTCAATAGCGACATCGGAACCGGCTCCGATGGCGAAGCTGACGTCGGCTGCGGCCAGCGCCGGCGCGTCGTTGACGCCATCGCCGACCATCCCCACCACTTGCCCGGCGGACTTGAATTCCGCCACCGCATCGGCCTTGTCGCCGGGCAGGACTTGGGCCCTGTAATTGGCCACACCTGCGGCCTCGGCAATTGCCTTCGCCGTTTCGGCGTTGTCACCGGTCAGCATCACGACCTCGATTCCCATGTCGCGGAGCTTGCCCACAGCTTCCCGCGAGCTTGCGCGCAGCTTGTCTGCAATCGCGAGATAGCCCAGCATGCGCCCGCCGCCGCCGACCGCGATCACGGTCTTGCCCTGCCCGACCAGCGGCTTGATCGCAGCCGCGTCAATCGTTAAGCCCGACTCCGTAAGAAAAGCCGGGGCGCCCAGCAACAGCGTCTGCTCTGCGCCCAGCGCAGGAACGTTGAGTACCGCCTGCACACCCTTGCCGGTAACCGAAGTGAAGTGGCGCATCGGTATCGACGCGATGCCTTGCTGCTTTGCATATTCGAGCACCGCATGCGCCAGCGGATGCGCCGAGCCCGATTCCAGGCTCGCCGCCGCCGCGATCAGATCGCGCTCCGAGAATCCCGCTGCCGCGACGACGTCGGTCACCACCGGCTTGCCCTCGGTCAGCGTGCCGGTCTTGTCCACAATGAGTGTGCGGATCTTCTCCGCGCGCTCCAGCGCCACCGCATTCTTGACCAGCACGCCCACCTGCGCGCCGCGGCCGGTGCCCACCATGATCGCGGTTGGGGTCGCCAGTCCGAGCGCGCACGGGCACGCGATCACCAGCACCGCGACCGCGTTCACCAGCGCCGGTGCGAGTTCCCCGCCAATGCCCCACCACAGCGCGAAGGTCGCGACACTGATCGCCACGACCACCGGAACAAACACGCCTGCAACCTGATCCGCAAGACGCTGGATGGGCGCCTTCGTGCCCTGCGCCTCGCGCACCAGGCGGATGATGCCCGCCAGCATCGTCGCCGCACCCACGCCCTCGGCCTGGCAGCGCAACAGGCCCTGCTGGTTGATTGTGCCGGCGTACACCTTGTCGCCCGGTTGCTTTCCCACCGGAAGACTCTCGCCCGTGAGCATGCTCTCGTCAACGCCGGAGTCGCCGGTCCGGACCAAGCCATCGACCGGTATGCTTTCGCCTGCGCGAACCACGAAGATGTCGCCCTTGTGCATACTCGCGACCGGCACTTCGACGATCAATCCGTCGCGCTCCACTCGCGCAGTCTTGGGCTGCAGACGGATCAGCGACTCGATCGCAGCCGAGGTTCCAAGCTTCGCCCGGGCCTCAAGCAACTTGCCCATCAACACCAGTGTGATGATGACGGCGCTAGCTTCAAAGTACACATGCTGCTGGTGCAACCCAAACAACGTAACGACAGCGGAAAGGCCATAAGCCATACTCGTGCCAAGGGCGACCAGCACGTCCATGTTGGCGCCGCCGCCGCGCAGTGCCTTGTAACCGCCAACGTAAAAGCGCCTGCCGATCCAGAACTGTACCGGCGTAGCCAGTGCCAGTTGGAACCAGCGCGGCAGCAGCTCGGCGTGAGTCTGGCCGAACATCGAGAACATTCCGGCCACGAGCGGCAGACTCAACGCGACTGCAATCCAGAAAAGCCGCAGATCGCCGCGGTAGGTCTCAGCCTTGCGCTCCTTTTCCTCCTCGGCACCGGCCTCAACGCGCTCGCTCGCGTCGTATCCCGCCTTTTGGATTGCGCCGATGAGTTGGTCGACGCTGGCGACCCCTGGCGCATAGCGTATGCGCGCAGCCTCGCTGGCGAAATTGACTTCGGCGCGTACACCCTCGATCTTGTTCAGGGTCTTTTCGATGCGCACGGCGCACGCCGCGCAAGTCATCCCGTAAATCGTGAGTTCGGCTGCCCGCTCTGGAACTGAATAACCGGTTTTTCGGATCGCCTCAACTACGCCAGCGACCGAGGTAGTGTCATCGTCGACGCTCACCTGGGCCGACTCGGTTGCAAAGTTCACGTTCGCCACCACTCCCGGCAATTTGTTCAGGCTCTTTTCGATCCGCGCCGCGCAGGCGGCACAGGTCATTCCAGCCAGCGGCAGGTCAAGGCGAAGTGTGGAAGGAGACGACATGGATATAGGTTTTATGTTGGCGATCGCATGATCCGGACTGTATACCTATACGGGGTATATGTCAAATACCCAGGTCGGGTATCTGAGGTGGCGCTTGCCGTTGAACTGCGCGTCCGCCGCTAGCTCACATCCACCCGCGGCAGCGTGAGCATGGCTTCAATTCCGCCTTCCGGGTGGTTTCGCAAAATCAGTTCACCGCCATGCGCACGGGCAATGTTGCGTGCAATGCCAAGCCCAAGCCCGGTGCCGCCGGTATCCCTGTTGCGTGACGACTCACCTCTGAAGAACGGCTCGAATGCCCGTTCAAGCTGCTGCGCAGGAATGCCCGGCCCCTCATCGCGTACCCGAATGACAATCTGATCGGGGCCGTCCTCCAGACTGATACTGGCTCGCACACCATAGCGAATCGCGTTGTCAAGCAGGTTGGTCAGACAACGCCGAAGTCCCTGCGGCCTGCCGCGCCATGGACACACAATCCTGCCGTCAATTCCAACCTCGCTGCCAGTGTCCTGGTAATCGGTCTGCAGACTCTCCAGCAGCGCCATGACGTCGACGAGCTGAACCGCTTCGCCGGTGCTTGCGTCGCGCATGAAATCGAGTGTCTGTGTGACCATCGACTCCATGTCATTGAGATCCTTGACAAACTTGGCGCGCAACTTCTCGTCATCGAGCAACTCCGTGCGCAGCAGCAGGCGTGTGATCGGCGTCTTCAGGTCGTGTGACATGGCGGCAAGAATGCGGGTGCGGTCGGCGATAAAGGCCGACAGGCGCTGCTGCATGTTGTTGAACGCGCGTGCGGCCCGGCGCACTTCCACCGGTCCCGTTTCAGGCAACGGCGGCCGATTGATATCGGCGCCCAGCTTGTCGGCAGCAGTCGCCAGCGAGGACAGCGGCCCGGTGACCCAACGCACGGCGATCAATGACAGCACGATAACCGTCACCAGCAGAATCAAAAGCGTCAGCGCCACACGCGCGGGGATGGTTGCACCTTGCGGCGAAAGCAAGGTATCAAACGTCACCCGCGTACCGTCGCGCAGCGCAATCTGTACCGTGAAGAACGCACGCTCCGGGGAAAAATCATGCATGTCGTATCCGCCCCTGTGCCGCGACATCATCGGCATGCCGGGCGGGCGGAAACGGCCTTGCGGGCCAAAACTCACCGGCGGGCCCTCGCGCCGAATCACCTTGACCGGCATCTGATCGCCCAGGGTATAGCGCAGAAAACTGCTGAACATGGAGAGTCGCATGTCGGGTTCTGGCGGCTCGCTGGCGGTCTCGATCGGGCCGCGATCCAGTGAAATCATCAACGGTGGTGCGTTGAACACTTCCACCACTCGGCGGCGCTCACCCGGTGGCAACGAGTCGAGCAGTTTGCCGATGTCCGCGATTCGCTCGGCGCCGCGCATCCCACCGGCCTCGTACAGCAACTGGCCGCGCTCTGACAGGTTGATGTAGGCAGTGACAGCCTGCGCCAAAAGCAGGCCCCCGAGCATCACCACGACCAGTCGTCCGAACAAGCTCTGAGGCAACAGTTTCATTAGCGCTCCACCTCGACGGAGACCGCCAGAACATAGCCTTCACCACGCACCGTCTTGATAATTTGCGGGTCCGTCGGGTCGTCGCCAAGGCGCTGGCGCAAGCGACTGACCAAAATATCGATCGCACGGTCCATCGGGTCTGCATCGCGCCCCTTCGAGAGCAACATCAACTGATCGCGCGTCAGCACGTGATTGGGGTGGCTGAGGAAGATCTTGAGCAGCGCGAACTCCGCCCCGGACAGTGATGTGACCACGCCGTCGGGCGACAACAAGTGACGCGCGACGACGTCGAGTCGCCAACCGGCAAAGGCAATCAGATGGGCGTCGTCGGCGCGCAGATTGCGTGGCAGGCTGCGCGTGCGCCGCAAGACGCTCTTGATTCTGGCCAGCAACTCTCTCGGACTAAAAGGCTTGGCAAGGTAATCGTCGGCGCCCATTTCCAGCCCCACGATGCGATCCGTTTCCTCGCCGCGCGCCGTCAGCATGATGACCGGGGTGTCAGACTCCGATCTCAGGTCGCGACACAGCGTGAGGCCGTCCTCTCCAGGGAGCATGAGGTCGAGCACGATCAGATCGATTTTGCCGCGTGCCAGCGCCTCGCGCATGGCACGGCCATCTACCACAACCGTAGCATCGTAGCCATTCTTGCGCAAGTAGTCCCCGAGCAGGCTGCGGATCTCAGCATCGTCGTCGACGACCAGTATGTGGTCCGTAGTTTCCATGTCGCCTTTATGCCCGCTAATCCGTGCGTCGCGGGACCAAATTGTAGTGCTGTGTAACACGGTGGGCAGACCGGACCGGAACGTACAAAAGGACAACAGCGTGCTTACATTGAGGTGGTGCAATGGGAACCGATGCGGATAGGTGACCCGAAACCAGGGCCGCAAGTCTCGCAGAATTCGACAGTTAACCAAACGGAGAATCACTGATGAAACGAATCACGAAAGTTGCAATCACGCTCGGAACGGCGCTGACCCTTGGACTCGGTGCCATGGCAGCCATTGGGCATCCCAGTGAAGGCTACGGTCCGGGCTACGGTCCGGGCTACGGTATGGGACCGGGCATGATGGGCGGCCAAGGCTGGGGCGGCGCACACATGGGTGGCTACGGCCCAGGCAATCGCAGGGGCCCGCAAGGCATGTTCGACAACTGCGCCGGCAATTCGGGCGACGGTCTGACCTCTCTGAAAACCGAGTTGGGCATCACTGCAAATCAGGATGCGGCTTGGCAGTCATTCGTCAAGAACGCAAAACAGCAAAATGAAAATCGGCGGGCAAGGTTCGAAAAGATGCAAAAGACGCAGCGCCCCGGCTCGGCACCCGAATTGCTTGCGCAGAGGGCCGAGATTATGCAGCAAGGCTTGGCTGATATGCAGGCCAACGCAGCCGCTCTTAAGGATTTGTATGCAGCCTTGAGCCCGGAGCAAAAGGCCATTGCTGATCAGCGCTTTGGCGACTTCGGTCCGGGAGCGCATCACGGCGGGCGCGGAGGCCCGATGGGATATCGGCGGTAATTTGCAGTTAGTCGCAGCGCCGCAGGCGCTGCGTTATCGGCGGTCGCAGGCAGTCCAGCAAACCCAGTGCGCCATGACGCGTTATTCGCTGACCGAAGGAGACAGAAATGATGTGGGGATATGACGGGTTTGGATTTGGAGGTGGCGCCATGGGAATCGGCATGCTGTTGTTCTGGGGACTGCTCATCGCGCTCATCGTTGCGCTGGCGCGAGGGTTCGGCAGCACCTCCAGGCATGGTGAACCCGCACCTCGCGAGAAGACCGCCCTCGACATCCTGGGCGAACGCTTCGCCCGGGGCGAGATCGACAGCGAAGAGTTCGAGCAGAAGCGGCGCACCCTGCAAGGGACCGTGCACTGAGCAGACTGCGGGGGCTCAGAGCCCTTTGAGTACCCATTTGAACAGGCGAGGCTGCGAGTCGCCTCCGGACCGTGCTTCGGCCCCGGTACCGCAAACTAGGTCGTCGAATCCGGAGAACGCACAACCCCGAGCGCGCAAAATCCCTGCGACGGCACGTCGAGGGCGCTGTTGAATTTGCTCGAGAGATTCTGGAACGCAATCAAGCCTGTCAGTTCCACAATGCCGTCCTCATCAAAGTAATCCTTGAGCCGACTCATTAGCTCGTCGCTCACCTGCTGGTCGGTATAGGTGACGGCCTCGGTGTATTCCAGAACAACTCTTTCCTTTTCGTCGAACAGGGGGCTGGTCTTCCAGTCCCCAAGTTGCTCGACCTTCTCCATCGATCCGGAGCGCTTGGCAAGGGTAGCGGAGTTGATGTCGACGCAAAAGCGGCACCAGTTAATTTGCGACACCCTGACGGTCACCAAAGACCGCAGCACCGGCTCCAATGGCGAACTTTTCCGGTCCAGGACGCCATAAAGTGCCGCCACGGCAGCAAACAATTTCGGAACTCTGGCCCATAGCAAACCAGGTTGCAGGACGGTGCCGTATTTACGCTCCTGATTCCAGAAGAAAGGTCGCAGCAGCCACGGGTAGTCATTCAAATCCTTGACGGCCACCCGCGAGCCCGGCGCGGAGGCCTGATTCACTTGTCACCCCGGCGCAGGCGTAGCGCGTTGGTAATCACGGACACCGAACTTAGGCTCATCGTCAGCGCCGCGATCAGCGGCGACAGGAGCCAGCCAGTAAGTGGGTACAAAACGCCCGCGGCAATGGGCACGCCGAGCCCGTTGTACAGCAGGGCAAACGCCAAGTTTTGCTTCATGTTCGCCACGGTGTCCTGCGACAGTTCGCGTGCCACGGCGATGCCACGCAAATCGCCCTTGACCAGCGTGATTTGCGCGCTGCTCATGGCCACATCGGTGCCGGTACCCATGGCGATGCCGACATCGGCCTTGGTCAGGGCCGGTGCATCGTTGATGCCGTCACCAGCCATCGCCACCACGCGCCCTTCTTTTTGGAGGCGCTCGACCAGGCTCAGCTTGTCCGCCGGTTTCACCTCGCCATGCACTTCGTCGATGCCCAGACGAGCGCCAACGGCCTTGGCCGTGGTCAGGCCGTCGCCGGTGGCCATCACAATCCGCATCCCCGATGCCTTGAGCGTGGCCAATGCTTCGGGTGTACTGCCCTTGACCGGGTCCGAGACAGCCAGCAAACCTGCCAGTTTTCCATCAACTGCCAGATGCATCACACTGGCACCTTCTGCGCGCAAAGCTTCGGCTTGCGGCACCAGGGAGGCAACTGCAATGCCAAGCTGCTCCATCAGTGTGGTGTTGCCCAGGGCGAGCTTACGCCCGCCGACCTGTCCGCGCACGCCAATGCCCGAACCAGACTCGAAGTTTTCCGCTTTTTCGAGGTTCATCTTGCGTTCGCGCGCGGCGCTGACCAGAGCGTCGGCCAACGGGTGCTCGCTGCCCTGATCGAGGCTGGCGGCCAGGCGCAGCACCTCGTCGCCTTCAAATCCGGGCGCTGGCACAACGCTGTTGAAGGAGGGCCGCCCCTCGGTCAGGGTCCCGGTCTTGTCAACGATGAGGGTGTCGACCTTGCGCAGATTCTCAATGGCTGCAGCGTCGCGGAACAGCACACCGTGGCTGGCACCGCGACCGGTGGCCACCATGATCGACATCGGCGTTGCCAGCCCCAGGGCGCAGGGGCAGGCGATGATCAGAACCGCCACCGCGTTGATCAGACCAAAGGCCCAGCTCGGCTGCGGACCGAATAGGCCCCAGGCGAAGAAGGTCAAGACCGCAATGGCGATGACCGTCACCACGAAATAGCCCGCCACCACATCGGCCATGCGTTGCATCGGGGCCTTGGAGCGCTGCGCCTGAGCCACCATCTGCACAATCTGGGCCAACATGGTTTCCGAGCCGACGCGCTCCGAGCGCATCACCAGGGCGCCGTTGGTATTGAGCGTGGCACCGATCACCGCATCGCCGACGTTCTTGACCACCGGCATCGGCTCGCCGGTGATCATGGATTCGTCAACCGCACTGCTGCCCTCAGCCACTTTGCCGTCGACCGGCACTTTCTCGCCGGGACGCACGCGCAGCATGTCACCGACGTGAATCTGGTCGAGCGGAACGTCTTCTTCGGTGCCGTCTTCACGGATGCAACGCGCGGTCTTCGGGGCGAGGCCGAGCAGGGCCTTGATCGCGCCGGAAGTCTGCGAGCGCGCCTTGAGTTCCATCAACTGACCGAGCAGGGTCAGCGAGATGATCACGGCCGCCGCTTCAAAGTAAACATCGACCCGACCCAGTGTGATGAAAGATGCAGGAAACACTTGCGGTGCCACTGTGGCGATCACGCTGTAGATGAACGCGGCACCGGTTCCCAGGCCGATCAGCGTCCACATATTGGGGCTGCGATTGCCCACCGACTGCCAGCCGCGCACGAAGAAGGGCCAACCGGCCCAAAGCGCTACCGGCAAGGTCAGCACCAACTCCAGCCAAGTTTGAATCGACTCGTCGACCCAGTGAAAAGGGCGACCGAACATGGCCAGAACGAAGACGATCAGGGTCAGGGGCAGAGTCCACCAGAAACGCCGCGAGAAGTCGCGCAGCTCGGGGTTTTCGTCATCGTCGAGCGTGGGCAGTTCTGGCTCCAGCGTCATGCCGCATTTGGGGCACAACCCGGGATAGTCCTGGCGCACCTCGGGGTGCATTGAGCAGGTGTATATCGTGCCGACAACAACCGCAGCACCGGGCTGCGTCGAAGGCACAGTCTGCGTTGGCGCAGTGTATTGATCGGGCGCAGCGACGAACTTGGCATGGCACTTGGCGCTGCAGAAGTAATAGGGGTGACCGTTGTGCTCATCCTTGTGCGCGGACTGCTCGGTCACATTCATGCCGCACACAGGGTCCTTTAATTGGAGCGCTGCCTCGGCGCCGCCGGGAGGTTCCTCATGCATATGTTTTCGCGTCGCGTCGTGCGAGTGATCGTGATCGTGATCGTGCATATTGCCTCCTATTGCATCCGCGTTTGTTGTCAAGAAATAGCTACTCGATCTGAATTCTTCCAACCATGCCAGCTTCCATATGGCCCGGAACCAGGCACGCAAAATCAACCACTCCGGCCTTGTCGAACCGCCAGACAATAGCACCGCGTTTTCCCGGTGACAACGTAACCATGTTCGATTCAGCGTGTTGCATGCCCGGCATCTTGAGCATCATCTCGGCGTGTGCCTTCAACTCGTCCGTCGTCCCGATCACCATCTCGTGCGCCATGTTGCCGCTGTTCTTGACGAAGAACCGGATGGTCTCGCCCTTTTTGACCGTGATCTGGCTAGGACTGAAACGCATGTCATCACCCATGGACACGGCCACGGTGCGGCTGACCTTGGTCGGATCGCCCGCTTTCCCAGCGGCCGAATTGTGCGCATCCTGGTGCGTGCCCATCATGTTCTTGTGCATATCGGCATGTCTTTGTCATGACCTCCGGCGTGACTACCAGTGGCAGATTGATTGATTGGTAGCACGATGGTGAGTTGTGGCAAGAACAAAAAAATCCAGAGAATGGGCGGATTTGGTGCTGGCAACGGCGATTGCTGAGGACGATGTCGCCTCATGCCACCAGGCGCTAGCGTTAGCGCCTAAGACGCCCAAGTGCATATTGGGATGCAACTCGTTGCAATTGTTGCGATTTCGCCATTGGCAATGTAATCACCGGTACGAAAGGATTTCATCAGCTCGGCCTTCACCTGCGCACGCGTGAGGCCAACTAGTACTTGCTTGGCCGGATAGAGCTTAGGGTAGAGTTCGTTGAGCTTGACGCTGGTTTCGCCCGTAGCGTGATGTCTCCACTGCGAATGGCTTGGGCGAGCTCGGCGGTCACTTGCTCGCGAAACAGTCCTGTAGCTGCTTGACGGGCCGGATAGTGCCTGGATAGACCTCGTTGAGCTTGAGGTTGATTTCGCCTCCGGCAGTGATGTCTCCGGAACGAATGGCCTGGGCGAGTTCCGCCTTGACTTGTTCGCGCGTGACACCAGCGAAGCTTGTGCTTGCGACTAGTGCCGCGGCGAGGACCAATGCGGTGGTTGTAAATTTGGTTTTCATGATGATGTTTCCTTTCGAAGTTTGTCTAACATTTCCGGGCAGGTCGGTCGTCATCGTGTACCGTCTTGTCCAGCTCCAATCGCCAAATCGCGATGTGAGTGAACTATAGAAAGTTGCCCCCAACAAACGCATGACCACGCAATTACAAGTTGGTCAGCAAATTCCCATCAGCCACGACCGACCAAGCTTGATTTGCAGCCATGCCTCAGGTCAGTTCAAGACGAAGCGTGCGTCTGGCGTGGAAGGCCCACTTCGGGCCCACGCGCAGCGTGTCCAGCACCGTCGAGTTGGCGGTCGCGAAAAACATCGACTCACGCAGCTTGTGCAATTCAAACGCCCTCAGCAAGTTGTCTGACCGACGGCGCAAATTGCCTTCCGAATCATCTTCGTTTTGTCGCGGTCGCCGGAACAGTGTGACGGCGTGATCGAGGTCACCGAGTGCTTCATCGCTCAAGGCCGGAATGGCGCGCGGAGCGGCTAAACGAATTTGCCTTATGAACGGGTTGCGACCGACAACCAGGCCCCATGATCTTTTCCCTTCCGGGGGGTCAACCGACAATGCTTCAAGTTTGGTAAGACCGAAATGTCTGGCCAAGCGAAGCCGCGCAGCCAACCATGGATCGGATCGATCCAGCTCCTCGATAGCCACATTGGCTTCAGAGGCACAACCCGATACAGGCAACACCAGGGAGTTCAACAGTTCCTTTGCACATTTGTCGCCCTGCTTCGCCGACCGGTACAACAGATCAGTAGCCTTTTCCGACTCGTTGATTGAGCTTGACTCACAAAGAATCAAGGTACCCAATAATCGCTGTGCCTCCGCCTGTCCGCATTCCGATGCCTTCTCAAGAAAGAACCTCCCCATCTGAGGATTAGCTACGGAGCGCCGATGATCCGAGTTCAACTTGTACAGATGTAGCCATGCTTCGTCCTGACCAGCATCGGCCGCCCGAAGCAGCAACGCCGTCCCCTTGCGAAGATTTGAGCTCTCTGTAAGCCTGGAAGGCTTCAGTGAACCGCAAGAATTGAGGAGAGGAATAAGGTTATTATATTTTTAGTTTGTAGCTCCAAACTTTTATATAAGAGGAGATGAGAAAGTAATAAATTTTACGAATCGCGAACGCGATTAGCATGTGCTGAACAGTAATATCTACTATGGCAAATTGAATCATTTCGCAAGATCGGCTGGTTGCCAGACTTTGAATGAATGGGTTCGCAAGCATGAAGTTGAGCAGGACCCGAGCTGGCTCAAGCGATGAGCGGAACGATCAAGGCGCTAGCAGAAAAAACTGCGCGTGCCAATACGGATGTATCTGCACCGCACATCCAGCGGTCTGGCAAGAATATGCAGTCTATGGTGCGAAAGGTCTGCGAGATAACCCGAAGATTGCGTGCGCTGCACGGTCGAGCGGTTGATGCGTCGCCTGGGCTGCGCGGGTGCGCGTGCAAGGTGTACGCACCACCATTGGCGATGCCAATGCCCATGCACTGATCGTGTAAGGATTAAGGCCGCGACAACCAGTTGGGGTGTCGGACTTCACGATGTCTGACTGCAAGGCTGGCAAAGTGGCCTTCGTGATTGATGTCTATGCACGCCGGATTGTGGCTGCGTCAGAGCAGTATGGAACAGACTGACGACTGACGGTACCGTATTTACGCTCCTGATTCCAGAAGAAAGGTCGCAGCAGCCACGGGTACGCTTTCAACGGTTTCACTCCAACACGTGGACCCGGCTCGCACGCGCGATTCATTTCCAACCCCGCGACAACCACAATTTCATCTTTCACAACGGCAGTTCCTTTCAAAATCCGATTACTCTCTCGGCAGCGGGTCCATCGGCTTGGCCAACACCGCTCGACGCTTGGGCCAAGCGGTTGCCGTGAAGGTCACCTTGTTTCCACGTCAGGTGTGCCCGGTGATCAAACCGAGCGCGGCAGCTTTATCGTGAACGTGGTGACCCCGGCGTCTGATGCAGCCGAGATCGTGCCACCGTGCGCCAGAACGATGGACTTGGTGATGGCCAATCCGAGGCCGGTGCCTTCGCTGTTACGTTGGCGCGAGGGGTCAACCCGGAAGAAGCGGTCAAAAACGCGCTCCAGATACTCCCGGGGAATGGTCTCGCCAATGTTTTCCATCGCAATCCAGACGGCCTGCGCGTCGGTACGGACATTGACGCGCACTGTGGTGTTCGGGTTGGCGTGCCGCACCGCATTGGACAGCAGGTTGCCGAGCGCCCGGCGCAGCATCAGTTTGTCGACGTTAACCTGGCCCTCACCCTCAAGGCCAAGTTGCAAGCCGCGGTCTTCGGCCAAAGCGTCGTAGTAATCAAACAACGCACGAACTTCCGTCGCCAGATCAACGACTTCGCGGTTCGGCACGACCCATCCGCTTCCCGCCTTTGCCAACAACAACATGTCGGAGATCATGCGGGTCATACGCTCGAATTCTTCGGCGTTCGATTCGAGAACTTGGTGGTACTCCTCGGCGCTACGCGCCCGCGACAGAGCAACTTGGGTCTGCGTCATCAGATTGCTCACCGGCGTGCGTAACTCGTGCGCTATGTCTGATGAGAAATCCGACAACCTGTCAAAAGCCTCCTCAAGTCGCGCCAGCATGTCGTTCAACGATTGGGCCAGTTCGGCGAGTTCGACCGGCGCCGATTCGACTGGCAGACGATGACTCAGTTGCTGTGCGTTGACAACCTTGGCCTGGTCGCGCATGGCGCGCAGCGGAGCCAATCCACGCCGGGCTGCGGCCCAGCCCAGGAAACCGGTCAAAGCTGCGGCGCCAGCCACGAAAATCCATAGCGTCCGCAGAAAAGAATTCATGAACGCCTGGTGGTGCGCAATGTCAAGCGACACCGCCACCACGTAGCGCGAGCGAGCGCCCATACCGATTGACAGGTTGATCGGCAATTCCGCAGCGACGCTGCGATATGCGTGGCCGTTGGCGGTCCAGACCATCGGTTGGTTCGGATTGCCACTGGCTTGATCGGCCAACTGCGTGGCCGGAAAGCCCGGAATCAGCGAGGGAAAAATGGGCTCACCGCTGGAGCTGAAAACTGCCAGGTCAAGGCCCGGATGTCCAATGAGTGAGTTGTCCAGCAGTTGCCGCACAAGTTCCAGATCGCCGGCCGAATGCAACATGCCCAGCGTATGGCTCGCAAGTTCCATCTTGCCCGCCAAAACTTCCATGTCCTGCTCTTCGAAGTGTTTTTCCACCGACGATGCAATGACCAGCCCGAGCGCCAACAGGACCGCTGAGGATGCGATGACAAAAAGCAGCGTCACGCGACGCGTAATTGATTTCCGTGCCGTCAATCGCAATCGGGATTCTCCAGAACGTAACCCATCCCTCGCACCGTGCGGATCAGCTTGGGTTCGAAATTGTCATCGAGTTTGGCGCGAAGACGCCGCATGGCAACTTCGATGACGTTGGTGTCGCTGTCGAAATTCATGTCCCACACTTGCGATGCGATCAGCGAGCGTGGCAACACCTCGCCCTGGCGGCGCAGCAACAGTTCAAGCAAAGCAAACTCCTTGGCGGTCAGATCAATCCGCTGCCCGGCACGGGTGACCCGGCGCCGCATCAAATCGAGCTCCATATCGGCAACTCCCAATACTTCGGTCGCCAGGGCCTGCCCGCCACGGCGCAGCAGCGTACGCACGCGGGCCAATAACTCCGAGAAGGCAAACGGCTTGACCAAATAGTCGTCGGCGCCGAGTTCCAAACCCTTGACGCGGTCCTCGACCTGATCGCGCGCGGTCAGGAACAGCACGGGTCCATTCTTGCCGGCAGCGCGCAAGCTACGCAAGACACTCCAGCCGTCCCTGCCTGGCAGCATGACGTCCAGAATGGCGAGATCGTAGTTCTCGGTCAGGCCATGGTGCAGACCGTCGGTCCCATTGCGCACCAAGTCGACGACATAACCTGCTTCTTCCAGGCCCTGCTTGAGGTAGTCCCCGGTCTTGGGTTCGTCCTCGACGATAAGAATTTTCATGCTGGCTTCCAATCCGAAATCGACTGCGTTGGCGCGTCGTTGATGTCACGCGGCTGCAATTCTGCGCGCCCGCAGTAGCCTTGCTCCGTAGATAACAGGAATGTAATGTTGCTGTCATCTTTTTGTCGGCACCTGATTGACAAACTACACCGATCGAAAAACAGAGCCTGAATCCATGCCATTTCGCATTTACCCATTTCTGCTGGTTGCCCTACTGGGTACAACTGCGGCATGGGCAAATGGCCTGCCTGAAGTCGACGTTTTCAAGAGCGTTTACTGCGGCTGTTGCAATGGATGGATCGAACACATGAAACAACATGGGTTTGTGGTCACGGTCCATGACATTTCTGACGTTCCGGCTGCCAGGAAGGCGTTGGGCATGCCTGATCGACTGGCCGCCTGCCACAGCGCCCAGGTAGACGGTTACGTCATCGAAGGTCATGTGCACGCCGATGACATCAAGCGCGTCCTGACAGAACGGCCCGGCGCCCGCGGGCTGGCGGTTCCGGCCATGGTCCCCGGTTCACCGGGTATGCCCGCAAGCACATCAGAATCCTACGATACCCTGCTCGTCAACAAGGACGGGACAGCAAGAATATTTACTCGCCACTAAACTACTGGACCTATGAAAACACTGATCACCGCTCTTCTCATCGCCTCGGCCAGCGCCGGGTTTGCCGCGCAAGGCGCTGCCACCGCCACCAGCACCGCGTCATCTCCGTGGGTTGCCGCCGTCGTGAAAAAGGTTGACAAGCCCAACGCACGCGTCGTCCTCGCGCATGGCGCCTTGCCCAACGGCATGCCACCCATGACGATGTCGTTTCAGGTCAAGGAGGCGGCCTGGCTTGACCAGATGGCACCGGGCCAGAAGATCCGTTTCACGATCCCTGCCAACGGCGCGATGACCGTGGAAAGCTTCGAGCCGGTCAAGTAACGCACCCGCCATCTGCGCCGCTTCATGAAAACTACACCCTGGACCCTCGTCTTTGCCGCATGGCTGGTGGCTTCGCTGGCAACCGTCGGCGCACTGTTCATGAGCGAAGTCATGGGACTGGCGCCGTGCGTGCTGTGCTGGTACCAGCGCATTTTCATGTTCCCGCTGGTCTTTCTTCTGGGCGTCGGCCTTTTCCCGCTGGAACCGCGGATCGTGCGCTACACGCTTCCGCTGGCCATTGGCGGCTTGTTGGTAGCGGTTTTTCATCTGCTGCTGACAGCGGGCTATGTCCCGGAGACCCTGACCCCTTGCCGACAAGGCATTCCGTGCTCGACGGTGCAAATCGAGTGGTTCGGCTTTGTGACGATCCCGTTGCTTTCCGCCGCCGCGTTCCTGACGATCAGTGCCTTGCTGATCGCAACTTACCTCAAGAGGCCCGAATGAAACAAAAGAACATTTTTCTCGCCACCGCCGCCCTGCTCGTCATCGCCTTCGTCGCCGGTGCATTCTTCTACCGCAATTATCAAGCGGAGCAGGCGGCTCAGATCGCCAAGCAAAACCAGGTGGCGTTGATACGCGCACATTCACCAACGTTCGGGGATCCGAACGCCCCGGTGCACATTGTCGAATTTCTTGACCCGGCCTGCGGCACCTGTCGCGACTTTTATCCAATGGTCAAGAAGATGATGGCCGATCATCCGGGCAAGATCCGCGTTTCGGTCCGGTACGCTCCCTTCCATCCGGGCTCGGAGCGGGTCGTGAAGGTCATGGAAGCCGCGCGCAAGCAGGGCCAGTTCAAGCAAACCCTCGAAGCCCTGTTCGCTTCCCAATCCGCCTGGGTTGTGAACCACACCGCGCAAATCGACCTGGTCTGGCCACAGTTGAACAACCTTGGGTTGGACATCGCCCGGCTGCAGACTGACATGGACGCGCCGGAGACGTCGCAGATCATTGCACAAGACCTCGCGGACGCCAAGACACTCAACGTCACCATGACACCGGAATTCTTCGTCAACGGCAGGCCCCTGCCAAAGTTCGGTTTTGACGAGCTCAAACAGCTCGTTGACGAGGCCCTGGCGAGCGCCGGCACAAAGTAAGTCCCTATGCAAAATTTCATACGCAGCGGCGCTGCCGCTGTGCTAGTAGCCCTCTGCGCGTCAAACGTCGCGCTGGCGGGCGCAACACCCCCGGGCACCGGCGTGGAGGGCCTGCTCGAGCTGGCCAAAGCGAATAATCCCGAATACGCCAGCATGCTTCACGAAGCCGACGCGGCTCAGGAACGCGTTGCGCCCGCAGGCGCCCTGGCTGACCCGCGGCTGCGCATCGAGTTGATGGACATCACCAGGATGGGAGAGCAGAGCCCGACGCTGCTGCCCGGTGACGTCGGCAGCACACGCTATACGCTGATGCAGGAACTGCCCTGGTTCGGCAAGCGCGACCTGCGCCGCGATATGGCCGCGCAGGAAGCCGAGGGCGCCAAGGCGCGTGTGCGGCTGAGCTGGGTCGAACTGTCACAACGCATCAAGGCACGATACGCGCAGTATTACTACCTGCACCAGAGCGAGCGTCTGACCGCAGAAATTCTCGACCTGATGGGACGGCTGGAACAGGTTGCCCTCGTGCGCTACGCCAGCGGACTGGCCGCGCAGCAGGACGTGATCCGGGCACAGGTCGAGCAAAGCAACCTGAGAAATGAGCTTGTCGCGCTCGAAAACGAACAGACCATGGTGCGGGCGCGGCTCAACGCCATGCTGGCGCGCCCGGCCAACGCGGCCCTGTCACCGCCGCAGGATCTGCGTGCACTGCCCACCGCGCAGCGCGTGACGTATGACGCGCTGCAGGAGAGGGTGCGAAACAACAATCCGCAGGTGTTCGCCGACGACGCGAAACTCAGGAGCGCGCAAAGGGCGCGCGAATTGACCTACAAGAACCGATACCCGGACTTCGCGCTCAGTCTCACGCCGGTCCAGTACGGTAGTGCGATCAAGGAGTGGTCGCTGATGGTCGAGCTCAATATTCCGCTGCAGCAATCGACCCGTCGCGCGCAGGAGCGCGAGGCTGAAGCGATGGTCGCTGCGGCGCAGGCGCGCAAGGAAGCGACCGCCAACCAGATGCTGGGCGAGCTCGCCGAGAGCCTGTCGGGCCTCGATGCCGCACGGCGCACCGAAGTGATCACGGCGACCAGTCTGCTGCCACAGGCCGAGCTGACGTTCAAGACTGCACTGGCGAGCTATGAAACCGGCAAGGTCGACTTTGGCACGCTGCTCGATGCCCAGCGTCAGATCCGCCAGGCAAAACAGAGTCGATTCAAGGCACAGAGCGAGGCGCAAACCCGTCTGGCAGAGATTGAAAAAATATTGGGAGAAGACCTATGAAGGCGGCGTATGCAATTGTCTTTGGTGCCATGCTCGCAGTACTGGCAGGCACGGGCGGCTACTACCTGGGCAACAGGGGAACAGCGGTCGAAGTGAGCCAATCCAGCCCGGCGCCTGTCGCCTCGGGCGCGGTGGGTGCCGCCAGCGCGGGTGCCACAGTGCAAAAGAAGATACTCTACTACCGTAACCCGATGGGCTTACCTGACACATCGCCGACCCCGAAGAAGGATCCGATGGGCATGGACTATATCGCGGTCTACCAGGGGGGCGCAGAAGAAGAATCGGTTCCTGCCAACCAGCTCAAGATCAGCACCGAGAAGATTCAAAAACTCGGCGTGCGCACCGAAGCGGTTCAATTGCGTACGCTTGAAAAGACCGTGCGCGCATCGGGTCGTATCGAGCCCGACGAGCGGCGCCTGTTCACCATCACACCCAAGTTCGAAGGCTACGTTGAGAGGCTGCACGTCAACGTCACCGGTCAACCAGTGAGCAAGGGTCAGTCCCTGCTGGAAGTGTATAGCCCGGAGCTGGTCTCGGCCCAGCGCGAATATGTGGTGGCCGCGCAAGGGGTCGACGCTCTGTACGAAGCGGCGACCGAAGCTCAGTCGGGAATGAAGCAACTCGCTGAGTCGAGTCTGCAACGCCTGAAAAATTGGGATATATCGGATGAACAGATCAAAGCTCTGGTCAAGACCGGGGCCGCTCAGCGCACCCTGACCTTCCGATCACCGGTTTCGGGCATTGTGATGGAGAAGAAGGCAGTGCAGGGCATGCGCTTCATGCCCGGTGAAATGCTGTACCAGGTGGCCGACTTGTCCCACGTGTGGGTCATCGCAGACGTTTTCGAACAGGACATCGGCCTGGTCAAGTCAGGCAACAAGGCGAAAGTCAGAATCAACGCCTACCCTGACAAAGAGTTCAGCGGTACGGTCACTTATGTCTATCCGACGCTGAAGGCCGAAACACGAACCATCCCCGTGCGCGTGGAACTCTCCAACCCGGGCCTGCTGCTCAAACCCGCCATGTTTGCCCAGGTCGAAGTGATGGTGTCGCCCAAGGCCAAAGTGCTGACGGTCCCCGTCTCCGCCGTGATCGACAGCGGAACCCGCCAGATCGTGTTGATCCAGCACGCGGAGGGACGGTTTCAACCCCGCGAGGTCAAGCTCGGCGCTCGCAGCGACAGCTACGTTGAAGTTCTTGACGGGGTCAAGGAAGGTGATTTGGTGGTCGTCACTGCCAACTTCCTGATCGATGCGGAAAGCAACCTGAAGGCGGCGGTCAGCGGCTTTGCGTCGGCAGAACTGGCGACGGCGCCAACCGCTGATGCGACGGGTGCGCAAGGCCAGGCCAACGCAAAGAAGTCAGTTGTCCATCGGGCTGAGGGCACGGTCGACAGCGTTGATACCAAGGAAGGAACGATCAGCCTGAATCACGGTCCGGTGGCGAGCCTGAAGTGGCCGGCCATGACGATGGAGTTCAAGGCGGCCAACCCGTCGTTGATTCAGGCACTCAAGCCCGGTGCCAAAGTCGCGGTTGAGTTCGTGGAGCGTCAGCCCGGCGAATGGGTCATCACGACGGTCACGCCGCTGGTCGCTGGCAAGGCGGCTGCGGCAGCCTCCGGCACATCCGCTCGCTGAACCGGGGCACACCATGCTCGCCAAAATCATCGACTGGTCGGGACGAAATCGCTTTCTCGTCCTTCTTGCCACCCTGTTCATCACCGTGGCAGGCGTCTTCGCCGTCCTGCGCACGCCCATCGACGCACTGCCCGATCTCTCGGACGTGCAGGTGATTGTCTACACCGAGTATCCGGGTCAGGCGCCGCAGGTGGTCGAGGACCAGGTAACCTACCCGTTGACTACCTCAATGCTGTCGGTACCCAAGTCCAAGGTGGTACGCGGCTTTTCCTTCTTCGGCGCGTCGTTTGTCTACATCATCTTCGAGGACGGCACCGATATTTACTGGGCACGTTCGCGCGTGCTCGAATACCTCAACTTCGCCTCCGGGCGCATGCCCAAGGGGATTACGCCGCAAATCGGGCCCGATGCCACCGGCGTCGGCTGGGTCTACCAATACGCTTTGCTCGCCAAAGACAAGACGCTGGCCGAGCTACGCACGATCCAGGACTGGTTTGTGCGCTACCAGCTGACCAAGGCGCACGGCGTCGCCGAAGTCGCATCGGTGGGCGGCTTTGTGCAGACCTATCAAGTCACCGTCGACCCGGTGAAATTGCGCAGCTATGGCATCCGGCTGATGAAGATCGCGCAGGTGATCCGCGACTCCAACCGTGACGTCGGCGGCCGTGCCATCGAGATGTCCGAGACCGAGTACATGGTGCGCGGCAAGGGCTACCTGCGCGGCAAGAGCGACATCGAAATGCTCGTGGTCAAGAGCGACAAGGGCACCCCGGTGCTGATCCGCGACGTGGCACGGGTCGAACTCACGCCCGACGAACGACGCGGCCTGACCGAGCTCAATGGTGAGGGCGAGGTCGTCTCGGGCATCGTCATGGCGCGCTATGGTCAGAACGCACTGGAAGTGATCAGCAACATCAAGGCCAAGATTACCGAGATTGGCCCCGGTTTACCCGAGGGGGTGACGGTGCAGACGGTCTACGACCGGTCTGAGTTGATCAACAGCGCCATTGAAACCCTGAAACGAACACTGATCGAAGAATCGCTGATCGTCGCGGCAGTCTGCATCATCTTTCTGCTGCACGTGCGCAGCGCCCTGGTCGCAATCCTGATGCTGCCGGTGGGCATTCTCATGGCCTTCATTGCGATGCGCTCGCTGGGCATGAATTCCAACCTGATGAGTTTGGGTGGCATTGCCATTGCCATTGGCGCGATGATCGACGCGGCCATTGTCATGATCGAGAACGCGCATAAACATCTGGAGCGGCTGCCTGAGGGTCACAGCGCCGGGGACCGGTTCGACGCCATGCTCAACGCGTGCAAGGAGGTCGGCCCGGCGCTGTTCTTCTCGCTGCTGATCATCACCGTGTCGTTCCTGCCGGTGTTCAGCCTGGAGGGGCAGGAAGGACGCCTGTTCTCGCCGCTGGCCTACACCAAGACGTTCTCGATGGCCAGTGCGGCGCTGCTTTCCATCACGCTGGTGCCGGTGCTGATGTTGATGTTCATCCGCGGCAAGATCATGCCCGAGGCGAAAAACCCGGTGAACCGCTTCCTCATCTGGATCTACCGCCCGATCATCCAGGGCGTGATGCGCTGGAAAAAGATGACGATTCTGGTCGCGTTGATCGCCCTAGCCGTGTCCTACTACCCGGCTTCCCAATTGGGTTCCGAGTTCATGCCCACGCTCAACGAAGGCAGCCTTTTGTACATGCCCGCATCGCTGCCAGGTATGTCGATCACCAAGGCCGCCGAGTTGATGCAGACGCAAAACAAGATCATCAAGAGCTTTCCTGAAGTGAGCTCGGTCTGGGGCAAGGCCGGGCGCGCGAATACCGCCACCGATCCGGCTCCGACCGAGATGTTCGAAACCGTGATCAACCTCAAGCCCAAGTCCGAGTGGCGCGCGGGCATGGACATTGACAAACTCATCGCGGAACTCGATCACGCGCTGCAGATTCCGGGTGTGGCCAATTCGTGGACGATGCCGATCAAGGCTCGCATCGACATGCTGTCCACCGGTATCCGCACCCCCATCGGGATCAAGGTGTTCGGCAAGGATCTGGGCGAGATGGAAAAACTGGCCAAACAGATCGAGGCCGTGGTGAAGAAGGTGCCGGGCACCACCAGTGCGTTTGCCGAGCGCATCACCGGCGGCTTCTACATCAATATCGAGCCCGATCGCGAACAGTTGGCGCGTTACGGCCTGGCCGTGGGCGACCTGCAGGACGTGATTGGTACCGCGCTTGGCGGCGAGATGGTCACCACCACGGTCGAGGGACGCGAGCGCTTTGGCGTTTCGGTGCGCTATCCGCGCGAAGTTGCGAAGTGACCCGCAGCAGATCGCACGCGAAGTGCTGGTGCCGACGATGGACGGCGCCATGATTCCGCTGGGGCAGGTCGCCAAGGTGGTGGTCGCCAAAGGCGCACCCGGCATCCGCACCGAAAACGCCCTGCTCTCGGCCTACATCTACATCGACATCCGGGGCCGCGACATCGGCAGCTATGTGGCCGATGCGAAGAAGGCGGTGACCAGCGAGGTCAGCTTCCCGCCCGGCTACTACGTGACGTGGAGCGGCCAGTTTGAGTATATGGAGCGCGCCATCGAGAAGATGAAAGTGGTCATTCCGGTGACGCTGCTGTCCATTTTCCTGCTGCTGTATCTGAACTTCAGGCGCGTCACCGAGACGCTGATTGTCATGCTCTCGGTGCCCTTTGCGCTGATCGGCGGCGTCTGGCTGATGTGGCTGCTTGGCTACAACCTGTCGGTCGCGGTGGCGGTCGGCTTCATCGCCCTGGCTGGCGTGGCTGCCGAGACCGGCGTGATCATGCTGATTTATCTCGATAGCGCGTGGCAGGAGGTCAGGGCCAAATGCCGTGCAGCCGGTCACACACCAAGCCCGGGCGACCTGTACGAGGCGGTGATGGAAGGTGCGGTGGAGCGCGTGCGCCCGAAAATGATGACCGTGGTCGCCATCATGGCGGGTTTGCTGCCAATCATGTGGGGCACCGGCACCGGCTCCGAAGTGATGAGCCGCATCGCCGCACCGATGGTCGGCGGCATGATCTCAAGTACCGTGCTGACGCTGGCCGTGATTCCTGCGATTTATGCACTGGTCAAGCAGTGGCGCTTGAAGCGGGGCATGGAGGGTTGACGGAAGTTTGTCATTGCGAGCGCAGCGCGGCAATCCATGCAGTCGATTCCAGCAAGAAAATCGGGGTCGGATCACTGGCCGCGCAGCGGACATGTGCTCTGACCCCGTTGTTCGTCCCGGGAAGAGAATATTTAGCATGAAAACAGGCTGTAGCGCCCGTGCAGCTTGCGTGAGCAGCTACTAAATCAGGAGCAAATAGAGGAAGGTGATGAGAGGCAGGTAACCTCGCGGAGCAAGGTGGTTGCGCGTTCATCGCGTCCGAGGTCTAGAATGCCACCATGAACAACTGGTCCACCTGCCCTGCTGTGGAGCGTAACCCTGAGAAGGTCAGCGGCGCCTGGGTCTTTCGTGGCACGCGCGTGCCGGTTTCGGCCCTCTTTGAGAACCTTGAGGACGGGGTGCAAGTAGCGGACTTTGTGGCGTGGTTTCCGGGCGTTACCGCCGAGCAGGTTCGCGCCGTGCTGAAGCACGTCGCGCATACGCTGGAAGTCGCGTAGTGCGAGTGCTTTTTGATCAAGGCACACCCGCTCCACTGCGCAATCATTTGTCTGGCCATCAAGTCGCTACCGCGTTTGAGCTGGGTTGGAGCGGTCTGAAAAATGGTGAACTGTTGGAGCAGGCGCAGAGTCATGGTTTTGAGGTTCTGGTGACCACCGATCAAAACCTCAAATACCAGCAGAATCTGACCAAGCGCCAAATTGCCATTGTGGTTTTGAGTTCCACCAGTTGGCCCCGCATTCAGAAGGCGCTGCCTGGCATTGTTGAGGCAATCAGCAGCATCCGGCAAAACAGCTACGCTGAGGTTGTGGTGCCGTAGAGAGGCAACTATTCGGCGACAACATGAGGGTGCGCAGGTTGCACCGCCAGGAGCAGGACCAGCGCATTCAGCACGGCCGACAGGCTGCGCAGCTCGGGGTTGCCCTTGGGTGGAATGTTGAAGAACCCCACCAGGGCCAGCACAAAAATATGTTTGTTGCCAACGCTCAGTACCGTTGGGTCAGCCAGATAAAAAATGGGCAGTGCCAGCACCGAGAGAAGCGACGAGAAGAGCATCAGCGCGCCAACCCCGCCTACCTTGAAGTATTTCTCCAGCAGTACTTTGTCTATATGATTTGTCGAGGCATATAGAAGTGGGCCGATCAGCGCCAAGAAAAACCAGTTCACTTTGCTCTTTGCGGGCTAAATGAAGTGAATTGAAAATTCAACCGTGGTCGGCACCGGACCGCTACCAGCAAGCGCTGAGTCAGCGCTTTGAGATGGCGGCATCAAAGCCACAGAAATGAATTGAATCGGGTTCATACGTTCCCCTCGGACGTAACGTGGTGATGGTCTTGTATTTTTTTGCCTGCACGCTACCTGCACAAGCTATCCAACGCACGGTCTTGAGGCGACCGATTTCAACCTTATGGTCGCCATTCTATAGGGAAATATACGAATTTGTGTGTATGTGAATTAGGGCAAACTCTGGATAGTTCCATGCGTGAATCAACCTCTCAGTGTTTCGTTTGGTCTGTGCGTCCGTGCGCTGCGGCAGGAGCAAGGCTGGACGCAAATCACATTCAGTGAGCGCTGTGGGTTTTATCAGACTTATCTCAGCAGGATAGAAAACGGGCAGGCCAATCCGACTCTCAACATCATGGAGGTGATCGCCAATGGGTTGGGATTGAACATCTTTGAGCTGTTCGAGCGGGTTCGCGTTAAGGCGCGCCCTGATCACTCCCCGCGGAGCGGAAATGTACACTGACCCAATTCCAAGGTGCGGATGGCGTGCCGTCCAGCACCGAAATCCCATGCTTCTCGACCACCGACGCCAGTTTGGCGGCGAGCTTGCTGGGGCGCTTTTGTCCGGACTCCCATTGATGCACGGTCGAGGCGCTGACGTTCAGGCGGCCTGCGGCAAAGGCGCCTGAAATCTGCCAAGCGTGGCACCGGTGGCGGTGATGTTCTCGTCCAAAGTCTCCCAGCGCAAGGCTCAGCCATTCATACGCAATGTGATTTCAGCCAATTGTTCATCCGTCGGAATCGCCAACCGGTTGAATCTGCTGCCGGGAAACCTATCTGCCGCCCAAGATGATGACCGTGGTGGCCATCATGGCGGGCCTGCTGCCCATCATGTGGGGGTCCGGCACAGGATCCAAAGTCATGAGCCGCATCGCCGCGCCCATGGTCGGCGGCATGATCTCCAGCACCGTGCTGACTTTGGCCGTGATTCCGGCCATCTACGCGCTGGTCAAGCAGTGGCGGTTGAGGCGAGGGCTGGAGAACCGAGACATATCTTTCGACAAAACAGGCTGTAACACCTGTGCGACTTACGCAAAGCGCTATTGAATTGGTAGCGTTTTAAGATTGCGCCAGCGACCGCGCGATACCTGCTATTGGATTTCATCGCCAAATCGGACACTCCGGCACCCGCTTTTTGCACTTCATCGCATCCGCCTTGTCGAGCCCGCCTCGCTGGCCTAGGATTGCGTTCGTGCGGTAGGAACACCGCCATTTACTGGAGAACCCCATGTCCATCGCCGACGATCTAACCCGCCTTGAACAACTGCGCGACCGAGGCAGCCTGAGCAACGATGAATTCCAGCGTGCCAAAAACAGGCTACTCCAGGCGCCACTACCCGACCCGATTCGGTGCTGCAAAGCCTGAACGGATTTCGGCGCTCTGCGACCGACCGTTGGGTCGGCGGCGTCTGCGGCGGGCTGGCGAGTCGCCACTGGCATGGAGGCCTGGCTGTGGCGCCTGCTGTTCGCGCTGGCGCTATGCACCGGATTCGGGCTGTTGGTCTACCTCGCGCTGTGGATCTTTGTGCCGCTCGAACGCGACACGGCCTTGCCGCGCTCGGCCTGAGATCGCCATGACGAACTGGATTCGCCACAACCGGGGTTTCCTGGCATTCATGTTGTTGCTCGGGTTGTTTCGCACCGCGGTGGCCGACTGGAACCCGATTCCTTCAGGCTCCATGCACCCCAACATTCTCGAAGGCGATGTGGTATTCGTCAATCGCCTTGCCTACGACCTGAAACTGCCATTGACGGACCATGTGATCATGGCTCTGGGGGCGCCGCGCCGCGGGGACATTGTGACCTTCACTTCGCCGCGCGATGGCGTGCGCCTGATCAAACGCGTGGTGGCCATCCCGGGTGACCGCATCGCCATGATCGACAAGCGGCTCGTCATCAATGGCGAGCGCGCCAGCTATTGGTCCCTTGGATCGGACGCGGGTCATGACGCGCTTGATGCGCCGTGGCAGGCCGAGTTCTACATGGAGCAACTCGCAGGTGAAGGGCATACCATCCAGTGGCTGCCTGGCGCCGCGGCACGGGATGGCTTTGCCCCCTTGACCGTTCCCGACGGGCAGTACCTGATGCTGGGTGATAACCGCGACAACAGCGCTGATTCGCGCTATATCGGCCTTGTGCCACGTCAACTGCTCATTGGCAAAGCTGTTCGCGTGCTTCTTTCAGTGGACATCCTCGGGGTTTGGCGGCCGCGCTGGCAGCGCTTCGGAATGGCGCTGGTGTGAAGCATAGCTACCCGAGCGGGTTGCGGACCTACCTGCCACCGGCCACATCGAGCAGCGAGCCGGTGCTGTAGCTCGAATCTTCCGACAGCAACCAGACAATGGCTTGCGCCACTTCGAGTGCGGTGCCGGCGCGTTGCAGCGGTACCTGTGGCGCCATCAGGCGCGCCCGGTCGGGCTGCCCGCCCGAGCCGTGGATTTCGGTCTCGATGATGCCGGGGCGCACGGCATTGACGCGAATGCCCTCGGCCGCCACTTCCCTGGCCAGACCCAGCGTGAAGGTGTCGATGGCGCCCTTGCTGGCGGCGTAGTCCACATAGTTGCCGGCGCCACCCAGACGCGCGGCAATGCTCGAAACGTTGACAATGCTGCCCCCGGCACCACCGTGGCGTGTGCTCATGCGTAAAACCGCTTCGCGTGCGCACAAAAAGCTGCCCAGCACGTTGATGTCGAACATGCGTTTGAGCCGGGCCACGCTCATTTCATCGACGCGGGCGGCGAAGTCAACTACCCCGGCGTTGTTTACCAGCGCACCGAGCCGCCCCAGCGTCGCATCGACTTCATCAAACATGGTCATTACCTGGGCCTCGATCGCCACATCGGCCTGTACCGCCATGGCATGACCGCCGCTGCCGAGAATCTGCTGCACGACCTGCTGCGCCGCATCCTCGTTCGAGCTGTAGTTGACAGCCACCGCGTAGCCGCATTGGGCACACAGAACGGCGGTGGCCGCGCCGATTCCACGCGACGCGCCGGTGATCAGAACAACCTTGTTTGACTGTGTCATGGCTCGATCCTCTTTCCTTTAACCGGTGGCTTTGGCACGCTCGCAAGCTAGCAGAATGCGTTCAGGCGTGGCCGGTGCAATCAGGTCGACACGCGCGCGGTGCCCGGCCGATGCGCTGACCGCATCGCGCAGCGCAAAGAAGGCCGAGAGCGCGAGCATCAGCGGCGGCTCGCCCACGGCCTTGCTGCGATACGGCGTGGGTTTGACGTTCTGGCTGTCAAACAGGCTGACCCTGAAGTGCTCGGGCACGTCGCTGGCCACCGGGATCTTGTAGGTGCTCGGGCCGTGCGTGAGCAACTTGCCCTTCTTGTCCCAGACGCACTCTTCCATCGTCAGCCAGCCCATGCCCTGCACGTAGGCGCCTTCGATCTGCCCACGATCGATGGCAGGGTTGATGCTCTGGCCCACGTCGTGCACGATGTCGACCGCCCTGAGCCACCACTCACCGGTGCGGGTGTCAATCTCCACTTCGCTCACGGCAGCACCGTAGCAGAAGTAGTAAAAGGCCTGCCCCTGCAGCGTATTGAAGTCGTAGGCAATGTCGGGCGTCATGTAAAAACCGGTCGCACTCAAACCGACACGATCGAGCCACGCCTGCTTCACCAGGGTTTGCCAAGGCAACTGCTTTTTCTGATCAAATAAGCCCGTATAGCCCGTCGTTTGTGCGTATCCAGCTACAAATTCAATAGCATTCTTGGCACAACCAAGCAGGCTGGCAGCTACCGGCCTCAGACGCTCGCGCAGTTGCGCGCAGGCATGGTTGATGGCCGCACCGTTGATATCGGCGCCACTGGAGGCGGCGGTCGCGCTGGCATTGGGCACTTTTTGCGTGTCGCTGCCGGTCACGCGCACCAGTCCCACGGCGATGCCAAGAGCGTCGGCGGCCACCTGCGCCATCTTGGTGTTGAGGCCCTGGCCCATTTCGGTGCCACCGTGATTGACGCTGACCGAGCCGTCCTGGTAGATGTGGACCAGAGCACCACCCTGGTTGAGCATCGTCGCGGTAAACGAAATGCCGAACTTCAGTGGCACCAGCGAGAGTCCTCGCTTGCGATGTTTGCTACCTTTGTTGTAGCTATCAATGCTTGTACGACGGGCGCTGTAGGCAGATTCGACTACAACCTGACTGATCACTTGCTGGCCGATCCAGTCCTCGATGACCTGGCCGTACTGGGTCGTCATGGACTGCGCATCGCCCGAGACGCTCGGCTCGCGGTACAGGTTGACGCTGCGCACTTGCAACGGATCGAGGCCAAGCTGGTGCGCGATCTCCTCGATCACGGTCTCGATCGCGAACATGCCCTGCGGACCGCCAAAGCCGCGAAACGCCGTGGCGCTTTGGGTGTTGGTCTTGCACCGGTGGCTGATCACACGCAGGTGCGGCAGGTAGTAGCAGTTGTCGATGTGCAGCAGCGCGCGATCGTTTACCGGGCCAGAGTAGTCGGTGCTGTAGCCGCAGCGCGAGGCCAGTACGATATCAACACCGAGGATGTGTCCGTGGTCGTCAAAGCCGCAGTCGTAGTCGATGCGAAAATCGTGCCGCTTGCCGGTGATCATCATGTCGTCGTCGCGGTTCACGCGCAGCTTGACCGGACGCTGCAGCTTGAACGCCGCCAGCGCCGCGCTTTGCGAGAAGATGCTTGAGTTGCCCTCCTTGCCGCCGAAGGCGCCGCCCATGCGCCTACAGATCACTTCCACGTCCTTCGCCGACAGGTTCAGCGCAGCAGCAGCCTCACGCTGGTTGCCGTCCGGATGCTGGGTCGAGACAAAAAGTGTCAGTTGGCCGTCCTCGCGCGGCAGCGCGTAGGCGATCTGGCCTTCGAGGTAAAACTGCTCCTGCTGGCCACAACCGGTGCGCCCCCGCAACCGGTGCGGTGCGCTGGCGATGGCCGCATCGGGCTGCCCGCGCGTGATGCTCTTGGACGGCATGATGAAACTCTGCTGCGCCAGCGCCTCTTCAATGCTCAGGATTGCCGGCAACTCCGTGACAGTGACGACTGCGCCACGCGCGGCCTGCCTGGCGGCGCGCATGCTGCGCGCGACCAGCACCGCCACCGGCTGGCCGATGAACTGCGACTTTGCCGCTGGCCAGAAATGGGTCGTCGTGAACGATCGGGCCGCAATTGTTTTCACCGGGAATATCGCTCGCCGTGAACACCGCCACCACGTCGGGCTGCGCCAGCAGCGCGGCACGATCCACACCCTCACCCACGATCTCGCCGTGCGCCACCGGTGACAACACAAGCGCCGCGTAGAGCGTGCCGCGCAGCTCGGGAATGTCATCGGTGTAGGTGGCCTCGCCGCTGACGTGCAGCAGGGCTGACTCGTGCGGCAATTCGCGTCCCTGCTCGCCCAGCACCGACAGCAGTTCCTCGATCGATGCGGGAGCGTTCATGCAACGCTCTCCGGCGTCACTGTGCTGGCTTCTTCGACAAACTGCAGCACCAGATTGCGCGCCAACAACGAGCGATAGGCCCAGCTCGCGCGCAAACCGTCGCGCGCCGTGAAGCTGCGCGCAATGGCCTGGTCCAACTCCGCCGCACTCACGCCTTCCGGGCTGCGCCCGAGAATCACCGCTTCCAGCGCGGGCGCGCGACATGGCGCGGGCGCCAGTCCGTTGTACGCCAGTCGCACGTCGGCAAATTCGCCATCGATCCAAACGGTAGCTCATCGCGCAACAGGTGGCCGAAATGTCCTGGTCAAAACGTTTGCTGACCTTGTGTGCACGAAAGACATGTCCCAGACGAGGCTTGGGCAAGTCCACCGCCGCGATGAATTCACCGGCTCTCGCAGCACATTCTGTTTCTGTCCGGTGTAGAACTTGTCCACCGGCAGCGCTCGCGTCGTCTCGCCGCGCCGCAATTGCAGCGTCGCGCCGAGTGCGAGGAGGCAAGGCATGCCGTCGCCAATCGGCGATCCGTTGGCGATATTGCCCGCCAGCGTCGCGGTGGCGCGAATCGGAGGTGAGCCAAAGCGACGCAGCACTTCGGCGAAGTCCGGGTAAGCGTCACGGACCAGGGTCTTGATCGTTGTCAGCGAAACCTGCGCACCAATACGCCAGAACTCACCCATGTCCTGCGTCTGGCGCAATTCCTGCGCCTGACCGAGATAGACGATCCGATCCGGCTGCAGGAACTGTTTGTTCACCTGCAGGCCGATTTCGGTGCTGCCCGCCAAAATTTTAGCTTGCGGGTATTGCACCAGGTAGGCGGCCAGCGCGGCAACTGTGCGTGGCGCAAAAAACTCCTTGCCCAAAGGCGTGCGCAGCACCGCATCGTCACCGCTGGCACGGCGAATTTCCAGCAGCAGTTCAAGCTCGGCGTTGTCGTCGAGCACAAGTTGCTCGCGCGGCGCCTGTGCCGCCTTCAGCGCGGCCTCGACGATTGGCTTGTAACCGGTGCAACGGCACAGGTTGCCACTCAGCGCGTCATGAATCTCGCTGCGCGTCGGGTTCGATGCGGTTTGCAGCATACCGGTCAGGCTCATCACGATGCCTGACGTGCAAAAACCGCACTGCGTGCCATGACCTTCGGCCATCGCCTGCTGCACCGGGTGTTGTTTGCCATCCGCGCGACGAAGGCTCTCAACGGTCTTGACCGACTTGCCATGCAGCGTGGGAAGCAATTGCAGACAGCTGTTGACGCTCTGGTATTTCACGGTGGTGCCACCGGCGTCGAGTCTCACCGACCAGCACCACGCAGGCGCCGCAATCACCTTCGGCACAACCCTCCTTGGTGCCGGTGCGGTGCAACTGCTCGCGCAGGAAGTCGAGCACGGTGGTCGTGTGGTGTTCGCCGCGCGCTTCGACAATGGCTCCGTCGAGTACAAAACGAACGGTGTCGCTGATTGGGATCATATTGGGATGGAATGCCGGGCACAAACCGAAGTGGTCGGTGAAAGTGTAAACATTTTTTCGCACGCCGACCGGCGCCGGACATGGATACCCGCCAAGAGCCTTGCAGGTCGGTGACAATAGTCGAATTTGAGGCTGGAGTTTGCATGAACAAGCGTGTATTTCTTAGCATCGCGGCGGCTCTGGCCGCAAGCTGGTTTCACATCGGTGCCCAGGCACAAACCACACCCATCAAATTCCAGCTTGACTGGCGCTTTGAAGGCCCGTCCGCGCTGTTCCTGACACCGCTGGCCAAGGGTTACTTCAGGGACGCGAAGCTTGACGTGACAGTGGACGCGGGCAGCGGCTCGGGCGGCGCCGTGACCCGGGTCGCTTCGGGCAGCTACGACATGGGGTTTGCCGATCTCGCAGCGCTGATGGAATTCCACGCCAACAATCCTGACGCGCCGAACAAGCCGGTGGCGGTCATGATGGTTTACAACGACACACCGGCCTCGGTGATGGCATTGAAGAAATCGGGCATCAGGCAACCGGCCGATCTCAATGGCAAAAAGCTCGGAGCACCTGTGTTTGACGCGGGTCGGCGCGCCTTCGCGATCTTTGCCAAGGCCAACAACATCAACGGCGTGCAATGGACCAGCATGGACCCGCCGCTGCGCGAGACCTTGCTGGTGCGCGGCGACATCGACGCGATCACTGGCTTCACCTTTACCTCCCTGCTCAATCTGGAGGCGCGCGGCGTCAAGGTCAGCGACGTCGTCGTGTTGCCGTACCCGGCCTGGGGTGTGAAGCTATACGGCAACGCCATCATCGCCTCGCCCAAGCTGCTCAAGGAAAATCCGGCGGCGGTCAGGGCGTTCCTGGGCGCGTTTGCCAAGGGCGTCCGAGATGTTATTGCCGACCCGGCGGCGGCGATTGTCGACGTCAAGGCGCGCGATGGCATCATCAACGTTGCGCTGGAAACACGCAGGTTGCAATTGGCGATCGATACCGTCATCAACAGCGCGAACGCGCGCGCCGAGGGTTTTGGCCAGGTCAAAGGTCCGCGCCTGTCACTGATGGCCTCACAGGTGTCGGACGCCTTCAACACCAAGAGCCGGGTCGACCCGCAGGCGGTCTGGAATGGCTCGTTTCTGCCTTCTGCCACCGAACTCAACATCTTGCCAAAGAAATAGAATGCCTGACTCTGGCGCTGCCTGGTTCGTCGATTTTGAGGACGTTTGGCTGGCCTACAGCGACGAGCTACGCCAGCAGAATCATTTTGCGGTGGAGGCGATTGATCTGAAAGTTCACCAGGGCGAATTCATTGCCGTGGTGGGTCCCTCGGGGTGCGGCAAATCAACCTTCATGAAACTGGCAACCGGTCTGAAAATGCCCTCGCGCGGCAGGATTCTGATCGAGGGCCAACCGGTCACGGGACCCCTGAAGATTTCAGGCATGTCGTTTCAGGCGCCTTCCTTGCTGCCGTGGCGCAGCACGCTCGACAACGTGCTGCTGCCACTGGAGATCGTCGAGCCGTACCGCGGCAACTTCAAGTCCCGACGCCATGAGTATCGCCAGCGCGCCCGCGCATTGCTGCAAAAAGTCGGCCTTGGCGGCTACGAGGACAAGTTTCCCTGGGAACTCTCGGGCGGCATGCAGCAGCGTGCCAGCATCTGCCGCGCCCTGATTCATGAACCCAAGATGCTGTTGCTCGATGAGCCGTTTGGTGCGCTGGACGCCTTTGCTCGCGAAGACCTCTGGTGCATCCTGCGCGACCTCTGGAGCGAGCGGCAATTCAACGTGATTCTGGTCACGCACGACCTGCGCGAATCGGTGTTTTTGGCCGACACGGTGTACGTGATGAGCGGTCGTCCCGGGCGCTTTGTTGTGAAAAGCGATATCGATCTACCGCGTCCGCGCGATCTGGAGATAACCTACACGGCAGAGTTTACCGACATCGTGCACGAGCTTCGTGGTCACATTGGGGCGACCCGCGAAAGTCGGCAACGCCCCCTGTTCCCGAGTGACAATCATGAAACAGAAACAGATTGAACGCTGGTCGGCCTGGCTGCTGCTGCTGTGCCTGGTCGGTCTGTGGCAGCTTATCTGTTTCGCCTTTGAGGTTTCGGAATTCATTTTTCCGAGCCCAGTGCGCATCTGGGACCAGTTCTGGCAATACAAGACAACGATCGCGGCTCACGCCTGGCGCACCTACTGGGTCACGATGGCAGGGTTTGGCATTGCGATCGCGGTCGGGGTCATTCTGGGTTTGGTCATCGGTAGCTCGCGCCTCGCCTACACAGCGCTTTACCCCTTGATGACAGGCTTCAACGCTTTGCCCAAGGCGGCGTTTGTCCCGATACTGGTTGTGTGGTTCGGAATCGGCGTAGGGCCGGCGATTCTCACCGCCTTTCTGATCAGTTTTTTCCCGATCATGGTCAACGTCGCGACCGGTCTGGCAACCCTGGAGCCAGAACTCGAAGACGTGCTGCGGGTGCTCGGCGCCAAACGCCTCGACGTGCTGCTCAAGGTTGGCCTGCCGCGCTCCATGCCACATTTCTATGGCTCGCTGAAGATCGCCATCACACTGGCGTTTGTCGGCACCACGGTCTCCGAGATGACCGCCGCCAACGAAGGCATCGGCTACCTGCTGATTTCAGCCGGTTCAGCCATGCAAATGGGGCTGGCTTTTGCCGGACTGCTGGTGGTGGGCGCGATGGCGATGGCGATGTACGAACTGTTCAGCGTGCTGGAACGACACACCACGGCCTGGGCGCACCGTGGCTCGCAGAATCGCTAGCGCGCACCTGCCATCAGTGCGCGAGCTCGCTCGCTTCAATCAACACTTTGTAGACGTAGCCAGAGCCGAAATCCTGATCGGTGCGAACCACGCCTGAAACAGTCACCACATCGCCAAGCTTGGCGGTGCCGGTGCTCGTGACAAGAACATCATTGCTATTGTCAGCGGCGGCGCCCGAGCCGTCACGCAAGTGGATCCAGGTCTTGCCCATGATTTCGGGGTTGTACTTGACTATTTTGCCGCGAACCTTGACTGGTTTGTCCTTCAGCGCTGTTGCCTGGGTCACAACTTCAGCGATGGTGTGCGCGTTGGTGCCGGTCGCCTTGGGCACATTCACCGGTTCGGTATCGACCACCTTGGCCGCAGCGTGGGCAGCGGCAACTGCCTTGTCGGCACCACCAAGATTGCCGAACAGAATCGACGGGAATTTCCTTTTGAGCGTTGCACTTTCAAAGTTTTCCATCACGGTCCCGTTTTCAATCGTGACCTCGGCCCCCTTGACCACGCTGGCCTTGCCAACGGCTGCCCAGGCGTCCCCATCCTTGGATTTGACGCGAATATAGGTATAACCACCGGCGTCCATCGTCTCGAGCACCTCTCCGGTCAAGGTCAGCGACGCTGGCGCCACAGGGGCCGGCTGATCCGCCGCCCAAGCCGGTGAAATCAAGAGGAAGACAAACACTAAAACGATCGCGAGCAGCTTATTCATGAACCGGTTTCTCGTAGGGAAAACTGTGAGCTTAACATTTGGCACGGTTTGCCCTCGCGTGTCGGCCAAATGTCCAACCCGGCTGGCCGGGTTAGCCAGCGGGGCTACACTTGAGCCGATGTGTGCTCGCGCCGAACTGGCTTTTTTGGCCAGCATCGGCGGCTTGCTTATCGCGCGCAGTTCGACCTAATCGTCCAAGGGACCCTCATGAAGATTCTCATGCTCCACGGCATCAACCACAATATGTTTGGGATGCGCGACGCGAAACAGTACGGGACTGTCACGCTCGATCAAATCAACGCCAGTTTGCAAGCGCTGGGCAGGGAACTTGGCGTTGAAGTGGAGAACTTCCAGACCAATGCCGAAGGCGACATGTGCGAGCGCATTCACCGGGCTCACAGCGAGGGCGTAGACGCCGTGCTGATCAATGCCGGGGCCTGGACCCACTACAGCTACGGCATCCGCGACGCGCTGGCCATTCTGACCTGCCCGATCGTCGAGCTTCACATGTCCAACATCCACGCACGCGAACCGTTTCGTCGCCAGTCCGTGTTTGCCGAAATCGTCACCGGCCAGATTTGCGGTTTTGGCAAGGAAAGCTATCTGCTCGCGCTACGCGCTGCGGTTGGCGCGGTTGCCAACAGCAAACCGTGAAAGCGTGATTGCCGGACCCCCGCGAAATGCAAATCGCCCACGGTTAGTGGGCGATTACTAGCAGCATATTGCCGCCAAAATGTTGGTTGCGCGAGAAGGATTTGAACCTCCGACCTTTGGGTTATGAGCCCAACGAGCTACCAGACTGCTCCATCGCGCGGTATCCTTAAATTATAACCTGTCCTCAGGTCGCAGTTGCTTCGTCGGCAGCGGGTTCAACCACTTCCGGGCGGTCGAGCAATTCAACCAGGGCCATCGGCGCGTTATCACCGACACGAAAACCCATCTTCAGGATGCGCGTATAGCCGCCCGGTCGGGTCTTGAAGCGTGGGCCAAGTTCGTTGAACAGCTTGGTGACGCTTTCGCGGTCACGCAGGCGGTCAAATGCCAGCCGGCGATTGGCAACCGTCGCTTCCCTGGCCAGGGTGATCATCGGTTCGATGACGCTGCGTAGTTCCTTGGCCTTGGGGACGGTGGTCTTGATGACCTCGTGCTCGATGAGCGAGTTCATCATGTTGCGCAGCATCGCGAGCCGGTGCGAGCTGGTTCGATTGAGTTTACGTAATCCGTGTCCGTGACGCATGGCGATTTCCTTTAGTCATTTTTCCGGCAGCCGTATCAGGTACTGCCAGTGTCACTGAGTCTCTCTCAAGACTCCGATATCAGCGTTTTTCCAACGCTGCTGGCGGCCAGCTTTCGAGCTTCATGCCCAAAGTCAGGCCGCGGGAAGCCAGGACTTCCTTGATTTCATTGAGCGACTTGCGCCCCAAATTGGGCGTCTTCAACAATTCGTTCTCGGTCCGCTGGATCAAGTCGCCGATGTAGTAAATATTTTCCGCCTTCAGGCAGTTGGCCGAGCGAACCGTCAGCTCCAGTTCGTCGACCGGGCGCAACAGGATCGGATCAAACTGGGCGCTTCCGCGCGGCGCCGGGGCATCAAAGGCCGCGAGTTCGGTCCCTTCGAGCTGGGCGAAGACGGCGAGCTGTTCCACCAGAACCCTGGCCGAGGCGCGCACCGCATCTTCGGCGGAAATGACGCCGTTGGTTTCAATGTCCACCACCAGCTTGTCAAGGTCGGTACGCTGCTCAACGCGCGCACTCTCGACTGTGTAGCTGACCCGCTTGACGGGGGAATAGGAGGCGTCAAGGACGATACGCCCAATGGTCTTGGGCGATTCATCGCCATGGCGGCGCATCGTGCCCGGGACATAGCCACGGCCTTTTTCGACCTTGATTTGCATGTCGAGCTTGCCGCCTTGCGACAGGTGAGCAATCACATGATCTGGATTGATGATTTCGACGTCATGCGGGGTCTGGATGTCGCTCGCTGTGACAGCGCCTTCACCGTCCTTGCGCAGGCTCAGTGTCACTTCCTCGCGGTTGTGCAGCTTGAACACAACGCCTTTGAGATTGAGAAGGATGTTGACGACGTCTTCCTGGACGCCATCAATCGATGAGTACTCATGCAGCACCCCGGCGATCGTCACTTCGGTGGCGGCGTAACCCGGCATCGAAGACAGCAGGACACGACGCAGAGCATTGCCCAGCGTGTGCCCGTATCCACGCTCAAAGGGTTCGAGCGCAACCTTGGCACGATGGGGCCCGAGTTGTTCGACGTTGATGGCTTTTGGTTTAAGTAGACTATTTTGCATGCAGACTTCCTCTCAATACCCTCGGCTCGTTACACCGGTAAGGCTGGTGAAGCAACTGGGACCCGGCAGCCGGGCCACAGTAACGAATTCGAACAAAGATGCACTCGCAATTAACGCGAATACAACTCAACAATCAACGACTCATTGACGTCGGCGGCAAACTGATCGCGATCAGGCGCCACCTTGAACACACCCTCCGCTTTGTCAATGTTGACCTCCACCCAGGCCGGCATCCCTACTTGCTGCGCCAACTGCAGCGCCTCCACAACCCGATTCTGTTTTTTCGATTTGTCGCAGACGGCAATGACGTCGCCTGGCTTGACCATCAGAGACGGAATGTTGACGCACTTGCCGTTGACCGTCATGGCTCGATGCGAAACCAACTGCCGCGCTTCGGCGCGCGTCGAGCCAAAACCCATCCGATACACCACATTGTCAAAACGCGATTCCAACAGCGTCAACAAATTCGCGCCAGTATTTCCCTTGCGCCGGTCCGCTTCTTCAAAATAGCGGCGAAACTGCTTTTCAAGGACACCATACATGCGTTTGACTTTTTGCTTCTCGCGCAGTTGCAGGCCATAGTCGGAAGTGCGAGCCCCCGAGGTGCGTCCGTGCTGACCCGGCTTGGAGTCGAATTTGGCCTTGTCCGCAATCGCACGGCGTGCGCTCTTGAGAAACAGGTCGGTGCCTTCACGGCGGGAGAGTTTGGCCTTGGGGCCTAGATAGCGTGCCACTTGAACTTCCTTTATGTCATCTGCCGCACGTTAATGCGGGAGCCACGGGCGCGTTGCCAGTGGCTGTGGGCTTGAAAAAAACTAGATACGACGGCGCTTTTGGGGGCGACAGCCGTTATGCGGTACCGGCGTGACATCGGCAATCATATTGATGCGAATGCCAAGAGCGGCCAGCGCCCGAACCGACGACTCGCGACCCGGCCCAGGGCCCTTGATTTCGACATCAAGGTTCTTGATGCCCTGCTCAATAGCCGCGCGACCTGCCACCTCCGAAGCAACTTGCGCCGCGAATGGAGTGGACTTGCGTGAACCCTTGAAACCCTGTCCACCCGACGATGCCCACGACAGGGCGTTACCCTGCCGGTCGGCAATTGTGATGATGGTGTTGTTGAACGAGGCGTGCACGTGCGCAATGCCATCGGCCACGTTCTTGCGAACCTTCTTGCGCACGCGTTGTGCGGCATTACTGGCTGGAGCTTTTGCCATAGTATTCTTTCAGAGCCAATTATTTCTTTAGAGCCTGGGCTGCCTTGCGCGGGCCCTTGCGGGTACGTGCATTGGTACGGGTACGCTGACCACGCACGGGCAGACCACGCCGATGCCGAAAACCGCGATAGCATCCAATGTCCATCAAACGCTTGATGTTCATCGTCGTTTCGCGGCGCAGATCACCTTCGATGGTGATCCGGGCGATCTGGTCGCGGATCTTCTCCATGTCCGCGTCGGTCAAGTCCTTGACCTTCTTGGAATAGGCGATGCCACAGGCGTCGCAAATCATGCGAGCGCGGCTGCGACCAATTCCGAAAATAGCCGTCAGGCCGATTTCCGAATGTTGTTGCGGCGGAATATTAATGCCAGCGATACGTGCCATGTTCGTCCTCTAAAACTGATGCCATTAACCCTGGCGCTGCTTGTGTCGCGGATCACTGCAGATCACGCGTACCACGCCCTTGCGCCGAATTACCTTGCAGTTGCGGCAAATTTTCTTGACCGAAGCCGAAACCTTCATTTCCATTCTCCCAATACAGTTACTTTGCGCGGAACACGATCCGCGCCCGACTCAAATCGTAAGGCGTCAATTCGACCGTCACCTTGTCGCCGGGAAGGATGCGGATGTAGTGCATGCGCATTTTTCCCGAGATATGCCCCAACACCACATGCCCGTTCTCCAACTTCACCCGAAAGGTCGCGTTGGGCAGGTTTTCAACCACCTCTCCCTGCATTTGAATTACATCGTCTTTTGACATATCAGGTAGTGGTCTCAAGAAGACTTGAAATTGGCCTTCTTCAACAACGACTCGTACTGCTGCGACATCAAGTAATTCTGTACCTGCGCCATGAAGTCCATGGTGACGACCACAATGATCAGCAACGAGGTGCCACCAAAGTAAAACGGCACGTTGTACTTCAAAATCAGAAACTCGGGCAACAGGCAAACCAAGGTGATGTAAATCGCGCCGGCGAAGGTCAAGCGCAACAAGATCCGGTCGATGTACTTGGCAGTCTGATCGCCAGGACGAATACCAGGAATGAATGCGCCGCTCTTTTTCAGGTTGTCCGCCGTCTCGCGGCTGTTGAAAACCAAGGCCGTGTAGAAGAAACAGAAGAACACGATCGCGCTGGCGTATAGCATCACGTAGATCGGCTGCCCGGGCGTGAGGGACCCGGCAATATCCTTGAGCCAACGCATCGAGTCGCCCGTGCTGAACCAGCCCACGATCGTGGCGGGCAACAGGATGATGCTCGAAGCAAAGATCGGCGGGATCACCCCGGCCATGTTCAACTTCAAAGGCAGATGCGAGGACTGCCCGCCGTAGACCTTGTTGCCGACCTGGCGCCTGGCGTAATTCACAAGAATCTTGCGCTGGCCACGCTCGACAAAGACAACGAAAAATGTTACCAAAGCGACGACCACGACGATGAACAACGCCACAATGATGCTCATGGCACCGGTGCGTACCAGCTCAAGCAACCCGCCAATTGCGTTCGGCAACCCGGCGGCAATGCCGCCAAAAATCAGGATCGAAATGCCGTTGCCCAAACCGCGCTCGGTAATCTGCTCGCCCAGCCACATCAGAAACAGCGTCCCGGCGGTCAAGGTCACGATTGCGGTCATCCGGAAACCAAATCCCGGTACCAACACCAGCCCGGGTGAACTCTCCAGCGCCAGGGCAATGCCCATCGACTGAAACAGTGCCAGCCCAAGGGTGCCGTAGCGCGTGTATTGCGTGATCTTGCGACGGCCTGCCTCGCCTTCCTTCTTCAGTTGCTCGAAGGTCGGCAGCACGTAGGTCAGCAACTGCATGATGATCGAGGCCGAAATGTACGGCATGATCCCCAGCGCAAAAACGGTAAACCGTGACAGAGCACCGCCGGAAAACATGTTGAACATGCCCAGGATGCCGCCTTGCTGACCTTTGAAAAACTGGGCCAGTTGCGCGGGATCAATGCCTGGCACGGGAATGTGCGCACCCACGCGGTAGACAACGAGCGCGAGCAGCAAAAAGACCAGACGACGGCGCAGATCGCCGAATTTTCCGGTTTTTGCCAGTTGAGCAGCGTTGGTTGCCACGTGTACGATCTTTCAGTTGCGCTCTCAGGCGATGCTGCCGCCAACGGCTTCGATTGCCGCTTTGGCGCCAGCCGTCGCACCGATGCCCGTGAGCTTCACGGCACGGGTGATTTCACCGGTCTTGATAACCTTGACGACGCGCGCCAGCTCACCGACCAGACCGGCCTTCTTGAGCGTGACAAGATCGACTTCGGCCAGCCCAAGCTGCTCCAAGGCAGTCAAGGTGACTTCGGCGTTGAATTTGAGCAGCGCGGACTTGAAGCCGCGCTTGGGCAAACGCCTTTGCATCGGCATTTGACCACCCTCAAAGCCGACCTTGTGATAGCCGCCGGCCCGTGATTTTTGGCCCTTGTGACCGCGCCCTGCAGTCTTGCCGAGCCCCGAGCCGATGCCGCGTCCAACCCGGCGCTTGTAGTGTTTCGCCCCGTCCGCACGCTTGATGCCGTTGAGTTCCATCGTCAACCTCTTAGAGCACTTTGACCAGATAACTGATCTTGTTAATCATGCCGCGAACCTCGGGCGTATCGACCAATTCGCTGATGCTGCGAATCTTGCGAAGACCCAATCCACGGACCGTAGCGCGGTGCGACTCCTGGCACGCAATCGGACTGCGGACCAGCTGCACCCTGATGGTTTGCTGTGTTGTCATATTCGTTCTCCGGATCAGGCGAACAGTTCTTCAACCGTCTTGCCGCGCTTGGCCGCAACCTGGGAAGGTGTCGTCGCGTGCGAGAGCGCATCCAGCGTGGCGCGCACCATGTTGTAGGGATTGGTCGACCCGTGGCTCTTCGCCACGATGTCCGTGATGCCCACGACCTCGAACACCGCGCGCATCGGGCCGCCGGCAATGATGCCGGTGCCTTTGGGCGCGGGCGCCATCATGACTGCCGCCGCACCGTGCTGCCCGAAAACCTTGTGATGAATCGAACCGCTCTTGAGCGAAATCTTGGTCAGATTGCGTCTGGCTTCTTCCATCGCCTTTTGCACCGCCGCCGGAACTTCCTTCGACTTGCCTTTGCCCATGCCGACGCGGCCATCGCCGTCGCCGACCACGGTCAACGCAGCAAACCCGAGAATGCGTCCGCCCTTGACCACCTTGGTCACGCGGTTGATTGCAATCATCTTCTCGCGTAGGCCGTCTTCCGGACCCTCGACCTTACCCTGCATTTTCGCTTGAACTTTAGCCATTATTCTTTCCGATCTGCTTAGAACTGCAAGCCTGCTTCGCGCGCCGCATCCGCCAATGCCTTGACGCGGCCGTGGTAGGCAAAGCCGCCACGGTCAAAGGCCACCTTCTCGACACCGATTGCCTTGGCCTTTTCAGCCAGACGCTTGCCAATCAACTGAGCCGCAGCAACGTTGCCGCCCTTGCCCGCAGCGCCAAGCGTTTTGCGTATTTCGGCCTCTGCGGTCGACGCGCTGGCCAGCACCTTGCCACCTTCGCCGGCGATGATACTGGCGTAGATGTGCAAATTGGTGCGGTTCACGGTCAGACGCGCGGCGCCTTGCGTGGCGATGCGAATACGCGTTTGGCGAGCCCTGCGAAGACGCTGTTCTTTTTTGGTCAACATGTTGGGGCTCCTTACTTCTTCTTGGTCTCTTTGATCTTGACTTTTTCGTCCGAATAGCGAATACCCTTGCCCTTGTATGGCTCGGGAGGACGGATGGCGCGGATCTCCGCTGCAACCTGGCCCACACGCTGACGATCGGCGCCCTTGACCACGACTTCGGTTGGAACCGGGGTCAGAACCGTGATGCCCGCTGGCATTTCCTTATTGACCGGATGTGAATACCCAACGGTCAGGGTCAGCCGGGCGCCCTGCACCTGGGCCTTGTAGCCAACACCAATGAGGTTGAGCTTCTTCTCAAAGCCCTTGGTCACGCCGACCACCATGTTGTTCACCAACTGGCGCATGGTGCCGCTCATGGCATTGGCTTCACGGGAATCGTTGGCCGGCTGAAAACTCAGCGAATCAGCCCCACTGGTCACTTTGACCAGTGCGTTTTGAACCAATGACAAGGTTCCACCAGCGCCTTGAACGCTGATCTGGTCTTGCATGACTGACACTTTGACGCCAGCCGGAACGGCGACGGGTAGTTTTCCGATACGGGACATTTTCAATTACTCCTGAATGCCACGCCTTAGGCGACGTAACAAAGGACTTCGCCACCGACACCGGTAGCGCGCGCCTTGCGATCGGTCATGACGCCCTTGGGCGTGGTGACGATGGCCACACCCAGGCCATTTTGAACCTGGGGGATGGCATCGCTACCACGATAGACACGCAAACCGGGGCGGCTGACACGCTCGATGCGCTCGATGACCGGGCGGCCCGCGTAGTACTTCAACGCGATTTCAAGTTCAGACTTCCCGCTCTCGGTCTTCACCTGAAAACCGTCAATGTAGCCCTCGTCCTTCAACACCTGCGCAATGGCCACCTTCACTTTGGAAGACGGAACACAAACCGTGGTTTTCGCCACCATCTGCGCATTGCGAATGCGGGTCAACAGGTCGGCGATGGGATCACTCATGCTCATATTGATGTCTCCTGCCGCTTACCAGCTGGCCTTGACAATGCCGGGGATTTCCCCGGCGAAAGCCATTTCACGAATTTTTGCGCGCGCCAGCCCGAAATGCTGGAACGTGCCACGGGGGCGGCCGGTGATCGAGCAACGATTGCGCTGGCGCGTCGGATTGGCATTGCGCGGAAGCTTTTGCAAGGCCAGTCGGGCGGCCGCGCGCTCTTCGTCGCTGCGCTGGGGGTCGCGGGCGGTTGCCTTCAGTTCCGCGTGCTTCTTCGCGTACTTGGCAACCAGTTTGTCGCGCTTGAGTTCGCGCTCGATTAAAGCCATTTTAGCCACGGGTCACCTCAATTCTTGAAGGGGAAACGGAAACCGGCGAGCAGCGCCTTGCACTCTTCGTCGGTCTTGGCCGTTGTGGTGATGCTGATATTGAGACCGCGCAGGGCATCGACCTTGTCGTATTCAATCTCAGGGAAAATAATCTGCTCTTTGACACCGATGTTGTAGTTTCCACGGCCGTCAAATGCGCGGCCCGAGATGCCGCGAAAGTCACGCACTCGCGGCAGGGCGACCGTAACGAAGCGGTCGAGAAATTCGAACATCTGAACACCGCGCAGGGTGACCATGCAACCGACCGCCTGGTTCTCCCGGATCTTGAAGCCGGCAATGGCCTTTTTCGACATGGTGACCACCGGCTTCTGACCGGCAATCTTGCTTAGGTCTGCGACCGCGTGATCCATCACCTTCTTGTCGGCGACGGCCTCGCTCACACCCATGTTCAGGGTGATCTTGGTCAAACGCGGAACCTGCATCGTCGAGGTATAGCCAAATTTGGCCATCAACTCAGGCACCAACTTTTCGCGATAGTGTTTTTGCAAACGAGCCATGTTCATGCCACCTTGATTTCTTCGCCGCTGGATTTGTAGACGCGAACGCGCTTGCCGTCAGCGAGAACCTTGATGCCGACCCGGTCCGCCTTGCCGCTGGCAACGTTGTAAATGGCCACGTTGGATTGGTGAATTGGCATCGCCTTTTCCACCACGCCGCCGACCGTGCCCTTGAGCGGATTGGGCTTGGTGTGCTTCTTGACCATGTTGACGCCCTCGACCATCAGATGCGAGTCGTCCTTGCGCGCAGCAACCTTGCCGCGCTTGCCCTTGTCGCGCCCTGCGAGCACGATGATGTCGTCGCCTTTGCGAATCTTGTTCATGGCGCGTCCTTACAAAACTTCAGGAGCCAGCGACACGATCTTCATGAACTTCTCGGTACGCAATTCACGCGTCACCGGGCCGAAGATACGGGTGCCGATTGGCTCCAATTTGGCGTTGAGCAACACGGCTGCGTTGCCATCGAATTTGACCAGTGAGCCGTCGCTGCGCCGAATACCCTTGGCGGTACGAACCACCACGGCGCTGTAAATCTCACCCTTTTTGACCCGCCCGCGCGGGGCCGCTTCCTTGATGCTCACTTTGATGACGTCGCCCACGCTGGCATAGCGACGCTTGGAGCCGCCGAGCACCTTGATGCACAGAACGGATTTCGCGCCGGTGTTGTCGGCAACTTCTAATCGAGATTCAACTTGGATCATTTCAATTCTTCCCAACTTGCACCGGAGCCCGCCAGCCACCGACATTGGAGTCGACGGCGATCAGTGTCCCGGTCAGTCTTGGGCCTGTCGTTTGCGACGTAAACCACTTACGTCGCATTCGTTAGGCAGATACTTCATGCTCTTTCAAGCGAAGCCGCTCATTATGCCCCAGTTTTTTGGCGCCGTCAAACCCAATCAATGCGGCAGATACAAATAGTGTTGGGCCAGCTCGGAAAAGGCACTCACGTCGGGCTCCAGTGCGGTCTCCTGCTGGAGAATCTCGCCCACTTGCGCGGCAACCGACCCGGCGAGACGGGCATCGAGAAACAGCAGGCGCGAGCGCCGCGCCAGCACATCTTCGACCGTCACCGCGTACTCGTAGCGCGCGGCAAAGCGCACCATGGCTTCGGTCAGCCCCTCACAAAGCGTGTTGTCGGCGCCCGGCAGGCTCGCGACTTGCGCTTGTTCGCTGCCGTAGGAATGCAGGCCCGGCGGCGCGCTCAAGGGGTGCGGCGGCACGCCCGTGGGATCAGCGCCGACCAGGGTCAGATGCGTTGTAACCCCCGGGGCGCGATGCTCGAGCAGACCGGTTCGGGCGCACCTGGCCAGCACATCCTCAGCCATCGCCCGGTAAGTTGTCCATTTGCCACCCGTGACGGTGACCAGTCCGCTTCGGCTCACCAGCACGGTGTGCTCGCGGCTCAACTCCTTGGTGTCTTCGCCGTCGTCGTCCTGGGGTTTGACCAGCGGGCGCAGCCCGACCCAGACGCTCCTGACATCGGAGCGACGCGGCGCACGGTGGAGGTAGCGCGCCGACTCGCTCAAAATAAATTCAACTTCTTCCTTGAATGGCGTCGGCTCCCGCGCCAACTCGGTACAAGGCGTATCGGTGGTACCCAGAATCACTTTTCCCAGCCACGGAACGGCAAACAGAACCCGTCCGTCGGCTGTTTTTGGCACCATCAACGCTGTATCACCACCAAGAAAATTGCGATCCACCACCATATGCACACCCTGACTGGGCGCAACCATCGGTTTGGTGGGCCGTCTGCCATCGCCATGGTTGGCCTCGCCGTCCTTCTGCCGCAGCTCGTCGACCCAGACCCCGGCGGCGTTGATGACGCAGCGCGCATTCAGTTTGTAGGTCTCGTCGGTGAGAACGTCCTTACAAAGAAGCCCTGCGACCTTTCCGTCGGTGTAGAGCAAGTCCACGGCCCGGCAATAGTTCACCAGCAAGGCACCGCGGGCAGCGGCGGTGCGCGCCAGGGCCAATGCGAGGCGCGCATCATTGAACTGTCCGTCCCAATACTTGACGCCGCCCTTGAGCCCGCGCGCCTTCGCCGCTGGCAACAGCGCCATGGTTTGATCACGACTGAGGAATTCGGTCCGGCCCAGGCCAGCCTTGCCAGCGAGCGCGTCATACATCGTCAGCCCAATGCCGTAGAACGGGATTTCCCACCATTTGTAGGAAGGCATCACGAACGCCAGCGGCTGGGCCAGATACGGCGCGTTACCCAGCAGCGTGGTGCGCTCGCGCAGGGCTTCGCGCACCAGGCCGATATTGCCCTGCGCCAGGTACCGCACGCCGCCATGAACCAGTTTGGTCGCGCGTGACGAAGTTCCCTTGGAGAAATCATCAGATTCCACCAACACCACGCGGAAGCCGCGCGCAGCCGCGTCCAGCGCCACACCCAGCCCGGTCGCCCCGCCGCCGACGATGGCAAGGTCGTAGATCCGAGGCTCGGCCAATCGGTCGATCAGTTCGGCACGACGGGTAAAAAGAAGATTTGTTTGGGGAACCATAACAATGCGCGGTCTCACTGCCTTGCGGCCGGGCTGAGTCGCCCGTTTGGCAAGACCACGGGATTAAACGGGAAAGACCGTGTAAGAAACAACTCTCACACGGTCCCTCGTTAGAACACTTGGTTCATCATGACAAAGTTAACGAACCTTGCCGTTCTTCCACGCGTTCAGCAGCGTCTCATAGGCAATCGTTTCGCCCTTCGGTTTCTCGTTCGCCAACTTCTTCCACGGCGCACCCTTGTCGCTCAGCCACTTGGCGGGATCCTGCTTGGGGTTGAGCTTGGGTGGGCACTGCGCCATACCGGCGCGCTCCAGACGGCTCATCACCTGATCCATTTCTTCGGCCAGGTTATCCATCGCTTGCTGCGGCGTTTTCTCGCCGGTCACAGCCACTGCCACGTTCTTCCACCACAACTGAGCCAGCTTCGGATAGTCGGGCACATTGGTGCCTGTCGGCGTCCAGGCCACCCGCGCCGGGCTGCGATAGAACTCCACCAACCCGCCAAGCTTGGGCGCCATGTCGGTCATTGCCTTGCTCTGAATATCTGACTCACGGATCGGCGTCAGGCCAACAATAGTTTTCTTCAATGACACGGTCTTGGACGTGACAAACTGCGCGTACAACCAGGCAGCTGCCACCTTGTTGGCGTCATGGTCCTTGAAGAAGGTCCAGGAGCCGACGTCCTGATAACCATTTTGCATACCTTGCTTCCAATAGGGGCCGTTCGGACCAGGTGCCATGCGCCACTTGGGGGTGCCGTCGGCATTGACGACCGGCAAGCCCGGCTTGATCATGTCCGCGGTAAACGCGGTGTACCAGAATATCTGTTGCGCGATCTGGCCCTGGGCGGGCACCGGACCGGATTCGCCGAATGTCATGCCGGTCGCTTCCTTCGGTGCGTACTTCTTCATCCAGTCGACGTACTTGGTCAATGCGTAGACCGCCGCTGGCGAATTCGCTGCGCCGCCACGGGACACCGAGGCGCCCACTGGCGTGCACTTGTCCGCCCCGACCCGAATACCCCACTCATCAACTGGCATGCCGTTCGGAATCCCGATGTCGGCGGTACCCGCCATCGACAACCACGCATCGGTAAAGCGCCAACCCAACGACGGATCCTTCTTGCCGTAGTCCATGTGACCATAAATCGGCTTGCCATCGATGGTTTTTACGTCTTCACTGAAGAACGCGGCAATGTCTTCGTAGGCGCTCCAGTTCAGGGGCACGCCCAGGTCGTAGCCATATTTGGCCTTGAACTTGTCCTTCAGGTCAGCCCGCGCAAACAGGTCCGCACGGAACCAGTAGAGATTGGCAAACTGCTGGTCGGGCAACTGGTACATTTTCTTGTCCGGCGCCGTCGTGAAGCTGGTACCGATGTAGTCCTTCAGGTCCAGACCCGGATTTGTATAGTCCTTGCCCTTGCCACTCATGTAGTCGGTCAAATTCAATATCTTGCCGTAGCGATAGTGCGTGCCGATCAGGTCAGAGTCGCTGATCCAGCCGTCATAAATGCTTTTGCCCGATTGCATGGAGGTTTGCAGCTTCTCGACCACGTCTCCTTCCTGAATGATGTCGTGCTTGACCGTGATGCCGGTGATTTCGGTGAAGGCCTTGGCCAGGGTTTTCGACTCGTATTCATGTGTCGTGATGGTCTCCGAGACAACGGAAATCTCTTTGACGCCCTTGGCCTGAAGTTTCTTGGCCGCGTCAATAAACCATTTCATTTCGGCCGCCTGTTTGTCTTTCGACAGGGTGGACGGCTGAAACTCACTGTCAATCCATTTCTTGGCTGCCGCTTCGTCAGCCCAGCTCTGGCCGGACATCGCGCCGCACGCCAGGGCAACAGCCAATGGGCTATACCGCAACTTCATAATCAAACTCCTCAGATGTGTGACCCCTGATTCAAAGGCTGCCTCGGCTCAAGGGGCAAACAAGCCGATCCTTATACTTCCTCAATCGTCAACCCTTATGCATGATCAGTCCAAGCAAGGCCATCGACGCAACAAAGCCGAACCAGATCGACGGGTCGGCCTCCAGCCCCATCCAGGCGCCGAGTTTTCCGCTGACACCAACAAACGCCAAATTCAGGTAGGCTGCGGCCAACAGGCCGATAAACAAGCGATCACCTCGCGTGGTCTCCAGCGGCAAAAATCCTCGCCTTGACTGGGTCGGCGACATGACTTCCCAAACAGTCATACCCACCAGCATCAGACCGATACAACTGAAGAACACGGCAACCGGCGTCGTCCATGCCATCCAGCTAAACATGGCGCACCTCCGCCATCACGCACGGTCCTACGCTGTCAATCGCTCGCATATCAAACCCGCCCCATCGCAAAACCCTTGGCGATGTAATTTCGTACAAACCAGATCACGATGGCCCCGGGCACGATCGTCAGGACGCCAGCGGCAGCGAGTGTTGCCCAATCCATACCGGCGGCGGACACGGTGCGCGTCATGGTCGCAACAATCGGCTTGGCATCGACGCTGGTCAGGGTCCGCGCCAGCAACAACTCAACCCAACTGAACATGAAGCAGAAAAACGCCGCCACGCCGACGCCGGCCTTGATCAGCGGCAGGAAGATCTTGATAAAGAACCCGGGGAAGGAATGACCGTCGATATAAGCCGTTTCGTCGATCTCCCGCGGGATGCCACTCATGAACCCCTCAAGAATCCACACCGCCAGCGGCACATTGAACAATAGGTGCGCCAGCGCCACAGCCATGTGCGTATCAAGCAAACCCACGGTTGAATAGAGCTGGAAGAAGGGTAGCAAAAACACCGCAGGCGGGGTCATACGGTTGGTCAGCAACCAGAAGAACACATGCTTGTCGCCCAAAAAGCTGTACCTGGAAAAGGCATACGCGGCAGGCAGCGCGACGGTAATCGAAATGACGGTGTTGATGCCAACGTAGATCAGGCTGTTGATGTAGCCCGAATACCACGACGGGTCGGTCAGGATGGTCTTGTAGTTGGCCCACGTAAAGTGCTGGGGCCAAAGCGAGAAACTGGCAAGAATATCTTCGTTCGTCTTGAACGACATGTTGAGCATCCAGTACACCGGTAACAGCGCGAACACGATGTAGATCAGCAGAAAGATGGACCGTTTCTGAAAAACCGGCTTATGCATGACCCCCCTCCCTGGCCTGCGTGCCGACGCGCTGCATCCAGTTATACAAGACGAAACACAGCAGCAAAATGATTAGGAAATAGATCAGCGAGAAGGCCGCCGCCGGTCCAACGTCGAACTGACCCACTGCTTTGAGCGTGAGAAACTGCGACAGGAAAGTCGTGGAGTTGCCCGGCCCGCCCCCGGTGAGCACAAACGGTTCGGTGTAGATCATGAAGCTGTCCATGAAACGCAACAGCACGGCGATCATCAGCACACCTCGCATTTTTGGCAGTTGGACGTACCAGAACACCGCAAATTTGCTGGCGCCGTCGATGCTCGCGGCCTGGTAGTAAGCGTCGGGAATAGAGCGCAGTCCGGCATAACCGAGCAGGCCCACCAGCGGCGTCCAGTGCCACACGTCCATCAGCAGGACCGTGAGCCAGGCATGCGTCGCATTGCCGGTGTAGCTGTACTCGATGCCCATCCACGCCAGCGCCGCGCCCATCAAGCCGATGTCGGTGCGCCCAAAGATCTGCCAGATCGTTCCCACAACATTCCATGGAATGAGCAGCGACAAAGATACGATCACCAGCACCGCCGATGACTTCCAACCTTGCGCGGGCATGGAAAGCGCCAGCAGAATGCCCAGCGGCAGCTCCACTGCCAGAACCGAAAAAGAAAACGTCAGCTGACGCAATAAGGCGCCGTGCAGCTCCTCGTCGCGCATCGTGGCGGCAAACCATTCGGTGCCCACAAACACACGTCGCTCCGGAGAGATGATGTCTTGCACCGAGTAATTGACGACGGTCATCAGCGGCAGAATTGCTGAGAATGCGACGCACAGGAGCACCGGCAGGATCAAAAACCAGGCCTTCTGATTGACCGGCTTGCTGATGACGCTCATGGCACGATCTCCTCGTTCTTGTAATAGCAGGTGTGCTCGCCAACGACCTGCAGCCAGACGGTGTCGCCGCGGACCCACTGCGCAGCGTCCAGCGGCAGCCGAGCCTTGACCGTGACCCCCGCATGGGTCGCACTCAGCACAATGTGCGTGCCGACGTCTTGCACCTGAGAAACCGTCATCGGCAAGGCGCCCGTCGCGTCGGCGGGCACCACGGCCAAGTACTCGGGACGGATGCCCAGTTGAATTTCCCCCTGTGGCAATGGCCGCTGCGTGGGCAGTCTCAGGGTCGCCCCGCCGATGTGAAGCGCCTGGCCATCGACCATGCCAGACAAGAAATTCATGCCGGGCGAACCAATGAAATGTCCCACAAAAGCGTGGCTTGGTCGCTCGAATAGATCCGCTGGTGATCCAACCTGCACCGCACGGCCGCGGGTCATCACCATCACCTGGTCGGCAAAGGTCAATGCTTCGACCTGGTCATGGGTCACATAGATCAGGGTCAGCTTGAGTTCGTGATGAATCTGCTTGAGCTTGCGGCGCAGTTGCCACTTGAGGTGCGGATCAATGACGGTTAGCGGCTCATCAAACAACACCGCCGAAACATCGGGGCGGACCAGGCCGCGACCCAGCGATATCTTCTGCTTTTCGTCCGCCGCCAGACCCGCCGCGCGCTGATTGAGCTGGCTACTGAGTTCGAGCATTTCGGCGATCTCGCCGACCCGTTTGTTTATTTGCTCTTTCGGCACTTTGCGATTGCGCAGCGGAAAAGCCAGGTTATCGGCAACCGTCATCGTGTCGTAGATCACGGGAAACTGAAAGACCTGGGCAATATTGCGCTGCTGTGGCGAGGCCCGCGTGACATCGATACCGTCGAAGTAAACGCTCCCGCTCGACGGCGCGAGCAAGCCCGACATGATGTTGAGCATGGTCGTCTTGCCACAGCCCGATGGGCCCAGCAGTGCGTAGGCGCCACCATCCTCAAAAGTCATTTTCAGCGGCAGCAACGCGTAGTCGCCATCTTCTTTGGGATCGCTCTTGTACGAATGCGCCAGGTCAAGTGAAATCTTTGCCATCTCAACGCCCCTCGCCCCGTGCCGGCGCCAGCAGGAGTTGGCCATCGCCATCAAATACAAAGGCCTGCGCCGGATCGAAATAGAGGGTCAGGCTCGCGCCAAGATCGAAATGGTGAACGCCGGTCAACTGCGCGATAACTTCGCCAACGGCCGTGCGCGCATGGATAAAAGTGTCTGAGCCGGAAATTTCAGCCAATTCGACCTTGCCCGCAACCGACACGTCACCTGCAGCCTGCTGCACCCGCAGCGCGCTGGCGCGCATACCCACGGTCAACTGCCGCGACGCCGTCCCCGGCAAACCCAAGGCGAGCAAAGGCCCCCCTTTGAGTTGCACGCCGCCTTCAGCCGATTGCGCTGAAAGCAGGTTCATGGGTGGATCGCTGAAGGCGCGAGCCACGCGCAAGGACTGCGGTCGGTGGAACACTTCAGCGGTCGGGCCGTATTGCAACATCTCGCCAGCGTCGAGCACGGCGGTATAACCTCCGAGCAACAGCGCTTCGCCAGGTTCGGTGGTGGCGTAGATCACGGTCGAATCGCCGGCGGCGAACAGGGCGCCCAATTCTTCGCGAAGCTCTTCGCGCAACTTGTAGTCCAGGTTGACCAGCGGTTCATCAAGCAGCATCAGGGGCGCGCCCTTGGCCAGGGCCCGCGCCAGGGCCACGCGCTGTTGCTGCCCGCCAGATAATTCGGCCGGATAGCGTTCCAGAAACATGTCGATATGAAGCTTCTCGGCGATCTCCTGCACGCGACGATCAATGTCGGTCTCGCGCCGTAATTTCATCGGCGAGGCGATGTTCTCGCGCACCCGCAAGGACGGGTAATTGATGAACTGCTGATAGACCATGGCCACGTTGCGCTGACGAACTGGCACCCCCACAACGTTCGTACCGTCAACCAGGACACGGCCCTTGGTCGGCACGTCCAGTCCGGCCATGATGCGCATCAGACTGGTCTTGCCGGCCTGGGTCGCACCCAGCAGCACCGTCACCGCACCACTCAGCGGAGCCAGGCTGATGTCGTAGAGCCATGTCTGACGCCCTACCTTTTTCCTGACGCTTTCCAGTGACAGCTGCATCCGCGAGCCTTCTTACCTATTTTTTGAGTGAACGGAATATAGACCACAATTGATGATTGTTGTTCTTTTCGGTTCGTTTTGATTCAGTATTTACCCTATATTCGATTCTTTTGGTTCGTTTTCCTGTAAGAATCACGGCTCGCTTTGTGAAAATCGTCGGCATGAATCTCAATCCAAGACATCTCGCTTTGCTTGCCGCAGTGAAGGCGCAGGGCTCTGTGATGATTGAGGAACTGGCTGAAGGGCTCCGGGTCACCCTGCAGACCGTGCGCCGCGACGTACAAAAGCTGGCCGACGCGGGGTTGCTCACCCGTTTTCACGGCGGCGTGCGGGTGCCCAGTTCGACCATCGAAAACATCGCTCACCCGCAACGCGTCAGTCTCAATGCGCAGGCAAAGGCCCGGATTGCCAGCGCCGTAGCCAGCGCGGTGCCCAACGATTGCTCGCTGATCCTGAACATCGGCACCACCACCGAAGCGGTAGCGCGAGCCTTGCTCGAACATTCAGGACTGCGGGTCATCACCAACAACCTGAACGTGGCAACCATACTCAGCGCCAACCCGCACAGCGAAGTGATTGTGGTCGGCGGCGTCGTGCGTGGTCGCGACCAGGGAATTGTTGGCGAGGCGGCGGTCAACTTCATTCAGCAGTTCAAGGTCGACATCGCAGTCATCGGGATCTCAGGCATTGAAGTCGACGGCACCCTGCGGGACTACGACTTCCGCGAGGTCAAGGTATCGCAAACGATCATTTCCCACGCACGCGAAGTCTGGCTGGCGGCCGACCTGAGCAAGTTCAAGCGCCCGGCGATGGTGGAAGTCGGGAAGTTGTCACAAATTGACCGCCTGTTCACCGACGCACCGCCGCCAGACCCGTTCCCGACCTTGCTCGCCCAAGCACAGGTTCGGTACGATATCGCACCGCCCTAGGCCAGTTGCAAGGCGCGTGCGGATTCATTCATGGTCCCGCTCGGTCGCCGCAAATTTGAAAGATTTCCCATGACCTACCTGCTCGCCCTGGATCAGGGCACCTCCAGTTCACGCAGCATCGTGTTTGACGCCAGCGGACAAATCGTCGCGCAGGCGCAGCAGGAGCTCACGCAGATCTACCCGCAGCCGGGCTGGGTTGAGCACGATCCACGCGAAATCTGGCGCACCCAACTTGCCACCGCACGCCAGGCGCTGGCCCTGGCGGGTATCTCCGCGCGCGATGTGCACGCGCTGGGCATGACCAACCAGCGCGAAACCACAGTGCTGTGGAACCGCCGCACCGGCGAGCCGGTGCACAACGCGATCGTCTGGCAGGACCGCCGCGCCGAACCCACTTGTGCGGCGTTGCGCGAACGTGGACTCGCGCCAGTCATTCAGGCCAAGACCGGTTTGCTGATCGACGCCTACTTTTCCGGCACCAAGCTCAAGTGGCTGCTCGACCATGTCAGCGGCGCGCGCGCGCTCGCTGCCGAGGGCCAACTCGCCTTCGGCACGGTCGACAGCTGGCTGATCTGGAACCTGACCGGCGGCACGGTTCACGCCACCGACGTCAGCAACGCCTCGCGCACCATGCTGTTCAACGTCCGCAGCAACCAGTGGGATGCCGAGCTGCTGCAGGCGCTGGACGTTCCGGCCAACCTGCTGCCCAGTGTCAAACCGTCGAGCGCCATCTACGGTGAAGTCAATGCCGATTTGCTCGGCCACGCGATCCCGATCGGTGGTGTCGCCGGCGACCAGCAAAGCGCGTTGTTTGGTCAGGCCTGCTTCAGCGCCGGCATGACCAAGAACACCTACGGCACGGGCTGCTTCATGCTGATGCACACGGGCGGGAAATTCGAGACTTCACATAACGGCCTGATCACCACCAGCGCGGCGCAGACCGGCGCCGAACCTCAGTTTGCCCTCGAAGGCAGCGTCTTTGTTGGCGGCGCCGTGGTGCAGTGGCTGCGTGACGGCCTGCGCGCAATCCCCAGCAGCGGCGACGTCCAGGCACTGGCCGAGACCGTGCCCGACGCGGGCGGCGTGATGGTCGTACCCGCGTTCACGGGCCTTGGCGCACCCTACTGGAAACCCGACGCCCGCGGCACCATCACCGGCCTGACGCGTGGCAGCACGCTCGCGCACATCGCCCGCGCTGCGCTGGAGAGCATTGCGTTTCAAAGCGCTGCCTTGCTCCAGGCGATGAGCCGCGATGCGCTGCGCGCCGGTGCGGCAGCGGTGACCGAACTGCGGGTCGACGGCGGCGCCTGCGTCAATGATCTGCTGATGCAATTCCAGGCCGATTTGCTGGGCATCGACGTGGTGCGCCCGGCGGTGGTCGAAACCACGGCGTTGGGCGCGGCATATCTGGCCGGTCTGGCGACGGGCGTCTATCAGGGAACCGACGAACTGGCGCGCCTGTGGCGCGTACAACGCCGCTTTTCACCGAAACTAGCACCCGCGCGCGCCAAGGAACTGATGCAGCGCTGGGACCATGCGGTGCGCCAGACCACCCTTTAAGTTCAGGAGCAGGGATGAACCAGCATATTGCATTTATCGGCGGCGGCAACATGGCCAGCGCCATCATTGGCGGCTTGCTGCGCCAGGGCATGAGCGCGGGCCAGATCGACGTCGTCGAACCCGCCGCCCAGACGCGCGACAAGCTTGGCGTCGACTATGGCGTGCTCGCCCAGGAAGCGGCAGGGCCATTTCTGGAGCATTCAGGCCTGGTCGTCTGGGCCGTCAAGCCCCAGTTCTTCAAGGGCGCCACGCTGCCGGTTCGTGCCCACACCGCGCAAGCGCTGCATCTGAGCGTGGCCGCAGGGATTCGCAGCGACAGCATCGCAAAGTGGCTCGGCAGCGAACGCATCGTGCGCGCCATGCCCAATACCCCGGCGCTGATCGGCAAGGGCATCAGCGCGCTGTTTGCACGATCTGGCGTCAGCGCACAGGAGCGCGACCATGTGACCCAGGTGATGGCCACCACCGGCGACCTGCTCTGGCTCGAACACGAGGAGCAGCTCGACGCGGTCACAGCGCTGTCGGGTTCCGGCCCGGCCTACGTGTTCTACTTCATGGAAGCGATGACGACCGCGGGTGTCGAGATGGGGCTGAGCCGCGAACAGGCACACCGGCTGTCACTGGCGACCTTTCTCGGTGCGGCCGAGCTCGCACGCGGCTCCAGCGAATCCCCCAGGACGCTGCGCCAGAAGGTCACCTCGCCCGGCGGCACGACGCAAGCGGCCCTGGCATCGATGGAAGACGACGATTTGCAGGCCCAGATCATCAATGCCATCTACGCCGCACGCCAGCGCGCCAGGGAGCTCGGCGACGCTTTCGGCGCGGACTAAAGGCGCTAGCGCAAGGCGTAGCTGCTGGCGATACCGGCAAACAGCGTGAAACCGAGCCAGTGATTCAGGCGAAACGCCTTGAAGCAACCCTCGCGTGAGCGCGAGCGAATCAGCGTGTAGTGCCACGCCACCTGCGCAAATGCCAGGCTGAACGCTATATAAAGCGTAGCGCCCGACACAAGCTGCATAAGCGCTACGTCCCAAATGACTATATAGATCAGGTAGCTCGACAGAATCACCGGGAGGTCCAACCGTCCCAGCGTGATGGCCGAGGTCTTCATGCCCAGACGCAGATCGTCGTCGCGGTCGACCATGGCGTATTCGGTGTCATAGGCCAGCACCCAAAACAGATTGCCCAGCAACAGCACCCAGGCCAGCATCGGCACGCTGCCTTGCACCGCGGCAAACGCCATCGGAATGCCCAAGCTGAAGGCCACGCCCAGCACCGCCTGCGGCATGGCAAACCAGCGTTTGGTATAGGGGTAGACCAGCGCGATGGCCAGCGCCGCAAACGACCAGGCGATGGTCGCCGCATTGGTTGTCAGCACCAAGCCAAAGGCCAGCAGCGCCAGCACGGCGCCAACAAGCAGCGCCTCCCGCACCGATAACGCGCCGCTCGTCACCGGACGCTCCTGTGTGCGCTTGACATGCCGGTCAAAGTCACGGTCGGCCACGTCGTTGAGGCAGCAACCCGCACTGCGCATCAGGATCGTGCCCGCGCTGAAGACGCCCAGCAAATGCCAACCGGGAAAGCCGCCAGATGCAATCCACAGTGCGCTCAAGGTTGGCCAAAGCAGCAGCAACCAGCCCGCCGGGCGGTCGAAACGGATCAGATCGAGGTACCGGGCCAGGCGTTTATGCATCGTCTTTTGCTATCGATTCAAGAGCTTGTCACGCAGTATCGACGGGCGTTACAGGCTCATTTCGTATAAATCATGAGAGCCGTGTCAGGCCCGCGAGCTCGCACGCGTAGATCGCGTTGCGCAACGCCGCGATGGCCTCATAACGGGTAAAGCTGCGCCGCCAGGCCAGCACGACACGGCGCGTCGGCGCGTCGCCCGAGAACGGCAAATACTTGATCAGCGGCTCTTCATGCCGGCTGCGTTTGCGCCTGGGCGTCGCTTCCAGCTCCTTGCCGGGAACGCTCAGACGCGGCACCAGCGTGACGCCCATGCCAGCGGCGACCATGTGCTTGATCGTCTCCAGCGACGAGCCCTCAAAGCTCTTGCGCATGCCCTCGGCATTGCCGGAAAAGCGTGCGAACTCCGGACACACTTCGAGCACGTGATCACGAAAACAGTGCCCGCTGCCCAGCAGCAGCATGGTCTCGCGCTTGAGCTGCTCGGTGCTGACTTTTTCGCCCGCGGCCAGCGCATGACCCGCAGGCACAGCGGCCACAAACGGTTCGTCGTACAGCGGCGCGATCGCCAGTCCGGCATCTGGAAACGGTTCGGCCAGAATGACGCAGTCGATTTCGCCGTTGCGCAGCATTTCGAGCAGTTTGACGGTGAAATTTTCCTGCAGGATCAGCGGCATTTGCGGCGTGCGCGCAATCGTCTGGCGCACCAGATCGGGCAACAGATACGGGCCAATCGTGTAGATCACACCCAGCGTGAGCGGTCCATCGAGCGGGTCGCTGCGTCGCTTGGCCAACTCGCGAATGGCCTCGGCCTGCTCGATCACGCTTTGCGCCCGGCGCACGATTTCCTCACCCAGCGCGGTCAGCGTGACCTCACCGGCGCTACGCTCGAACAGCTTGACCTCGAGCTCTTCTTCGAGCTTCTTGACCGCCACCGACAGCGTCGGCTGCGACACAAAGCAGGCCTCGGCGGCGCGGCCGAAATGGCGCTCGCGCGCTACGGCCACGATGTACTTGAGCTCGGTCAGGGTCATGCTTGATTGTCGCCGCGCTGCGCTAGGCCTTGAGGTAGTCGGATTTTCCACCCAACCAGCGCTCCACGTGGCGCTGCGCAAGCTCGCTCTGCCGGTCGAGCAACACCGGCGCGAGGCGCCGCGCCCAGTCCAGCAGCGCGCCGTCGGTGGCCAGATCGGCAAAGCGCAGCAGCGCCGCACCGGACTGGCGCGCACCCAAAAACTCGCCGGGTCCGCGGATCTCCAGGTCACGCCGCGCAATCTCAAACCCGTCGTTCGTCTGCACCATTGCCTTCAGTCGCTCGCGCGCGGCCTCGCCAAGCCGCGGTGCCTCGCCAGTGGAATAAAGCAGAACGCAGGCCGAGGCCGCCGCGCCACGCCCGACGCGCCCGCGCAGCTGGTGCAACTGCGACAGGCCAAAACGCTCGGCGTGCTCGATCACCATCAGCGAAGCGTTGGGCACATCGACGCCGACCTCAATGACCGTGGTGCTAACCAGCACGCCCATTTCGCCGCTGGTGAACTGCTCCATCACCGCTCTCTTGTCCGCCACCGCCATGCGCGAATGCAGCAGCCCGACCCGCACCGCTGCGGCGCCTACGCCGTCGCTGTTCAGGGCCGCGCTCAACTGCGCGTGCGTCTCGGTGGCGTTGCGCAAATCGAGCGCCTCGCTGTCCTCGATCAGCGGGCAGACCCAATACACCTGGCGCCCGAGCGAGAGTTGCTGGCGAATGCGCGCAACCACCTCGTCGCGGCGCGCCTCGTGCACCAGCTTGGTGACCACCGGCGTGCGCCCGGGCGGAAGTTCGTCCAGCGTGGAGACATCCAGGTCAGCGTAGTAACTCATGGCCAGCGTGCGCGGAATGGGGGTTGCCGTCATCATCAGCAAATGTGGCTCCTGGTCAACACCGCTGAGCTTGCTGCGCAGCGCCAGGCGTTGCGCCACACCGAAGCGGTGCTGCTCGTCGATGACGGTCAGCGCCAGATTCCTGAACGCCACCTTGTCCGCGATCAGCGCATGTGTGCCCACCACCAGTGCGGCCTCGCCGCTGGCCACCGCGGCGAGCATCTCGCGGCGCTCCTTGACTTTCTGGCTGCCGGTGAGCCAGGCGGTCCTGATGCCCAGCGGTTCGAGCCAGCTCACCAGCTTGCGGAAATGCTGGTCGGCCAGGATCTCGGTCGGCGCCATCAGCGCGCATTGCCAGCCCGCTTCGATGCAGATCGCCGCCGCAAGCGCTGCCAGCACGGTCTTGCCGGAGCCGACGTCGCCTTGCAGCAGCCGGTGCATCGGCACGCCGCGTGCCAGATCACTGGCAATTTCGGCGCTGACACGACGCTGCGCTGCGGTCAATGCAAACGGCAACGCCGCCAGCAGCCGCTGGTGCAGGGGCAGCACGGCGGCGCCTGGTTGCAGCGGCGAGCGTCAACGCCGGCGCACGCAACACGGCGCGCTTGCGCCGCGCCTGCAATTGCGACAACTGCTGAGCCAGCAACTCCTCGGCCTTGAGCCGTTGCCACGCCGGGTGGCTGTGGTCCTGCAAAGCATTCAACGCCACATCCGGACCCGGGTGGTGCAAAAATGATAGCGCCTTACGCAGGTTCCATAAGCCTTGCAGGCCAATTAACTCAAAATCCTCGGGCGACACCGTGTCGCTCAGATCGGCCCGTTCCAGCCCGCCCTGCACGGCACGGCGCAGATACGCCTGGGGCAATCCGGCCACCGTAGGGTAGACCGGCGTGAGCGCCACCGGCAGCGGATCGCTTGCAGCACGTAGCACCGGGTGCATCATCTGTGCGCCGCCAAAGCCGCCCTTGATTTCGCCACGGGCGCGAACACGCTGGCCGACCGCCAAGGCCCTTTGTTGCGAGGGATAGAAGCTGAAGAAACGCAGTGTGCAGGTGTCGGATCCGTCGTCGAGCGTGACAATCAACTGGCGCTGACCGGCCCGGCGCACCTCGGCGTGCGTGACCACGCCCTCGATCTGCACCTCGTCGCCCTCGTGCGCATCACACAGCCGGACAATACGCGTCTCGTCCTCGTAGCGCAGGGGCAGATGCAGGGCCAGATCGATCGCGCGCACCAGCCCCATCTTGCGCAGCGCCTTTTGCGGGCCGCTGGGTGGCGTGATTATCGGCTTCGGAAGCTGACTGGGGACATGGGGCGATTTTGCCTGCTGGTTCAGGCGCGTCCATGACCGACGCCTGCCCTATTTGGCAGGCCGGTGCAGCGCGCAGATCTTGTTGCCGTCCGGGTCACGCAGATACGCAAGGTACAGCTTGCCCGACGGGCCTTCGCGCCAGCCCGGTGGATCTTCGCAAGTGGTGCCGCCGTTGGCCACGCCTGCAGCGTGGAATGCCTGGGCTTGCTCGGGTGACTGCGCGGCAAACCCCAGGGTGCTGCCATTGCCGTGTGTGGCGCTCTGACCATTGATGGGTGTGGTAATCCCGAACGTGCCAGTGGGGCTGCGATAAAAATACCGGCTCTTGTTGGCCACGCCAGGGGCGATGCCCAGCGTGCCCAACAGCGCGTCGTAAAACTTCTTCGAAACCTCAAGATCGTTGGCACCGACCATCACATGACTGAACATAGTTTTCTCCGTTAGGGCCCGGCAGCGGGCGAAGTGGAATCGGGAGGATGGTAATCGATGGCTGTTCAACGCTTTGCGGTCACCCTGCGCTTTCCGGTAGCCACAGATGCAAAATACTGTGCAAAAATACAGTACCTATTCGAACGCAATGCCAACACATCTGCCACAGGAGCGTGTCCATGAAAATCTTGCCCACTGAGTTCGATGGTCAGTCCATCCGCCGCGTGTACGACGAAGACACGCAGACCTGGTGGTTTTCGGTGATTGACGTGGTGCAGGTGCTGACGCAGCAGGTTGATTACCAAACTGCGCGCAAATACTGGAACAAGCTCAAAGAGCGCCTGAGCAAGGAGGGCAGTGAGTCGGTGACAAACTGTCACCGACTGAAATTGCCAGCAGCTGACGGCAAAAATTACCTGACCGACGTAGCCACCGCCGAAAGCTTGCTGCGCCTGGTCCAATCCATCCCCAGCCCCAAAGCCGAGCCCATCAAACTCTGGCTGGCCAAGGTGGGTTTTGATCGCATGCAGGAAATGGCCGACCCCGCGCTGTCGCTGGACCGGCGTGAGCGTCAAGGACCACAAGCAGGCGAAGGGGCTGACCAGCCACAACCTGCGCGACCACATGACCGAGGCCGAGCTGATCTTTACCGCGCTCGCCGAACTCTCCACCCGCCAGATTGCCGAAACGACGGATGCCACCGGCATGGCCGACAACACAACTGCTGCCAAAGCCGGTGGCCGCATTGCCCGCCAGGCCCGCAGGCAGCTTGAAGATCAAACCGGCAAGTCGGTGGTGTCCGGCGACAACTACTTGCCACCAAAGACTGCGAAAAGTGCTTTGAAAGCGCCGCTGAAGTGACGGCCAGAAAAGCCAGAATTCCCAAGACAAATCGCGGTGCGAGCGGCGCTGAAGTGACAGATGTAGCACGAACGTGCTACTATTTCACCCTCACTGGAGACTGCAGCATGTCCACAACGACGATCCGAATCGAAGACGACCTCAAAGCCCGCGTAGCGGCT
>CAWJOT010000023.1:0-170235 GCA_963844495.1 uncultured Pseudomonadota bacterium
TCGCGGAAAAAGTCGGACTTGCGCTTGGCACCGGGTTTGAAGAGTTCAGCCGCCCCGGCTTGCAGCCGACGGAATACTTCAGACAGGGCTTCGGCTACCGCGGGCGCAGCATCGCCAAAGCGCGCGCTGGCCAGACTGCGCTGGCAAGTTTGCTCCAGATCGGCGAGTTGCTCCAGGTATTGTTCGAGGCGGAAATCGCGCTCCAGCTGGCCCAGAAATCCGTCCAGTGAGCCGTTGAGTGCGTTGGTGGTGCCCAGAGCTTGGCGAAACAGGAAGAAGCGCCCGTTGACCATGGCCTCCTGCTTGGCAATGGTCGCCGCCGTGTCGTAATTTGAGCGTGAGTTGGTGATGCCGCGCCCCAGAATGTTGCGGTTCTCGTCAATCACCACTGCTTTAGTGGTCGTGGAGCCGAGGTCGATACCGATAAAGCAACGCATGGGTGTCCTCCGGCTTAGTGGGCTGTGATCGGGATAATCCGGCCCGCCGAACCGGCCCTGCCCGCCGCCGCGACGGCGGCCGACGCAGCGCCGACGCGCTTGGCCTTGACCATCTGGAAATAGCTCTCAAGCCGGTTCTTCACGTTGGCGGCGGAGAAATAGCGTGGATCGACCAGGTCTGTCTCAATGAAAGCAGCGGGTTTGCCGGTGCGCCGCTCGACTTCACGCAGAATCAGCAACTGCCCCGCTGAAAAACTATTGCAGCTCTTGATTGAATTGATCAGCAAGCCGTCGGCCTGGTACTCGTCGATGTACTTGCAGATCATGTCGATGCGCGAGGGCAGGTTCAGGTTGGTGTAGCAGCCAAGAACAGTATTCCGCGAGCGATTCCAGCGGATGCTCCGGGTCGTGGCGGAAGCCGAAATCGTAGAGGCCCCCGACCTTGGCGTAGGTGCTCGAGACCACCACCGCGCCTTCGTCGTAGAACATCTTCCAGAAGTCGCGAAAGCTGGTCCAGTTTGGCGGTCCCTCGACCACCAGGCGGTATTTTTCCTCGCCCATTTCACCATCCGGCGTGATCGGACCCTTGCCTTCGCGCCACGCTGTTCGATCTCGCCGCGCAGCACCTGGTAGTACTGGGTCGCCTCCGGCGTGCCACGAAAAGCCGTGAAGATCGGGCCGATGTAATAGACGGCACCAAAGTAACCGTCGATCGGTGATGGGCGGTTCTTGGCCGACTGCAGCACCGCGACCAGATCTTCCTCGGCCTTGGCTGACTCACGCATGTACTGGCGAAGCCGGTCGATGTCGAACTTGACACCGGAGATGCGCTCCATGGCTGGGATCACCACCTCCTTGAGTTGCTTGACGACATAGTCGCGCATGTTTGGCGCAATTTTGCCCTCGCCCTGGTAGGGCACGTGCAGCATGACGGTTTCGCAGCCGTACTTGTGACGAATCAGCTCGAACCACTTCATGAAAGTGAAGCAGCCGGTGTAGGACAGCAGCAGCACATCTGGGCGCGGCAGCGGATCGCCTGTGGGACCGATCTCGCCACCCATCATGGAGCCCAGATCAGCCTTGACGTAGGTGCATACGTCTTCCGACTGTCCGTCGCGCTCGGCGTCCATGATCATCTTGCCGGACTTCTTGCGCATACCGTTTTGCAGCGCGTTGGTCTCGGGCAGGCTGCGCGCAAAGTCAAAACACATTAGCAGTTCGTTGAGGTTGCCGGGCACAAAAGTGGCCGACACCTTGCGGTTGTTGGCGCGGGCGGTGGCCAGTTCCATGTAGTTCTTGTTGATAAGTTCCTTCTGCAGCCACATGGCGTCTTCTTTGTGGACGTTCTGCGGCTTCTTGACGGATGTTGGCATGGCAACGGTGGTGTTCATGGTTTGCTCCTTGTTCTGTCAGTCAGCGTGGATTGCCGCGCTGCGCTCGCAATGACGAATTCCTGTCGTCACTGCGGGGCCGCAGGCCGTGGCAGTCCATGGTTGCCGATTCATGCCGCGTTCCACAACTTGATCGAATCGGCGAAAGTGCCGGCCTGCTCACGGATCGGCGCCATCTGGCCGGTGTTCTCGGCGTATTTGAAGGCGGTATGCGCGATCTGGTGCTGGGTCAGTACATCCTGCAGCATGGGGCGCTCCAGCAGCGCCGGGTCGCAAAACGAGGGTGCAGCGAAGATCACGCCCTCGGCACCCATGGTCTTCACCTGCTTCATCAGGAACACTCCCTTTTGTTCGCGCGTCGTGTCGTACTTGGCCGCGGTCGTCGCCGAGCGGTGCAAAAAGGCCTCGGAGAGCTCCTGCAAAGGATTGCCATCGGTCGGCACGTGATCCAGCAACCAGCGACCAACCAGCATGAAGTCATCGTCAACGACGTAGCAGCCGGCCATCTCGATCGACTTGATCAATGCCAGTGGCGGTTGTTCGCAGAACGTGCCATTGATGACAACGCGGGCGTTATCGCGTTTCGGTCGTGTCACAGTGTCGGTAGCGGCAATGTAGTCACGCACGAGCTGTGTATGTTCTTCGGGTGGCAGGATCATGCCGGCGCGCTGCACCAGGTAGACCTCGGAGGTTGGCGCCTGCCAGGGTTTGGCCGCGCGATAGGCATACAGCTCCCGCAGAGCGGCGCGGTTCTCGTTGTAGACGGCAATCGAGGCGTTGATCGACTCATCGGTGATTGACCGGCCAGCCAGCTTGGCCAAGTCTTCGCGCAGCACCTGCATTTCTTCCATGTAGAACTTGCCGCCGATCTCGTCGTCGTAGTTCTGCGGTACATCGATGTAGCGCACATACTTGTCCTTGAACAGGATTTGCCACATTCCCGAGAGGTTGCGTATGACATCGCAGATGGACGGAAACAGCATGCCGTCCAGACTGTCCAGGCGACCGGTGAGTCCCATCTCGATGGTCGAGCGCGGGATGCGGCAGATGTAGCTCTGGTAGTACGCGTCGCCCTGAATCACTTCGAGCTGGTCGCCGCCGCCGAGTATGCCAACCGGCAACATGCCTGCTGCATGGATCAGCTCGCGCGGCACATAGACCGGCATGTAGCCGATTGCCTTGCGACCCGGCACGGCCGTCTTCCAGTCTTTCACGGCGTTGAAATGCAGGTCGTCAAACAGCATCTGGCAACGCTCCAGGATTTGCTGGACAGGTGAAGTAGCTGACATCATGCGTGCTCCAAGGGTGGTGCGCTCAATAGCTTGACGAACTTGCGCTCGCGAGTGATTATGGCATAATAGTACCGTAATACCAGTATTAACTCATAACTATTTTTTGCGGGACCACGGAAGTGCTTGAATTTGGGTAAAACTGACAAGTCAATCACGGAGAACAATTTGCAAACACAAGCCAGTGCGCCGGAGAACGTATCGGTCGACCCGTTCACGCTGTCCGTTTCCGACGAGACCCTCGCCGACCTTCGGTCACGGCTGGCCAACACACGCTGGCCGGATCGGGAAACCGTCGGCGACTGGAGCCAGGGCGTGCCGCTGGATCGGATCAAGGCAGTCTGCGACTATTGGGGAGGCAATTACGACTGGCGCCGCTGCGAAACGCGACTCAACGCGCTCGGCCAGTACCACACCCGCATTGACGGCTTGCGAATCCATTTTCTTCACATCCGCTCACGGCACCCGGACGCCGTGCCGCTTCTCCTCACGCACGGCTGGCCCGGCTCGGTGGTGGAGTTCCTTGACGTGATTGGTCCGCTGACGGACCCTGCCGCCCACGGCGGGGACGGCGCCGATGCATTCCACCTGGTGATTCCGTCGCTGCCCGGCTTCGGCTTTTCGGACAAGCCCACAAACACTGGCTGGGGGGTCGAACGAATCGCCGCCGCCTGGATCAGCCTGATGAAGCGCCTGGGTTACGAGCGCTTCTTGGCACAAGGCGGCGATTGGGGCGCCGCAGTGACCACTGCCATTGGCATGCTCGCTCCGCCTGAATGCGTCGGCGTTCATCTCAACATGCCGCTGGTCTATCCGGGTCGGGATGATCTCGCGCAACTGACCGAGGCCGAGCAGGCATCTGTCGCGTCGATGAAGTTCTATCGAACCAGCGATTCGGGCTACGCGAAGATGCAGCGCACGCGGCCGCAGACCCTCGCCTATGGCCTGACCGACTCACCGGTGGGGCAGGCCGCCTGGATCTATGAGAAGTTCTATGCCTGGACCGATAACCGCGGGGAACCCGAGAGCGCCTTGAGCCGCGACTCCATACTCGACAACATCATGCTGTATTGGCTTCCCGGCACTGCCGCATCCTCGGCACGACTTTACTGGGAGAGCCTGGCTTTCTTCAAGACCCAGCCGCTCACCATTCCGGTCGGCGTGACCATCTTCCCGAAGGAATTTTCGCGTCCGTCGCGACGCTGGGCAGAACATCACTTCGCCAACATCATCCACTGGAACGAGGCCGACAAGGGAGGGCATTTCGCGGCTTTCGAGCAGCCGGACCTATTCGTCACGGAGCTACGCGACTGCTTCCGAAAGATGTGGCCAGAGAAACCAGCATGAACGCGGTGCGCAATGGGCTGGAGGCGCGCCATCCCGGGCTTTACGCCAGCATCGAAATGATGCTGGTCGAAGCGGAAGCACGCTACAACCGGCAGAGCGGCCAGGCGCCGTCGGAATTCCTGCTGGAGCACACAAGGCGCACGGCCGCCATTGCCCACAAGCTAGCCGCAATGGAAGCGGTCGATTCATTCCTGCCAACGCTGGTGGCGCTCTACCATGATGCAGGAAAGTTTCATGAGGGCGCCTACCATCAGGACCGCATACCGGAAGAAGAGCATGCGGCGCTGCTGGCGCAGCAAATGCTCAACGAGTTCGGTCTGGAACTCCGTACTATCGATTCAGTGACAACGGCGCTACGTGCCCTTTACGACGAGCGCCTGCCGTGCATCGGTCCCGCCCGAATCGTGCAGGACGCAGACCGGCTCGAAAAGCTGGGGGCGCTCGGTGTGAGTGCCTTTTTTACCAAGGCGGCCCTGCGCCGACGCGGTCTGGTCGACGCGCTGGTACAGACGCTGAGCAGGGAACTCACCTATGCCCGCGCCGCCCCTCGATCGATGTTGACTGCATCAGGAAAGAAACTCGCCGTGGAGCAGGCGCCCAGGACGATTGCATTTTTTGACAATCTCCTGGAGCAACTCGAAAGCTGGGGCATCACCTCGTTCGAGTGCCACACGGTCGTCCTGGATGAAGACTTCCGCACCCGTGATGGCGCTGTCGCTCGAGGCATGGAAGTGACTATCGCGATGCCTCGTGCGTGTCCGGATTGTGACGGCGCCCTGGCGCTTACGCACCGGCGCGAGCAGGACCTCAAGTGTGAGAGGTTCACCGCTCGCTTCCAATGCGGACATTGCAGCTACGCCAGCGAATCCTCGCTCTGCCTGCCGCTGCTCGCCTGATCCAGCGCGTCGAATTCGACAGTCCCGTGAATTGCCTGCTCCAAAACGGGGAGCCGTCGACACGTTCAGCGAAGGATGGTCACGGAGCCGGCACATTGACGACCGTATTAACCAGCGTAATCGAGGCACCCGGGGACAATATCCGGCCCTCCAGCGTTACGAGGGCCAGATTTCCAACACTAGAAAATGATGCGCCGGCCTGCGAAATGAGGGTTCCCACCATGGTTCCACCGCCGGCAGCATTGATGATTGCGAGACCACCGACTTGCCAGTACACGTTTTTAGCCTGGGCGCCGCGCGCCAGGATAATGCTTTGTGGAGCTGCAGTTCCCGGGCCACCGACCGTCAGCGTGGTCGCCACCTGGAAGACCCAGACTGCGTTGGCGTCGCCTTGGGCGTCCAGAGTCAGATCGCCGCCCTGAACCAGGAACGACCCCGACGGCGAGGTGTAGACACCCGGAGCCAGCGTCAGGTTGGCGAGATTGGCACCCGGATTGGCACCCGGGGGCATCGCCACCAGCGCCAGATAGGCCGCTTGTGCGTCCAGCCGGGCCTGGGACGCGATGGCACATAACTGTGAAGTCGTAAGAAACGGACCGATGCCTAAGGCGGTCGCATTGGTACAGGTGTAGATTGATCCGTTCACAGCGCCCGTATTGGCCGGAGATTCTGAAAATATATAGCCGGTTGTATCGTGGAATCCGCTGATTGACGATGTCGCCGTGGCAGTTGTTCCGATATCGCCGTTGATCAGCGTCTGGGTCCCGCTGTTGCTCATACCGCTCGCGCCTAAGGCTCCAAATGTTGACGCGGTCCCGAGGTCACCCGGCGGTGGGAGAACGACCGGCATGGCCGTCGTCGTAAAGCTCCAAACCTTGTTGGCCGTCAGTGCGTTGCCTGCCAAGTCCCTGGCGGCGTTTGTTAGCGTGGCAGTATAGGTAGTGCTGCTGGCGAGCATCGACGATGGCGTAAAGGTCGCAATCCTGTTTGCGGCGTTGAAGGTGACTGTTCCTGCCACACCAGCCACTGTCAAGCTGGCAGTGTTGATCGTCAATGGGTCCATTGCCTCGCTGAAGGTGACGTTGACGGCGCTGCTGACAGCCACATTGGCGGCTAGGTCGGCTGGGTTGAGTAGCATCACTGTGGGCGCAGTTATGTCTGCCAGCGCCGCCGTCGTCCAGCTCAGAACGTAATCCCTGACCATGACGTTGCCGGCCAGGTCAGCAGCGCCACCAATGCCACCTTTGACCGTGACTGTGTAGCCAGTACTGCTGGCCAGATTGGTCAACGGCATGAATACCGCGTTCACGCCTGAGTAGCTCACCGAGCCGGCAACGGCTTTGCCGCTGACGGACTCCTTCAAGCCAAAGTTCAGATTGGTGATCGTCAGGTGGTCCATCGATTCACTGAACGTAGCGCCGACTTTGGCGTTGACGGCGACGTTGGTATCGCCATTGGTATGGATGGTCCCGATGACGTGCGGGGCAGTGGTGTCCGGCGCCACGCCTGTGGTCCAGCTTACTACATAATCATTGACCATCACGTTACCGGCCAGGTCGGCAACACCGCGCGCGCCGCCTTTGACGGTGACCGTGTAGCGGGTGCTGCTGACCAGCGGGGCCAAGGGAATGAACAGCGCGCTCACGCCCGAGTAGCTCACCAAGCCTGCAACAGCATTGCCGCTGACAAACTCCCTCACACTAAAGTTCACATTTGTGATCCTCAACGGGTCCATGGCTTTGCTGAAAGTGGCGCCCACCTTGGTGTTGATAGCCACATTCGTGGCGCCATTGGCGTTGATGGTGGCTGTGACCTGCGGTGAAGTGGTGTCTGCGGCTGATCCCGTGGTCCAACTCCATTGATAGTCGCTGGTCAGTGCGTTGCCAGTCAAGTCCTTGGCTCCAGTGGTGATGGTGGCTGTATAAGTGGTGTTGTTGGTCAGGATGCTGGCCGGTACGAAGACGGCGTTGACACCTGAATAGCTGACTACACCGACAATCAACGTAGTTCCTTGCTTCAAGGTGAAGGTTGCCGCGTTTAGGGTTGTCGGGTCCATCGCAGCGCTGAACGTGGCACCCACTTTGGTGTTGATAGCCACACCGTTGGCACCGTTGGCATTAATCGTCGCAGTGATCTGGGGCGGGGTGTTGTTCGGGATGACACCGGTCATGAAGGTCCATACAAAATTGCTGGCTAACGCGGCGCCCAGGGTATCTTTGACTGCGGTCGTGACGGTACCGGTACAGAGGGTGTTGGGCGGCAGCACGCTGTCTGCAGGCAGCGTCAGTGTCAGGGTCGTCAAATTGCTGAATGCCAGGTAGTTCACTGAACCTGCTACGGGTATTCCAGTTGGACAGGCCAGATTAAAGCTGGCTGACGTCAAAGTGGCCGGGTCCATGGCTTGGCTGAAAGCCGCGGTAATCACTTTGGTGTTGACCGACACGCCAACGGCGTTGGGCATTGGCGCTACCGCGGTTACGCTGGGGGCTGGCGCGGTCGGGCTACCAACGACCGGGGTTGAACTATTCCCACCACCGCCGCCGCCGCAGGCGGTTACGAGACCGCTCAGGAGCAATGCCGTGAGCCATGGCAAGGTTCTTAAGTGGCCCATAAGTTTCTTCATTTGACTCACCTAATTGTTGAATGCAAATGGCATCGATGTAAGGAACTGATTCGTTTGCTGGGTTTGCTCTGCGTTATGCAAAATCCCTGTGCCTTGCATAACTGATCGGAGTATTCCCCCGGCGCGAACAGAGCGTCTGTGCGGCGTAGCACACAGGCGGAAAGAGTGAATCTGAAACTCCCGGTGACCCTGTACCAGTTCTAGTCTTACTGTGTCACAAACGCAGATCCGCCCCCGATTTCCACTGACGTGAGAAGTAGAACGTGTATGAAGTCTTGGCCAGATGCTGCTTTGGGGTGAAACCGCCCAGGGCCGTATTCGGGCGGTCGTGAGTTGATACACCACTTGACTGAACATCAAAAATGTCGCGCACTGTGGGGTGACCGCTTTGGCGCGGCGCACTCGATCAACTCGAACTGGTCGGACTTGGCCGTCAGGTCACGACCATGGACGACCGCTCCCTCAGCATGGCGGTCGACCAAATTGTGAATTCCTAGGCTGTCATCGACACCGGGATGATCGGAATAATCACCCGTGGCTTGGCAACTGCCTTCGCCGCGAGCTCTGCGGTCTTTCGCTGCCCCGGAAAGGCCAGTGCTTCGGTCAGCAGGTAAGCGGCCTGGGCGTAGGAGGTTGGACAAATCGCAAAGCACTCCTGGCAGTCCCAGCATTCGTTTTTGGCAACTTCCGGAACGAAACTGATCTGGCGCACGGAGCCGTTGTCGAAGAAGCTGACCGCGTTCTTCCGCTTCACCTCGTTGCAGTAGCGCACGCACAGTCCGCACAGCACACAGAATGAAGCCTCCTTTTCGAACCGGTTGCGGTCGGCGCCGTATTCCTCGGCCAGCGTCACCAGTTCGGGGGCATCGGGCGCGTGGGCCATCAGTTCCTCAACCAGCACCTTGCGAATCTTGTCCACTTTCTCCGAGCGTGTGCGCACGACGATGTCTTGCGCCACCGGATACAGGCAGGACACCACGTAGCTGGTCCAGCCGCGCGATTCCACCTCCACCATGCACAGGCGGCAGCCGCCGAAGGCTTCCAGCTTTTCGTGATGGCACAGGGTGGGGATGTAGATGCCCGCCTGTAGTGCCGCATTCAGCACGGTTATGCCGGCTTCGGCCTTGATTGCCTTGCCGTCGATGGTCAGATTGATCTCGCTCATTTGGCGTCACTCCCACCGGCAATACGCGCTTCACACTCGGGCTTGAAGTAGCGGAACATGCTTTTGAGCGGGTCGCCGGAGGTTTTACCCAGCGCGCACAAGCTGGCCACGCCCGTTACCTCGATCAGGTCTTCCAGGCGCTCGATGTCGCCAGCCTTGCCCTGGCCCTCGGTGATGCCGGTCAGGATCTGCAGCATTTGCGCCATGCCTTCGCGACACGGCACGCACTTGCCGCACGATTCCTTGGTCAGGAAGTGCATCAGGTAGCGCGCCACTTCGACCATGTCGGTATCTTCGTCCATCAGCAGCAGGCCGCCAGCACCAATCGGCGCGCCGAGCTTGGACATGCCGTCAAAGTCCAGCGGGGCGTCGATCAGGTCCACCGGAATCGAGCCGCCCATGGCGCCGCCGAAGTGGATGGCCTTGAGCGTCTTGCCGTCGCGCACACCGCCGCCAATGTCGTAGACCAGGGTGCGCAACGGTGTGCCCATCGGCACCTCGACGATGCCGCTGTTCACCACATGGCCTGACAGCGAGACCAGCTTGGTACCCTTGCTTTTCTCCGAGCCGATGCTGGTGAACCACTCGGCTCCCTTCTCGATGATCTGCGGCACGTTGGCCCAGGTCTCGACGTTGTTGAGGTTGCTCGGCTTGTCCCAGATGCCCGACACCGAAGTGCGGATGTACTTGGGCCGCGGCTCGGGTGGATTGCCTTCGATGGAGCGCATCAGGGCAGAGGATTCACCCGAGACGAAGATGCCGACGTCGAAGTGCAGCTCGCATTCGAAGTCGAAGCCGGTGCCCAGAATGTTCTTGCCCAGCAGGCCATACTCCGCTGCCTGAGCCAGCGCATTGCGCACATGCCTTTCCAGCAGCGGCATATCGTGCCGCGTGTACATGAAGCCCTTTTGCGCGCCGATGGCGTAGGCGCCGATGATCAGGCCTTCGAGAATCTTGTGCGGGTTGCCGGTCAGCATGGCCCGGTCCATGAAGGCGGCAGACTCGCCTTCGTGGCCGTTGACGATCACGTACTTAGTCTTCTCGGGCGCGTTGCGGGTGGTTTCCCATTTCAGGCCAGCCGGAAAACCGCCGCCGCCGCGGCCGCGCAGGTTGGCCTTCTTGACTTCATCGAGCACCTCCTGCGGGCTCATCGTGGTCAAGGCCTTGATTAGCGCCACGTAGCCGCCCACCGCCAGATAGTCGTCGATTTTCATCGGGTCTATCTTCGGGTTGTCGCCCATCAAAAGGCGCGTCTGGTGCTTGTAGAACGGCACCTCCTGCATGTGTACCGCCTTGGCGCCAGTGGCGGGGTCGTGGTAGACCAAGCGCTCGACGACCTCGCCTTTGAGCGTGGCGGCGATGATCTCCGGCACATCGGTGGGGCTGACCTCGAAGTAGCAAATGTCGCCGGGCGTGACAACCACGTTCGGGCCCTTCTCGCAGTAGCCGTGGCAGCCGGTGGTCCTCACCTCCAACTTGCCGTCGAGCTTCTGCTTGGCAGCCTCGGCCAGAAAGGCGGCAGCGACCGCCGCCGAGTCCTGGCCGTCGCAAGCCGCGCCGGCGCAGACCGCGATACAGGGTTTGGCGCAATCCCGGTTGGCCAGGATTTCTGCCCTGAATTTTTCCAGCTCAGCGGCTGCTTGGAACTTTGGCATTGGATGACCTATGCATATTGTTTCAGGACGTCTTCGACCCTTTCCGGCGTCATCCGGCCATAGTGCTTGCCGTCGACGATCAGCTCGGGTGCGATGCTGCAACTGCCCAGACAGGCGCCGGTTGCAAAGGTAAACTTGGCGTCGGCGTCGGTCTGCCCGTCCTTCAGGCCGGTGAGTTCCTCGACCTTGGCCTGCAGCCTGGCCGCACCGCGCAGGTGGCAGGTCATGCCGGTGCACACATGCACTTCGTGGCGGCCTTTCGGCGTCAGGCTGAAAGTCTTGTAGAAACTGGCAATCTGCATCACCTGGGCGAAGGGCACCTGCAATGCGTCGGCCACCTGGTGCATCACCTCGCGGGGCAACCAGTGGTTCGCGTGCTGTATCTCCACCAGAGCGTGGATCAGCGAGCTCGGCTGGCCCCGGTATTTCTCGATGATGGCGTTGATTCTTTCTTCGCTCATGGTATGGTTTGACCTCTTTTTTCTTGTGGGTGTCAGGCGGCCATCGCGACCTGTGCCTGATTGCCGTTCAGCCGGACCATGCCTTGCTCAGACAGTGCCAGCAGGTGGCGCGCGATTTCCACGCCATCGACACCGAGCTTTGCCGCAATGGCTTCTGCGTTCGTCTGGCCGGCGCGCAGCGCGCCCATGATGCGGCTCATGGTCAGCTTGTCGAGCACCAGTTCCTTGAACAGCGGCTCGTAGTCGGGTCTGGCGAAGAATTCCTTGTAGCCATTTTCGGTGCGCTTGCTCACCCGAAAGCGCTCACGCTCGACCAGCTTGAAATAGGGCACCAGATCTGTCGCCGCCCTCAGGCCGTCCAGCAGACCACCAACATCGCGACCTTCGCTTGAGCCAAACGGACCCAGACTTTTGATCTTGGCGCCGAACTCGTGCATGATCTCGGCGAAGCGTATGCCTTCGCCGGCGGAGACCCATTCCAGGCGCAGCCGGTCCGGGTTGATGCCGATGTTCTTCCAGGATGCGCTTGGCGACGAAGCTGTTACCCAGCGCGTCGTAATTACCCTCGGGGTTGTAGTGACAGTCGCCCAGATGGCAGCCGCCGATAAACACGGCGTCCGCCTTCTTGGCAAAGGCGCGCAAGATGAACTCCAGATCGACCCGGCCCGAGCACATCAGGCGGATCACGCGCAGATACGGCGGATACTGGAAACGCGAGACGCCCGCCAGATCGGCGCCGCCATAGCAGCACCAGTTGCACAGAAAGCCGACGATGACGGGTTTGAATTCAGTGGGGGCGGCCATTCTCGGTACCTTGGTTTGGCGTTGTCAAACTTCCGCAAGCGCGGCGTCAATCTGGACGAACACCTCGTCGTCCGTGAAGTGTGAAAGGCTGATGGCTGCGGTCGGACACTTGGCGACGCACAGGCCGTCGCCCTTGCACAGCACCGCATTGACCACTGCCTTCTTGCCACGCGGCGTATCCTCGAACGAGATGGCACCGTAGGTGCACACCGAGATGCAGGCGCCGCAGGAGACGCAGTCCCTGGCGGACACAGCGCACACCGCGCCCGAGGCAACCACCGTGTCGTTCGACAGCAGGGTCAGCGCTCGTCCCGCTGCACCGTAAGCCTGGGTGATGGTCTCCGACAGGTGCTTGGGATACTGCGCGGTGCCGCACAGGTAAACGCCTTCCGCCGCAAAGTCCACCGGCCGCAGCTTGACGTGGGCTTCCTGGAAGAAGCCGTCCGGGCTCAGCGGCACTTTGAACATGCGCCCCAGCTCGGCGGAACCGGCAGCAGGGATCACGGCTGCGGCCAGAATGATGGCATCGGCTTCGAGCTCAAGCTTCTTGCCCAGAATCGGATCGGCTGCGGTGACGCGGATGAAGCTGCGAGCGCCTTGTTCGATAGCCTCCAGCTGCGGCTTGTCGTCGGCCTCGTAGCGGATGAACTTGACATTTTGGTGCGACGCCTCGAGGTAGTAATCTTCGCGGAAGCCGTAGGTCCGGATGTCGCGGAACAGCACGTAGATTTCCACTTCGGGCTTGAGCGCCTTCATCTTCAAGGCGTTCTTCATGGTTCCACTACAGCAGACGCGGGCGCAGTAATTGCGGTCCTCATTGCGGCAACCGACGCACTGGATCATGACCACGCTCTCGGCTGCCAGCAGCTTCTCTTCCTGCCGGGCCAGTTTGCCTTCCATCTCCAGCAGCGTCATCACCTTGTCGCTCTTGCCGTACAGGTACTCGGTTGGTTTGTACTCGGCAGCACCGGTCGCGATGATGGCAGCACCGTGTTTGATGGTGCGCACGCGACCCTTGGACTTGACGGTGGTCGTGAAATTGCCAACATAGCCATCCACATGCGTTATGGTGGCGTCCATGATGGCGTGAATCTTCGGGTGCCGATACACCTTCTTCTTGAGGTCCTTGACGAAGGTCTGGACATCCATGCCTTCAAGGGTGTAGTGCAGGCGATTGGCAATGCCGCCCAAGTCCGAGGCTTTCTCGATCAGGTAGGTCTCGTAGCCCTGCTCGGCCAAGGTATGGGCGCTGGTCATGCCGGCGACACCGCCGCCGATCACCATCACGGTCTTGTCCACCGGCAGCGAAAATTCTTCGAGCGGTTCGAGTATGCCGACCCGTGCCACTGACATGCGAACCAGATCCTTGGACTTCGCCGTGGCGGCTTCCTTCTCCTTGGAGTGCACCCAGGAGCAGTGCTCGCGGATGTTGGCCATGTCGATGTAGTACTGGTTAACGCCCGCTTCGCGCAGGGTGTCGCGAAACAGCGGCTCGAGCGTGCGCGGCGTGCAAGCGGCGATCACCACCCGATTCAGCCCTTTGTCCCGGATCGTGTCGGAGATCGCCTGCGCGGTATTGGTGGCGCAGGCGAACAGGGAATCTTCGACGTGTACCACGCCCGGCAAGCCCAGGGCGTATTCGGCGACATCTGGCACATCGACGACGCTACCGATGTTGGCACCGCAGCGACAAACGAAGACACCGATCTTGGCTTCCTCTTGCGAGACATCCTTTTCCACCGGATAGACCCGGTCCGTCGAGAGCTGGCCGCGACGCGACTTGAGCAGGTTGGCGGCCTGGGCGCCGGCGCCGCTGGCCCCCATCACCGACTCTGGAATGTCCATCGGCCCCTGGAAGGTGCCGCTGGTGAAAATGCCAGGCCGGCTGGTCTGCAGCGGGTTGAACGGTTCGACCTTGCAGAAGCCATGCTGGTTGAGCTCGATGCCGAAGACTTTGGAAAAGCGCTGGGCATCCTTGGGCGGTGCCAGACCGACCGAGAGCACGACCAGTTCAAAGAATTCCTCGACCACCCCGTCCGGTGTGGTGTAGCGGATGGAGACATCACCGGTCACCGGGTCTTCGCTGCCAACAGAGACGTAGCTGCGAACGAAATGCACGTCGGGCAAATTCTGCGCACGCTGGTAGAAGCGCTCAAAGTCCTTGCCGTAGGAACGAATGTCGTTATGGAAAATTTTGGCGTGCATCTCCGGCAGGTGGTCCTTGGCCAGGATCACCTGCTTCTGCGTGTACGAACAGCACACGGCAGAACAGTAGCTGTTGGCGCCTTGCGGGTTGACCTGGCGCGAGCCGACGCAGTGAATCCAGGCGATCTTGTGTGGATGCTTCTTGTCAGAGGGCCGCAGGATCTGCCCTTCGTGCGGACCGGTGGAGCACAGCAGGCGCTCGAAGTCCATGCTGGTGACGACGTTCTTGAACACACCGTAGCCGTAATCATTGCGCGGCAGAGGGTTGTAGGTTTCGTAGCCAGGCGACAGGATGATGGCGCCGACCTTGATCTTGACCTTCTCCGGCTTCTGGCTGAAGTCGATGGCATCGTTTTCACAGACGGCCTGGCAGATGTTGCAGGTCTTGTCTTTCAGGAACAGGCAGCTGTCGTCAATGTAAGTGACCAGCGGCACGGCTTGCGCAAAGTAGATGTGCACCGCCTTGTTCAGCGATAGTTCCTGATTGAACGGATCGGGGATTTTGACCGGGCAGCGCTCGACGCAGGCGGTGCATCCCGTGCACTTGTCGGCGTTGACGTAACGCGGCTTTTTCAACAGTGTGACGGTGAAGTCTCCGGGCTGGCCCTCGACGCTGTCGACATCGGTGTAGGTCATCAACTGGATGTTGGGCGCCCGGTCGGTTTCGATGAACTTGGGCGACTCGATGCACATCGAGCAGTCATTGGTCGGGAAGGTCTTGTCGAGCTGCGACATTTTGCCGCCGATGGTCGGCGACTTCTCGACCAGATAGACCTTGTAACCATCCGTTGACAGGTCGAGCGCGGACTGGATGCCGCTGATGCCGCCACCGATGATCATCACGTCGCCCATGTTGTCGTCCGCCGGACGAAGCACGTTCTGCGTGTTCCATTGCTGTTGTAAGAGTCCGAATTCCACTTCTGTGCCCTCGCCTAGATTGCTTCGCGAATGATTTCGGTGATGTCCAAGATAGAGATGGAGGCACCGCCATCAGGCCGGCTCAAGCGGCTGTCTTCGAAATTGGTCGTGCAATAGGGGCAGGCTGTCACCATGACCTGAGCTCCGGTAACAGCGGCTTGCTCCAGGCGCAGGTCGGAGAAGCGCTCGCCCTTGGGCGTTTCCATCCAGATGCGGCCACCCCCGCCGCCGCAGCAGAAGCTGTTCTTGCGGTTCTCGGACATCTCCTTCAATATCAGGCCGGGCACACTCATCAGTGCTTCGCGTGGCTGCTCGTAGACGCCGTTGTGCCGCCCGAGATAGCAGGGATCGTGGTAGGTGACGGTCTTGGCGACTTCCTTGGTCAACTTCAGCCGGCCTTCACTGATCAACTGGTGCAGGAACTCGGTGATGTGGATTACCTCGAAATTCACCTTGAAATCGCGGTATTCGTTCTTGAAGCTGTGATAGCAGTGCGGCGATGACACCAGAATCTTCGTGACGCCCATTTCGACGAAGTTGCGGATGTTGCTGCGCGCCAGGGTCTTGAACAGCTTCTCGTCGCCGGTCTTGCGGATGCTCTCGCCGCAGCAGCTCTCATCGGTGCCGAGGATGCCGAAGTCGACGCCCGCTGCTTGCAGGATCTCGACCGTGGCTTTGGCGACCTTCTTGCCGCGCGGGTCGTACGACAGATAGCAGCCGGGGCTGTACATGATTTCCATGCCCTCCTCGAAACGCTTGACGCCCAGGCCCTGCGCCCAGTCGGCACGCTTTGATCGCGCATCACCGAACGGATTGCCCTCGGCTCGGAGGCTGGCGGCCACGCCCGGAATCGGCGCCGCGCTCCCGGCAAAGACGTCGTATTCGGTCGCGATGCGGCGCAGCGCGACGCCGGACTCGATCTGCTTGACGTCGCGCGGACAGACCTGCGGGCAGTTGCCGCAGGTCGTGCAGCGCCAGATGTCCTCGCCGTCGATCTCGGTCAGGCCGAAGGTAGCCTCGCGTACCACCTTGCGCATGCTGAATTTGGAAACCCTGCTCCACGGGCAGACCGTGTCGCACATGCCGCATTGGTAGCAGGATTTGAACGCATCGCCGCCGGCTGCCTTGATGGCATCAATGATTTCCTTTTGGGGGGCTACGGTCTCCATGCCTCAGGCCTTTGACATTCTGGCCAGCGTGTCGAGCACTTGCTGCAAACCGTGTTTGTCGATCATCGCGCCGATACCGATCTCGACATCGCCGAGCTTGGGCTGGTCTTCCTCGACTTCCTCTTCGCGCTCCACAAAAATCAGCGCCTCGGCATGGCACCACTCGACGCACTTGGGCTGGGCCAGCGCTGGGGTCTCCTCGCACATGTCGCATTTGAGCGGCAGGCCCGAATCGGGCTCCTTGAACGCCACGCGCGAGGGGCACGAGGCACGGCAGAAATCGCATTCGTTGTATTCCTTGCCGTCCAGGATGTACTTGCCGCGGCCGGTGCATTCCGACTCCGTGTACTCGCCGGCATAGACCGGCAGGTAGATGTCGCGCAGCGGCAGGCGCACGATGCGGATGCGCGAGCGCGCCGGATTGTTGCTGGAGTAGCGCGGCGTAGCGTGCCAGGAAGAGCAGATTACTTCGCAGGCCTTGCAGCCGTTGCACTTGTCGGCGTCGATGGTGATCGACTTGACGATTTTCTTGACCTTAGCCATGGCCGTAAATCCCCTTCTGCTCAAATTCTTCTGCAACGAAATCCATTTCAAGTTCGTGTAGCGATTCCTTGGTCGGGATGCCCTGCTGATTGAAGCCCTTGAGCTTGTAATACTGGTCCAGCAACTGCTTCTCCAGGTCGGGAAAGCGTTTGCGCCAGTGGTCCTCGGGCGGTTTGTCGTCGGCGCGTCGCATGCCGCGACGCACGTTGAGTGCGCGCATCAGGGTGCGGGTACGCGTGGCAGACTTCCATACGTCGTCCTTGCTCATCTTGATGCCGGTGCCGGCCGTGACGAACTCCGCATAGTTGTGGATGTGGTAGGGCGGTTTCAAAGGGAACGATGACAGGCCGGCGCACATGCCCAGCGCGTCGTCGATGTAGTGCATCTTCTCCATCCAGTCGACGATTTCGCAACTGGCCTCGACCGTCGGGTAGTAGGGGTTGGACATCTCGCCGCGCGGTTCCCAGTCGACATAATATTTCTTGAATTTCTCGTCGGGAACCTGGAACCAGTCCTTGACGAACTCTTCGCGCAACTCGCGCGTGGCGAAGGGCTCCTGCGGGAACTGACCCTCGATCTGCGTGATGTTGATCTTCTCGCCGGTCGAGTACATCAGATAGTAGATCGGGTTGAGCATACCCAATTTGAGCGGCAGTTGCTCATGCTTCTTGATGGTGTTGTGATCGTACTTTTCCGCACCCTTGCCGATGCGCCGCGCCGCCCAGTAGACGCCGTCGGCCAGATAGTCGCCGATGCCTTCGCGGCGCACCATTTTTTCCAGCAGGTAATAGAAGCGACCCTCATTGTCGTCCGGCATGCCGGGGAAGTCTTCCTTGGTCAGGATGCCGGCCCCCAGCAGTTCCAGGCCGAAAGCCATCGCCTGGGGTGCGGAGAAGCCGTCGACGCCGTACTCAGTGGCTTTTTGCGCGATCTTGAAGCCGAAGTCTAGATCCGAGAAAGCCGCCATGGTGTAGGTCAGCTTCGAATAGCACTTCATCATGTAGGTCGGCAGGCCTGGCACCGAAATGGTGGCGCCGCACTTCATCGGGCAGTTGTGGCAACTGATCAGACGCGTGCGCACGTTCTCTTGGGTTTGCTTCCACTTCTGCTCGATTTCATGCGTCCAGAAATCCTTGCGCCGGGTGCGCGAATTGCCCCAGGTGAAGTTGGTGGTGTGCCATTCCTCATCGACGATGGCCATTTCCTGCGGCGAGCCCAGGCCCTGCAGAATCGGCGGCACGCCCTTGATCGGGTTCTCACCGCGAAACTTGATGTACTTGAGGACGCCGTCGCACAGCTCCATGTACTTGACCGGGTCGGCGACATTGATGTCCTTGGTGCCGCGCACGGCGACGGCCTTCAGGCCCTTGTCCCCCATCACCGCACCGATGCCGCCGCGACTGGCGCTGGATCGGCCTTGCTCGATCGAAGCAAAGAAAACACGGTTCTCCCCGGCTAGGCCGATGGCTGCCACCTGGATGTCCGGGTCTTTCAATTCCTTGCGGATCGCCTCTGACGTTTCGGTCGCGCCCATGCCCTTGAAGTGCGATGCATCGCGGATTTCGATCTTGTCGTTGTTGATCCAGAGGTAGACCAGTTCTTCCGATTTGCCGCTGATGATGATCTTGTCGTAGCCGGCATACTTGAGTTCGGGGGCAAAGAAGCCGCCCATCATCGAATACGCCATCAGCTTGGTTTGCGGTGAGATGGTCGACACAATGGTGCGGTTGCTGCCCGGCGCGGCGGTGCCACACAGCAGACCGCTGCTGAAGATCAGCAGGTTGTCGGGGGAGAAAGCATCCGTCTCCGCCGGCACCCTGTCCCACATGATCTTGGCATTGGTGCCCAGTCCCCCCAGGAACAGCCGGGTGTCGTTCGGGTCGGTCTCGACACGGTCGATGCTGCCTCGCGAGAGGTCCACTTCCAGGTCAAACCCCAATTCTCCATAACGCATTTTTCTGGTCCTCTCTCAGACGGTATTTCTATCCTTCAGCCCGGCCGTGATAGCGTGCCCGAGTCAGGTGTGCTTCCAGCTTGGTGCGCGACGCGCCAGGAAGGCTGCCAGCCCTTCGTTGGCGTCGTGTGTTTTCATCAGGCGCTCCAGGTAAAGGGTTTCAACTTCCTGCAGCCGCGTGCGCAGCTCACGGATGAGCGGCGCTCGTACTGCCGCGACGGCACAGGCCAGCGCGGCGGCGCTCTTGGGTGCGAGATGCTGGTCAAAATACTGCAGCGCCGCGCTCTCCGGATCTTCGGCCACGGTCTGCACCAGGCCCATGGCCTTGGCCTCGGAGCCGCTGACCGATCGACCGGAAAAAAGAAGGTCTTCAGCGTCGGGCTGATTCATGCGCCAGGGCAACAGGCAGGAGGCGGCTGGGGCAAAAACACCCAGGCTCATCTCGGGTTGCCCAAGCTTGGCCTCTGGCGTGGCAAAAATCGGACCACCAGCCAGCGCCACTTCAAGACCGCCACCCAGACACTGGCCGCGTACCACGGTCAGGATCGGCAGCGGGAACTCGACCATGGTGATTATTAGCGCATGCAGTGCAGCTAGCATGGCAGCGCAGCGATCAGCGAGGTGCTCTTCGACACTGGCACCAAAGCTGAAATGCGGTCCTTCTGCATCGAGCATAACGCCACGCAAACCCGGTGACATGCGATGCGCAGCAAAGGCTCGCTGCAGACACGCAATCATCGCCGCATCGACGATGTTGGCCTTGGGCCGGTCCAGCCGCAGGCGCAACAACGCGCCATCGCGTTCCAGCCAGACTTTGAGGGGAGAGGAAGTGTTTGTGTCAGACATGTCGATTCAATATGCCGCTTCTTCGTCATTGCGAGGAGCGCAGCGACGTGGCAATCCAGGAAGTCCAGGTGATGGATTGCCGCGCTACGCTCGCAATGACGAAACTGGTGGTCGGTTATTTGCTACTTGCTATTTCCTCATGTCTTGCGCTTGTTGCGCGGTTGAATCGAATCGTGCAGCGGGCCGACCCAGCTCTCACCTGCTGCCAGCTTCTGGCGCAGCAGCACGAAGTCGGCCTCGCGGTCGTCCTTGGTGCCTTCGTTGAAGGCGGTGAAGCCGGCGCGCGCTTCGGTCATCATGTTCAGCGCCAGCCAGGCGCGCGAGTTTTCCTTGTTCTTGTCCCACGCTTCGAGCTTGGGCTTGCGCAGCTCTTCCAGTGTCTTGGTGGTGCAATCCGGGAAGGTCAGCAGGATCTTGGCGCACAATTCCTCCACCTTGGCGTCGAGCATGGACAGATCAACCGTGCCGCGCGCCATCAGAGCCTTGGCTTCCTTCAGCGCTTCGCCGGTCTTGGGTTCACCAAAGCAGAAGCGGCCGTAGTCGTCCACCATCTGTTTTGTTTCCACCAGCGGATTGGCAACGAACTTGCCATCGACCTTGAGTGCAGGCACGACATCGGTCAGGATGCCCATCCAGCTCGCCTTGTGGGCCGAGAAGGGCTCGCACAGAACACAGGCGGCCATGGCACGCTCGGCGCCAGCGATCACCGGAAGAAAGTCGGTGGCGCCGCCAATCGGCGCCGAACCATGCTTTGGGCCGGCTTGGCCGAAGCGTGCCAAGTCTTGAGCCACCGAGAAGTCACAAGCCATGCCGATTTCCTGGCCGCCGCCGATGCGCATGCCGTTGACGCGGCAGATCACCGGTTTGTCGCACATCAGAATGGCGCTGACCATGTCGTTGAAGAGGCGCATGTACTGGCGGTATTCCTGCGGATGGCCGGCGTAGTACTCGGCGTATTCCTTGGTGTTGCCACCCGTACAAAAGGCCTTGTCACCAACGCCGGTGAAGACCACACACACCACATCGCGTGCATTGGCCGCAGCGCGCATGGCCAGGATGACGCCCTTGACCATGTCGGTGGTGTAGGAGTTGTACTGGCTCGGGTTGTCCAGCGTGATCCAGGCGTTGAAGAGTCCTGGGACGACGCTGCCATCGGGCATGCGCGCCGGACGCTTCTCATACTTTACGCCGGGTTTGGAAATGTCATCGACCAGATCGTGGTTCTTGAAGTCGCGGGTGGCGGGGGAAACGGTCATGGTAAGGGCTCCTGTATTGACAAAGTCATATTCAATAATCAAGCGGCAATCAGGTTGGCGTAAGCACGACTCGACGCTTGATCTCGCGGTGGTGAACGGCCGGAAAGACCTGGTTGATGTTGTCAAGCGGACGCTGTTCCACAAAAGGCTCCAGAGCAACCTTGCCGTCCAGCACCAGGTCCAGTGCAGCGGGATAGTACTCTGGCGGGCAGCCCCAATTGCCCATAGCGCGAGCGTCAAACGCCATGAGATTTGACAGGCGAATCTCGATTTTGTCCATGGTGAACCCGACCACCGAGAGGGTGGCTCCGTGCACCAGCAGGCCAAAGGCCGACAACTGCCCGGATGCGGTGCCAGAGCACTCGAAAATCTGCCACTCTGTGCTGCGCAGTCCGTGCTGTTTGGCAAAGGCCGAGACCGCCACCTTCATGGCTTTGCTGTCATGGTTGCGGGCGTTCAGTGTGAGCGACGCGCCATGAGCGGCGATGGCCGCAAGCTTGTCGTCGTCGACGTCGATGGCCACCACTTGCGCGCCGAACGCACGCGCGACCTGCACGCAGTAGCCGCCAACACCACCGGCGCCAATCACGATGGCCAGATCGCCAATTGTGACGCCAGCGCGGCGCACTGCTTGGTAAGGCGTGGTCAGGGCGTCAGCCACGATGGAGACTTGGGCCAGCGTCAAGCCAACGCCGGCGAGTCGCTTTTCGTCGACTTCGCATAGGCCTCGCCCGGGCACCACAATGTGAGAGGCAAAGCCGCCGTGAATGTCATTGCCGGGCATCTTTTGGGCGCGGCAGATGGGCTGTAGTCCGCGCTTGCACAGATCACATTCCCCGCAAGGCAACACCGCCGGTACGATGACGGCCTTGCCGAGCCATGCCTGGGCACCCGCGCCGGCTTCGATCACACGGCCGCTGATCTCATGGCCAAGCGTGAGCGGCGGCGTGGAATTGGTGCGTACGCCATCGTAGTAGTAGCCCAGATCGGTGTGGCAGACCCCGCAGCCGGCGATGGCGACCACCACCTCGTTGGCTCCGGGTGTGGCGACAAAAGCCGCCCTTTCAAACGGGGCGCCGGGTTGTGTCATTTGCCAGCGGTAGGCATCGGTGCTCATGTTTTGTCTCCTGATCATGTTGGCGCGGGTAGTCCTTGTTGCGGGCGTTCAGACTTGACTGCAGTTCGTGCCGAACGTATTATCGTATATCGGTACCTGATTACCAACATTACTCAATTTTTTTTCAAACTGAGGAAATTGCCACTGATCTGGGTCAAACTTGACCCGTTTGGCCTGTCGGGGATTCGCGTCGGCATGATGTCGGTCGCAGACGACCGAGCCGCAAGCTATTAGGACTCAGGAGAAAAAGTTGCAAAAGGAAGTAATTGTGCCGAGTGGTCTTGCCATCGCGCTTGCAGGAAGCGGCGGCAGTGGCGTCATGACAGCCGGGACCGTGCTGCTGGCGGCGGCTGCCAAGTCCGGCGTCTACGGGTTGATGGTGCGCACCAGCGGCCCGCAAATCCGCGGCGGCGAGGCGGCGGCCTTGCTACGTCTGGGGCCGCAGCCAATAAGTTCGCTCGGTGACGGATTTGATCTGTTGCTGGCAATCGATTGGCACAACATCACCCGCTTCGCCGACGAAATAGTGCTCGGGCCGCACAGCGTGCTCATTGGCGACCCGGACGAAGGTGATGTCCCCGAAGGGTTCAGAGCCACCGGTGCTCGTTACGTTCCCCTGAACTTGAAGAAGATCGCCAAGGGCATACCGGGCAGTTGGATCAATATGTTGGCTTTGGGGCTGTCCGGTACCCTCGCCGGGCTCCCGCTGCATGCGATGCAAGAGGCTCTGCGGGAGTCGTGGAAAAAGGCGGCGACTCTGGAGGCGAACTTGAGTGCGGTTTCAGCTGGAGCAGAGGCCGCACAGGCAATTGGCCACAAGCTCGCTGCAAGCGGTGGCGCGCTGGCACAGTTGAATGTTGGCGCGATCGGAGTCAAGCCGCGGTGGCTGATCAGCGGCAACGAGGCTGCGGGGTTTGGCGCCATTCGGGGAGGGGTACGCTTTGTCGCAGCCTATCCAATTACGCCGGCAACCGAAATGTTGGAGTGGCTTGCTTCCAAGTTGCCTGAAGTCGGCGGAGCCTTGCTGCAGGCGGAGGACGAACTTGCCTCTATCAACATGATCATCGGTGCGTCGTTTGGGGGTGTGCCGTCTCTGACTGCCACGGCTGGGCCGGGGCTGGCGCTCATGACCGAGGCGATCGGTTTGGCAGTGGCATCAGAGGTTCCCATTGTGGTCGTTGACGTGATGCGCGGTGGGCCGTCGACGGGTATCCCCGCCAAGAGCGAGCAAAGCGACTTATCCTTTGCTGTGAGTGGGCTGCACGGCGACGCACCGCGTCTGGTTGTGGCACCTACCTCGATTGCGGATTGCCTGGGTGCTACGCAGTGGGCTGTGCACTTGGCAGAAACACTGCAGGCTCCCGTAATTGTGCTGTCCGATCAGTATATGGGGCAGTCGCGAGCGATCATTGATCGACCTGAAGATAACGGGTGGACAGCGACGCGGCTGGTCGCGTCGGAAAATTCGGTCGATTACAAGCGTTATCGCGACGACGCCTCTGGGATCTCGCCGATGGCCATCCCGGGTATGGAGGGGGTGAGTTACACCGCGGATGGACTCGAGCACTCCGAGACCGGCATTCCCAGTAGTCAATCCAAGGATCATGTGCTGCAGCTCGACAAGCGACAGCGCAAACTGGCGCAGCATGATTACGGTGCTTACTGGGCGGATATCGAAGGTCAAGCCGACGCGGCGGTCGTTACCTTTGGCTCGGCCTCGGGGCCAGTACGAGAGGCCATCGAGCGCGCGAAATTGATGGGGATTGAGTTGCGGCTGATCGTGTTGCGATTGTTGGCACCCGCGCTGCCGCAGCAAATGACGGCGGCTTTGAAAGGCGTCTCCCGGATCATTGTCATCGAGCAGAATCATGGTGCCCAGCTATATCGGTACTTGAGGGCGTGGTACGACTTCGCGCAACCACCGGCGAGCTTCCATCGACCCGGACCATTGCCCCTTCGACCCGCGGAGCTGTTAAGTGCTTTGCTTGAGTGGAGAAATGCAAAATGAACGGTCTCACGACTGATCAGGACACTTCAGCCCAATCGCCGGTGGCGAGGGTTCTGGTGGCTGCGGATTTCAAGTCAACCTACAAACCGATCTGGTGTCCGGGGTGTGGCGATTTCACGGTACTGAGTTCGATCACGAAGGCGCTTGCGGTCATGGGGGTCGCGCCGAAGGACTGCGCTGTTGTCTCGGGAATCGGCTGCTCGTCGCGCATCCCGGCCTACACGACTTGTTATGGTTTTCACGGTGTGCATGGCCGCTCGCTCGCCGTCGCCACCGGCCTTAAAGTGGCGCGACCCGACTTGCAGGTACTGGTTGCGGGTGGCGACGGGGATGGTTATTCCATTGGTGGCAATCATTTTCTGCACGCTTGCCGCCGCAACGTGGATATGACTTACTTGGTAATGGACAATCATGTCTATGGCATGACCAAAGGGCAACCCTCGCCCACCACTGAACCGGACTGGGATTCAAAATTGTCTCCCGGCGGTACCGGTGTGCGGGTGTTCAACCCGCTGGTGGTTGCATTGGCCTCTGGCGCCAACTTTGTCGCGCGTGCCTTTGCCGGTGATCTCCACGGCACGGCGGACATCATCGCCAAGGCGATGCGGCACCCGGGATTCTCTTTCGTCGAGGTTCTGAGTCCATGTGTCACTTTCCGGCCTGAACAGCGCGAATGGCGCAAGGTGGTTCGCGCGACCGATGTACCGGTTACTGACGATGCGGCGCGCGCGGCACGTCGTTTGATGACCGATGATGGCTTTAATATCGGCCTGCTGTACGCTGGCAATCGCGCCCCTTACAAGGCATCAGTGCGGCAGCCGGGCCACAATGTCATGGAACTCGAAAACGAGTTTGCACTATGACCCAATCCGCGCCACCGAACTCTGAGCGAGTGCCAAAGAGCCTGGAGGATTTCATGGCCCAGGCGCTGCAAATGGAACTTGACGCAGCGCAACGTTACAGCGAGTTTGCCGACATGATGGAGATTCACAACAACCCGGAAGTCGGGCAGTGGTTTCGCAAGATGGCCGTCATCGAAGGCAAGCATGCGGCCCAAATCATGGCGGAGATGGGCTGGACCGAAGTGCCGACAATGGTGGGCAGCGCACCGCGATTTGAAGGCTTCGAAACTCCCGAGGCAACCCCAGTTGATGAGGTCCATTACCTGATGCGCCCGTGGCACGTGCTGCAGCTTGCCCTAGCCAACGAACAACGCGCGGAACGCTTCTTTGAGCAGCTGGCCAGCCTTGCCACCAGTGACTCTGTGCGCGAGGCCGCGCTCGAGCTGCGGCGCGAAGAGGCTGAACACGTGCGTTTGGTCGAGGCATGGTTGCAAAAGGTGCCCCAGCCCGAGGGCAATTGGGACAATGACCCGGATCCCCCGCGACACCATGACTAGCGATGCAGTCGTGCGGGTCGGTGTCGGCGCTCGGGTCAATGCTACCGGGCGATGAACCGTATCTCTGCTAATACCATGCATGGGCGGTCGTGCCAGCACGGAGATGACACACTTTTTTTTGGAGTTTGCTGGTAAACCCCGGGTCAGGGATTGCGCAGTCATGATTAAGATGTTGCATCGCGTAGCATATTTCGGGTGAAATTCGTTTTCATGCCGGTGTTGCTAGGCAATGTTTCGGCTGAACCGGATGCCGTGCGGCTTGATCCGGTAGCGCCGCCCGCAATTCGCCGCACACCTTTAGGTTCCACACCAATATTTACCGGAGAGAGACAATGACCCTCAAGAAAACCCTGCCCATGCTTGCCGCGCTGATGCTCGTGACCATGGCTCATGCTGAAATCAATGTCGGCGTTACCGTATCGGCAACCGGCCCCGCAGCTTCGCTGGGGATTCCGGAGAAGAATACGATTGCTCTGATGCCCACAAGCATCGGCGGTCAGAAGATCAATTACATCGTGCTGGACGATGCCTCGGACACCACCGCGGCCGTCACCAACACGCGCAAACTGATCAATGAGTACAAAGTTGACGTGATTTTGGGCTCGACCATTACACCGAATTCGCTGGCAATGATCGACGTTGTAGCGGAGGCACAGACGCCGATGATTTCGATGGCTGCCTCGGCGCGTATCGTTGAACCGCAGGACGCCAAGAAGCGTTGGGTATTCAAGACCCCGCAGAACGACATCATGATGTCCTTGGCGATTGCCACGCATATGGCGGACAGCGGGGTCAAGACGGTGGGCTTCATAGGCTTTTCCGATGCGTATGGCGAGGGTTGGTATCAGGAATTCAGCAAGATCGCCGCGCTCAAGAACCTTCATATTGTTGCCAACGAGCGCTATAACCGGACGGACACTTCGGTGACTGGCCAGGCACTAAAGATCGTGGCGGCTAAGCCCGATGCGGTGCTGGTTGCTGCTTCCGGCACGCCAGCTGTCCTGCCCCAGCGCGCGCTTAAGGAGCGTGGTTATGGCGGGAAGTATTACCAGACCCACGGAGTTGCCAACAACGACTTCTTGCGCGTTGGCGGCAAGGACGTGGAAGGCACTTTCCTGCCCTCAGGCCCGGTGCTGGTGGCAGCTCAACTGCCTGCAAATCATCCGGTCAAGAAATCGGCCCTGGAATATATTGCCAAGTACGAAAAAGCACATGGCGTCGGCTCGGTTTCGACCTTTGGCGGGCACGCCTGGGACGCTGGCAAATTGATGGCGGCCGCAGTTCCTGCAGCGCTGAAAAAAGCCAAGCCTGGAACGGCCGAGTTTCGTAGTGCCCTGCGTGATGCACTCGAAGCAGTGAAGGAAGTGGCCGGTGCGCATGGCGTCTTCAATATGTCGACCACAGATCACTTAGGGCTGGACCAGCGCGCCCGTGTGATGGTCAAGATTGAGAATGGTGCCTGGAAATATCAGCCCTGATGGACGGTCAGATCGCCTTGCTGCTGGGCCAGGATGGCATAGTCAATGGGGCGGTATACGCTCTGATGGCGCTGGCTCTGGTCCTGGTGTTTTCGGTCACGCGGGTGATCTTCATTCCGCAAGGCGAGTTTGTCGCGTACGGCGCATTGACCATGGCGACGTTGCAGGCCGGGCGTGCGCCCGGCACCCTATGGTTGCTGCTCGCGCTTGCATTCCTGACTTTGGTCGTGGAAATGGTGAGGCATCAGCGGGGCATTGCGGTGGACTGGACATCCACCACCCTTTGGGCGATCGTCTTGCCATCCGTCGCGGCGTTTGTCGTCTTGGGCGTGGTACCAACCTCAATGTTGGGGCGGGCGAGTGCGACGTTGTTGTTGATTACCCCGCTTGGCCCCCTGATATACCGATTGGCGTTCCGACCCCTGGCGGATGCGACGGTCCTGACGCTGCTCATCGTGTCGGTCGCCCTCCATGGCGTGCTGGTCGGTTTGGGGTTGCTGTTTTTCGGCGCCGAAGGTTCTCGCACCACGGCCTTTTCTGATCTCCGCCTTGATCTGGGGGGCATCCCCGTCAGCGGGCAATCGCTGGTGGTCGTTGGGGTCGCAAGCGTGCTCGTAATCCTGATGTTCGTGTTCTTTGAACGCACGATTGTCGGTAAGGCGCTACGCGCGACCGCCATGAATCGGGTCGGTGCCAGACTGATGGGCATACCGACGGAGTTGTCGGGCGATCTCAGCTTCGCGCTGGCGTCGATTGTCGGCGCCGTGTCGGGTCTGCTGATTGCTCCACTGACAACGATCTATTACGACACGGGTTTTCTGATCGGACTCAAAGGATTCGTGGCGGCCATTATCGGCGGGCTGACGAGCTATCCGCTGGCGCTTGCAGGTGCGTTGCTGGTCGGCCTGCTTGAGTCCTTCTCTTCGTTTTGGGCCAGCGCTTTCAAGGAAGTTATTGTCTTCACGCTCATTATTCCGGTGTTGTGGTGGCGCTCGCTAAACAGCCGTCACGTCGAGGACGAGGAATGACGCGACGCCAACTGACCTTGGGCGCAATCGGGCTCCTGATCGGTGCCTGGGGATTCTTGCCGGAATTCACGGTCACAATATTGAACTACATCGGACTCTATGCGCTGGTGACGCTTGGCCTGGTAATGCTTACTGGCGTTGGCGGCATGACCTCGTTTGGGCAGGCCGCTTTTGTTGGGCTGGGGTCGTATGCCACCGCGTGGTTTTGCACGGTGCCCGCTGCATCGGCGTTGATTGGCGTGGCTCCCGAATCTGCGTCACTGCCGTGGATTGGCTTGGTGGCCGGGCTCGTTTTGAGCACGGCCGTTGCCTGGTTTCTTGGCTCGGTAACCTTACGTCTGTCAGGGCACTACCTGCCACTGGGCACCATTGCTTGGGGCTTGAGCCTCTATTTTCTGTTTGGCAACCTGGAGTTCCTGGGTGGTCACACAGGCATTGCAGGGCTTCCACCGCTCTCGATAGGGGGATTCACGCTGCGATCGATGCACCAGCTGGGAATAATGATCTGGGCAGTGTTGCTCCTGACACTTTGGGCTTTGCATAATCTACTCGATTCACGTGAGGGCAGAGCGATTCGATCGCTCAAGACCGGGCGCGTGATGGCTGAGAGCATGGGTGTGGATACGGCTCGCTATCGAATCAAGGTATTTGTCCTCGCAGCGTGGCTTGCCTGTGTTTCGGGCTGGATGTACGCGCACTTGCAGCGCTTTGTCAATCCCACGCCGTTCAACATTGGCATCGGCATCGAATACTTGTTCATGGCAGTGGTGGGGGGTGCAGGGTATCTGTGGGGTGCCGTGTTGGGGGCAGCTCTGATCACGCTGATGAAGCAATACCTGCAGGATATTTTGCCCAGCCTGCTCGGCGCTAGCGGCAATTTCGAGGGAATCGTATTCGGTCTTCTGATGTTGATTGTCTTGCAACGTTTCCCCGACGGCCTGTGGCCAAAGCTTGCGGCGATTGTCAGCCGGTGGCTCGGCGCCCCCAAAGTGACAGGCAAAGTCTCAGCGGCCGCACTTTCGGCGCGCGCGTTGCCCGAAATCGGGAGCGTCGTGCTTGGCGCGATCGAGATCAACAAGCGTTTCGGCGGTCTGCTGGCAAACAACCAGATCAGCCTGGATGTTCGGGCCGGGGAAATCCATGCCTTGATCGGCCCCAATGGGGCCGGCAAGAGTACTTTCTTTGACGTGATATCAGGGGTCGATGATCCTAGCGCCGGCGTCGTTAGCCTGCTCGGGCATAGCATGAGCGGCCGGTCATCGCGGGCGTTCGCTGCCGTGGGGTTAGGGCGCACTTTCCAGCACGTGCGCCTGCTTGCAAGTCGCAGCGTGCTTGACAACGTGGCACTGGGGGCGCACCTGCGCGGGCACCGCGGCTGGATTGCCTCGATGCTTCGGCTCGATCGCTCCGAGGAGGCCGCTCTGATGACCGAAGCACGACGTCAGATTGAGCGCTGTGGTCTCGGATCCCACGCTGATGACATGGCCGGTTCTCTGGCGTTGGGGCAGCAAAGAATCGTGGAAATCGCGCGCGCCCTTGCCGGTCAGCCGAGCGTCCTGCTGCTCGATGAACCCGCGGCCGGTCTGCCTTATCAGGAAAAGCAGGCCCTGGCAGCCCTGCTGACGCAGTTGCGTGAGGAGGGGCTTGCGATCCTGGTCGTGGAGCACGACATGGAGTTCGTGATGAATATTGCCGATCGCGTCACGGTGCTTGAGTTCGGCCAGGTGATCGCGCACGGGTCCCCGACCCAGGTGCAAACCGATCCTGTCGTGCTGGCGGCCTATTTGGGGGGAGACGCTGTGGAGATGACGTCATGACGCCTCCGGTCCTCGAAATCAAGGAACTAAGCGTGTGCTACGGCGCGGTGGAAGCAGTGCACCGCGCCAATCTGCTCGTTCAGCAGGGCGAAATAGTGACCGTCATCGGACCCAACGGCGCTGGAAAGTCGACGCTGCTTTCAGCTGCCATGGGCTTGCTGCCCAGCAGTGGCGAGATCTGGCTCGATGGCGCGGTGATTCGACATCCGAGCGTGCAAACTCTGGTCGCGTGCGGGGCCGGACTGGTCCCTGAAAAGCGAGAATTGTTTGGCGACATGTCCGTGGAAGATAACTTGCTCCTTGGGGGGTTTTCACGCTGGCGTCGGGGCCAGCGTGACCAAGGAGTTTGTCGCGACGAGGTCTATGCCATTTTCCCGCGGTTACAGGAGCGGCGTACGCAAATTGTGTCGACGCTCTCTGGCGGCGAGCGCCAGATGCTCGCCGTTGGTCGCGCATTGATGGCAAAACCAAAACTGCTGATGCTCGATGAGCCATCGCTGGGTTTGGCGCCCAATATCGTACGGGAAGTCCTGCAGGTCGTGGTGGGGCTGCGCGAGCGCGGCGTTTCCATCCTTTTGGTTGAACAAAACGCGCGGGCGGCCTTGGCTGTCGCTGATCGGGCCTATGTCCTTGAAATGGGGAAAGTGGCCCTCAGTGGCACGGCTAGCGACCTCGCCCGCGATCCGCGCATTATCGAGACCTATCTTGGAATCGGTGGACGCAAGGCTGTGGTGCACTAATTGGCTTGAACTCAGCAGCGGTCCGGCCCTACGCCCAGGCTCGCCGCGCGTAGCCGCGCCTCGGTGTAGCGGACCAATGCCCGCGTGGCACGCTCGCTGGACCGGAAGATACAGACATCTTGCGCCATCAGCTTGTCGGCCATCGGGTCGAAGAGCGGGCCTCCGTCAATGAAGGCCACGATGGGTTTTGCACAGGAGGCGATCAGCGCCGGCAGTGTCTGGACAATGCTCTCGGGGCTGTCGATGTCAAAGCCCGCTCGCGAGCTCTTCTGCAGTGACCTGACCATGGGCGAAGTCGGGTCGAGGCCAACCACGACGCAGTCGACTTCCGGCTCGGCGGCCATGGCTTCGGCGCAAAGCAGGTGCGCCTCGTCGTCCGCCCCTGGATTGATGTCGAACGGGTTCCTGACTTCCATGAGCGCATCAAGTTTCTTGGACGCCAGGACCGCTTGCAGCCGTTCCCGAGTCGAAGTACCGATCGTGGCCAGAGACAGGGAGAAGTCGCCCACCTGGATGCTGTCGGCGATGGCCACTGTGTCGTAGCCCGCGCCGGCCACGGCGCCGAGTCGCTTGCCGCCCACGACCTTGTCACGCATGCAGTCCGAAATGTAGAACAGGTCGCTGAACTCGCTGACGTCGGTCGCGACCAGCGCGCCGGCCTGCGTGAGCACGGACAGGCATACCTCGTAGTCGCCAGCGATCGAGGCGGTGTGACCCATCGCGGCCCGCCCGCCCGCCGCCGACTGTCCAGCCTTGTAAATGACGACCTGCTTGCCGGCCGCGGTCGCCTTGCGCACAGCGCGCGCCAGGGCCAGCCCGTCGAGGTCCTTGAAGCCTTCGACGTAGGTCCCGATCACGTGGATGTCCGGGTTGGCTGCGAAGCTCTCGACCATGTCGCCGTGCGTGATGTCGTTCTGGTTGCCCAGGGCAACCATGTAGGCTGGGTCGAGCCAGGCGTTCTTGCTGAGCCGCGTGACCAGGAAGGCACCGCTCTGGCTGATGAGCGCCGAACTGCGTTTTGCCTTCTTCTGGGCTCTCGGCAGGCGTTCCTCGGGAATGAACCAGGAATCGTAGTTGCCGGGGTGCGAGATGATGCCCAGGCAGTTCGCGCCGACGAATACCGGGCCGCTTCCCGCCCGCCGGGCTTTATCGATTGTCTCCAGCATGCGACGTGCGGGCTCCCTGCTGCCCTCGGTTTCCCCCATTCCCCCAGGGATCAACAGCACCGATTCCACGGCATCGGTCCTGATCACCTCATCGACAATTCCGAAGGCGACGTCGGCAGTCACCGCGAGGATCAGCAGATCCAGCTTTTGCTCCAGCGCCCCTAGACTCGGCGCACAGCGCACGCCATCGACTTCCTGGCCGTCGGGATTGATGACGAGCAGCCGCGACTTGTCATAACCGGATGCGATGACGTTCTTCAGGGTGATCCGGCCGAAGTTCATGCGTGTGGCGGAGGCCCCGATGATTCCGATAGAAGCTGGGTGTAGCAGCTTGTCGATCTTGCCCTGAGGCCGCGGCGGGCGCACGCTCGGCGGCCGGCCGAAACTGCACAATCCGTCGAGCGCGACCAGCGAGCCCTTCGAGCAGATGAAGGGATTGACCTCCAGCTCCTCAATGACGAAGTCCGTCTCGGGGTTGCCCGCCGAGTTGCTGTTCGCGAGGCGGATGAAGGCGCCGAAGCACTGGAGGAGGGTATCGTCCGAAACCAGTCGGCGGCCTCCCCGCGTCAGTCCGGCGATTTTCCGGTAGGCAATCGTCGGTTTGAAAATCTCGAGGAACTCCTCGGCAGTGGTCAGTTCAGTAGAGGCCGACACGACCGCTTGCCCCCGGCGAGACCCTGCTGCATAGAGCTCGGTATCGATGCCGCCAATCCCGGCGCTGAGGACCATGCCGAACTCGCGCGTGTTGCGGATGCCAACCAGGAGTTCGCTGCCGGAACCCGCGGCGTCCGCTTCAATGAACTCCGCGATCATCACCCCCGCGATGTCCCGTGCCGAAAGCTTCGCGAGCATGCTTTTGCAGGCGGCGCGCACCGCCGTCGGCTGGTTGGCCACGACGGCGACCCCGCCCACGTCCGACTTATGGGCAATGCCGGCGGAGACGATCTTCACAACCACCCGGCTTCCCGGCAACGACGCCAGGAGTTCGTCCGCCGGCTCAACCCCACCGGCGACCACCTCGTGTCTTGGCGCCCTTGCGATCCCGGCCACGGCGAGCAGCCGGTAAACCTCATGCTCGAACAGCGAGGACCGCCCCTCGCTGTGCGCCTTGCGGAAGATATCTTTGATTGCTGCGCCGGTCGGGTTCGACCGCGAGGCTGTATCTTCTTGCGTGTCCCGATTCCCTTGCAGCGCTTCGCTCATGTGGCTTCCTCGTATGGTGGGTGAGTTGTTTGGTTCAGGTCTTGGCATGCCGCTCGCGAATGCTGTCGGCATACAGCCGCGCGTCGCAGTAGCGCACCAGTGCCTTGGCAGCGCGTGCGCAGTTGCGGAACACGCAGACGCCCTGGTCCATCAGTCGCGCCGCCATCGCATCGTAGAGTGTGCCGCCGTCGATGACGCCAATGATCGGCTTGTCGTTGCGCTGGGCCATGGGCGGCATCAACTGTACGGTGCTCTTGGCATCGTTGATATCGTAGCCGGGGCGCAGCTTGCTGGTCTCCAGCGCGCGCACCGACGGAGCGGTCGGGTCCAGCCCGACGACCACCGCGTCGATGTTCGAATCGAGCAGGAAGGCCTCCGTGATCTGCAGATGTGCCTCGTCATCGGCACCGGGGTTGATGTCGATCGGGTTTCTGACCTCAACCAGCGCAGCGAGTTTTTTTGCGAGCAGAATTTCTTCGACGCGTTTGACGGTGCCGTCCTGCAGTTCACCCATCTGCATTGAAAAAGTATCGGTGCGGATCGCATCGGCCATGCCGACCGCTTCGAAGCCGGCGCCGCTGATGGCGCCGAGTCGATTACCATCGATCTTCTTGTGGTGCAGGGCACCGGCGATATAAAACAGATCATCAAAGCTGTTGATGTCCTCGGCAACGATGGCACCGGCCTGCCGCAGGACCGCTTCGAACAGTGCCGGGTCACCGGCAATCGATGCGGTGTGACCCATTACGCCGGCACTGCCGGGGGCTGTCTTACCAGCTTTGTAGGTAACTACCTGTTTGCCAGCCAGCACTGCCGCGCGAACGGCCTTGGCAAAATGCAGGCCGTCAGTATCCTTGAAGCCCTCGATATAGACGCCGATGGTTTCAATCTCCGGGCGACCCGCAAAATAGCTGAGCAGGTCGCCGTGTGTGAGGTCGGTTTGGTTGCCCAGCGCTAGCATGTAGAGTGGATCGAGCCAGGGGTTCTGGCTCAGGCGCGTGATCATGAAGGCGCCGCTCTGGCTCAACATGACCGAGTTTCTCTGTGGTTTCTTCTGCGGCTTGGGCAAACGTTCCAGCGGGATGAACCAGGAGTCATAGCGGCCAGGATGCGAGACCACGCCCAAACAGTTGGCACCCAGGAAGATCGGTCCACCGTCAGGCCGGCCGTGCGCGGCATTGATCCTCGCTGCCATTGCGGCGGCTGGTTCCACACTCTTCTTGGTTTCGCCCAAACCGCCGGGGATCAGCATCACAGACTCCACCGCGCCACTCTCGATAATCTCATCGACCAGCGCCGGTACCGCTTCGGCCCCGACAGCCACGATCAGCAAATCAAGTTTGTGCGCAAGCGCCTTGAGATTGGTAACACAGGGGATTCCGTCAACCTCGGCATCGTCCGGGCGAATGACTGTCAACTGGGTCTTGGGGTAGCCGCTACCAACCAGATTGCGCAGGATGATGCGGCCAAAGTTCATGCTGGTGGCCGACACGCCGACAATGCCGATGGATGTCGGATGCAGCAGCTTGTCGATCTTCTGGATCGGGCGTGCCAGACGTTTCAATGGTGGCGCGCCGAATGCAAATTGGGCACCGCTAGCGCTGATTTGGCCGCTGCAAATTTGTAGCGTGAGTTCCAATGACTGAAGCATCAAAGGCGCCGCTTTGTCTTCAGGTCCGACGTTCAGCGCCAGTTGCAGCAGGCTTTCAAAGAGCTCGATGAGTTGCATGTCCGGCAACGGCAATCGCTCGCGACGCATGCTGATGACCAGCTTCTGGTAGGCCACCGTGGCCTTGAAACGCTCAAGGAATTCAGGACCGCTGCTTAACTCGGCCAGGGCGTGAGCGGTTGCTCTGCCTTTGCGAAAACTGTCGACGTCAAGCTCGGCATCGGGTCCACCGAGTCCAGCACTTATCACCATGTCGAATTCACGGCTCATGTTCAGGCTGATACGAAATTCGCTATCAGCCCCTGGCGTCGCAGACGGCTCGCGGGTGCGGATGGGTCCGCCCAGCGCCGCGAGCAAGCCTTCGAGTTCGAGCTGGGTCAAGCGCGTGCGTCCGGCGCGGGCGGCTTGCCGTAATAGCGCGGTCGCCGCTGAAACAACGGCGGACTCTGCAAGCGGCTTGGATGAATGGCGCATCGGTGGGCTCCGTTGAAGCGAGGTACGCAGATGACAAGATTGCGGTGCCGTGTGGTCCCGGCTGACGGTCAACTATAAATTACTTCTGTGCTAGATGACTAACCTTTTGTGCTGTCGTCGGCGTTCGACCTTTGAAACAGTTTCCGCACCACGCCACGCAACCAGCTGTGGGCTAGATCCGGACTGGCGCTCTGGTGCCACAGCATGCTGACCTCATAGCGCGAGCCATGCTCGGGAAGCTTCCAGATCTTTACGTTGTAGCGTGGCGCCAGCGAGTTCGCGTACATCAGGGGCACGATGGCCATCAGATCGGTGCGTGTTACCAGCTCGGGCAGCGCGCCGTAATGGCGTGCCCGCAGCACAATGCGCTCGTTCAAGTACAGCTCGCTGAGCATCAAATCGATGCTGCCGTGAAAGGTCGCAGCCGGCGAGGCCACCGCCAGCGACGCGCCGGCTAACTGCCTGGCAGTCAGGTGGGCACCGGAGCGCCAGTTGGACGGTCGCCAGTCGCTGGCCGTGATGGCAACAAAGTTTTCCTGAAACAGCAACTTGCTGGCCGTTGAGCCGCGCTTGCCCTCCAGAATGCCAATGGCCAAGTCAATTTCATGCGCGTCCAGCGCTGCGCTGACTTCGGGCGCTGCCACCGCCACGTTGGAGATATGGCTGCCGGGCGAGTGCGCGCGCAGGGCCTGCGCCAGCGGCGGCAGGAACATCATCTCGCCCAGGTCCGACAGCGAGAGGCGCCAGTGCACGTGACTGCTCGCCGGATCAAATTCTTCGGCGCTGCTGACCGTGCTTTCCAGCAGATGCAACTGTTCGATCACCGCCGGCACGATGCGTTGCGCCTTGCGCGTCGGATGCAAGCCGCTGGGTGAGCGCACAAACAACTCGTCACGAAAAATGGTGCGCAGCCGTGCCAGCGCGTTGCTGGTTGCGGGCTGCGACAGCGCCAGATGGCGACCGGCCTCGGTGACCGAGCCAAAGCGGTAAACCGCGCACAGGACACGCAGCAGGTTGAGGTCGAGTTGTCTGAAATTCATATAAGGGTTTGTCCTGATTATCTGTTTGGTGAATGTAGCTGATTCCAAAAATCAATTAGACGGATGGCGGCAAAGCGCCTAAATTCGGCCTCAGACAAATCCCTTGCGGAAACACAACCATAAGGAAATCTGTTAAGCGTTTGTTTGCAGACAGAGCTCGAGAAGGAGACGACAAGGTGCTTGAGATCATCATCCAGGGTCGCGGTGGCCAGGGTGCTCAGACTGCAGGCAACCTGCTGGCGGGCGCGTTCCATGCGCAGGGGCTGCATGTGCAATGCTTTGCCAGTTATGGCGGGGCACGCCGCGGCACACCGGTGAACTCCTACATCCGGGTCGATCAGCGACCGGTGCGCGTGCGCTGCGACATCGAGCGCGCCGACGCGATTCTGTGTTTTGACGCGAGTCTGCTCGAAGGCCGCCTGCTCGCCAGTGCCGATGAACGCACGCTGATTGTGGTGAACTCGGCACGCAGTGCCGCGGAGTTTGCACAGGCGCTGCCTGGCAAGCGGGTGATCACGATCGACGCGCTGACGATTGCGCGCCAACAGGGTTTGGGGCGCATCGTTAATTCGGTGTTGCTGGGTGCCCTGGCTCGGGTTATCGAAGCACCCGAGCTGCCGGTTCTGACCCAGGCGCTGGTAGACAACGCGCCCAAGCAGCACGACGAGAACGTTGCGGCCTGCACCGAAGGCTATCACTGTGCCGAGGAGCAACTGCTGGGGCGCGTGGCATGAACGCACCGCTTCCCATCCCCGCTACCTGGACCACGGGCAGCACGACAGCCATCATGACTGGCACTTGGCGTGCGTCGTTGGCCATGCATATCCAGGCGCCAGCACCCTGTCACGGCGCTTGCCCTGTGGACGGCGACATCGCCGAGTGGATAGGACTGGCGCGAGCGCGCAATTTTTACGGTGCCTGGCAAGTTCTGGTGCGTCACAACCCCTTTCCATCGATTGCCGGACGCATCTGCCACCACCCCTGCGAAACGGCCTGCAACCGCGCCGCTTATGACGAGGCCCTTTCGATTTGCAAGCTGGAGCGCTTTGTCGGTGATCAGGCGCTGGCGCAGGGATGGGGCTTCGAGATGCCGGTGGCGCGACCGGGTCATGTGGCCATCGTCGGTGGTGGCCCCTCGGGCCTGTCGGCAGCCTTTCAACTGCGCCGGATGGGTTTCGCGGTGACGCTTTTTGAGGCGCAGGCGGAACTCGGCGGACTGATGCGTTACGGCATTCCGGCTTACCGGCTCGCGCGCGACGTGCTCGACGGCGAGATCGCGCGCATCGTGGCGATGGGCGTCAAGGTGAACTGCGCGCACCCCATTGAGAGCGCTGACGAATTCAGGCGACTGCGAAAGCAGCACGACGCGCTCTACCTGGCGCTTGGTGCGGCCCGCAACAAGCGCCTGCCCACGCTCGATTACGCTCAGCCCTGGGTCTGTGACGGTGCTGCTTATCTGGCTGCTGCCAACGCTGGCAACCCGCTTACGCTGGGCAAGCGTCTGCTGGTCATTGGCGGGGGCAGCGCGGCTTTGGACGCCGCGCGCAGCGCACTCCGGCTCGGTCACGAGGTGACGCTGTTGGCGCTGGAACAGCAGGCCCAGATGCCGGCACAAGCCGAAGAAGTGCATGAAGCCCTGGAGGAGGGCATCACTTTGGTGGATGGTTCCCGACTCGATGCTGTCAACCATGCGGGCAGCAAGGGTCTGACACTGAGCTGCAGCAAGGTCGTGTTTGTCGCGGGCAGCCAACGCGGACAGTTCGCGTTGACGCCGGTTCCAGGCAGCGGCTTCACACTCGCGGCCGACGCGATCATCACCTCCATTGGTCAGGATCCGGATCTCTCGGTGCTCGGTGAGGGTTACGCCAGTGTCGGCGGACTGCTGGTGACCGACGCGCAACTCGCCACGAGCACAGCCGGTGTTTATGCCGGGGGCGATATGGCGAGCATGGCACGCTTTGTCACCGAGGCCGTCGGCATGGGACAGCGTGCCGCAGACGCGATTGCGCGCGAATTGCAACATCGCCAGGACGGGTCAAGCAGTGGCAGTATCGAGGCCAGTGAGCCGCTCGTGCCGCTTGCTTCCATCAGCACTTTCTACCATCCTAAGCGCGAACGGGTCCAGACCGGGCTGCTGGACGCCCGTGAACGCCTCTCTAGCGTGGTCGAGGTCCAGTTGGGACTGGACATCGAGCAGGCGCTGACCGAGAGCGAGCGCTGCTTCTCCTGTGGCACCTGCATCTTCTGCGACAACTGCGTCGTCTACTGCCCGGACATGGCGGTCAAACGTGTTGACAGCGGCTATATCGTCCTGAGCAACTACTGCAAGGGTTGCGGCGTTTGCGTCAAGGAGTGTCCGACCGGCTCGATGAAAATGCAGGAGGAACTGCGATGAGTGCCAGCCACAAGTCCATGCTGCTGACGGGCAACCAGGCGGTAGCTTGGGGCGCGCGCCTGGCACGACCCAAGGTGGTTCCGCTCTATCCGATCACACCGCAGACGCCAGTGCTGGAGCAACTCACCGAGTTTGCCGCCGAGGGCAGTTTCGATGCCGAAATTATCACGCCGGAATCAGAGCATTCGGTGATGTCGGCCTGCATTCCAGCTTCGCTGGTCGGCCTGCGTGTGTTCACCGCGACCGCCTCGCAAGGGCTGCTGCTGATGCACGAATTGCTGCACTATGCCAGCGGCGCGCGGGCGCCGATCGTGATGGTGAACGTGAATAGAACCGTGGCCTCGCCCTGGGCCTTCTGGCCAGATCAAACCGACAGCCTGTCGCAGCGCGACACCGGCTGGATTCAGTACTACGTGGAAAGTGCCCAGGAAGCGCTGGATACCGTGATTCAGGCGTTCCGGGTGGCCGAACAAGTGCTGTTGCCCGCCATGGTGAACCTGGACGCGTTCTACGTCTCGCACTCGCTGGAGCCGGTGTTGGTGCCCGAGCAGCAACTGGTTGATCGCTATTTGCCGCCATTCGATCCGCCGCACAAGCTCGATACCGACAGAGTGGAGTCCTGGGGCAATGTGGCAACACAGGACATGTATTTCCGGCACCGTCAAGGACTCGGCGAAGCAATGGACAGGGTGCCGGGACTGGCCGCCCAAGCGGATCTCGAGTGGGCGCAACTGACACAGCGCAGCCACGGCGTGATCGAGCGATACCGCTGCGACGGTGCGCGGACCGTGATCGTGACCATGGGCAGCATGTGCGGCACGGCACGCGATGCGGTGGACGCGATGCGCGAGGCTGGACAGGCTGTCGGCCTGCTCAAGGTACGCCTGTTCAGGCCGCTGCCAGCGGCCGGGCTGCGCGAGGCTTTGAGCGGTGTTGAGGAGGTCATCGTGCTCGATCGCAATTACTCACCGGGTCACGGCGGTGTGCTGCACCAGGAACTGCGCGCCGCCCTCTATGGCAGTACGGTGACGCCTCGCATCCATGGCTTGCTCGCGGGTGTCGGCGGAGTCAACGTCTCGCCGGCGAAAATTGTCGAATTTGTCAAGCAGGTCGGACAAAGCGAAGCGCACAGCGAATCGCAGTGGGTAAGGTGACGGCAAAATGAATAGCATGACAGGAATGGAACAAGCCAATCAGGAAGCTCTGCTCTGCTCGGGGCATGCCGCCTGTCCGGGCTGCATCGACGCGCTCACAGTGCGCCATGTGCTGACCGCGATGGGACCCAATGCCATGGCGGTGATTCCACCTTCCTGCATGGCCATCATCGCTGGCCCGCAGCCCTACAGTTCGCTGAAGATCCCGGTCTACCAGCCTACGCTTGAATCGAGCGCCGCCGCCGCCACAGGCTTGCGCCGTGCCCTCGATGCCAAGGGCAAGCACGATACCCACGTGATCGTTTTGGCCGGCGACGGTGGCACCTACGACATTGGCTTTCAGTGCCTCTCGTCGGCCGCTGAGCGCAATGAAAACTTCATCTATTTCTGCCTCGACAACGAAGGCTATATGAATACCGGTGCGCAAAAATCCTCGTCGACACCGCACTTCGCGCGCACCGGCTCGACACCTTCGGGCAAGACCTCGCGCAAGAAGAACCTAACCGAGATAATGGCGGCGCACCGCGTTCCCTATGTCGCCACCGCAAGCGCTGGTCATCTGCCGGACCTGCTGCGCAAGGTCGAGAAAGTCAAGAAGATGCAAGGCACGCGCATCATCACGCTGTTGATCCCGTGCATGGATGGCTGGGGTGTTGCCGACAATGCCGGCCTGATGACCGCACGCTACGCTGTCGAGTCGGGCGCCTTTCCGCTGTACGAAATTGAGGACGGGCATCGCTACACTTTGAACCACACTTCCAAGACCCGGCCCGTCGCCGATTACTTGGCGCTGCAGCGCCGCTATCGCAACATGAGCAGCGCTGACATTGCAACGCTGCAGGCCGAAATCGATGATGGCTGGCTTACGCTGCAACAGCATGCGGTGGCGAGTCGGGCCAAAGAGTTGCTGCTGACCGCCGTCGCAGAAAATCACTGACAGGAGGCACCATGCCGGAACTCAGCAGCGTCGACCGCAGCAGCGCCCCCCCCAAAGTCAGATTCCCACGTCAGTACAACGCCGCTTTTGACCTGATAGCGCGTAATCTGCAAGCGGGCCGCGCCGACAAGATTGCATTCATCGATGATGCCGGTACCTACAGCTATGGCGAGTTGTCGCGAAGGGTCAACTGTTTTGCGAACGCCATCACGAAGCTGGGGGTACAGCCGGAGCAACGGGTGCTGCTGTGCATGGTCGATGGCATCGATTGGCCGGTGGCGTTTCTGGGCTGCATTCTGGCTGGGGTGGTGCCGGTGGCGGTCAATACGCTGCTGACGACCGATGATTATGAGTACATGCTGCTTGACAGCCGATCGCGGGTGCTGCTGGTCTCCGATGTGTTGTGGCCCAAGCTTGAGCCGCTGATGGGCAAGATCGCAGGACTGCAGCATGTCGTGGTTTCGGGTCAAATGCTTGGGGCATCGACGGTCGAGCGGCTGGGTTTTTCTGCGCTGCTCGAGTCCGCCAGCGACCAATTCACGCCGACTGAGACCTCGCCCGACGAAGCCTGCTTCTGGCTCTATTCATCGGGGTCCACGGGGTCGCCCAAAGGCACTGTGCACGTCCATTCGAGCCTGGTCAATACGGCCGAGCTTTTTGCACGGCCGGTCCTCGGCCTGCGCGAAGACGATCTGGTTTTTTCGGCCGCCAAGCTGTTTTTTGCCTACGGACTCGGCAACGGCCTGACGTTTCCCATGGCGGTCGGCGCCACCGCCCTGCTGATGGCCGAGCGCTCAATTCCGGAGGCCGTCTTCAAACGTCTGCGCGAGCAGCAGCCGACCATCTTCTACGGCGTGCCAACCCTGTTTGCCTCATTGTTAGCGAGTCCGGCCCTGCCCGCCAAGGGCGAACTTCGCATGCGTTTGTGTACCTCGGCCGGTGAAGCACTGCCAGCCGATATCGGCAAGCGTTGGACCGAGCATTTCGGTATCGAAATTCTTGACGGCATCGGATCGACCGAGATGCTGCATGTGTTCCTGAGCAATCGTGCCGGCAAGGTTCGCTACGGGACCACTGGTTTGCCGATTCCAGGCTATGACCTGCGTATTCTTGATGAACATGGACGAGCGGCGTCGGTCGGCGAAGTTGGCGAGCTGCAGGTCAACGGTCCGACGGCCGCGATGGGCTACTGGAACAATCGTGAAAAGACCCGCGATACCTTCCAGGGTGTCTGGACACGCAGCGGTGACAAATACTCGGTCGATGCCGACGGCTACTACACCTATGCCGGGCGCACTGACGACATGCTCAAGGTCGGGGGCGTCTATGTCTCGCCGATCGAGGTCGAGTCGGCGCTGATCACACATCCAGCGGTGCTTGAAGCCGCTGTCATTGGTCGCCAGGATGACGCCATGCTGGTCAAGCCACAAGCCTTTGTCGTGCTCAAGGCCGGCTTTACCGCCACCGACACGCTGGCCAGCGAGTTGCAGCAGCATGTCAAGAGCAAACTGGCACCCTACAAGTATCCGCGCTGGATCGAGTTCATCGACGAGTTGCCAAAGACCGCGACCGGCAAGATTCAGCGCTTCAAGTTGCGCGCTCGGCCTGCTGGCGCTCGATGATGCGAAGCATGGTGGCCAGCGTGATCGAACTCATGGATGCCTTCGCAATTTCGTCAATCTCCGACAGGACCGAGGCCAGCGCGCGTCCCACCGGCGTCACTTCGCTGTGGCTGTTTTCGGTCGGCAATACGTCCTCGAAACGCGAGATCACATCCATCAGCGTGAGTCGGCGTGCATTGCCGACAAAGCGGTAACCGCCGCCGACACCACGAACCGATTGCACCATGCCCACACGCGACAACTCAGCCAGGACCTTGGCCAGATGGTGCGAAGAAACCGAGTACTTCTGCGCAATCTCGGCAGCCGGAATCTGCCGCGCTGGGTCAGCGGCAAATTCAAGCAGACTGAAGAGCGCCAGGCGCGTATTCTGTTGTAGTTTCATGACAGGTATTTCAGGGTCGACTCAGGATTCAAGATCCATCTCGAGCGGAATGAAGGGGCCAATCATCATGCCCTGGCTGCGGAAAAATGACAGGATCAGCGTGTTCTCCCTTGACAGCAGCGTGCGAATTTTGCTGACACCAGCGCGCCTGAAACCCTGGCAAATCGCCTGCAGCAGGTGGGTCGCCGTGCCGGCCAGGCGGACATCGGGCCGCACGTCGATGGCAAAAACCCAGCCACAGGGGGGCGAGCCGAATTCCCAGTCACGCACCTCGCCAATGACAAATCCGATCACTTCATCGTTCGAGGTCGCCACCAGAAAATGCTGGCCCGTTGCCACCGCGTTGGCGTACCGGTGGTACAGAGAATTCCAGTAATCGCGTTTTTCGATTCCCGTCACCATGGCATCCATTTCAATCACGGCATTCAGGTCACCGCGCCGCACCGGGCGGATCTGCAGTCCGCCGCCAAGCGCCGCTGCCGGCAGCGGTGTCGCGGCTGCCGGAATCTTCTTTGACGGGCTTTTTGGCTTGCCACTATGGGGCGCTGATCTGCTCATGATGGACCTGCTCGATCGACTTCGGGCAATTATTGCATGCAAATGCAGGAATAGGTAAAATGAAGTGCTGCGGTAGAAAAAAGACGGGTGCGATCACACCATGCTCCAACGGAGACTTTCGATTCCCATGAACCTTGAGACCAAGGATGTGCGCAAAGTTCCGACCTACTGTTACCAGTGCGTTGCCGGTCCCGACCTGCTGACGGTCAAGGTGGAGCAGGGCGTGGCCACCGAGGTCGAACCCAACTTCTGTGCCGCTGACATTCACCCCGGTGGCGGACGGGTCTGCGTCAAGGCCTACGGTCTGGTGCAAAAAACCTACAACCCGCATCGGGTACTGACACCGATGAAGCGCAGCAACGTGAAGAAGGGCCGCGATCAGGACCCGGGCTTCGTGCCCATCAGTTGGGAAGAGGCCTTCGCTCTGATCGCTGACAAGCTCAACGCGGTGCGCGCCCAGGGAATTCTCGACGCATCGGGCTACCCGCGTATTGCAGCGAGCTTTGGTGGTGCCGGCACTCCGCAGTCCTACATGGGTACGCTGCCCGCGTTCCTTTCTGCATGGGGGCCGATTGACATGGGTTTTGGCTCCGGTCAGGGCGTCAAGTGCTACCACTCGGAGCACCTGTATGGCGAATTCTGGCACCGCGCCTTCATCGTCACGCCCGACACGCCCCTGTGCAATTACCTGATCTCCTGCGGATCCAACATCGAAGCCTCCGGCGGCGTCATCGGTGTCTGGCGGCACTCCGAGGCGCGATTGCGCGGCTTGAAGCGGGTGCAGGTGGAGCCGCACCTGTCAGTCACTGGCGCTTGCTCGACGCAGTGGGTCCCGATCAAACCCAAGACTGATGCTGCCTTCCTCTACGCGCTGATCCATGTGTTGCTGCATGAGGTACCGCGCGAGCGCCTGGATCTGCCATTCTTGGCGGCTCGCACCGCCTCACCCTATCTGGTGGGGCCGCACGGCTATTACCTGCGTGATCGCGCCAGCCGCAAGCCGCTGGTCTGGGATCTGGCAACGGGCAGCGCTCGCGCCCACGACAGTGCGGACTTGCAGGAAGCAATTGAAGGCAGTTTCGAGGTCGACGCGATCGAGATCGGTCCCGACGACGAAGTTCTGGCCGAAGGCATGCTGGCGGGCAGCACTGCTTTCACCCGTCTGATCGAGCACATGAGGCCCTACTCGCCGGAGTGGGCGCAAACAATTTGCGACGTACCGGCAGCGCAGATGCGCCGCATCGGCAACGAGTTCATGGATCACGCATGCGTTGGTCAGACGATTGAGATCGACGGCATCACCATGCCCTACCGGCCAGTGGCGGTGACCCTGGGCAAGACCGTCAACAATGGCTGGGGCGGCTTCGAGTGCTGTTGGGCTCGCACGTTGCTGGCCACGCTGGTCGGCGGCCTGGAGGTGCCGGGCGGCACCCTGGGCACTACGATCCGGCTGACACGGCCGATGTCGCAACGTCATGAGAGCGTCAAGCCCGGACCGGATGGCTTCATGCATTTCCCGCTCAATCCGACCGACAAGGCCAACTGGTCACCGAGTCCGAACATCCGCAACGCCTACCGTTCCATGGTGCCGCTGGCGGCCGATGGTCCCTGGAGTCAGGCGCTGGGTCCGACCCACTTCTCATGGCTGTTTTTGGACGAAACACCCAAGGGTTTGCCGCGCGTCACGCTGCCCGATGTCTGGTTCCTTTACCGCACGAATCCGGCTATTTCTTATTGGGACACGGACGAGTTGGGCGAGAAGATGGCGCGCTTCCCGTTTACCGTCGCGTTTGCCTACACGCATGACGAGACCAACCATTTCGCCGACCTGCTGCTGCCCGATGCGACCGACCTGGAAAGTCTGCAGCTGATGCGCATCGGTGGCACCAAATACCAGGAGCAGTACTGGGAGGTCAATGGCTTTGCTCTGCGCCAGCCGGTGGTAGAGAGCAGCGGCGAGGCGCGCGACATGACTGACATCGCCAGTGAGCTGGCTGCGCGCACCGGCCTCACCGCGGGGTACATTGCGGCCATCAACAAGGGTGCAGGCAGCGTAGCGCTCAAGGGCACGCACGGCGATTTTTCGCTCGACACGCAGCGCCGCCACAGTCGCGACGAAATTTGGGACGCGGTCTGCCGCGCCGCCAGCGCCGAGGTCAGTGACGGGGAGCACGCGCATGGTCTGGACTGGTGGAAGGAAAACGGTCTGGCGACCAAGCCGCTTTCACGCAGTACCTGGTACCTGGACCAGACCATGGTCAAGCGTGGCCTGCGCTACGAACTTCCCTACCAGGAGCGGCTGTTGCGGGTTGGTACCGAACTGGGTCGGCGGCTGCACGAACACGACATGCTCTGGTGGGACCAGCAACTCAAGGAGTACCAGGCGCTGCCGGTGTGGAAAGACTTTCCCGGCCTGTGGGAGGCGATCATTGTCGAGACCGGCGGCCAGGCCAAGGACTACCCGTTTTGGCTGCTCACTGCACGCAGCATGCAGTACGCCTGGGGCGCCAACGCCGGCATCCAGCTGATGCATGAAGTGGCGGACAACATCACCGGCCACCGCGGTGTCATCATCAACAGCAGCGTAGCGCAGAAACTCGGTATTGCCGAAGGCGACGAGATCGAAATCTCAACGCCCAAACGTAGTGTGCACGGCAAGGCCGTCGTGCGCCAGGGCATACGTCCGGACACCTTGCTGCTGATCGGCCAGTTTGCGCACTGGGAAACACCGATGGCGAAAGACTTCGGGATGGCCAGCATGAACTCTCTGGCGACGATGTCCATGGCACTGACAGACGCGACCGGCTCGGGTGCAGACATTGTGCGCGTCAGGATCTGCCGCGCGCAGGAGCAATCGGCATGACGCGCTGGGCCATGATCGCCGACTTGCGCCGATGCGTCGGCTGCCAGACCTGCACCGCGGCCTGCAAGCACACCAACGCGACGCCGCCCGAAGTGCAGTGGCGCCGAGTGCTCGACATGGAGTTTGGTGAATACCCCGAAGTCAAGCGCGTCTTTGTGCCGGTCGGTTGCCAGCACTGCGCGGACCCGCCCTGCATGCACGTGTGCCCAACCACCGCTACGAGACAACGCCCTGATGGCATTGTCACCATCGATTACGACCTCTGTATTGGTTGCTCCTACTGTGCTGTGGCCTGCCCGTATCAAGCGCGTTACAGGACCGACAAGGCGAGCTTTGCCTACGGTGAAGCGACCCAGAGCGAAACCAAGCGGCGCGACGATTCGCGTCTGGCGGTGGCCACCAAATGCACTTTCTGCGTCGATCGTATCGACGCCGGTCTGGTCGCTGGGCTCAAACCCGGGGTCGACCCGGCCGCGACGCCGGCCTGTGTCAATTCCTGCATTGCAGATGCGCTGGCCTTTGGTGATCTGGAAGACCCCAACAGCAATGTCTCGCAACTGCTTGAGAAAAATCAGAGCTTTCGCATGCACGAAGAATTGGGCACCGGGCCCGGCTTTCATTACCTCTGGGACAAGGTGGACACATGAGTTCTGGTTCCGGTTTCGGCCCCAATCCGTGGCAGCAGACCAGCTGGGACTGGCGCGCCGCCGGCAACTTCATCTGCGGTGGCATGGGCACCGGTCTGCTCATTGTCGGCGCGTTGTTTGACGCTCCTGCGCGAGCCTCGCTGTGGGCGCCGGACTGGCTGGTGTTCGCCGGCCTCGCGCTGGTCGGTCTGGGGCTGCTGTGCGTCTGGTTGGAGATCGGACGCCCGGTGCGCGCACTGCATGTCTTCCTCAATCCGCGCACGTCATGGATGTCGCGCGAAGCCTTTGTCGGACTGGTCTTGTTTCCGGCCGGCCTGGCGGCGATGCTGGGCGTGGCTGGCTGGGTCTGGATCACTGCTGCGCTGGCGCTGGTCTTTCTGTATTGCCAGAGTCAGATGCTGCCAGCGGCACGCGGCATACCGGCCTGGCGTTCAGGCTCGATGTCGCCGCTCTTCATCATCACTGCCTGGTGCGAAGGAACTGGCATCTTTCTTCTGTTTGGCCTTTTTCACACGCGCACGCCGAACGCGATGCTCGCTGCGTTCCCGCTGTTGCTGGTCCTGCGGGTGCTGGTCTGGCGCCGTTACCGCAGCGATGTCGATAGTGTTCTGGCGGTACCGGCACGCAGGGCGCTGGACCGTGCCTGGCAGCAGTTGTTTGTGCTCGGCACCGGCGTACCCATTGTTGTGCTGGTCGTGGGCGCATGGCTGGGTGGTCCGGCGCAAGGGCTGATGTTCGCTCTCTCTGGTGCCTGTGCCGCCTGGGCAGGGGCGTACGTCAAGTACACGCTGGTGACGCGCGCCAGTTTCAACCAGGGTTTTGCCCTGTCCAAGTTGCCCGTGCGCGGCGTCAGAACATGAGAACTGGTGGGACATATCGCAGGCTCAGGCGTTTTTGGCCCGAGTGCTCCGGGGCGAGTGGCTCCGCGAATGTCCCCCGGACTTTCGTCATTTCGGGACGGATCGATTGGATGTTCAAACCTTTACCAGAACCAAGGAGACAAACATGTGTGCTGAGACCGTGCTGGATCGGGCGACCAGCGACGCTGTAGCTGCCGACGGGTACTTTGACCCTCACGCGGAAACCATGCCGCGCGAAGCACTGGCAGCATTGCAATTCGAGCGTCTGAGAAACACGCTGCGCAACGCTTATGACCACGTGCCCCTGCACCGCAAACGCATGGAACAGTCCGGCATCAAACCCGAAGAGGTGCGTACGCTCGACGATCTGCGTGGCATTCCGTTCACGTACAAGACAGACCTGCGAGACACCTACCCGTTTGGCATGTTCGCCCGTCCGCAGGCAGCTATCGCGCGCCTGCACGCATCGAGCGGCACCACGGGCAAGGCCACCGTGGTCGGCTACACCAAGGACGATATTGCGACCTGGGCGGAACTGATGGCGCGTTCCCTGCAAGCTGCCGGCGCCAGAGCGGGCGACGTGATCCACAACGCCTATGGCTACGGTTTGTTCACTGGCGGTCTGGGTGCCCACTACGGCGCCGAGCGACTCGGCGCGACGGTAGTGCCGATGTCTGGTGGCGCTACCGAGCGCCAGATTGCACTGATCATGGATCTGGGCGCCACCGTCCTGTGCGCCACGCCGTCCTATGCACTGGCAATGGCCGAGGTTGCCGAGCAGCAGGGTATCGATTTGCGCAAGAGCCAGCTGCGGGTTGGCGTTTTCGGGGCCGAGCCCTGGAGCGGCGCCATGCGCTCAGAGATCGAAGAGCGTCTGGCCGTCAAGGCGATCGACATTTATGGTCTGTCGGAAATCATGGGGCCCGGCGTTGCCTGTGAATGCACGGCGCAGAGTGGCCTGCACGGGTGGGAGGACCACTTCCTGTTTGAGTTGCTGGACCCCGAAACCCAGGCGCCGGTGAGGGAAGGCGATGCTGGTGAACTGGTGATCACAACACTGACGAAACAGGCGCTGCCGATGGTGCGCTACCGCACGCGCGACATCACCCGGCTCACCACTGCTCCGTGCGACTGTGGTCGCACCCATGTTCGCATCCTGCGCATCACCGGTCGCAGTGACGACATGCTGATCATTCGGGGCGTCAATGTCTATCCATCGCAGATCGAGTCGGTGCTGGTCGGCCGCCCCATGATTTCTCCGCACTACCAACTGCTGGTGGAGCGTCGCGGTACGCTCGACAACGTCACGATCGAGGTCGAAGCGCAGGGTGACGTAGATGCCGAAGCCTTCCCGTCGATCGAGCGTGACATCGCGCGCCACGTCAAGTCGATGGTCGGCATCAGCACAGAGGTCGTGGTCAAGTCCCCGGGGGAAATTCCCAGATCGCAGGGCAAGGCCGTGCGCGTACGCGACCTGCGTCCGAAGGGGTAAGAGGTGGTAAAGCGCCTGCTCCAAGTTACCGTCAACGGCCAGCGGCGCGAGGACGCCGTGGCCGAGCACACGCTGTTGCTGGAATACCTGCGCGATCAGTTGGGGCTAACGGGCACGAAGCGCGGGTGTGATGGCGGCGAATGCGGCGCCTGCACGGTGTTGGTCGACGGCGAACCTCGACTGTCGTGCATTACCCTGGCCTGCCGTTGCGAGGGGCGCGAGGTCAACACGATTGAGTCACTGGCGCAGCAAGGCAGGCTGAGTGCCTTGCAGAGGGCGTTTCATGAAAAACTTGGCACTCAATGCGGTTTTTGCACGCCTGGCATGATCATGGCGGCTGAGGCGCTTCTGCTGCGCGAGCCGCGACCGAGCGAGGACCAGATACGCGAGGCGCTGGCCGGAAATATTTGCCGCTGCACCGGCTACGTCAAAATCATTGAGTCGGTTCAGGCCGCCGCCCGCGCGGTCGCTGACCTGCAGCGAGAAGGGCAATGAACAGGGTGTTTTCATCGAAGTTGCCGGCCACCACAATTGGCGTACCAACACCGCTGATTGATGGCATCGAGAAAGTCAGCGGCGCGGCGCGCTATACCGCTGATCTGCCCGCGCCTAAAGCGCTGGTCGGCGCGATCCTGCGCAGCCCGGTTGCGCACGCCAGAATTCGTGGGATTGACGTCACTCGCGCTCGGGCGATGGCGGGTGTGCGCGCGGTCATTACCGGCGACGAATGCGACGTCCCGTATGGCGTGATCCCGATCGCCCAGAATGAGTTCCCGCTGGCCAGAGAGCGTGTCAGATACTGCGGTGAACCGGTGGCCGCAGTGGCAGCAGTGGACCAGGCCAGTGCACGAGCCGCGCTGGCTGCAATCACAATCGATCTGGAGCCATTGCCGGCGTATTTCGACGCTGCCAGTGCCCGCGTCAGTGACGCCGTCCAACTGCACGACAATCAAGCGGGCAATATTGCTCGTGACGTTGATCACAGCTTTGGGGACGTTGCCGGTGGGTTTGCAAGCGCTGATTTGGTTGCAGAGGAGCGCTTTCACTACGCGGAAGTTACGCACGCAATGATGGAGCCCAACGCATCGCTGGCGAGTTGGGACGCGGAGCGCAACCGTCTGACTTTGCACACCGTATCGCAGGTGCCCTATTACGTGCACATTGTTTTGGCGCAATGCATGCGGCTCGACGCCTCTCAGATACGGGTCGTCAAACCATTTGTCGGTGGGGGCTTCGGGCACCGCACTGAGACCCTGAATTTCGAAATCGTCGCCAGCCTGTTGGCGCGCGCCGCGCGCGGCACTGTGAAACTTGAACTAACCAGGGAGGAGTCCTTTCTCACGCATAGAGGTCGACCGGAGACCGATGTACGGCTCAAGATCGGCCTGTCTGCCAGCGGTGTTATCCGGGCGGTGGACTGCGAGGTGGTGCAACGTGGCGGGGCCTACGCCGGTTACGGGCTGGTCACCATTTTGTATGCAGGATCCCTTCTGCACGCCATTTACCAGTTGCCGGCGTGTCGCTATTTTGGACTGCGGGTTTATACAAACACTCCGCCCAACGGCGCCATGCGCGGTCACGGGTCGGTCGACGTGCGCCACGCCTTCGAGTCCATGCTTGACAGCATGGCGCAAACATTGGGACTGGACCCATTCGCGGTTCGTCGTGCCAATTTGTTGACGGTCCCGCACCGGACCATCAATGACCTGCAGGTGAACTCGTATGGTCTGGCCGAATGTCTGGACAAAGTACAGGCGGCTTCGGGTTGGACGCAACGCTACGCCAACATGCCCAAGGGTCGCGGTTTGGGACTGGCCTGTTCGCATTATGCGAGCGGATCGGCCAAGCCCGTTCATTGGAGCGGGGAGCCACATGCCGTGGTCAATCTGAAGCTTGACTTCGACGGTGGCATCACGGTGTTGACAGGAGCCGCCGACATCGGTCAAGGTTCCTCCACGTTGCTCGCGCAGATCATTGCCGAAGTGCTGGGCTTGTCGCTCGAGCGTTTGCGCGTGGTCGCCAACGACAGTGTGCTGACGCCCAAGGACAACGGTTCCTACTCGTCGCGTGTGTCTTTCATGGTCGGCAATGCTGCGGTTAATGCAGCGATGGAACTGCGTCAAACTCTGCTGCGGGCGGCTGCGCGAAAATTTGCCGTCCCGGTTGAAAGCGTCGAGTGTATGGGTGAGAGCTACGCGGCCGTCGGCAGCGATATGGTTCTAAGCTACAAGGATGTCGTCATTCTCGCGTTGCAGCAAGGTGGTACCGTGACCGCATCTGGAAGTTGGTCGACTCCGCCAGAAACCCAGGGCGGGAAGTTCCGTGGCGCTGCGGTCGGGACGAGTGCGGGTTACTCCTATGCGGCACAGGTCGTCGAAGTGGAGGTCGATGAGGAGTCGGGCAAGGTTCGGGTGGTCAAGGTCTGGGTCGCACATGACTGCGGGCGTGCTATCAATCCGCTGGCCGTCGAAGGTCAGGTGCAGGGCTCGGTCTGGATGGGCATGGGCCAGGCGTTGTGTGAGGAAACCCAGTACCACAATGGCTTGCACATGCGCGCCAATTTTCTGGACTACCGAATCCCGACAATCGTCGAGTCGCCGCCGATAGAGACATTCATCGTCGAAGCTCGGGATCCGAACGGCCCATTCGGCGCGAAGGAGGCCGGAGAGGGATCGTTGTCGGGTTTCCTTCCGGCCCTGACCAATGCCGTGACACACGCCACCGGATTGCGACTGCATGAACTCCCGGTATCCCCCGACCGGTTGCTAGATGCCGTTCTTGCCCGGCGGCGCGCGCAAAAGCTCGCCGGGAGCAGAAGCGACGTGGCCAAGAAAGCGCAGGTATGACATGGATTCCATGACCGCATTCGCATTGTGCTCGCCGCGAAGCCTTGCTGAGGCGCTGGCGCTATTGGCAAGCACACCGCACGCGCGTGTCATCGCCGGTGGCACCGACCTGATCCCGAACCTTCGCCGCGGGATCGGAGCACCCGAGACTTTGATTGATTTGACTGGCATCGAAGATATTCATCACTTGCTGCGCGATGACAAGGAATGGCTGATTGGCGCGGGGGTGACATTGCAGCGGCTGGCCGCCGATAGCGCGGTCAACGCGGCATTGCCGGTATTGGCGCAGGCAGCGGCGGCGGTTGCCGGGCCCGCCCATCGAACGGTGGCCACGCTCGGCGGCAATCTGTGCCTGGACACACGGTGTGTCTTCTACAACCAGAGCGAGTGGTGGCGCAATTCCAATCAGTACTGTCTCAAGTACCTTGGCGATATATGTCATGTGGCGCCGCAGGGCACTCGTTGCCACGCAGCCTGGAGCGGTGACCTCGCGCCAGCGCTCATTGCACTCGATGCCAGCGTCGACATCGTCGGTACGGGCGGCGTACGCAACTTGGCGCTGGTTGACTTCTACCAGGACGATGGCGCAAATCCGCTGAAGCTTCTGCCTGGTGAACTGGTCTGGCGCGTGCGCGTGCCCGCGCAGCCACAGTCGATGCGTTGCGGCTACCGCAAGGCGCGGGTGCGCGCCGCCGTTGATTTTCCGCTGGCAGGTGTCGCGATCCGCGTTGTACTCGCGCCCGATCACCTGGTTGGCCTTCGTGTGGCACTCACCGGCACGAATTCGCAGCCCATTTTGTTGCAGGGCACCGACGCCATATGCGGCAAACCCCTGACCAATGAAGCGCTGACTGCCTTGGGAAAACTGGTGCAAAAGCAGGTCAGCCCGATGCGCAGCACGGTCACGGCGTCAAATTATCGACGTCAGGCCGCATCCCTGCTGACACAACGCCTGCTCACTGAGTTGATGGCGCCTTGACCATGTATCGACCTGATCATTGCTGGTTTTTGCGCTAATTGGAGTCTCCCTCATGAATACTGATTCCCAGCGTCAAATTGCGATTCGGGCGCTCGCCAGGCAAGATCTGAATGCTGTCGTCGCGATCGACGCAGGTATTGAAGGTTATTCGCGGCGGGATTATCTTGAAAATCGACTGGCTGCGGCGCTGCGCGAACCCGCGTTACACGCGCAGTTTGCTGCCACCGAGGGAGATGTGGTCGTAGGGTACGCGCTGGCGCGCGCTCTGGTCGGTGAATTTGGCCTGGCCGATCCCGGGCTCAGACTCGAAATTGTGGGCGTAGATGCGAAGGCACGAGGCGTGGGTGTCGGTTCGCGGTTGCTGCAGACGCTGATGACGCATGGACGCAAGCATGGTTTGACCGAGATGCATACGTCGGCCGCCTGGAATGATCACAGCATGTTGCGCTGGTTCGATGCGATGGGCTTTGTTTTGGCAAGCGATCGGTGGTTCGAATGCCCGGTCGATGCCCAGGCGCATCAGGCGGCGCGGGATGACGCTGTCAGCACGACAGAGCAACCTGGTCATGAACGGGAAATCAACTATGGCGGTGCGGGCAGCAATGATTTTGAGAAGCTCGCTCGCGACCGGGCTGACGTGCGATCGATGAAACCGCAGGATTTGCAGGAAATCACGCGCATCGACCGTGCCATCACCGGCCGCGACCGCGAGCAATACGTCAGAGGCAAGCTCGCGGAGGCGATGACGGATTCGGCGGTGCGCGTGTCCATGACGGCGCGGCTCGATGGCGCGATCGTTGGGTACCTCATGGCGCGTGCCGACCTGGGCGACTTCGGCCGCACGCAACCCGCTGCGGTCATCGACACGATTGGCGTTGATCCGGAGTATGAGCACCGCGGTGTTGGGCGCGCCCTGCTGTCCCAATTGTTTGCGAACCTCGGTGCGTTGCGGGTGGAACGCGTGGAGACGAGCACCGCGCCGAGGGACCAGGAGTTGCTTGGGTTCTTGCTCGATGCAGGATTTCGGCCTTCGCAACGGCTGGCCTTCAGCCGAGCGCTCTGAGACGCGATGGAGAGCCTCGACCTGCACGTCTTGAGCGATGCGCTGAACTGGTGCAAGCAGGGGCGCGCAGTGACGCTGGTGACGGTGGTCGAGACCTGGGGCAGCGCGCCGAGACCGCCGGGGGCGTTGCTGGCGATTCGCGATGACGGGGTGGTCAGTGGTTCGGTCTCGGGCGGTTGTGTGGAAGACGATTTGATCGCGCGTGTCAAAGCTGACTCGCAGATCACAGATCGGACCCCGAATGAAGGCAAGCCGACCGTCATCACCTACGGCGTGACTCAGGGGGAAGCCACGCGCTTTGGTCTGCCGTGCGGTGGCACACTGCGTCTGGTCCAGGAGCCCTTGCGTGACACCGGTTGGCTGGTGTCGTTGCTCGAACGCATCGCAGCGCAACAACTGGTTGCGCGCGCCTTGCATCTGCCCAGTGGCGCCGTGCAGCTTCGCGCCGCGAATCGGGGTCAGCCGGTCGAGTTCGACGGCACGACGCTGACCACCGTGTTTGGTCCCGGCTGGCGCCTGTTGTTGATCGGAGCAGGGCAACTGTCACAGGCCGTTGCACACATTGCGGCGCTGCTCGATTTCGAAATCCTGGTCTGCGATCCGCGTGAGGAGTTTGCGTCCGCGCTGGCCACGACCGTGCCCGGCAGTCGGCGCATCGCAGGGATGCCCGACGACGTGGTGCGCGAACTGCACCCCGATCGGCACACCGCGGTCGTAGCGCTGACGCACGATCCAAAGCTCGACGACATGGCGCTGCTGGAAGCGCTTCAATCCGAGGCGTTTTATGTCGGAGCCCTGGGCTCACGACGCAACCAGGAGGCGCGCAAGCAACGGCTGGCGGAACATTTCGGCATGACCCCGGCACAGTTGGCACGCCTGCATGGTCCGGTCGGTCTATCGTTGGGTGCCAAAACTCCGGCGGAAATCGCAGTTTCGATCGTCGCCGAGATCATCGAGGTCAAGCGCCAGTTGGTCGGTGCGATGCCGACCCAAGGCGTCTGAGCGAGACATTGGATTCGCCGATCGTCATCGTCCTCGCTTCGGGTCGCGGTAAACGTTTTCGCGACTCCGGGGGCACGTGTGACAAGCTGCAGGCAAAGTTGCTTCATCGAACCGTCTTGCAGCACACGCTCGCGGCCGTGCGGGCGAGTGGTTTGCCGTGGCATCTCGAAGACCGTGGTCTGCCCGGCATGGGCGACTCCATAGCAGGCGCGGTCGGCGCGACCATGCAAGCGACAGGTTGGCTGATCTTGCCCGCTGATCTGCCCCTCATACAGGGCCAGACGCTGCTGGCCGTTGCCTCGGCCTTGAGGCAGCGTCCGGTGGCGATTCCCTGCTACCAGGGGCGGCGCGGACACCCGGTGGGCTTTTGCGCCGATTGTCGCGACGAACTTCTTGAGCTGCGTGGCGACGCTGGTGCAGCGTCTGTTGCACGCCTGCATTCCCCGTTCTACCTGACGGTCGACGATATCGGGTGCGTCTCAGACGTCGATACCGTCGACGATCTGCAGCTAGCTGAGCGGCTAATGAGGGCGGCCGACGCCGTCGGTTGCGCACGGGGGCGGTAGCGCCCGATACAACCCGAAAATGCTACGATCTTGATAGCGCCCTACGCACACTGCACGGGCATCGCAGGCACTTAAACCTCTTATCCAAGGCGCGTCCGGTGGCGCGCAACTTGCGCACGAACTTGCCTCGGTGCGGTACCACCAAGAAGATCGCGGGCGTTGAGCGAGCCGCGCAAACTCAATACCTCGAAGACATCGTCTTCAATCGCGGGGTGGAATCCCTGCAACTCGGTCAACGGCAATTCCGATAGATCGACCTGTCGCGTCATTGCCGCCTTGACGGCGTGCGCCACCGTTTCATGCGCGTCGCGAAACGGCAGGCCCTTCTTCACGAGATAGTCGGCCAGGTCGGTGGCGGTGGCGTAACCCCTTGCCGCTGCGGATTGCATTGCCTTGGCGTTGACTTCGATGCCGCCGTCCATCGTCCCGGTCTCACTGTTGAACTGCCCCCCCACCATATCGCAGAAGATGCGCAGCGTGTCCTTGAGCGTGTCTACCGTGTCAAACAACGGTTCCTTGTCCTCCTGGTTGTCCTTGTTGTAGGCCAGCGGCTGACCTTTCATCAAAGCGATCAGGCCAACCAGGTGGCCAAGTACCCGACCGGTCTTGCCCCGTGCGAGTTCCGGAACGTCCGGGTTCTTTTTCTGCGGCATGATGGAACTGCCGGTTGTAAAACGGTCCGCAATCCTGACAAAGCCAAAATTCTGGCTCATCCACAGAATCAGCTCTTCACTCAGGCGGCTGACGTGCACCATGCACAGCGACGCGGCGGCGGCGAACTCGATGGCGAAGTCGCGGTCACTGACCGCGTCGAGCGAGTTCTGACAAATGCAGGGGTGGCCCAGATCATCGACCATGCCGAGAGATGTGGCGACGCGCTCGCGATCGAGTGGGTAGCTCGTGCCCGCCAATGCGGCAGCTCCCAGCGACAGACAGTTGACGCGGCGGCGGACTTCGGCCATGCGCTGGGCGTCTCGGTTGAACATTTCCACGTAGGCCAGCAGATGGTGGCCAAAGCTGATCGGCTGGGCCACCTGCAGGTGCGTGAAGCCGGGCATGATCACCTCCGCATGCTCATCAGCGACATTGACCAGTGCCTTTTGCAATTGCACGAGCAGGTCGGCAATCAAATCGATTTCGCCGCGCAACCACAGCCGCAAGTCGGTGGCCACCTGGTCGTTGCGTGACCGACCTGTGTGCAAGCGCTTGCCGGCGTCACCCACCAACTGCGTCAGACGCGCTTCAATGTTGAGGTGCACATCTTCGAGATCGAGTTTCCACTCGAAAGATCCGGATTCGATTTCAGCCCGAATTCCCTTCATCCCGTGCTCGATTGCCGTCAGATCATCGGCCGAGATGATTCCCTGCTGTTTGAGCATGTCGGCGTGCGCGAGCGAGGCGGTAATGTCCGCCCAGCACAGGCGACGGTCAAATGAAACGCTGGCGGTGTAGCGTTTGACCAGATCGCTCATTGGCTCGGAGAACAGGGCCGACCACGCATGGGACTTCTTGTCGAATTGGTTGTGGGACATGAATGTGAAAATTTGCTTACGTGGTGGGTGCCAGAGTTCGATGTCGCTTGGACTCGGGCACAAGATCATCAATAATCGGGCCAGCGCCAAGCATAGCGTCCATTATCAATGAAAGACCTTCAAGTTTCCTCCGCGTTCCAGGGATTGCCGCCAGAGTCAGCGCGGCCCGGTCCGTCGCCGGTGATGGTATTCGACGCGTGTCATGTCGGCGTCGTCCTCAGGTCCGTCCTGTTTGTCGAGGCCGTGGTCGCCGTGGCCGCCATGTTTGGCGCCGAATCGCCCCTCGTGTGGTTGATTCGCATGTCTTTGCTCTCCAGCGGTGCGTTGGCCGCGACGCTGGTGTGGCTGATCGCCGCTTGCAGCCTCAAGGGCGTGCTGGCGCGCTGGCCTTCGGCGGCCCAGCAGGGCGCCGGGGTAGCCTTGGGAGCGTTGGCCGGTTTGTATGGCTGTGCGGTATTGTTTATGGTCGGGCTGCTCAACCCGGCACCTTGGCTGGCCTGCGCGTTCAGTGGCGCCCTGTTGTCGGCCGTTTTAGTGGCAGCGCTGGTGCTGCGCGCGCGTGGCAGGACGCCAGCGACGACGATGGCCCGGTTGAGCGAGTTGCAGTCGCGCATTCGACCCCATTTCCTGTTCAATACGCTCAACAGTGCGATCGCTTTGGTCCGGGCGGAACCGGAGAAGGCTGAATCTCTGCTGGAAGATTTGAGTGATCTGTTTCGACACGCGCTGATGGAGCAGGGGGAATCGGTGACGCTGGCCGACGAGATCGAGTTGGCCAGGCGCTACTTGGCGATCGAGCAGGTAAGGTTTGGCGATCGAATCCAGATTGAATGGGTGCTTGATCCGCAGGCCAGCGCGGCCAAACTGCCGCCGTTGTTGTTGCAGCCTCTGGTTGAAAACGCTGTCAAGCATGGCGTCGAGCTCAGTGCCGACGGCGCGCAAATCAGGATTTCAACGCAGCGCCGCCGCTCCAGCGTTGTCATCAAGGTCGCGAACACCGTGCCTGCGGGGCAGGGCAGGCGAGGCATGGGCGTGGCGCTCGACAACGTGCGTGATCGACTCAGACTCCTGCACGATGTTCAGGGCCAGTTTGAGACGACACTCAAGGATGGTATTTTTCAAGTAAGAATAGAAGTGCCGGGCTGAGGGAGCGACGAATTGGACTCGATACTGCGCGTATTGGTTGTTGACGATGAAGCTCTGGCGCGCGCGCGCCTGTGCACGCTCTTGAGTCAGTGTCGAGCCCCCGCTGCTGTGGTGCAAGCACAGGCAGCCAACGCCGCGCAGGCGGTCGAGGCGATGCAGCGTCAGGCGTTTGACCTGGCCCTGATTGACATCCACATGCCCGGCGCCAACGGGTTGACGCTGGCGCGCACGCTGCGAATGCTGCCCCTGCCCCCGGTCGTCGTTTTTGTTACGGCACATACCGACTATGCGATCGACGCGTTCGAGCTCGACGCCGTGGACTACCTGACCAAACCGGTGCGCATCGAACGGTTGCAGGCAGCGCTACAAAAAGCAGAGCGCCTGCTGGTCGTTTCACGGGCGCTGGAGCCAAAACAGCCTGAGGAGGTGATCGTCATCCAGGAACGGGGCCGCACCGAACGTGTCGCCCTCGATGACGTGCTGTATTTCAAGGCCGAACTAAAGTACATCACGGTGCGCACGCGCACCAGAAGTCATATTCTGGAAGGCTCCCTGAACGAGCTCGAGGCCAAGTACCCCGAGCGCTTCATCCGCGTTCATCGCAACGCGCTGATCGCCAAGCTTGCCGTGCGCGCGCTCGAAAAGCAACACGACCCCGAGGAGGGCGAAGGCTGGGCCGTGCGATTGCACGGCGTCGACGAAGCGCTTTTTGTGTCGCGGCGCCAACTTGCCGCGGTGCGCGAACTCGTCAGCGCCGACCGTTGATCGGACCGGTAGTGACGGTTTGGCGCGGGTCCGCCGCGGGGCAATCTCACCCCGTATTTCTGAGCCCGGCGGCAATGCCGTTGATCGAAATGTGAATGCCGCGGTGGATGCGTTCGTCGGTTTGGCCAGCCCGGTAGCGGCGCACCAATTCAACCTGCAGGTGATGCAGCGGGTCGATGTACGGAAAGCGGTGACGGATCGAGCGCTGCAGTCCGGCGTCGTCGGCGAGCCGTCGTTTGTCCCCCGTGATGATGGTCAACGCTACGGCGACGCGTTGCCACTCAGCACGCAAGGCCGCAAAGATCTTCTTGCGCAGACGCGCATCGGGCACCAGTTCGGCGTAGCGCCAGGCGAGTGCCAAATCGCTCTTGGCCATGACCATGTCAATGTTGGAGACCAGGGTGCTGAAAAATGGCCACTGCTTATACATCTGCTGCAAAAGGTGCAGGCGCTGCGCCTCCCCAGCCGGGCATTCTTCGGTCGGAAGGTACCCGGCCTCTGGACGCAGGAACCGTTCGACGGCTGAACCGAACCCATACCAGCCAGGCAGGATCAACCGGCACTGGCCCCAGCTAAACCCCCAGGGAATCGCGCGCAGGTCCTCGATTCGTCGCGCCCGTACGGTGGCGCGATCGTGGTCCGACGTCGCCACTTCGGACTTCAGCGCGGGGCCCACGCCTCGCGAAGCGGGACGCGATCCAATGTTGAGCTCGGCAATTTCACTGACCGGTGTCGAGGTAAAAAAGTAGTCGTCAAACCCAGGGGTCTCGTAGACCAGGCGTCGGTACGCCGTCATGCCGTGTCGCGATAGTTCGGCAGCGGCTTGCAGAAACGATGCGCTGGCCGCCTTGGGCGCCGGCAACAGCGTTGCTTCCAGCGTGGCGGCGACCAAGGTCTCGAGATTGTGTCGCCCGATTTCCGGATTCGCGTACTTTGACCCTACAACTTCTCCCTGCTCGGTCAGACGAATCTGGCCACGCACCGTGCCTGGGGGTTGCGCCAAAATCGCCTGGTAGGTCGGGCCGCCGCCGCGGCCCACCGTGCCGCCGCGGCCATGGAACATCCGCAGGTGGATCGTCGCCGGTCGGGCCTCTTTGCGTGCTGTCCTGCGGGCAACCGGTGACTTCACACGCGCGAGCCGCGCATCGGCGTTCCAAGGCTCAGCGTTCAGTTCATCAAACAGGTCGGCCAGGGAAATTTCGGCGCGATAGAGCTCCCAGTTGCTGGTGAATATGCCGCCGTCCTTGTTGCTGTCGGAGTAGCCCAGCATGATGTCTTGCTCGCCGTACTGACCCTGGCCCGCGCCTAGCACCATGGCCCGGATGCCGGGCAGGGCGTAGTACTCGCGCATGATCGGCGTGGCATGGCGCAGATCTTCGATGGTTTCGAACAGTGGCACGATGATCAGTTCGCAACTGGCGCCGACGTCGAGGGTTCCGCGCAGCAGACCGACTTCCTTTTGCAGCAGCAACACTTCGAGCAGGTCACTCACCGTTTCGGTATGGCTGATGATGTAGTGGCGAATGGCCTGTGCTCCGAAACGCCGGCGCGCCGTCTTCGCTGTCTCGAAGATCGCCAGCTCGCTGCGTGTGTTGACCGAATAGTCTGCACCAACGACGCGCAGCGGTCGCGTGTCGTTGAGCAGACGCAGCAGCAGGGCACACTTGGCCTGTTCCTCGAGTTGGCCGTAGTCCGCTTCAAGCCGCGCCACAGCCAGCAGTTCAGTGATTACCCATTCATGCTGGTCCGAGCTTTGCCGCAGATCCAGCGTTGCCAGGTGAAAGCCGAATACCTCGACCGCGCGTATCAGCGGATGCAGGCGCTGCGCCGCGATCGCAGCGCCATGATGCGCGGTCAACGAGATCTCGATCGTGCGCAGGTCGGCCAGAAACTCATCGGCGCTGATGTACGGATTCTGCGGCGAAACCGCGTGACGAGCAGCCTCCGCGCCGCACAATTCCTTGAGCGACGTCGCCAATCGGGCGTAGACCCCGATCAGGGCGCGCCGGTACGGTTCGTCCTTGCGGTGTTGGTTTACGTCGGGCGAGCGCTCGGCCAGTGTCTGCATGGCCGGCAGACAGTCCACCAGCAGGGCTGAAAGCGACAGTTCGCTGCCCAGCAAGTGCACTTCGGTCAGGTAATGGCGCAGCGCCAATTCCGCCTGACGACGCAGCGCGTGAATCAACGTTTGCGCGTTCACATTGGGATTGCCATCGCGGTCGCCGCCAATCCATTGGCCCATGCGCAGAAAGTTCGGCGCCAGGCGCTGTCCCAACGCGCCCTCGATCTTCGCGTAGAGCTTTGGGATTTCCCGCAAGAAGGTCGATTCGTAGTAGCTCAATGCGTTTTCGACTTCGTCGGCGACCGTCAGTTTGGTAAAGCGAAGGAGCCTGGTTTGCCAAAGTTGAAGGATCCTGGCACGAATCTGCTGCTCATTGCCCAGGAGTTCCAGCGGTGTGAGCACGTCCTTGGTGTGGCCGGCCCGGAGCTTGATCTCGTCGCGCTGAGCCAGCAGCTTGGCGATGGCGCGTTCGGCGTCGAGGATACTCTTGCGCTGAACTTCGGTCGGGTGCGCCGTGAGCACTGGGGAGATAAAGCTCGCACCGAGCGAGTCGGCAATGGTGTCGGGCCTGATCCCCGCGCGCTGCAGGCGCGCCAGTGTGAGCTCGATGCTGCCTTCGGGCCAGGCGCCTGCGCGTTCCTTGTGCCAGCGCCGACGTATGTTGTGGCGATCCTCGGCCAGATTGACCATGTGGCTGAAGTAGGTGAAGGCACGGATCACGCTGACGGTTTGATCGTTGCTCAGACTCTTGAGGAGTCTCTTGAGGGTGCGGTCAGCCTGCGTGTCGGCGTCTCGACGAAACGCCACCGATAACTTGCGGATTCGCTCGATCAAGCGGAAGGCGGGGACGCCCTCTTGCTCGCGGATGACGTCGCCGAGGACCCGACCGAGCAGGCGAATGTCTTCGACCAAGGACCGATCGTCGGCACGGCCCGGTCCCGGCAGTGCTGCTATGGATGCTTTGGTCATGGTGTATCCCTCGAGCTTGCTCGGAGCCCATGCTAGCATTCCCCGTTTGGCGCATGCCAACAGCACCCATTACATCGAGCCACCGTTTATGAGCAGTTTGACAATAGCAACACGAGAAAGCCGCCTTGCCCTGTGGCAGGCGCACCACGTCAAGGCCTTGCTGGAGCAGCGCGGGCACACGGTCAGCCTGCTGGGCATGACCACCTTGGGTGATCAGATTCTTGACCGGACCTTAAGCAAGGTAGGTGGCAAGGGCCTGTTTGTCAAGGAACTCGAAGTGGCGCTCGAAGATGGTCGCGCGGACCTGGCTGTGCACTCGCTCAAAGACGTGCCGATGGAGTTGCCCGACGGGTTTTGCCTGGCCTGTGTGATGGAGCGGGAAGACCCGCGCGATGCCTTTGTTTCAAACCGGTACGCTAGCCTTGCCGACCTTCCCGTGGGCGCGGTGGTTGGTACGTCCAGCCTGCGGCGAATGGCGCAGTTGCGCGCCCTGCGGCCCGATCTGGTGATTGAACCCTTGCGCGGCAACCTCGATACCCGGCTGCGCAAGCTCGACGACGGTTTGTACGCGGGCATCGTGCTGGCGGCAGCAGGCTTGAAGCGGCTCGGTCTGGCCGCCAGAATACGCGACACGTTCGAGCCGATGCAAATGCTGCCGGCGGCCGGGCAAGGTGCGCTGGGCATTGAGGTTCGCACCGATCGGCAGGACGTGATCGATGCCCTGGCGCCGTTGGCACATCACAACACCTGGCTGGCTGTGGCCGCTGAGCGTGCCGTGAGCCGGGCCATGGGAGGCAGTTGCTCGATGCCGTTGGCGGCCTTTGCCACGCTCGACAAGGATCACTTGCGCATGGAGGCGGCTTGGGGCGACCCTGAGGGTGTTCTGGAACTGGTGAGCGTGCGCGCCAGTGCGCCGGTGCGCGACCGTGACGGTGCCGCAGCCCTGGGTACCGGCGTGGCCGAGCAATTGCGTGCTGCGGTTCTGGCCCAGGGCGGATCAATTCCCGTGCCGGCAACACCTGTGACGGACAGCTAGGGCATGCGTGTCATTGTGACCCGCCCCGAGCGCGAGGCGCAGCGATGGGTACGTGACCTGAGCGGGTTGGGCATCGCTGCGCAGGCGTTTCCGTTGATCGAGATTGCGGCCTTGGAGGACCGTTCGGCTCTGCAAGCGGCGGCGCGCGCGCTGGCACGGTACATCGGCGTGATGTTCGTCAGCGGCCAAGCCGTCCAGCATTTTTTTTCAGCAAATCCCGGCCTGAAGCTTGAGTTCAGTGCACAACACGCTATCAAAACAAGAGCTTGGGCGACCGGTCCGGGCACCGCCCGCGCGTTGCTTCTCGCCGGTGTGGCGCCTCAGCGGGTCGATGCTCCGGCGGCACAGAGCGGTCAGTTCGATTCCGAAGCGCTGTGGTCGCTGGTGGCCAATCAAGTCCATCCCGGAGACCGTGTGCTGATTGTTCGCGGCGCCGACCTTACTGTGCAAACCGACGGTGACTCCGGCGCTGGCCGTGACTGGTTTGCCGCGCAAGTGCAACAGGTCGGCGCGAGTGCGCAGTTTGTCGCAGCCTATACCCGGGGCGTGCCCGAGCTCGGTTCGCACGAACTTGCCTTGGCACGGGACTGGGCCGACGATGGGTCGGTGTGGTTGTTCACCAGTTCGCAGGCGGTGGCCAATTTGCTCGCTTTGGTCCCGCGGGTTAGCTGGACGCGAGCGCGGGCGCTTGCAACCCACCCGCGCATTGCGCAGACAGTGCGGGAGGCCGGTTTTGGCCAGGTGCAGCAATGTCGTCCGGCGCTTGCTGACGTCGCAGCCGTGTTTGAGCAACACTTTAGAATCGGTCGATGACTTCGGAATCAGACCTCGCGTCCGCACCGGTGCCCGAGCCAGCGCGCCTGCCGCGCTGGTTGGCCCTGAGTCTGTCACTTGCGGGTCTGGTCGCACTGCTGCTGGTGATCTTGCTGTGGCAAAAGCTGTCCTCGATTCAGGAGCATCTGGCGCGGCAGAGCGCCGACACGGCGGCACAGTCGGTGGAAGCGCGAGCGCTGGCCAAACAGGCGCAGGATCTCTCCAGAGACGCCGCGGCCCGGGTGTCCGTTTTTGAGGCCCGTTTAAGCGAGGTTGCCTTGCAACGCACCCAGCTCGAGGAGTTGATGCATAGCCTGTCGCGTTCACGCGACGAGAATCTGGTGGTTGACATTGAAGCTGCGCTTCGGCTCGCGCAGCAACAGGCACAACTCACAGGCAGTGTCGAGCCCTTGCTGGCGGCGCTCAAGAGTGCTGACCAGCGACTGAGTCGGGCGGCCCAGCCCAGGCTCGGGGCGTTGCAAAGGGCGATCGCGCGGGACATTGATCGCGTCCGGGCAGCCGCCGTTAGCGACACGCCCGGACTGCTGGCCAAGCTCGATGAGTTGGGACGGCTGGCCGATGATCTGGTGCCGGCGAACGCCGTGGCGCCAATGAACCGGGCCACCGTGGCCAGGCGAACTGCGTCTGAACCTGCGCCGGCCTGGTGGCAGCGAAGCCTGCAGGTGGTGCGTGACGAGGCGCGCAACCTGTTGCGGGTCAGTCGTATCGATCAACCGGAAGCTGCCCTGCTATCGCCGGAGCAATCCTTCTTTTTGCGTGAGAACTTCAAATTGAGGCTGCTCAACGCCCGCATGAGCCTGCTCGCGCGCCAGCTGGAATCTGCGCGCGCCGATCTGGCGACCGCGACGGCGTCGTTGAACAAGTACTTTGATGCAAGCTCGCGCAAGACTCAGGCGGCGGCGACGCTGTTGCAGCAGATCCAGGGGCAGATGAGGACATTGCAGCTACCGCGCGTCGACGAAACGCTCGCGGCCCTTGCCACTGCCGCCGCCGGAAGGTAGACATGCGCGCGGCCCTGTGGTTTCTGGCATTGTTTGGCACGGCCGTCGCGATCGCCCTTTTCGCCGGTAACAACCAGGGCACCGTCACCTTGTTCTGGCCGCCGCACAGGGTGGATGTTTCACTCAATCTTGTCCTGGTGTTGCTGGGGTTGATGTTCTTTCTGCTGTATGTGGCGCTGCGCTCGCTCGCTGTTTTGTTTGCCATGCCAAAGCATGCCCGAAGATGGCGGGTTCAACATCAGGAGCAGGCGGTACACCTGGCCCTGCTCGATGCCCTGTCGCATTTCGTCGCCGGGCGTTTCATTCGAGCCAAGAAAGCGGCGCAGGCGGTGCTGACCCAGGAGCGTGCCATGAGCGGCAACGGTGAGACTTTGCCGTACTCGATCCGCCTGCGTGCGCTGGCCCATCTGCTCGCTGCCGAAAGTGCCCAAGCGTTGCAGGACAAGCCGGAACGGGAGTCGCATTTTCGTCAGTCTTTGGAGCAAGTGGCCCGCCGCGAGGCCCAGGAGACGCGCGAGGGCCTTCAATTGCGGGCTGCGCGCTGGGCGATCGAGGACCGTGACCCCCAGGGAGCGCTGGCATGGCTTGATGAACTACCTCAAGGTGCTGCGCGGCGCACGATTGCCCTGCGTTTGCGCTTGAAGGCGGCGCGCCTGGCGCGGCAGACGCGCCAGGCGCTTGAAACCGCACGGCTGCTGGCCAAGCATCGCGCGTTCTCCGAGCTTGCGGCATTGGGAATCCTGCGCGGTCTGGCGCTCGAACTCGTCGCTGCAGCGCACGATCCTCAGCAAGTGCAGGCCGCGTGGCTGCAGCTCGATGAGGCTGAACAACGCATGCCAGACGTTGCTGCGGCGGCCTGCGCCCGACTGGTCCGGTTCGGCGGTGACGGCGAGCTCGGGTTGAGCTGGTTGTTGCCGGTATGGGAAGGCATGATCAAAGAACCTTCGGCATTCCCGGACGAGCAGCGCATCCGGATGGTTCGCGCATTCGACGCAGCGTTCTCGGCAGCGGGAGCTGGACAGCAAGCGCCGTGGTTGACCAGAATCGAGCAGGCGCACCTGGCTCATCCTGCAGACGCCGTTTTGCAGTATCTGGCTGGCATCGCCTGCATGCGGCTTCAGCTATGGGGCAAGGCGCAGCAACTGCTCAAACAGGCGTTACCAAGATTGCAACATCCTGCGCTCGAAAGATCTGCCTGGGCCGCGTTGGCCGAACTTGCCGAACGGCGCGACGAACCCGAAGCAGCGACGCAAGCCTGGAAGAATGCGGGCCAAACAGGTGCCGACGCGGTCGGCCCTGGCGCCGCGCTATGAGGTGACCGACTTTAGGGTTGAGTCTCGAACGGTAGGGTGACCGCACCCAGATCGCGCTTTGTCTCGACCAGAATCAGTGGACCATCATCGCAGGGTAACGCGGCCGGGCGTTCGCGCGGGACGTGAATCGGGCTGGGTTCGGCCGCAATCGCCGCGTGGACAGCCGCTATTTTCTCGGCGTCCGAATTAACCCAATTCAAGCCCGAATTCGCGGCCACCTGCGCCAGTTCGTCCAATGGCAAGACGAACGCTTGCACTTTTGGCATCGCCGCTGACTTGGCCGTGGCTTGGCTCGAAGCGTGCTCCTGTGCCCGATCGACTTGATCGATTGGCGAAACGGCGGGCAGCGCGGCCACGGCGGTCGGCTCGACTGCAGCAACCGCTGCGGCATGTGCCTGTTCGGGCGGTGCATCCATCGGCACCGCCGGTTCCACTGCGAAATACGATTTGCGCGTCGGCTGCCCCGTGGCTTGCTCCGGTACTGGCGCAGTGTCTGGTGTCAAAGACTCCACGCGGGTACCCGATTCCGGGCGCGCGTTGCGCGGGCCGCGTTCCCTGCCGTAACGATCACGTGACCGTTTCTCGCGCTGTTCGGGCGCTCCGGTGGCGTCGCCGAGGCTGCTTGCGGCGTCCGTGCCGGACTCGGCGCGATCAAGTGGGTCAATACGCTCGTCGCGGGTGCGTTCACCGCGCGCAGCGCGCTCGCCGCGTTCCTGGTTTCGGGACGGACGTTCAGCCCGGCTCTCGCCCCTGGGACTCGGCAGTGGCCTGGGCTCCGCAGACACCGGTGCGGCCGCGCCATTGTCGGCGCCGACGGCTTTGCCATCGGCATTCAAACGGTCACGTTGAGGCGGTTGTGACGAACGCTCGCCGCGAGCCCCGCGACCTTCGCCTCGGCCACCGCGGGGACTGCGGGAACCTCGACCGTCGCCGCGGCCCTCACCTCTGCCTTCGCCGCGCCGTGCGCCATCGCGAGGCGGACGTCCATCGCGTCGTTCTTCCTTGGCGCTTTCCGGCACCGGCTTTGCAGTCGGGGTCGGTACGGCGGGCTCGGCACTAAACAGGCTCTTGATCCAGCCAAAAAAGCCCTTTTCTGCGACCGGACGCACCGACGCCTGCTGCGTCGCGGGTGTCGGCAGCGACGGGGAAGCGGCGGGCTTGGTCGCCTGGGGCCTGGGCGCTGCCTCTGGTGCCGGCGCGTCGGGCAACACACCCTTGATGATCGGTGACTGCCTGTTGGTCGGTTCCTGCGAGCGACGCGTCACTCCAACCGGATCTTCCACCTCGTCGGCCATCTTGTAGCTGGCCTGAACGTTGTCCAGACGCGGGTCGTCGTGCTTGAGGCGTTCGAGCTTGTAATTCGGTGTCTCCAGCATTTTGTTGGGCACCATCAGCACGTTGATGCGCTGCTTGATCTCGATTTTTGCTATCTCGGCGCGCTTTTCGTTCAAAAGGAACGAAGCAACCTCGACCGGGACCTGGCACAACACCGAGGCGGTGTTGTCTTTGAGCGATTCTTCCTGAATGATGCGCAAAATCTGCAGTGCGCTCGATTCGGTGTCGCGAATGTGGCCGGACCCACCGCAACGTGGACACGGAATCGAAGCGCCTTCACTCAACGCGGGGCGCAGTCGCTGGCGGCTCATCTCCATCAGACCGAATTTGCTGATGGTGCCAAACTGCACGCGGGCGCGGTCCTGGCGCAGGGCGTCGCGCAGGCGGCTCTCGACGTCGCGGCGATTGCGGCTTTCTTCCATGTCGATGAAGTCGATGACGATCAGGCCACCGAGGTCGCGCAGGCGCATCTGGCGCGCCACTTCATCGGCCGCCTCGAGGTTGGTGCGGGTGGCGGTTTCTTCGATATCGCCGCCCTTGATCGCCCGTGCCGAGTTCACGTCCACCGAGACCAGTGCTTCGGTGTGATCGATCACGATGGCGCCACCGCTGGGCAGTTGAACCGTGCGGGCATAGGCCGATTCAATCTGGTGCTCGATCTGGAAGCGGCTAAACAGCGGCGCGTCGTCGCGGTAGCGCTTGACGCGCGCAGCGTGCTCGGGCATGACGTGCGCCATGAACTGCTGGGCCTGCTCGTAGACGTCATCGGTGTCGATCAGGATGTCGCCGATGTCGTTGTTGAAGTAGTCGCGGATGGCGCGAATGACGAGGGATGATTCCTGGTAGATCAGGAAGGCTCCCTTTCCGCTCTTGGCAGCCCCGTCGATGGCCGCCCACAACTTGAGCAGGTAGTTCAGGTCCCACTGCAGTTCGGGTGCGCTGCGGCCAATGCCTGCCGTGCGCGCGATGATGCTCATGCCCGCGGGGTACTCAAGCTGGTCGAGTGCTTCCTTCAGGTCGGCGCGGTCGTCGCCTTCGATGCGTCGCGATACGCCACCGCCACGGGGATTGTTTGGCATCAGTACGACATAACGCCCGGCCAGCGAGACAAAGGTCGTCAAGGCTGCGCCCTTGTTTCCGCGCTCCTCCTTTTCCACCTGCACCAGCAGTTCCTGGCCTTCGCGGATCGCGTCCTGAATGCGGGCCTGACTGACCGACACACCCGGTTGGAAATACTGACGCGAGACTTCCTTGAACGGGAGAAAACCGTGCCGGTCCTCTCCGTAGTCGACAAAACACGCTTCCAGCGAGGGTTCGATGCGGGTGATGACCGCTTTGTAGATGTTGCCCTTGCGCTGCTCGCGCCCTTCGATTTCGATTTCGTAGTCGAGCAGCTTTTGCCCGTCGACGATCGCCAGGCGGCGTTCCTCGGCCTGCGTGGCGTTAATCAGCATGCGTTTCATGGCTTGCATTCCTTCAATTCAAATAACAACGAGCTCCCGAGGAGCTTTTGATACCGGAACTGACGCTTTGAAACGAGGAGGAAAAGCCGGAGAACCAAGACTCAAACGAGCAGTCTTGGTGTAGGCACGCGGAGAGGAGCAGGGAGTCTGGGTTGCCGAGGTGCTATCAAATTAGCGGCTGACTGCGCCCATTGCACGGGCGACGACGGCCAATTCATGCCCAGCAGCGGCGCGATCAGGCGCCGCAGGTAAAGCTGAATCAGGCTCATCAACACAAACATCTTGCTTCATTCCGTTGACAGAAATTGATCTGTCAACTTTGGGTATTCCATTTCAGTGTTTCAACGCGTCGTCTTAACCGCTTATCCTGCCCGCCACCACGAGCAACTGGCTGGTGGTCTACGTGCGTCGATAAACGGCGATACCGACTTACCAGCGTGGCTGCTGACGGCGGGTGAACTAAACTCCATCCAAACCGTGGGTTAACTTGTCAACAAATCAACCACTTACAGCGCATCGCTAGTGAAACACATTATAGGGGCCATTCCCGCCGGGGCGCCGCTGCAGGCAAAAATCGTGCAGGTGGGGGAGGATTGCACAGGCCAGCGGCTGGACAATTTCCTGCTGCGCACGCTCAAGGGTGTGCCCAAGAGCCACGTCTACCGCATCATCCGAAGTGGCGAGGTCCGGGTCAACAAGGGACGGGCATCGGCCGACTCCCGCGTCGAGGCCGGCGACGCGGTGCGCGTGCCGCCCGTTCGGGTCCCCGAACGGGTCGCCCACAAGGCGCAGGAGATGGCCCAAGGCGCGGGCTGCAACGGCGCGCGCGTTTTCCCAATCCTGTTTGAGGATGAGTGGTTGCTGGCCCTGGACAAGCCCGCGGGGGTGGCGGTGCACGGGGGCTCAGGGGTCAGTTTTGGCGTGATCGAGCAGTTGCGCATGGGCCGCCCCGAGGCAGGATTGCTGGAGCTTGTGCATCGCCTGGACCGTGAAACCAGTGGTATTTTGCTGGTCGCCAAGAAGGGCAGCGCCCTGAAGAAGCTGCAGGACCAGTTTCGCGGTCGCGACATTGGCAAGACCTATCTGGCGTTGGTGCAAGGGCGCTGGTCGGCGAGCAAAAAAGTGTTGGACAAGCCGTTGTACAAATATCTGATCGGCGCCAACGGCGGGCCTGGCGCGGGGGAGCGCCGCGTCCGGGTGGTATCTGGTGACGACCCCAACGGCAGGCAGTCGCTCACGCTCGTGAAGGTCCGGCAGGTCTATCCGGCTGGCTTTTCACTGCTCGAAGTAACCCTCAAGACCGGGCGTACCCACCAGATCCGGGTTCACCTCGCCAGCGAAGGCCACCCGATCGCGGGCGATGACAAGTACGGCGACTTCGAGCTGAACAAAGCCTTGCGGCGCAGGGTAATCGGGCCCGGGCTTGAGCGCATGTTCTTGCACGCGTGGCGGTTGCAGTTCAATCATCCTTGCAGCGGCGAGCGCGTGGAGTTGACCGCCGAGTTACCCCCCGAACTTCAGGCTTTTGTAACCCATGTCGAAAGCACGCCCGCCTGATCGATCGCCGTCGCGGCGCTTCGACCTGATCGCCTTTGATTGGGATGGAACCCTGTTCGACTCCACCGCACTGATTACGCGCTGCATCCAAAACGCTGTGCGCGACGTCGGCGGCGCGATGCCCAGCGAGCGCGATGCGTCCTATGTCATCGGCATGGGGCTGATGCAGGCCTTGGCGCACGCAGCGCCCGACGTGCCGGTAGAACGCTATCCTGAGCTGGGCGCGCGCTACCGGCACCACTACCTCGCCAGCCAGCATGATCTGAGTCTGTTTGATGGTGTGCTGGCGATGCTGGCCGACCTGAAATCGCGCCAGCACGTCTTATGCGTGGCCACCGGCAAGAGCCGACGCGGGCTCGATGACGTGTTGCAGACGGTCGAACTGCAACATGTCTTCGACGGCTCGCGCACGGCCGACGAGACCGCAGGCAAGCCCGACCCGCGCATGTTGTTCGAATTGATGCAGACGTTTGACGCGTCGGCCGAGCGCACGTTGATGGTCGGCGACACGACACACGATTTGCAAATGGCCCAAAATGCCGGTTGCGCCAGCGTTGCAGTGAGTTATGGCGCGCACGAACCGCAGGCATTTCACGCCCTTGCACCGCGCTTTGTGGCTCACAGCGTGCGCGAGTTGCATGACTGGTTGCTCGAACATGGCTGAGCGCGACGCCATAACGACAGCCCGGGCGGTCGATCTCTGCAGTTCGACCGCTTTGCTTGACAGTGGCGAGGCGGTCGCATTCGATGTCAGCCTCGACGGTCGGGTTGTTCCGGCCTTTGCCATCCGTTTCGAGGGTCAGGTGCACGCCTACCTGAACCGATGTGCCCATGTCCCGATGGAGATGGACTATCAGGTCAACCGCTTCTTTGACAGCACGGGCCAATGGCTGATGTGCGCGACCCACGGCGCCATGTATCACCCGCAGACAGGAGCCTGCCGCAGCGGTCCGTGCCGCGGTGGCCTGCTCAAGATTGTGATCACCGAAGTCGACGGCATGGTTCGCTGGCATACTGCGGACCATCTCAAACCCACGGAATAGTCAAATGTCCGATTTCCCCGCACCAGAACAACCCGCCGCACCCCAGGCGCCCGGCTGGGAGCGTGCGACCCTGGAAAAGCTCGCGTTTGCCGCGCTCAACGAGCAGCGCGCGGCACGTCGCTGGCGCCTGTTCATCCGACTGGCGTGGTTGACGCTTTTTGGTGTCGCGGCGTGGCTGATGTGGGGGCGTACTGGGTCGAGCGGGGATGCGAGTTCCCCGCACACTGCAATGGTCGAGATCAAGGGCGAGATCGCCTCGGGCAGCGACGCGAGTGCCGAACAACTGATCGCCGCCTTGCGCTCTGCATTTGAGGACGATGGCGCGCGCGCCGTCGTCGTGCTGATCAACTCGCCCGGTGGCAGCCCGGTGCAGGCCGGCATGGTCAACGACGAAATCCGGCGCCTGAAGGCCAAACACGGCAAGCCGGTGTACGCCGTGGTTGAGGAGTCCTGTGCCTCGGCGGCCTATTACATTGCCGTGGCCACCGACAAGATCTTCGTCGACAAAGCGAGCATTGTCGGCAGCATTGGCGTGCTGATGGACGGCTTTGGCTTTACCGGATTGATGGACAAACTCGGCGTCGAGCGCCGACTCATGACCGCCGGTGAGAACAAGGGGTTTCTCGACCCCTTCAGCCCGCAGTCGGACCGGCAGCGTGCCTTCGCGCAGGTCATGCTTGACCAGATCCACAAGCAGTTCGTCAATGCGGTCAAGGCCGGACGTGGGGCCAGACTGAAGGAAACGCCGGAAACCTTCAGCGGTCTGTTCTGGAGTGGAGAACAGGCCCTGGAGTTGGGGCTGGTGGACCAACTCGGCAGTCTTGATTTCGTTGCGCGCGAAGTTGTCAAGGCCGAGGACATTGTTGATTACACCCGCCATGAAAACGTCGCCGAACGTCTGGCCAAACGCTTTGGCGCGGCGTTGGGCGAAGGATCGGTGCGCGCGCTGCGCTCGGCGCCCATCTGGCGCTGATCCGGCGTCAACGGCCGATGGCGAACACCGCCGGGGTCGAGTTATCCAGCGTTGCGTCCCGCCCGCGCCAGTTCTTGATGCTGTCGCTGCAACAGGCTCCACGCTCCAGCGTCAACCCGCTTGCAATGGCCAGGCGCGTGTTGTGTTGCAGCGTGTGCAGAAGGGCGTGCAAGAGCGTGGCGTTGCGATACGGTGTTTCAATGAAGAGTTGGGTCTGTCCGGTCTTCAGTGCCAGGGATTCGAGTTCGCGAAGGCGCTGCGTGCGAGCCGTGCTGTCTTGGGGCAGGTAACCAACGAATGCGAAATTCTGACCGTTGAGCCCACTGGCGGCCAGCGCCAGCAACAGTGACACCGGGCCGGTCAAGGGCACCACCACAATCGCCAGGTCGTGGGCGGCGCGAACCACAGAGGAGCCAGGGTCGGCCACCGCGGGCATACCGGCTTCGCTGACCAGTCCCATGTCTTTTCCTTCAAGCGCGGGTGTCAGCAGATGGCGCGCGTCGAAATTGCCACTGTGGTCGCCCTTCTTTGAGACTTCTCTGGGCAACTCCTGAAACTGCATGGCCTGTAGCGTGGCGCTCAGCGCGACCACGCCGTTGACACGCTTGAGAAAGGCGCGCGCGGACTTGGCGTTCTCGCATACCCAGTGTTGCAGTCGGGCCGCTACAACCAGCGTACCCGATGGCATCGTGGCGCTCAGGTCGAGTTCGGCGTCACAGCCGAAATCCAGCGGCACCGGCACCAGATAAAGGCGGCCGCGCGAATTCGGTATGGGACCGCAGGGGCTTGACCTCATGGTATTTTGAGACCGGCCGCGCGCAACAGGCGGCAGGTGCGGATCAGTGGCAGTCCCACCAGGGCGCTGGGATCGTCGTTGTCGATCGACTCAAGCATCGCAATGCCCAGACCTTCACTTTTTGCACTGCCGGCGCAGTCGTACGGCCGCTCGGCCCGAAGGTAGATTTCGATCTCGTCGTCGCCAAAGTTGCGGAACCTCACGACGACCGCGGCCAGGTCCGCCTCGGCAAACCCGGTCTCAAGACAGACGACGGCCACAGCGGTCTGAAATACCACGGTGTTGCCGCGCATCTGCTGCAACTGCGCGGTGGCGCGTGCGTGATCGCCGGGCTTGCCCAGGGCCAGACCAGCGAGGTCGGCTACCTGGTCCGAACCGATCACCACGCTGGTGGGGTGTCGCGCGGCCACGTTGCGCGCCTTGTCCATCGCCAGGCGGTGGGCCAGGCGCTGCGGCGCTTCGCCAGGGTGTGGCGTTTCGTCAACATCGGGTGCGACCACCTCAAACGGCAGGCGCAGGCGCTCGAGCAGTTGGCGTCGATAGACGGAGGTTGAACCCAGGACGAGCGCTCGGGCTGGAAACGTGGACATGCCCCGATTCTCTTACACTGCGGGCATGAAACCTGAACGTCCCCCGACCCGACTTGATCTGCGTGCCTTCGCGCGCTCGGCGTGCGTCCTGTCGGGACGCGATTCGCTATCGAATTATGAGCGTCTGATGCAGGAGACCAAAGGGCTGGGGCATGAAAATGCTCTTGTATGGTCGGCGCGCGGGGAACTGTTGACGAACGCGCTGGACACCGATCAGGTCTGGTTGCACCTGAAGGCGAGCGCCGATCTGTGTCTGACCTGCCAGCGCTGTCTGGGTCTTGCTGACCTTGCGGTGGAGGTGATGCGGTCGTTTCGCTTTTGCGCGACCGAAGAGGCGGCACAAGCCGAGGACGCGCAGGCGGATGAAGACCTGCTGGTGTTGTGCGATGAGTTCAATCTGGCCGACCTGATTGAAGACGAGCTTTTGCTGGCGCTACCGCTGGTGCCGCGGCACGCGGTGTGTCCGGAGCCCGTGACCCTGAGTGTCGCGGATCCGGGTTTTCACGCTGCGCTGCGCGATCAGCGTCAACCATTCTCGGTGCTGGGCAAGTTCAAGGCGCTCGATTCGGGCAAAGGGCAGAGTTGACTTATAATGCAGGGCTTCGCGCGGACTGGAGTTGCCGCGCATCCCACCAACCCAAAGTGCTGCGCCGCGCGCAGCACGAACGTCAAGGAGCGGATCATGGCCGTCCAACAAAACAAGAAGTCACCGTCCAAGCGCGGCATGCATAGGGCGCACAACGCGCTGGTGGTCCCTGGCATCGCAGTGGAGTCAACCACCGGCGAAACGCATTTGCGCCACCACATCAGCCCGACTGGCTTTTACCGTGGACGCAAAGTTCTGAAGACCAAATCCGAAGCCTGATCGCAGGCTGTCAATCCAGGCCCGAAGCTACCGTATTCGTAGCCTCGGGCCTTGTCTTTTACGACTTCGCTGACCGCTCCTCATACTCCTGGGCCTTGCGTATTGCATGATCACGATTGCCGTTGACTGCATGGGGGGGGACCACGGGCCGGGCGTCACGCTTGCGGGCTGTCGAGGTTTTCTGCGCCATCACCCCGAGGGCCAACTCCTGCTGGTCGGCTTGCCCGAGAGTTTGCGAGCGTTTTCCCATGCTCGCGCGGTCAAAGTTGCGGCCTCCGAGGTGGTCGGCATGGAGGATTCGCTTGAGGTGGCGCTGCGCCGAAAAAAGGACTCGTCCATGCGCGTAGCCATCGAGCAGGTCAAGCTCGGCAAGGCGCAAGCGGCAGTGTCGGCAGGCAACACGGCTGCACTTATGGCGATTTCACGCTACGTGCTCAAGACCCTCGATGGCATTGATCGCCCGGCCATTGCCGGGCAGTTGCCCAACGCGCGGGGCCAGGCGACGACGGTGCTGGACATGGGTGCCAACGTCGATTGTGCGGCCGAACATCTGCTGCAGTTTGCGGTCATGGGTTCAGCCCTGGTGTCGGTCTTGAGCGGCGTGGAGAACCCGTCGGTGGGTTTGCTTAATATTGGCGAAGAGGCGATCAAAGGCAACGAAGTCATCAAAAAGGCTGGTGAATTGCTGCGGGCCGCGTCGGCGGCTCGCGATTTCAACTTCTTTGGCAATGTCGAGGGCAACGACATCTTCAAGGGAACGGTCGACATCGTCGTGTGTGACGGATTTGTCGGCAACGTTGCACTCAAGGCGAGCGAAGGGCTGGCAACGATGATCGTTGACTTTCTGAGGAAGGAGTTCTCGCGCAACCTGTTTACCAGGATCGCCGCGCTGGGCGCCTACCCGATGATTTCCGCCCTCAAGAAGAGGATGGATCATCGTCGGTACAACGGTGGTGCCCTGCTGGGCCTGCGCGGGCTTGTGTTCAAGAGCCACGGGTCGGCCGATGCCTTGGCGTTTGAGTACGCCTTGACGCGGGCGTATGATGCGGCGCGAAACAACCTGCTCGACCGGGTCCGGGTTCGGCTGGCACACGCCGCGCCGCTGATTGGCTGCGCAGCCCCGGTCGCTGCCCCAGAAATCCAGAAGTCTGCCTGATTCTCATGACACGCTATTCACGCATTATTGGTACCGGAAGCTATTTGCCGCCCCGGCGCGTGACCAACACTGATCTTGCCGCCGAGTTGGCCACGCTCGGCGTGCAGACCTCGGACGACTGGATCGTCGAGCGCACCGGGATTCGGGCCAGGCATTTTGCAGCTGCCAACGTCTGTAGCAGCGATCTCGCGCTTGAGGCGGCAAAAAGGGCATTGCAGGCGGCCGATTTGACCGCTAGCCAGATCGACCTGATCATCGTTGCAACCTCGACACCAGACATGGTGTTCCCTTCGACCGCCTGTATCTTGCAGAACAAGCTCGGCGCGCATGGCTGCCCGGCGTTCGACGTCCAGGCGGTGTGCAGCGGGTTCATTTACGCCCTGAGCGTTGCTGACGCCATGATCAAGACCGGCGCGGCGAGCAAGGCGCTGGTGGTGGGTGCGGAGGTCTTTTCGCGCCTGCTCGATTTCAAGGATCGCACCACCTGCGTGCTGTTCGGTGACGGTGCCGGTGCCGTTGTGCTGCAGGGGTCAAAGACCCCGGGCATCCTCGCCAGTGACCTGCATGCCGACGGCAAGCACGTCGGTCTTCTTTGTGTCCCGGGCCATGTTTCGGGCGGGCAGGTACTCGGTCGCCCGTTGCTGACGATGGATGGTCAGGCGGTATTCAAGTTGGCCGTGGGCGTGCTTGACGCGGCAGCGCGCGCCGTATTGGCCAAGGCCGACAAGATCGCGGCCGACATTGACTGGCTGGTGCCGCATCAGGCGAACCGGCGGATCATGCAGAGCACCGCCAGAAAGCTCAAGCTTGCGATGGACAAAGTCATAGTCACGGTCGATCAGCACGGCAATACATCGGCCGCATCGATTCCACTGGCGCTCGATGCGGGCGTGCGTAGCGGACGTGTCAAGACCGGACAGCTGCTCCTGCTCGAGGGCGTGGGCGGCGGTTTTACCTGGGGCGCTGTGCTACTGAATTTATAGCTGTCTGCGCTTGCTTGGCAAGCACTTCGGGCTGATTTGCAATTATTGTTTGGACAACAACGACATGAAATCCTTTGCGTTTGTTTTCCCTGGTCAGGGCTCGCAGGCGGTTGCCATGCTCGACGCTTGGGGCGATCATCCGGTCGTGCGCCAGACGCTGCAGGAGGCCTCGGATGCGCTGGACCAGGATATCGGAAAACTGATCCGGGAAGGGCCCAAGGAAGCACTTGACCTGACCACCAACACGCAGCCGGTAATGTTGGTCGCGGGGACGGCAGCTTACCGGGTCTGGATCGCCGAGACCGGTGCTGCGCCATCGGTCCTTGCCGGGCATTCGCTGGGCGAATACAGTGCGCTGGTCGCCGCAGGCGTGTTGACGCTGGGGCAGGCTGCGCCGCTGGTTCGGTTCAGGGCCCAGGCGATGCAACAAGCGGTGCCGGTAGGCGAAGGTGCGATGGCCGCCATTCTCGGCCTTGATGCTGCCAAAGTCATAGCGCTCTGTGCAGAAGCGACGGCTGCTTTCGGGTCGAACGCCTCTGAAATTGCGCAAGCGGTCAACTTCAATGACCCGCTGCAAACGGTGATTGCCGGCAGCAAGGCCGCGGTCGCGAAGGCCTGCGAACTGTTGAAAGCTGGCGGCGCCAAGCGTGCGCTGGCGTTGCCGGTGTCGGCCCCGTTTCACTCCAGCTTGATGAAGCCCGCGGCCGATCAACTCCGCCTGAAGCTCGCCACGGTCGAGTTGCTGCCGCCGAAAATTGCCGTCATCAACAATGTTGACGTAGCGCTTGAGGTTGACGTCGACCGGATCCGTGACGCACTGTACCGGCAGGCTTTTGGGCCGGTACGGTGGGTTGAATGCGTAACCGCCATTCGGGCGCGAGGCGTGACTTGGCTCGTCGAATGCGGCCCGGGCAAGGTGTTGGCCGGCTTGGTCAAGCGAATCGCCCCGGAAATGAATGCTCTGGCCATGTACGATCCGGTCTCGCTGGCAGCAGCCAAGGTGGCGCTGATGGCGCCAGGGGTGGCGGCGTAATAGCAATGGAGAAATTCGCATGAGCGATGTCAGGTTCGAAGGTCAGGTGGCGTTGGTGACTGGCGCCTCGCGCGGCATTGGTGCGGCCATTGCTGAACTGCTCGCGCAGCGCGGGCTCAAGGTCATTGGCACCGCCACCAGCGAAGATGGGGCGGCGAAGATTTCGCGTACTCTCGGTGAATTTGATGGCTGCAGCGGCGCGCGCTTGGACGTGACTGACGCACCGGCTGCGGAGGCACTTGTTGCTCAGATCGTCGGGAAATTTGGCGGCCTGCAGGTGCTGGTGAACAATGCCGGCGTTACCAGCGATAACCTGGCGCTGCGGATGAAGGACGAGGAATGGGACCGCGTGATCGAGACCGACTTGAAAGCGGTGTTTCGCCTGAGCCGCGCGGTCATGCGCATCATGATGAAACAGCGTTACGGCCGCATCGTCAACATCACCTCGGTCGTGGGCGCCCTGGGCAACCCGGGGCAGGCCAATTATGCGGCGGCCAAGGCCGGCGTGGCGGGCATGAGTCGCGCGCTGGCGCGTGAGCTTGGCTCGCGCAATATCACGGTCAATTGCGTCGCGCCGGGCTTCATTGAAACCGACATGACCGCGGGCCTGCAGGAAGAGCAGCGCCGGGCTCTGCTGGCCCACATTCCGCTGGGGCGCCTTGGTCAGCCGCAGGATATTGCCCAGGCCGTGGCTTATCTTGCCTCGCCGCAAGCCGCCTATGTGACCGGTCAGGAGCTCCAGATCAACGGCGGCATGCATATGTAAGCCAGCGCCCATTCCTGTGTGCGGCGAGCCAAATCGGACGCCGCGCCAAGCCCGGCTAAAATGCCACATTCATTTACAACCCTCTGAGGGAACCCATGAGCGATATCGAATCACGCGTCAAGAAAATCATCGCCGAGCAACTCGGTGTGGAAGAGTCACAAATCACCAATGAAAAGGCTTTCGTCGCTGATCTGGGTGCGGATTCCCTGGACACGGTCGAGCTGGTGATGGCTCTGGAGGACGAGTTCGGAATTGAAATCCCGGACGAGGACGCCGAAAAGATCACGACCGTTCAGAACGCCATCGATTACGCCAACTCGCACAAAAAGGAGTAGCCCGGCAGGGGCTTGGGCGCGCCCAGGCGTGCCTTCAAGCCGTCTGCAGCGGCATCTTTGCCCTAATTACTGACGTCAAATTTTATGTCCCGCCGTCGTGTCGTTGTCACCGGCCTGGGTTGTGTCAGCCCGGTAGGCAACACGGTTCAGGAGGCTTGGGCCAATGTTGTTGGCGGGCGCTCGGGTGTTGGCCCGATCACGAAATTTGACGCAACCAACTTTGCCTGCAAGATTGCCGGCGAAGTCAAGGGGTTTGAGGTCGAGTCGTATATGAGCGCCAAGGAGGCGCGCACGATGGACACGTTCGTCCATTACGGACTCGCTGCAGCCTGCCAGGCGGTGGCCGATGCCCAATTGCCCACGGGAGAGGGGCTCGACGAGCAGTTGGCGATCAGAATCGGCTGTCTGATTGGCTCGGGCATTGGCGGTCTGCCAATGATCGAGGAAACACACACGGAATTTATCAATCGGGGGGCACGGCGCATTTCGCCCTTTTTTGTACCCGCGACAATTGTCAACATGATCGCTGGCCAGGCGGCGATTCGATTTGGTTTCAAGGGCCCCAATCTGGCCATTGTTTCAGCCTGTACAACCGGGCTGCACAGCATTGGCGAGGCCGGCCGGATGATCGAATACGGGGATGCCGACGTGATGGTCGCTGGCGGCTCCGAGGCGACGGTTTCCCCCTTGGGTATCGGTGGCTTCGGCGCCATGCGCGCGTTGAGCACACGCAACGACGATCCGAAAACCGCGTCCCGTCCCTGGGATCGGGACCGCGATGGTTTTGTCCTGGGTGAAGGTGCCGGCGTGATGGTGCTCGAGGAGTACGAACACGCGAAAGCGCGGGGCGTGACAATTTATGCCGAACTCGCCGGGTTTGGCATGAGCGCGGACGCCAGCCACATGACAGCACCCAACCTCGACGGGCCGCGCCGCGCCATGTTAGGTGCGATGCGCAACGCCGGTGTGAACGCCCAACAGGTGCACTACCTTAATGCGCACGGTACCTCCACCCCCTTGGGTGACCTGAATGAATCCAATGCCATCAAGGCGGCTCTGGGGGATCATGCAACGCGCATGGTTGTCAGCTCCACCAAATCCATGACTGGGCACTTGCTGGGCGGCGCCGGTGGTGTGGAGTCTGTGTTTACGGTGCTTGCGTTGCACCATCAAGTCAGCCCGCCTACGATCAACCTGTTCAACCAGGACCCCGAGTGTGACCTTGATTACTGCGCCAATACCGCGCGTGACATGAAGATCGAAGTCGCACTGAAGAACAACTTCGGTTTTGGTGGTACCAACGGCTCGCTTGTCTTCAAACGCCTGGCTTGAGGCTGCCGCGCAGCGGTGCCGAACAAGCCACTTGCCCGTTTCCGGCCATGCATAACGCTCCTGCGCTGACGTATGTGGTGGGGCGTTCTCGGGCCTATGCCTGCCTGGTCGTGCTGATCGCGCTGGTCATGACCGCCGTCGGCGTCCTCTGGCTTGGGCAGATGGCGGAGGCGGGATGGCGCGCCTGGCTTTACGTCTGGACATCTCTGGCCACGCTGCTGTTCGCGGTCTGGCACGGCTCGCGCTTGCCGCGTGGGAGTTTGCATTGGGATGGGCAAGCCTGGAGCTGGAGCAGCACAGGCCCGGCGCGTGCCGTGACGCTGCGTGTGCATGCCGACTTCCTTTCTGGCTTTGTGCTTGGGCTGCACGACGAGGATGGCAAGCGATTCTGGCTGTGGCCCGAGCGCGGTCATGACCCGATGTACTGGAGCGCGCTGCGTCGGGCGGTTTTTTCACGCGATGGATCCGCCCGCGCCATCGAGGCGCACCCGCAGGCTCAACGTTCGCGGGTGAATCGGTGAACCCGACACCTTCGCGGTCGACGGACCCGGGCTCGCCCGGTCATCTTGACGCGATGCTTGTGCAGCGGACGCTGGCCGGCGATCAGGCGGCGTTCGGCCTGTTGGTCACCAAGTACCAGCGCCGGATTCAGCGACTGATCGGCCGCATGGTTCGTGATGTCGATCTGGTCGAGGACATTGCGCAGGAGACCTTTATCCGCGCGTATCGGGCCTTGCACCAGTTTCGCGGCGATGCCCAGTTTTACACCTGGTTGTACCGAATCGCGGTTAACACGGCCAAGAAATTCCTGCTTGAGCTCAAGCGCGATCCGGTCGTCTTGGAAAACATTTTGGCGTCCGATGACGACGCCGATGAAACTTCCTGGCGCGGCGGCGAACCAACAACGCAGGAAACGCCGGAATCCGTTCTGGCAGCCAAGGAAATAGGGCTGGCGGTAAACGCTGCGCTGCAGGCGTTGCCCGAGGACTTGCGGCAGGCGCTGACCCTGCGTGAGATTGAAGGTTTGAGTTACGAGGAGATTTCAGAGGCGATGGATTGTCCGATTGGTACCGTTCGGTCGCGCATATTTCGGGCTCGCGAAGCTATTTCGGGCAAGGTTCGGCCGATGCTTGAACGCCAGACCGGCAAGCGCTGGTAAATCGATCCGTACAAGGATCAGGAGTGGACATGCAACACGATGGGATACACGCAGATCGGGTATCGGCCCTGGCCGATGGGGAACTGGGTGGCGACGAATTTGCCGCGGCACTCGATTGGCTGGCCGCCGATGCGCACAGCCGGGTGAGTTGGCATGCGTACCAGCTCATAGGCGATGTCCTGCGCGCTGGCGAGGGGATGCCCGGCGCCCATGAGCTTGCGTTTTCAAAGCGGCTGGGCCAGTTGCTGATGCAGGAACCGGGCTGGGTTACACAGCCAGATGCTACAAACATGGTAGCGGGTGGTGCAGTATCGGCGGGCATTGTGGGGCTATTCGACGGTGACCGGCAGGTCGCCAATGAGGCGCGGTTTGAATGGCGATGGTTGGTCTCCGCCGCCAGCCTGGCTGCCTTTGCCATCATCGGATGGCAAACCTGGAATGCTTGGCCCGATCTGGCGCCCGCCGGAGAACTCGCCGCCGTCGCGCTCCCCGATGTTGAGCCCGGTCCCGGCATGCAGCGCTTGGCCAGCGTTGGCGGTGCTGAACCAGCTCTCATGATCCGGGACCCGCAACTCGATGCGCTGCTGGCGGCGCACCGGCAATCTGGTGTTGCTTCCGCATTTCACGCGCCCACGGGTTTTCTGCGCAACGCAACTTTTGATGGGGCGCGCCGTTGAGGTCGGCACCGTCGAGGACTGGCCGGGCACTGCGCCGGTGCGCGGCGGGGCTGCTGGTCCTGACGCTGAGCTCTGGCGTGGCCGCGCAATCGGCACCGATGACCGGCGTGTCCGCCGCAGTGGACGGTGCACCCATGCAGCGCAGCTTGGGTGCGTGGCTGACCAGGATGCAGGATGCCTCGCGATCTCGTGCCTACGCCGGGACCTTTGTCGTCGCCGCTGGGGCGTCGCTTTCGAGTGCGCGCATTTGGCATGTCTGCGACGGGCAACAGCAGGTCGAGCGTGTCGAATCACTGACCGGTCCGGCGCGCTCGACTTTTCGACGCAACGATCGGGTGTTGACTTTCCTGCCGCAAAGCCACGTGGTGGTGGTCGAGCGGCGTGAATCGCTCGGCCCGTTTGCACTCGTGAGCCAGGCGGACGAGTCCGCCATCGCCGACCGATACGGTGCGACGCTGGTGGGCCAGGGTCGGGTCGCCGGTTTTGATGCCGACGTGCTCGAACTTCGCCCCCGGGACGACTGGCGTTTTGGGTACCGGGTCTGGAGCGAGAAGAAATCCGGCTTGGTGGTGAAACTTCAAACAATCGATGGCTCGGGCAAGGTGCTCGAGCAAGCGGCTTTTTCCGAGCTGGATCTCAACGCGCCGGTCAGCTTGGACCAATTGACGGCCATGATGGAGAACACGCGTGGCTACCAGGTTGAAAAACCGCTCGCGCTGGAGACGACACAAGGCGCCGAAGGTTGGATCATGCGCAACCCGGTGGCCGGGTTCAAGCCCGGGAGTTGCTTCAGTCGCATTGCCGGATCGCCAACCCCTGCGCAACAGCGTAGCACGACCCAGTGTGTCTACTCCGATGGCCTGGCCTCGGTGTCGCTGTTTGTGGAAGTTTTTGATCCATCGCGTCACGCGCGGGCCGGTTTCTGGGCGACGGGGGCGACCCACGCATTGGCAAGACGCATGGGAGACTGGTGGCTGACCGTGGTCGGTGAAGTACCGGTGCGCACGCTGGTGGCGTTTGCCCAGGGTCTTGAGCGCAGTCGATGAGCCCCCACCTGCTGCGGTTGTCTGTTTTGTTTTCAAAGAGAGGTCGAGGATGATTCATATCCAATGGAAAAAGATGAGAGGCGGCGTCTTCGCTGCTGCCCTGGCACTCGGTGCGGCGGCGACTTTGCTGCCGAGCAGCCCGGCGCTGGCCCAGGCCAGGGCGCTGCCGGACTTTACCGATCTGGTCGAGCAGGTCGGCCCGTCGGTGGTGAATATTCGCACCCTGGAGAAGGCGGCCCCCAAGGGGTTCCCCGATGGTGCCGGGCGCGACGAGATGCTCGAATTCTTTCGCCGGTTCGGTCTTCCCATGCCCAATATTCCGCGCCAGGCGCCGCATCCGCGAGGCTTGCCGCAGCCCGATGAAGGGCAACCGCGTGGGGTTGGCTCCGGCTTCATTCTCTCTTCTGACGGCCTGATCATGACCAACGCGCATGTCGTCGAGGGTGCCGACGAAGTTGTCGTCACGCTCACCGACAAGCGCGAGTTCAAAGCCAAGATCATCGGTGCGGACAAACGCAGCGACGTCGCCGTGGTCAAGATTGAGGTTACCGGTCTGCCCGCTGTCAAGGTGGGCGATGTGAGCCGTCTTAAAGTTGGCGAGTGGGTGATGGCCATAGGGTCTCCATTCGGTCTGGAAAACACGGTGACCGCGGGCATCGTCAGCGCCAAGCAACGCGACACCGGGGATTACCTGCCGTTCATTCAAACCGATGTTGCCATTAACCCGGGCAATTCTGGAGGCCCCTTGATCAACATGCGTGGCGAGGTTGTGGGTATCAATAGTCAAATCTATTCACGCTCGGGTGGCTCCATGGGCATCTCCTTTGCGATTCCGATGGACGAGGCGGTTCGTGTCAGCGAGCAGTTGCGCGCGACCGGACGTGTGTCGCGCGGTCGCATCGGTGTTCAGATCGACCAGGTCAGCAAGGACGTCGCCGAGTCGATCGGACTTGGCAAGCCCCAGGGCGCCCTGGTGCGTGCAGTGGAGGCGGGTGCCCCAGCGGCCAAGGCGGGCGTGGAGCCCGGTGACATCATCATCAAGTTTGATGGCAAAGTGGTTGAGAAATCGAGCGACCTGCCGCGCATGGTGGGTGCAACCAAGCCCGGGACGCGCGCGACCGTCACCGTGTTCCGTCGCGGGGCGAGCAAGGATCTGACGGTGACGATCGCCGAAATAGAAGCTGACAAGGCGGTCAAGGCGTCCGTGGAGAAGGAAGACAAGTCGACACCTTCGGCGGCGGCCAAGGTGCTTGGACTGTCCGTGAGTGAGTTGACTGACGCGCAGAAGAAGGAACTCAAGATCAAAGGCGGCGTGATGGTCGAAGCCGCTGCCGAAGCAGCGGCGCGGGCGGGCATCCGCGAGGGCGACGTGATCGTCAGCGTTGGCAATATTGTGGTGGCCAACATCAAGGACTTTGAGAACGCGCTGGTCAAGATGGACCGGAGCAAGCCCTTTGCGATCGTGGTTCATCGCGGTGAAATGGCGCAGATCGTCGTAATACGCCCGAGTCGTTGAAGATTTCGGGAACGGGCTTGCGTCATAACCTGGCGTCCCGTTCCCGTGCCTTTTCGTCAAATTTGTCGAAAATATGACCAGGACGAAAATAAATTTTTTGCCTCGATTGATAATATTAATGTTTGCGCTGACTAACTTTTTTCCTGGCTGACCTGGTCTTTGGTTAGAATGGCGGCAAGTTATCGGTACTTGTTGGCATAACGAATTAGCTACAGTTCACTATACGGGATGGTTCTGACCGATCAACATGCCATCCACAGTTCGCCCACAAGTTGTTCAGGCGATCGCCGTCAGAAAATGTTAATAACCTGTGTATAAAGACTATGTTGCCACGTGGCAACGACTCGCGTTGACGGTTTGCCGAGCTGTACCTTCCATGCTTTTTGCCTACAATGAAGCTCCAACCTTCGCAGTTGCCAATGATTGTTGGTTCAGGGCGCGTCAAAATCCGACGCGCCCTTTTTTCTTGTCTCATCGTTTCAATTCAATCACTTAAGCGTTCCCGTTGATGAATCACATCAGAAACTTTTCGATCATCGCGCACATCGACCACGGCAAGTCGACGTTGGCAGACCGCTTGATCCAGCGTTGTGGCGGCTTGCAGGAGCGAGAGATGCAGGCGCAGGTTCTGGACTCGATGGATATCGAGAAGGAGCGTGGGATAACCATCAAGGCGCAGACTGCGGCGCTGCAATACAAGGCGGCAGACGGACAGGTTTACAACCTCAATTTGATTGATACACCGGGTCACGTCGATTTTTCGTATGAAGTGAGTCGCTCGCTGTCGGCATGCGAGGGCGCGCTGCTGGTGGTCGACGCCAGCCAGGGGGTGGAAGCGCAAACCGTGGCCAACTGCTACACCGCGCTCGAGCTTGGTGTCGAGGTCGTGCCGGTGCTCAACAAGATGGATCTGCCCAACGCGGATCCGGACAACGCCAGAGTCGAGATTGAAGACGTCATCGGCATTGACGCCTCCCATGCCATTGCCTGTTCGGCCAAGACCGGCATGGGCATTGAAGAAATACTCGAAGCCGTGGTCGCAAGAATCCCACCGCCCAAGGGCAAACCCAAAGCCGCGCTGCGGGCCATGATTGTTGACAGCTGGTTCGACAACTACGTGGGCGTTGTGATGCTGGTGCGTGTGGTCGATGGCCGACTGGCCAAAGGTGATCGCATCAAGATGATGGCCACGGGCACGACCTACAACGCTGACAGCCTTGGCGTCTTCACCCCAACCGATGAGCCGCGCGACGCGCTTGAAGCGGGTGAAGTCGGTTATGTCATCGCGGGGATTCGGGAGTTGCAGGCGGCCAAGGTGGGAGACACGCTCACGCTGATCAAAGCCGGCACGGGGGGTGCGGCGTTCACGGCGACCGAACCCCTGCCAGGGTTCAAGGAAATCCAGCCACAGGTGTTTGCCGGTCTGTACCCGACCGAGGCCAACCAGTATGAGGGACTGCGCGATGCCCTGGAAAAACTCAAACTCAACGATTCTTCGCTGCGCTACGAACCGGAAGTTTCGCAGGCGCTGGGGTTCGGATTTCGCTGCGGCTTTTTGGGCTTGTTGCATTTGGAAATCGTGCAGGAGCGCCTGGAGCGCGAATTTGACCAGGATCTGATCACGACGGCGCCCAGTGTCGTGTACCAGGTGGTGCAGGTCGATGGCACCGTGAAGATGGTGGAGAACCCGGCCAAGATGCCCGATCAGGGGCGCCTCGATGAGGTGCGCGAGCCCATCGTTACGGTGCATCTGTACATGCCGCAGGATTGCGTCGGCGCGGTTATGACGCTGGCCAACCAGAAGCGCGGCGTGCAAATGAACATGTCGTACCATGGGCGTCAAGTGAAGCTGACCTATGAGATGCCGTTGGCCGAAATCGTGCTGGATTTCTTTGACAAGCTCAAATCGGTGTCGCGCGGTTACGCGTCCATGGACTATGAATTCAAGGAGTATCGCGCAGCCGACGTGGTCAAGGTCGACATTCTGCTCAACGGCGAGAAGGTCGACGCGCTGTCGATCATCGTGCATCGCTCCCAGTCGCAGTACCGGGCCCGCGCGGTCGTCACCAAAATGCGCTCGATCATCTCCCGCCAGATGTATGACGTGGCGATCCAGGCGGCCATCGGCGCCAATATCATTGCCCGTGAGACAATCAAAGCCTTGCGAAAAAATGTGATTGCCAAGTGCTATGGCGGCGATATTTCACGCAAACGGAAATTGCTCGACAAGCAAAAGGAAGGTAAGAAACGCATGAAGCAAATTGGTTCGGTCGAAGTCCCGCAAGAGGCATTCCTTGCGATCCTGCAGGTCGATTCGTGATGCAGATACTGACTTCGCTCATCCTGGCAGCCTTTGCCGGCTACGCTGGCACCTGGTATTTTGGCCTGCTCGAAGGCAATTTTGCCCTGCTTTTGTTTATGGCCACGGTCGTCACCGGTGTGTACTGGCTGGCCGAGCGCTTCTACTTCATGCCAAACCGGCAAAAGGCCGCAGGCTCACTCGAAACCGAGGCCAAGCGGCGCCGCGCCGAACTCGGGAAAATGGGCATCAGTCAGGTCGATGGCGACGTGGCGCAAGCCCAGGCTCGCGTTCTGGCGCAGCCCTGGTGGCTCGATTGGACCGCTGGCCTGTTTCCGGTCATCATCGCCGTCTTCATTCTGCGCTCGTTCCTGTTTGAACCGTTCAAGATTCCCTCGGGCTCGATGATTCCAACCTTGCTCGTGGGCGACCTGATCCTGGTCAACAAGTTTCACTATGGTTTGCGCCTGCCCGTGATTCATACCAAGATCACTGAGGGCGACAAACCCGAGCGTGGCGACGTCATGGTCTTTCGCTATCCGCCCAAACCCAATCTTGACTACATCAAGCGTGTGGTCGGCGTGCCCGGTGACGAGGTCGCCTATCTAAACAAACGGCTCACGATCAATGGGCAAGTGATAGCAACCGCGCCGGTGGCGGAGTTCTTTGACGAAGACGCGATGCGCTATTTCAAGCAATACGAGGAAGTGTTGGGCGAGCACAAACATCGTCTTCTCAACGACGATGCTCGACCGGCGTTCATCCCCGGGGCCGACAATTTTGCGTTCCGGCAGAACTGCCACTATAGTGTCGAGGGTGTGGTGTGCAAAGTACCGCAGGGTCACTACTTCATGATGGGCGACAACCGGGATAATTCGCTCGATTCCCGCTATTGGGGTTTCGTGCCCGAATACAACATTGTTGGCAAGGCCGTATTGGTATGGATGAATTTTGGCAACTTGAAACGCATCGGATGGTTTGATTGATGTGCGGTCGGGTTGCGCCCGCGTGGGGACAAACTGGTATGTTTTTCGGTAAAGCAGGAGGTTAGCTATGACGGTTCAGCTCAGATCCAGACAACTTGGTATGTCCTTTCTCGGACTGCTGTTTGTCGGCGGCCTGTTGGCAGTGACCGGGGTCGTTGGCGCCCAGATCATTCCCACCGCAATCGAATACCAGGCCATACGCAAGGCTGCGAACAAGGCAACCCAGGGTGTTTCCGTGCCCGATGTACGGCGCATCTTTGACAACGCCGCGGCAATCGACAACATTACGTCAATCTCCGGCAAGGACCTCGGCGTGACAAAGGATGGTGACAAGATTGTGGTCAGCTTTGCGTACCAACGTGAAATTCACCTTGCCGGCCCGGGCTTCCTGACGCTCAAGTACGAAGGACGCACCAACTAGTGCGCTCTGATCGAGGTAGCAACGTGTGAATGATGGGTTGATGGCGCTGCAAGAGCGCCTGCAGCACGAGTTCCTCAATCCCGACCTGCTAAATCGGGCACTGACGCATCGCAGCTTTGCCGTGGACCACAACGAGCGCCTGGAATTTCTTGGCGACGCTGTGCTCAACCTGGCCGTTGCCGATCTGCTCTTTGAGCGCCTGAGTGCGCTGCCCGAGGGCGATCTTTCACGGGTTCGCGCCAACCTGGTCAAACAGGAAACATTGCACCAACTCGCCCTCGACATCGGGCTGCCTGCAGTCGTGCGGCTCGGTGAGGGCGAAGCGCGCTCGGGTGGCCACAAGCGACCATCGATCCTGGCCGACGCGCTCGAGGCGGTCATTGGCGCGGTCTATCTCGACGGCGGCTTTGCGGCGGCGCGCTCGCTGGTGCATCGACTCTTGAGCAAGGTGGAAATCAACGCCGACATGCGCGCCATTGGCAAGGATCCAAAGACCGAGCTACAGGAGTGGCTGCAAGGCAGAAAAATGAGCCTGCCCGTGTACCGAGTCGTCGGCACGGTCGGTGCCGCGCATCAGCAGATCTTCGACGTCGAGTGCGAAATCATCGAACTCAACCAGACCGAGCGAGGCAGCGGTGCGTCGCGTCGCGCTGGTGAACAGGCCGCAGCAGACTTGATGCTGCAAACACTCAAGACCAGGCCATGACTGCTACGAAAACGATAGCTGCCAACGCAGATGAGCCGGGCGTTGCAGGACAACAATGTGGTCTTATTGCGATTGTTGGCAAGCCCAATGTGGGCAAGTCCACGCTGCTCAACGCCCTGGTCGGCCAAAAGATCAGCATCACCTCGCGCAAGGCACAAACCACGCGCCACCGCATCACTGGCATGCACACGGCCGGGCAGACGCAGTTCGTTTTTGTCGACACGCCCGGATTCCAGACGCGCCACAACAACGCCCTGAACCGCTCGCTGAACAAGACCGTGCTCGGCGCCGTCGGCGACGTCGATCTGATTCTGTTTGTGGTCGAGGTTGGCGTGTTCAACCAGGCCGACGCCAAGGTGCTCGACGTGTTGGGCAGGGACATTCCCACACTGCTGGTGGCCAACAAGCTCGATCAGGTGACACGCCGCGCCGACATCGCGCCTTGGTTGCGACAGATGCAGCAGCAGCGGGCTTTTGCCGAGTACGTTCCGATGTCGGCGAAGAACGCAAAGGACGTGGCACGTCTGCTTGGCATCTGCGAGAAATACCTGCCGGAACAAGCCTGGTGGTACGCCGCCGATGAACTGACCGACCGCAACGAAAAGTTTCTTGCCTCCGAGACGGTGCGCGAAAAGCTGTTTCGCCTCACTGGCGACGAATTGCCCTACACCTCGACCGTGGTGATCGACAAGTTTGGGGAAGAAGCCGGGCGTGGCAAGCAAAAAAGACTGGTCAGGATTGCCGCGACCATCGTGGTGGAGCGCGACACGCACAAGGCGATGGTGATTGGCGACAAGGGCGAGCGCATCAAGCGCATCGGAACCGAGACCCGCGTGGAGCTCGAAAAGCTGCTCAACGCCAAGGTATTTATCGAACTGTGGGTCAAGGTGCGCTCCGGCTGGGCCGACGACGAAGCGCGCGTGCGCTCGTTTGGCTACGAGTGAACGTAGGCGTGCGGGTAGGTCATGCGGCTCTGGTCGTTGCATTCCAGGTATCTCGACCCCCAGGGTCTGGTCGCGCTATGGCGCGAAGCGCTGCTGGCGCAGGCGGTGCTGCGCGGCGAAACACGCGGCTACCGCAATCATCCGCAGTTGGACCGCTTCAAGGACCACCCAGCGCCACTTGCAGCCATCTCGCGTTATCTGAGCGCCGTTCATGCCGAGGCCGAAGTGCGCTGCTACTCTTTCGACAAGAGCAAAATCAAGCCGACGCGCAAGGCTGTGACACTGACCGTCACCTCCGGCCAGTTGGCGTATGAATGGGCGCACTTGCTGGGCAAACTGAAGACGCGCAACCCTGTGCTTTATCGGCAGTGGCTAGCGACTGAAGTGCCCCAGGCACATCCCATGTTTGAAGTGCGGGCAGGTGAAGTCGAACCGTGGGAACGCCAATGAAGCAAGCACAGGCGTCCGAGACCAAGCATGATTTTGGCCTGTATCGCCCGCCAATCCTGCGTTAGAAGCTACTAAAACAGTAGCATTCATGGCTCGGCGGCCAGACCAGGTTCAAGTTCAGTTCCCCAGCCTCACTCGCTCCAGCATTGGATGCCACCGTGGGTCGCCGTGCAGTTTTTTTAGCAACACGTCGATCTTCATTGATGCAACCCCCGCGTCACGTTGCCCGTAGGCTCGCTCCAGCCATTCAAAGGCCGCGTCGGCTTCGCCTCGGTAGGCGTACGCTTGAGCAATCTGATAGGCAGCGTCCTTTGCATACTTCAGGGTTAGCTGCTGTAGCGCATCCTTTGACTTCCTGGTTTGTCCGCACGCATGATGAGTTAGCACGAATCCAAGCAAGCGGAAAGTTTCATGCTCTTCTTTCGCCACCTCAGCCAATGCATCATCCGGTCGGTCTTGAAGCAGGTGCAGCCGACCGAGCCAGTAATGGATTCTCACGTGCTGGGGGCTGAGTTCGAGCGCGGCAAGATAGGCGTTCTGGGCTTCCATCAGACGCCCTGTAATGGTAAGTTGCAACCCCGAAGTGATGTGCGCCTCCACGTTCAACGGGTCCAGTACCAGGGCTCGTCGCACCAGCGCTCCAGCCTCCTCAAGCCGTCCCAGGTTCTGCATCAGCGTGACTGCACCAACAATCAGTGTTGAGTCATCAGGCGCGAAGTGCAATGCCCGGCGTATCGACGCCTCAGCTCCCTGCCAGTCCCAGTCGTAGTACATGAGTACAGTGCTGCGCGCCCAATGACTTTCTGCCACTTCAGGGCCTGCTTCCAGTGCGCGTCTGGCTGCTTCCCACGCGCGCTGCGCACCCTCTGCGATGGCTGCCCACGCATTGGCGCTCTGATGCATGTAACAGAACGAGAGCGATGCCCACGCCACGGCAAACCCCGGATCATCATCGAGCGCACTGCGGAAAAGCCTGATCGCCTTGGTCATGTCCTGTGCGTTGTAACGCTTCATGAAGAAAGCGCCCTGGAGATACAGTCGGTAGGCTTGCGCGCTCTTGCTCCGCCCTTTCACCGCTGCCAGTACCTCAGCTGCCAACTCGCTGCTACCGGTCTCACCCGAAGACTCGCCCATCAACGCGGTACGCAATTCCATGACCACGGAACGTGCAATGTCGTCCTGTACGGCAAAGATGTCTTCGAGTTCGCGGTCATAGCTTTTCGACCAAAGGTGTGAATCTGACGCCACCTGGACAAGTTGCGCAGCAATGCGAACACGCGAACCCACCTTGCGTACACTTCCTTCCAGGACGGCCGTTACATTGAGCTTGCGCGCCACTGTCGGGATATCGGCCTTCACTCCTTTGAAGCTGAACGCAGAAGTCCGAGATACAACCCGCAGCCCGCGAATCTTCGAAAGGACATTGATCAATTCTTCCGAGAGGCCGTCGGCAAAGTACTCGTTCGCCACGTCATCGCTTAAGTTGACGAACGGCAGTACTGCGATCGATGGTGTTTGCTCGGGCGTCGCGGGACCTGTTTTCTCCGATGACAAAGACTTCTGCGGCAGATCCACGGAATCGATCGGCAGCGTGAAACGGTAGCCTCGTCCAGCGAGCGTCGTTATCGCGTCCGGCCCCAGGATCTTGCGCAGCGTGGAGATCTGGACCTGCAGATTGTTTTCCTCAACGACGAGACCCGGCCAGACCAGGTCAAGCAACTCAACCTTCGACACGAGTTGCCCGGCGCGCTCGACCAGCGCCACCAACAGTTCGAAGGCGCGCGGGCCCACAGAAACCGGCTCGCCGTCAACGAGCAACCGCTGCGCGCCCGGCTGCAGAACAAAGCGTCCGAAGCGATAAAGATCATTCAAGGCGGTGCGCTGATTGCGTGTCAATGTTGGTGTCCCCGAACTGACGCCAAGTGCGGAGGATTCAGAAGATTTCAGCAAGGCTTCAGCCCGCTTAAGGACTGGATGAGCCGGTTAGCGGAACATGGGCCTCATGAAATCGAGAGGCTATCGGAGCCGTCCCAGCGATGACTTTATCATGACCGCCAAACTGAACCCGGTATCGAAAGCCACCAAAGCAAAGTCGCTGGTAGCCGCAGTAATAATTACCGTTGGATTGCAGGGTGCCCTGTTGTGGCAGGTGAACGAAGTTGCCAACGCTGGAGCACAGAGTGCGGTGCTGGCGGCACGAGCATCGGCAACGGGGACTTCGAAAACGACGTCGGACCAGACAGGTCGGCTGACACTGAAGCCAGTCACGATTGTCGCGCGACGGCTGTCCAGGAGTTCGGAATTGTGTGTTGCGTCTGCCGCCGAGCAAGCTGCGAGTTCCGTGGTTGATCGGGCACTAGGCGCCATACCAGGGAGAACGAACCCTGTCTCCCTTTGTTGAGATAAGTGGGATCGACGGTGGCAATGGATCAGTCAGTAAGATTTTGGGACAAGATAGCAGAGCGCTATTCAGAAACACCGATTGCCGATGAAGCGGCATACAAGAAGAAGCTGGAGTTCACGCGTCACTATTTTCGGCCGGACATGCAGGTGTTGGAGTTCGGCTGCGGAACGGGGTCCACAGCGATTCTCCACGCGCCCTATGTGAGACACATCTTGGCGATCGACATCTCGTCGAAGATGATTGACATTGCCCGAAGGAAGGTTGACGCAAAGTGCATTGAAAACATCACTTTTCAACGTGCAGCCATCGACGATATTGATGTGCCTGATGGAACCATGGATGCGGTGCTGGGGCTCAGCATTTTGCACCTGCTGGGCAACAGGGATAGCGTGATCAGCCGGGTTCACAGAATGCTCAAACCGCGCGGAATTTTCGTCAGCAACACGGCGTGTCTTGGTGATTCGATGGGGTTTTTCAAGTTTTTCGCACCGATTGGGAAGTTCATTGGTTTGTTGCCCCTGGTCAAGGTCTTTACGACCGGGGAATTGGTCGCCAGCTTAACCGGTGCCGGTTTTGAGATTGACCACCAATGGCAACCGGGCAAGAACACCGGCGTGTTTATTGTGGCGAAGAAGACCGAGTAGCGGTGGGCAACATTGCCTGACAGCGACTTCCGACGTCGCTGAGCATACGGCCTGCAGTGGTTGGTTTCTATGGCAATTCAGTAAACCGGCCGCGTCCCGAACCTCGTGGTCTTCATCATCACGATGTGTTTGATGAGCTTCATCTTGAGTTGGTAGGTGGTGAAATCGACGGCGGCGATTTGGGCTTTCGTGAGCTTCTCCGTCGCCTCGACGATGCCGGCGACTGCGCCGGCGACCTTGGGGAGTCTGGGCTCATCGACCCAGTGAAAGTCATCCTCGGCATTCAGGAGGTAGACCGGATTCGAGATGAAATTGACCAGGGGGACACCTGCAACGTACCAGTCGCCGCCATCGGTCGGAGGGTAGGGACCAAGCGGGCCTTCGGGCGGGAGCAGGAAGGCGCGGTCAACGCCGTTGTCTTTGAGATTGGCCAGGACGGCATCGACCATAGCTTGATTGAAGGGCAGGAATACCCCGGTGCCTTCAGGCAGTCCCGATTCGACAAGCTCTCCATGCTCGTTCTCGACGGCTTCTTTGGCGACGTGCTCTACAGTGATCTCGAGCGCGACCCTGGGCACAATGTCGGCGCCATGGTCGGCGATGAATCTGCGCGTGCCGATGGAGCCATAGAAATGACCGGCCGTGAAGAGGACGATGACGGTGCGCTTGGGCTGTTTGGCGCGAGCGAGGTGTCTCGCCAGGGCGAGGATGACCGAACAGCCGGAGGCGTCCTCGACCGGTGAGACAAAGGGCGAGTCGTGGTGGCAGTGCAGAACAATGCATTCATCGGTCTGGCCCGGAATCTCGCCGATGACATTGTGGGTGACCGATGGTTTGCGCTCACCGGTGAGGGTCAGACGGACCTTCGCGTTTGCTTGGGCGAGCTTTCGGATCTGTTCGCCGTCGTCGCGGCTTACCCAGAAGCCGGGGAGCGGTTTGTCGAGGATATCTTTCTCTTTGAAGCCATAGGGCGCGTACATCCGATAGGAGCCGCCGGGCTGGTCCTTGAGGATGCCGATGAAACCGGCCGCGCCCCGCTCAAAGGCCTTGCGGTAGAGGTGCCAGCCCAGACGGACCCAGGTGGCGGGGTGTTTGACGTCTTTGAGGTTGTCGTCCGGGTCATACTTGCCCATCGAGAATTTGCCGATCAGCTCGACGTCGAGGAGGGGGAATTCGATCTCGGTGACCACGACTTTGCCGGTCCAGTCGGCCGAATGACGATACGCCCTTGAGTCGGCGTAGACGAGTTGTGTTTCGAGCCCCCCGGGGGAGGTGAAGCGGCAGTACGGTATCCACTGGGCGTTGAAGGGTTTGAAACCGGTGCCGGTATCGATCTCGACGAGCGATTGGTCGGGACTGTAATATTCGACCGGAATCGGTTCCTTGCGGATCTTGGAGAGGCCGAACTCGTTGAGCTTTGCGACGAGATAGTCCTCGTTGGCGAGACCGGCCGGAGAGCCAGCGCGCCGTGCTCCGAGGGCCGCCATCTCGCGTATCCATCGCGCCATTTCGGTGCTGCTAAACAATGCCCGGTTATCCATGGTCGTTTCTCCTCGGAACACGAGCATTATTGGTCATGTTGCGCCCGACGCCCGGTCGGAAGTTTCCGACGCCAGAAAGATCAGGCGATTCAAGCCCACATCGCCCGTCAATCCTGCGCAAGCAGCTACTAAAATAGTAGCATTCATGGCCACCAAACGCATTTCCGAAGAACCCGCCTTTGTGCTGCACCGCTACGACTGGAGCGAGAGCAGCCTGATTCTGGAGGTGTTCACGCGCAACTATGGGCGCATCGCGCTGGTGGCCAAAGGTGTCAAGCGCCCGAGCTCGAGTTTTCGCCCGATTCTGCTTCCGTTGCAGCCGCTGCACCTGGCCTTTGGCGGCGACGGCGAGATCCGCACGCTCAAGGGTGCCGAGTGGCAGGGCGGTCATGTGATGCCCACCGGCGAGGCCTTGATGTCAGGCTACTACCTGAACGAACTGTTGCTCACGCTACTCGCGCGCGACGACCCGCACCCGCGCCTGTTCGACGTTTACGCCAACGTGGTGCAGGTGATTGCCTCCGAGCACGGCGAGGCGCTGGAGTCGGCGCTGCGCGCGTTTGAGTTGCTGCTGCTGCGCGAGATTGGCCTGTTGCCGCTGCTCGATGCCCAGACGCTCACCCTGCTGGGCCTGGAAGCCCACGAGCGCTACAGCCTGGTGCCTGAGGGCGGCCTGCGTCTGACCGATGCGGGCGATCGCTCCAGCCTCAGCGGCGGCCAGTGGCTGGCACTGCAGCAGTCGCTGGCCAGCGCGGCGCCGTTTACCGCGACGCTGCGTGCCTGCGCTGCGGTGGCAGATGAACTCAAGCCGCAATTGCGCACCCTGCTCAATTACCATTGCGGGGTCGGCACGCTTCGCACCCGGCAAATGATGATTGACCTGCAAGCCCTTTGATATGACCTCACTGTCTGTGAACCTGAACAAGGTTGCTCTGGTGCGCAACACGCGCCATCTTGGCATCCCGAGTCTGACGCGTGCTGCCGACATCTGCCTGCAGGCGGGCGCCGCTGGCATTACGGTGCATCCACGCCCTGACGAGCGGCATGTCCGCGGCTCCGACGTGCTTGATCTGGCAAGCTTGATGAAGGCCTGGCCGGAGCGCGAATTCAACGTCGAGGGCAACCCGCTGCACAACCTGATGAGCTGCGCACAGGACCTGGTGGATCGGCGCTTGCCGCTGCATCAGCTCACCTTTGTGCCCGACACCCAGGGCCAGTTCACCAGCGACCACGGCTGGAATTTTCCCGACGATGCCGAGGTCCTGCGTCCGCTGATCGCCAGGGCCAAGGGCCTGGGGTTGCGGGTAAGTCTGTTCATGGATGCCGAGCCCGGTGCCATGGCAGCGGCCAAGGCGGTTGGCGCGGATCGCGTCGAGCTCTATACCGAACCCTACGCCGCGGCCTGGGGCACGGCGCAGCAAGGCACGCAATTGCGCCGTTTTGCGCTGGCCGCGCAAGCGGCACTGGACGCCGGTCTTGGCGTCAACGCCGGCCACGATCTCAATCGTGACAACCTGGCCGCCTTCATCAAGGTGGTCCCCGGTGTGTCCGAGGTTTCCATAGGCCACGCGCTGATCGCCGATGCGCTCGAGCTCGGCTATGGCGTGGCGGTGCAGGACTACTTGCGCTGTATTGACGAGGGCCAAGCGTGAGCAATGGGCCGTTGCACCCGTTGCCGGGCTCTGCGCGATGATCTACGGCATTGGCACCGATATTTGCGACGTCCGGCGCATCCGCGCCAGTCTGGCGCGCCACGGCGAGCGCTTGGCCCGGCGCATCCTCAGTGAGGGCGAATTCGCCACCTGGCAGGAGCGCAGTGCGCGCTGGCCGGAACGCGGGGTGCGCTATCTGGCGACCCGTTTTAGCGCCAAGGAGGCGTTTAGCAAGGCGATCGGGCTGGGGCTGCGCCAGCCCATGAGCTGGCGTTTGTGCGAGGTCGCCAAAGTTTCGTGGGGCCAGCCGCAGGCGGGTAAACCCGAAATTGTGTTGCACGGCGAGCTCAAGAAATGGTTTGAGGCGCGCGGCCTGTGTGCACACATCAGCGTGAGCGACGAAACCGATTACGCCGCGAGCTTTTGCGTGGTGGAAAGTTTGAACCAAACAGGTCAATAGGGCTTGCGCAGCAAGCACAAGCAGCTACACAATCAATAGCAAGTCATCTTCACGGAAAGCCCATGCCAGAACACGCACCCCTGATCATTGACATAGCGGGCCTGCGCTTGACCGAGGTCGATTGCCAACGGCTGGCGCATCCGCTGGTGGGTGGCCTCATCCTGTTTGCCCGCAACTGGCAAGACCGGGCACAACTTGCCGAGTTGTGCCGCAGCATCAAGACGATCCGTTCTGATCTGCTCATTTGTGTTGACCACGAAGGCGGGCGGGTGCAGCGCTTCAGGACAGACGGCTTTACCCACCTGCCGTCGATGCGCGTGTTCGGTCAGATGTGGCAGCGCGATGACCGCCAGGGTGAGGGTGTCGGCGCCATGCGGGCCAGCAGGGCGACCACAGCCTGCGGTTACGTGCTCGGTGCCGAGTTACGTGTCTGTGGCGTTGATCTGAGCTTCACGCCGGTGCTGGACCTGGACTTTGGCGCGAGCAGCGTCATCGGTGACCGCGCCTTGGCACGCGACCCGCGCGTCGTCAGCGTCCTGGCCAAGAGCCTGATGCACGGCTTGCTGCAAAGCGGCATGGCCAATTGTGGCAAGCACTTTCCCGGGCACGGCAAGGTTGCGGCCGATTCGCACACCGAGATCGCGGTCGACCGGCGCAGCCTCAAGGCTATTTTGGCCGACGACGCTGCGCCCTATGGCTGGCTCGGCACCAGTCTGAGCAGCGTGATGCCCGCGCATGTGGTCTACCCCAAGGTCGATGCGCGAGCCGCCGGCTTTTCCTCGAAGTGGCTCAATGACATTCTGCGCGGTGAACTCGGCTTCACCGGCGCGATCTTCAGCGACGACCTGTCGATGGCCGGTGCCCGCCTGATTGATGGTCAGCCTGTCAGCTACACCGGCGCGGCGCTGGCGGCGCTGCGCGCTGGCTGCGACATGGTGCTGCTGTGCAATCAATCTCTGGGCGAAGGGCTGGTCGTCGACGCTCTGATTGACGGCCTGAGCGAGGCGCAAATCAAGGGTTGGTGGCAACCCAGTGAAGCCAGTGAGGAGCGCCGTCTGGCGCTGTTGCCGACGGGCGCCGCGCTGTCGTGGGACGAGTTGATGGTGCAGCCCGCTTATATGCGCTCGCTTGACTTGCTGCCCTGAGCGATGAAGACCGGGTATGCCAGCGCATCCAGACCGGTTCAGGACGGCATCGTGCGCGTCTCACGCCAGACCAAGGGCCGCGCTGGCAAGGGCGTGACCCTGGTGCACGGCCTGGCGCTTGATGCCGCGGCGCTCGGCGCATTGGGCAAGCAGTTAAAGATCGCCTGCGGCTCTGGCGGAACGGTCAAGGACGGGGTGATCGAAGTGCAGGGCGACCATTGCGAACGCGTCATCGAGATGCTCAGAGCCGACGGCTTTGTCGTCAAGCGCGCGGGCGGCTGAGTCGATCGATTGGTAGGCATCAGACAAGGACCAGGAACATGCTCGATTTACCAACCTTCGATGACGTTTGCGCGGCCGCGCAGCGCCTTGACGGACACGCACACCGCACGCCTGTCATGACCTCGCGCACGATTGACGCCGAACTTGGTGCCAAGGTGTTCTTCAAGTGTGAGAACTTCCAGCGTATGGGGGCCTTCAAGTTTCGCGGTGCCTACAACGCGCTGAGCCGGTTCAATGAGGAGCAGCGCCGCGCCGGGGTCGTGACGTTTTCGTCTGGCAATCACGCGCAGGCGATCGCCCTCTCGGCCAGCCTGCTGGGCATGCCCGCGACGATTGTGATGCCGCAGGACGCGCCCGCCGCCAAGGTTGCCGCGACCCGGGGTTACGGCGGCCAAGTGGTCCTCTACGATCGTTACCGTGATGACCGCGAGCAAATCGGCCTGGAACTTGCGCGCCAGCACGGCCTGACGCTGATCCCGCCGTATGACCATGCCGATGTGATCGCCGGGCAGGGAACGGTGGCCCGGGAACTGATTCAGGACGTCGGGCCACTGGATGCGGTGTTCGTCTGTGTCGGCGGTGGCGGCTTGCTCGCCGGCACCGCGCTGGCGGCGCGCGCGCTGGCGCCAGCGTGCAAGATTTACGGTGTTGAGCCGCAGGCCGGCAACGACGGCCAGCAGTCGTTTCGCAGCGGCGCCATCGTGCACATCGAGACGCCCCAGACGATTGCCGACGGGGCCCAAACCCAGCATCTTGGCCAGTACACGTTTGCCATCATCCGTCGTGACGTCGACGACATCTTGACCGTCACCGACGAGCAATTGGTTGAGGGCATGCGCTTCTTCTTCTCGCGCATGAAGATGGTCGTCGAGCCTACGGGCTGCCTGGGCTTTGCGGCAGCCAGAGGCATGGGTTCGGCGTTGAAGGGCCAGCGCGTTGGCGTGCTGGTCAGCGGCGGCAACGTCGATATGCAGCGCTTTTGCTCGCTCGTTTTGGCTTGACAGAACGCGGCGCAGCGAAGTTACGGTATGGCTGCCTCGGTACCGCCCCACAGGAGCTTGCCTGCCAGCTCAAGATGCGTGAGGTACAGGCGCAGCTCAAATTCAAGCTGCGCGTAATGCGGCTCCATGTGGCTGCACAGCTGGTAGAAGGCCCGGTTGTGCGCGCGCTCCTTGAAGTGGGCGAGTTCGTGCACCACGATCATTCTCAGGAACTCCAGCGGGACATCCTTGAATAGCGAGGCTACTCGGATTTCGCGCTTGGCCTTGAGCTTGTTGCCTTGCACGCGCGCGACGTTGCTGTGTGTGCCCAGGGCCTGAGCCAACACGCCAAGCTTGCTGTCAAACAGTGCCTTGGTCAGCGGCTCGGTACCACGCAGACTGGTTTGCTTGATTGCCTGCACATACTCGAACAAGGCGCTGTCGGTACGCAGCGCATGGCCCTTGGGGTATTTGTCCAGCAGCCAGGCGCCCAAGCCGTCTTCGGCGATCAGCTGTTGCACCTGCGCGATCGTTGTCGGGGGGTAGCCCTGCAAATATTTGAGGGGCATTTTTGCTATTGAAGTCATAGCTAGATGCGCTTTAAGCACGGGCATTGTGGCCGGATTAACCTGAAGAATCCCGACGCAGGGCGGGAAACAGGATCACGTCGCGTATGCTGCTGCTGTCGCTGAGCAGCATCATCAGGCGGTCCAGGCCGACACCGCAGCCGCCCGTGGGGGGCATGCCGTACTCCAGGGCGCGAATGAAGTCATGGTCATAGTACATGGCCTCGTCGTCACCTTCATCCTTGGCCGCCACCTGCGCGGCAAAGCGCGCCGCTTGTTCCTGGGCGTCGTTCAGCTCAGAAAAGCCGTTGCCGAATTCGCGCCCGGTGATGTAGAGCTCAAACCGCTCGGTCACCTCGGGGCGCATGTCGTTGGCGCGCGCCAGCGGGGAAATTTCGGTCGGGTGCTCCATGATGAAGGTCGGCTGCCACAATTTCTCCTCGACCGTTTCTTCAAAATAAAGCACTTGCAGGCTCGGCAACGAGCGGCCCGAGAGCTTGTTCTTTTCCTCATTCATGCCCAGTTTGCGCAGCGCGTTGATCAGCCAGGCCGGGTTGTCCACGCCAAGTTCAGCGCCGTTTTTGACCGGTTCGCCGGCGTCGGTGTGTTTGACGATGGCCTGGCGAATCGTCAGGCGCTCAAAGGGTTGCGCCAGATCCACCGGCCTGCCGCCGTAGCTCAGTTGCAGTTGGCCCAGTGCCTTTTGCACCGTATCGCGAATCAGGGCTTCGGTGAAGGTCATCAGGTCCTGGTAGTCCCAATACGCGGCGTAGAACTCCATCATCGTGAACTCGGGGTTATGCCGCACCGAAATGCCTTCGTTGCGAAAGCTTCGGTTGATCTCGAATACCCTCTCGAAGCCGCCCACAATCAGGCGCTTGAGGTAGAGCTCGGGCGCGATGCGCAGAAACATCTGCTGATCGAGCGCGTTGTGATGGGTGCTGAAAGGCTTGGCGTTGGCACCACCGGGAATCGGGTGCAGCATGGGCGTTTCCACTTCCAGAAAGTCGTGCGCCACCATGAATTCACGGATCGTGCTGACGGCTTTGCTGCGCGCAACAAAGCGCTTGCGCGTCTCGTCGTCGGTCATCAGATCGACGTAGCGTTGGCGGTACTTGAGTTCCTGGTCGTTCATGCCGTGGAATTTGTCCGGCATGGGACGCAGGCTCTTGGTCAGTAACCGAATTTCCCGCGCGTGAATCGACAGTTCGCCAGTCCTGGTCTTGAACACGGTGCCGGTTGCCGCCACGATGTCGCCCAGGTCCCAGTGCTTGAAGTCGGCGTAGACTTCCGCGCCGACGTCTTCAACCTTGATGTAGATCTGAATGCGCCCGGTGCTGTCTTGCAGCGTGCAAAAGCTGGCCTTGCCCATCACGCGCTTGAGCATCATGCGCCCGGCCACCCTGGCCGTCGTGCCCTGCTCGATCAGGACTTCGGGCGTCTGGTCGGCATGCGCGGCAAACAGTTTGGCAGCGTGGTCGCTTGGCTTGAAATCGTTCGGGAAGGCGACACCCTTGCCCTGCGCCTGACGCTGGCGCAGTACCTTGAGTTTTTCCTGACGCTCCAGGATCAGCTGGTTCTCGTCCTGGGCGGGCGGGGCAATTTGATGGTCAGACATGAGCGGCGCAATCAGAGCAACGTATTGGTTCGGCTGACCCCGGTGGGTCGCAATACGGGATTCTAAGTTCAGTGGGTTCGCCCGTTATGATTCAATCAAGTCGATGCTCTATCAAATCCTTTCCCTGTTGCTCGAAGTTGCTGCTGGCGTGCTCGTCGGTGCCTGCCTGCTGCGGCTGTACATGCAGTACCAGCGCATTGCGATGTCGGCGCGCTCGGGCAACCCGTTGGGCCACTTCATATTTGCCCTGACCGACTGGCTGGTGCTACCGTTGCGTCGCGTGCTGCCAGCGCTGGGGCGCTGGGATATGGCAAGCCTGGCCGGGGCCTGCCTGCTGACGTTGGCACAGTATTTTCTGTTGTGGGGGTTGGCTGGCGCGCCGGGCGGCGTGGGCGCGGTCCCGATTCTGGCCGCCTTCGGGTTGCTGCGGCTCGTGATCTCGGGGTTGACGATCCTGGTGATTGTTTACGCGGTTCTGTCCTGGGTGCCCACGCGCTCTCCGGTCGCGGATCTGGCCGAGCGCCTTTGTGCGCCCGTGCTACGGCCGATCCGTCGCGTGTTGCCCCTGATTGGGGGCGTTGATCTGTCACCGCTGGTGCTGCTGGTGTTGTTGCAGATCGCCTCCATCGTCGTGGGGAATTTGCGCCCGCTTGCGCTTTGAGCCGACAGCCGCAATGAAACGCAACAACAGCGGCGGATCCGGCGGGTCGCGCGTCCACGAACTGCGCATCATTGGCGGCCAGTGGAAGCGCAGCAAGCTTGCGATTGCTGACAAACCGGGCCTGCGCCCGACCCCGGACCGGGTGCGCGAGACGCTCTTCAACTGGCTCGGGCAGGACTTCAGAGGCAAGCGTTGTTTCGATGCATTTGCCGGCACCGGCGCGCTCGGCTTCGAAGCAGCATCGCGGGGCGCCAGCAGCGTCCTTCTGGTCGAGCAGGAAAGCGCTCTCGTGCTTGGACTAAAGGCAGTGCAGGCCCGACTGCAGGCCGAGACGACGCAGATCGTCCGGGGCGACGGCGTGGTCGCACTGGATCGGATCGCGCCAAGGAGCATGGACGTGGTGTTTCTGGATCCGCCGTTCGATTCGAAGCTGTTTGAAGCGGCGCTGAGGGCCGCCGGTCGTGCCGTTTCGCCGCAGGGGCATGTGTATCTGGAAGCGCCGGTCTTGTGGACCGATGAAGCGCTCGCCGCTGCCGGGTTACGATTGCATCGGTACCTGAAGGCGGGGGCTGTTCATGCCCATTTGCTCGAGCCCATGGTCTGACGCTCTGCGGCGCACTGCATAATGCACGGTGCGGTTGACGCAAAATGAACGCTCCGTCCCTCGACCCAACCGTCTGGCAGGCCCACGATGAACCATGACCTGATTGCTGTTTACCCCGGAACATTCGACCCTATCACCCTTGGTCACGAGGATGTGGTACGCCGCGCAACGCAACTGTTTGACCGAGTGATCGTGGCTGTTGCCGCCGGGCATCACAAGAAATCGCTGTTTTCGCTGCAGGAACGAATCGACATGGCGCGTGAGGCGATCAAGAGTTATCCGCAGGTGAGTGTCGAGAGTTTTTCCGGCCTGTTGCGCGACTTTGTGGTGGCGCGCGGCGGCAAGGCCATGGTGCGCGGCTTGCGCGCGGTCACTGACTTCGACTATGAGTTTCAACTCGCAGGCATGAACCGCAGCCTGATGCCCCATGTCGAGACGGTGTTTCTCACGCCCAGCGACAAGTACCAGTTCATCTCCAGCACCTTCGTGCGCGAGATCGCGCTGCTTGGCGGCGAGGTCGATAAATTCGTCTCACCGGTCGTCAACGACTGCTTGCTGGCGAAGGTCAAGACGCTGGCGCAAACCTGATGCAAACCGGAGTGACGCAATGAAAATACTGCTTCCCATCGATGGCTCGGACCTGTCCCTGGAGGCGGTCCGCTTCGTCCTGCGCATGGCGCATTCGGGTCTGGCGACCAGCGTCGTGCTGGTCAACGTTCAGGAGGCGGCGAGCCTGTACGAACTGGTGGTCGCGCATGACCCGCAGGTGCTGGCCGAGGTTAGCGCTGCGGCCGGGGCACACACGTTGCAGGCGGCGCAGGCCCTGCTCGATCACGCTGGCATTGCCTATGAGTCTGAAGTCACCTCCGGTGACCCGGCGCATTCCATCATCGACGTACTGGAGCGTTTTGCCTGCGATCTCGTGGTGATGGGTGCCAGTGGCACAAGTGCTCTGCGCACTGCCTTGCTGGGGTCGGTTTCCAACGAGGTGCTACACGCTGCTGCAGTGCCCGTGATGATCGTCAAGGCCGCGCCTGAGCCCGAGCCTAACGATCTGGCACAGGAATGAGCCCGCTCGCATGACGGAACTCATTCTCATACGTCACGGCGAGACCGACTGGAACAGGGAGTTGCGCTTTCAGGGCCAGATCGACGTGCCCCTGAACCCGGTGGGCCACGAGCAGGCACGCCGACTCGGCGCTCGGCTCGCTGGTGAGGCGGCGCATTGGCTCGTCTGTAGCGACCTCACGCGCACGCGGCAAACGGCACTACCGATCTCACGAGAGAACCGACAACTGGTCGCGCCCGAGCCGGTGTTGAGCAGCGCGCTGCGCGAGCAAAAATTCGGATCTCTTGACGGCATGAGTGTGGCGGAAATCCAGTCCCGGCATCCCGACGCCTGGGAGCAATGGACACGCTTTGACGCCGACTACGCCTTTGAAGGTGGAGAGAGCGCACGCCAGTTCCACTGCCGTGTGATGGCTGCTGTGCGCAGCCTGGCGCTGGCGCATCCGAAGCAGATACTGATCGTGGTAACTCACGGTGGCGTGCTCGACATGATTTACCGCACGGCCCGGGCGCTGCCACTGTCTGGCCCGCGTCAGAGCGAGATACCCAATGCCGGCCTGAACCGGGTCCGCCTGGACGCAGACACGGTGGAAATCCTGTCCTGGGCCGATACGCGCCACCTGCTGGACATGCCGGCGCAACCGGTCTATGACCAGGCGTCGCTGGCCGAGCCCACTGCGGCGCTGGACTGATCTTTCGCTGCGAGGACGCCGCGCTGGCGCTAGTAGCGTGCGTGGCCCGGTGTTCTTGGGAACGGGATCACGTCACGCACGTTGGCCAAGCCGGTTACGTAGGAGACGGTGCGCTCGAACCCCAGGCCGAAGCCAGCATGCGGCACCGTGCCGTAGCGCCGCAGGTCACGATACCAGCCGTAATGTGCTGGATCGAGTCCGCTTTCAACCATGCGGCGGTCGAGCACGTCCAGGCGCTCCTCGCGCTGTGAACCGCCCACGATCTCGCCAATGCCCGGGGCCAGCACGTCCATCGCCGCCACCGTCCTTTCGTCGTCGGACAGCCGCATATAGAACGCCTTGATTTCCTTGGGGTAGTTCATGAGCACGGTCGGACCGTTGACATGCTTCTCGGCGATGAAGCGCTCGTGCTCGGACTGCAGGTCGATGCCCCACTTGACGGGGTAGTCGAACTTCTCTTTGCTACTTTCCAGGACACGGATCGCATCGGTGTAATTCATCCGCACGAATTCGGACTTGACGATGTGCTCGAGTTTGGCGATCAGGCCCTTTTCGACGCGGTCCTCAAAAAACGCCATATCGTCGGCGCGCTCGGCCAGCACCCGCTCGATGATGTACTTCAGCAGAGCCTCGGCCAGCGTCGCGTTGTCGCTCAAATCGGCAAACGCTATTTCCGGCTCGATCATCCAGAATTCCGCGAGGTGGCGCGACGTGTTCGAATTCTCGGCGCGAAATGTCGGGCCAAACGTGTAGACCTTGGACAGCGCCATGCAATAGGTCTCGACATTGAGCTGGCCCGAGACGGTGAGAAACGCCTCCTTGCCAAAAAAGTCCTGCGAAAAGTCGACCTTGCCGTCCTCGCGTTTTGGCAGGTTCATCAGATCGAGCGTCGAGACCCGAAACAACTCGCCCGCACCCTCGGCGTCGGACGTGGTGATGATCGGCGTGTTGACCCAAAGGAAGCCGTTTTCGTCGAAGTAACGGTGAATTGCAGCGGCAATGGTATGGCGCACGCGGGTCGCTGCGCCGATCACGTTGGTGCGCGGCCGCAGGTGTGCGACTTCACGCAAAAACTCCATCGTGTGTGCCTTGGGCGTAATCGGATAAGTGTCGGGATCATCGACCCAACCAACCACCTTGATGGAACTGGCCTGCATTTCAAATGGCTGTCCCTTGGCCGGTGACGCCACGATGACACCGGTTGCTTCGACGGCGCAGCCCGCCGTGAGCCGCTGCACCTCGTCGGCAAAGTTCGCCAACGTGCTGGGCGCAACGACCTGCACCGGGTGAAAGCATGAGCCGTCAGATACGTTCACAAAGGAAATGCCCGCCTTCGAATCACGGCGCGTTTTGACCCAGCCCTTGATGGTCACCTGGGCATCGGCCGGACCCAGCGAAGCTTTGCCGCGCAGGACATCGAGACAGGTAAACGAAGAGCCGGAAGAAGTCATAGCCAAGCCCCGCTGCCGGGGTCGTAGTAGAGAGGCCGCTATTATCGGTCGCTGCGCGGGCGGTTAGCGACCGGCCAAAGTCGGCGCGCCCGGCGGCTGCGGCCAGCGCCGTTGCGCCCCACGCAACTGCTCGAAGGCGCGCGCGACCTGCAGCACGCCCAGGTCGTCAAAACGCCGCCCCGCTATTTGCAAGCCAATGGGCAAGCCGGTGCTGGTGTAGCCGCAGTTGATCGAGGCTGCGGGCTGCTCCGACATGTTGTAGGGTACCGTGAAGGCAATGTGTTCGAGCGGGCGCAAGGGGTCGTTGGTCGGTGAGGGCAACTCGGCTGCGAAGGCTGGCATCGGGGCGGTCGGCGAGATGACGAAATCAAAGGGCTGGGTGGCTCGTACGGTGGCGACCCGTGTGTTGTGAAACTGGCTGAACGCGCGAAACGTCTGGGCTCCCGTCATGCCTTCTGCGCTGTCGGCCCATTGCCGGATATACGGCAGCACAGCCGCCTTCTTGTCTGGCTCAAGTTCCGACAGGTCGATGTTCGAGCGCATGCGCCAGGCGTGATCCATGCCATCGAGCATGACCGGCGTCAGGAATGGCGCCATGGGGTCAACGATTGCACCGGCCTGCTCAAACAGGCGAGCCGCTTGCTCGACGGCCGTGCGCACCTCGGGTTGAACCGGCAACCCGCAACCGGCGTCGATCAGCAAGCCGATCCTGAGTCCGCGCAAGAACCCGGTGCCGCGTTCAAATTGGGTCCATTCGATGCTTTGATTCGGTAGACTCATGCTGTCGCGGGCATCGGGCAATGACAGTGTTTGCATCATCAGCGCGGCATCGGCGACGGTTCGTGTCATCGGACCGGCGGCGCGGCCTGTGTACGCAGGGTCAATCGGAATGCGCCCCAAACTTGGTTTGAGGCTGAAAATGCCGCACCAGGCGGCAGGCAGACGCAGCGAGCCGCCGATGTCGGTGCCGATGTGCAGGGGTCCGTAGCCGGCCGCCGCCGCTGCGCCGCCTCCAGCGCTCGATCCACCGGGCGTTTTGCTCAGGTCCCACGGATTGCGCGCGGTCTTGTGAAAACTCGACAGACCACTCGAGAGCATGCCGTAGTCTGGCATCGTGGTTTTGCACAACACGATCGCGCCAGCCTCGGCAAGCCGCGCTGCAGGCGGCGCGTCGGCCGCCGCTGGCGTCAGGCCGGTCGCCAGCGTACCCAAGGGAACCGGGTCGCCGGCGGTGGCAAGGTTTTCCTTGATCGTGACCGGCACGCCGTCGAGAGCACCGCAGGGTTCGCCGCGGCGCCAGCGGGCCTCACTGGTTCTTGCGTGTTGGAGAACCCGTGCCGGGCGCAGCAGATAGGTGGCACACAGGTGCGGCTCCCAGCGGTCGACGTGATCGAGTACCGATTGCGCCACCTCCACCGGAGAGAGATGGCCAGTGCGGTAGGCGGCGATCAGTTCATGGGCGCTTAGTTCGTGCGGTTTCACGACCAGGACAGCGCGGAGATGTCGTTGACAAAGACCGGCATGTCCTTCCACAATCCCTTGAGGTTCTTGTTCGCCACGGTGACCCATTGTGGTTGGTACAGGAACGCGTGTGCCGCTTCATTGGCCAACATTCGTTGAGCGTCACCGAGCAGCTTGGCGCGGTCGGCGGCCCGCGGTGCGTTCTGGATCTTTTCAAACAGGGCACTGAATTCGGGCGACTCGTAACCCCAGTAGTAGCCGGGCTTGGCAAAGTTGCCCAGATCAAAGGGCTCCACGTGCGAGATGATCGTGAGGTCATAGGCCTTGTTCGTGTACACGCCGCTGAGCCACTGGGCCCATTCGACGTTTTCGATTTTGGCAATGATGCCGACCTTGGCCAATTGCGCTGCGATCACCTCGCCACCCTGGCGTGCATACGGCGGCGGGGGCAGGATCAGGCTGAGTTCCAGCGGCGTCTTGACACCCGCCTCTGCCAGCAGTGCCTTGGCCTTGTCCGGGTTGTACGGGTTGATTCCCGTCGTGTCGACATAACCGAAAGCCCCAGGCACGTAGTGGCTGCCGATCGGCGCCCCGTAACCGTCGCCCGCACCCTCGATCACAGCCTTGCGATCAATCGCAGCGGCGATGGCCCGGCGCACGCGCACATCGTCAAGCGGCTTCTTCTTGTTGTTGATCGCCAGAATGGTCTTGGCGCGGGAACCATTGACGATCACCTGAAACTTGGCGTTCGTCTTGAACTGTGCCACGCTGCGCGGTGTCACCCTGGGGAAGGCGTCGACGTCGCCGGCGAGCAAGGCCGCGACCTGTGCTGCGGGGTCGCTGATGAAGCGAAAGGTGACTTTCTTCATTTTGATGGCGGCTGCGTTGCGATAACCATCCCACTTGGTCAAGACGACCGAAGATCCCCGGTTCCAGGTCGCCAACTGGAACGGGCCGGTTCCCACCGGTTTGGTGGCGTTGCTATCAGCGCTCTTGGGTTCGACAATGATTGCCGTCGCCTGACCCATCAGAAACAAGAAGTCCGGATCGAGTGACTTGTTCAAGATAACGACCGTGTGATCGTCGACCGCAGCGACACTGGCCATGCCGGCGAACGTTCGTTTGTCCTTGTTGGTGCTCTTTTCGGCGCCTGCTCGCTCAAACGAAAACTTGACCGAAGCAGCGTTGAAAGGCTCGCCGTTTTGAAACTTCACGCCTTTGCGCAACTTGAAGGTATAGGTCTTGAGGTCCGGGGATACTTCCCAGCTCTCGGCCAGCAGCGGCGAGACGGTGCCATCGCTGTTGATTTTGGTCAGGGTCTCGAAGATGTTGTATTGCACGATTTCTGCAATCGCCGAGGCCGCGCCAGCGGTCGGATCGAGCCCTGGGGGCTCGAGCGTCATGGCTAGCACGACGCTGTCCTTTTTTCCTTGCGCGTGCACGGCCCACGGCACCGCGGCGAGTGCCGCGCCGGCCGCTGTCGAGCCAATAACCTGACGACGATTAATCATGATCATTCTCCTGATAAAAAAATGGTTTCCAAACCAGAGTTGTGCTACGTCACGCAGCGAACCATACCATTACTTGTCGAGCGGCGCTGCCACCAGATCGACGCCAAAATGACACGCCACCTGATGCCCCTCCTCAAGCACGGCAAGTTCGGGCCGCTGCGCGTCGCAGATCGCCTGCGCGTGCGCACAGCGCGCGGCGTACGGGCAGCCCGAGCCTGAGCGCGCCCTTGGTCCGGTGACGATCGGGGCGGCGCGCTGCGTGGGCCCTCGCGCGGGAGTCAGCCGGGGCACGGCCGCCAGCAGGGCCCGCGTGTAGGGGTGCGCCGAGTGACGAAACAAAGTCGTGGCAGACCCCTGCTCGACGATGCGCCCCTGGTAGATGACGGCGACTTCGTCGCACACATGGTCCACCACAGCCAGGTCGTGACTGATGAAGAGGTAGGTGACGCCAAACTGTTGCGACAGGTCTTGCATCAGATTGAGCACCTGCGCCTGCACCGAAACATCGAGCGCACTGACCGGCTCGTCGGCCACGATCAATTTCGGGCGCGTCATCAGGGCGCGGGCGATGGCGACGCGCTGGCGCTGGCCGCCCGAGAATTCATGCGGATACTTGCCAAGGTCGCTATCGCGCAGGCCCACGGAAAGCAGGACCTCACGGGCCATGCTTCGCCGGTCGCGCCCGGCGCCCAGGTTCAGCGCGACCAGGGGCTCGCTGACAATCGTCTCGACGGTCTGGCGCGGATCGAGCGACCCATACGGATCCTGAAACACCATCTGGAAGTCGCGCCGCGCATTTCGCAAGGCCGTCGGCCCAAGCTCGTCTAGCGACTGACCCAACAGTCGTACCGAGCCGCTGGTGGGAGGCTCCAGCCCCATGACCAGACGCGCCAAGGTCGATTTGCCCGAGCCCGACTCGCCGACCACACCGAGATTGCGGCCCTGTTTCATTTGCAGGCTGACCCCGCGCAGCGCGCGAATCTGTGCCGGCGCTCGCCACAGGCGCTCGCGCGGCAGCGCGTAGCTGCGCGTGACCTGATCGAGTTGCAGCAACGGCGCCGTCATGCCGCCACTCCCGGTGTCAGCGCTTGCAGGCGGATGCAGCTTGCATGGTGCGACGCGCCCAGATCGACGGGTGCGGGCAAGGACAACGCGCACTCGCTTACCGCCTGCGGGCAACGATCAAAAAAGGGACAGCCCCTGGGCAAATCGACCAGTTCGGGCACGCTTCCGGAAATGGTGGTCAGGCGTGCGCCGCGCGCCGCACCGACCTGCGGCCTGGCGCCAAACAGACCGCGGGTATAGGGATGCGCCAGGTCGGAAAAGACGATGCTGGTCGGGCCGCTCTCGACCACGGTGCCGCCATACATCACCATCATTTTCTCAACGTTCTGCGCGATAACGCCCAGGTCGTGCGAAATCAGCAACAACGCCATGCTGCGCTCACGCACCAAATCGCTGATGAGTTCCAGAATCTGGCCCTGAATCGTGACGTCCAGCGCGGTCGTCGGCTCGTCGGCAATGAGCAGATCAGGGCCACACGCGAGCGCCATCGCGATCGTAATGCGCTGGCGCTGGCCGCCGGAGAACTGATGCGGATAGGCGTGCACGCGAGCAGCGGCGTCGGCGATGCCAACGCGCTCGAGCAGCGCAATCGCCTGCTTGAGGGCGGTAGCCCGGCTGGCGCGGCGGTGCAGGCGCAGCGGTTCCGCCACCTGATGCCCGATCGTGTGCAGCGGATTGAGCGCCGTCATCGGTTCCTGAAAGATCATGCCGATCCGATTGCCGCGCAGGCGACGCAGCGTGGCATCATTGCGGCCCACGAGTTCCTGGCCGTCAAAGCGAATGCTGCCTGAGACGATGGCACTCTCGGGCAACAGTCCGAGCAGTGCCATGGCTGTGATCGACTTGCCGCAGCCAGATTCTCCGATCAGTCCCAGCGTCTCACCGCGCTGCAGGCCAAAGCTCACGTTTCGAACCGCGTCGGCCGGGCCGCGCTGGGTTTGCAGCGCCACGTTCAGATCGTTGACTTCGAGCAATGCCATCTAGCGCTTTCGGCTCAGACGTGGATCCATCAGGTCGCGCAGGCCATCACCCAAAAGGTTCAGGCCCAACACCGCCATTGCAATCGCGACGCCGGGGAACACGGCGAGCAGCGGCGCCTGGAACATCAGTGTTTGGGCCTCGGCCAGCATGCGTCCCCAGGACGGCTGCGGCGGCTGCGTACCCAGACCCAGGTACGACAGCGCCGCCTCGGCCAGAATCGCCAGGGCGAACTGGATCGTGGCCTGCACGATCAGGGCCGACAGGATGTTTGGCAGGATGTGATCGAGCGTGATGCGCCACGGGCCTTTGCCACAGGCACGCGCGGCCAGCACGAACTCGCGCGACCACACTGCGTTGGCGCTGGCACGGGTGATGCGGGCGAAGGTCGGGATGTTGAAGATGCCGATGGCAATGATTGAATTGACGATGCCTGCGCCAAATACAGCCGTCAGCATGATCGCCGAGAGGATCGCCGGAAAGGCAAACGTGAAATCGGCCAACCGCATGATCAGTTCCTCGATCCACCCGCGTCGCGCCGCTGCCAGCAAGCCCAGCGCGGTGCCCACTGTCAGGCCGATACCCACTGCAATGACGCCAACCATGATCGAGTTGCGCGCGCCCACCAGTAGCAGCGAGCCGACATCGCGGCCGAATGGATCGGTGCCCAGCCAGTGCTGAGCGCCGGGGGGCTGCAACTTGCTTGGCAGGTCGATTTCATAGGGCGACCAGGGCGTCCATACCCACGACAGCGTGGCCGCCAGCAGCAGCAACAGGGTCAGGACCGCACCAATGGCAAAACTGCGATGACGGGCCGCCCGCATGAGGAAAGTTGCCGGCAAGGCAGACCGCGTGGCGGTGACCAACGCACTCATATGTCGCTGGCCTTCACGCGCGGGTCGATCACGGCATACAGGATGTCCACCACGAAGTTGACCACGATCACCATCGTTGCCAGCAGCAGAACGCAGTTGCGCACTACGATCAGATCACGGTTGGAGATCGACTGGAAGATCAACCGCCCAAGGCCCGGAAGGTAGAACACGTTTTCGACCACGATCGTGCCCGCGAGCAGGTTGGCAAATTGCAAGCCCATGACCGTGATCACCGGAATCATCGCGTTGCGCAACACATGACCCCACAGCGTTGCGCGCTGTGACAATCCTTTGGCCCGCGCCGTGCGAACGAAGTCCTCGCGCAAGACTTCAAGCACGGCCGAGCGGGTAATGCGCGCCAAAATGGCCGACTGCACCACGGCCAGCGAGACCGCGGGCAGCAGGAGCGACTGCATGGCTGGCACGAAGCCCTCGCCCCAGCCGGGGAAGCCACCGGCCGAAAACCACTGAAGATGGACCGAGAACAGCAAGATCAGCACGATGGCGAACCAGAAATTCGGCACCGCGATCCCGATCTGGGTCAACCCCATCAAGCCGACATCGCCCAGACGATTGTGCCGCGCCGCGGCATAAATTCCGGTCGCCAGCGCCAGCGCCGTGGTCAGCAGCATGGCGGTCATGGCCAGCGGCACAGTCACGGCCAGGCGCTCCAGAACCAACTCCAGCACCGGACTGCTGTAGGCGTGGCTGATGCCCATATCGCCGACCATCAAAGCGCTGATCCAATGCCAGTAGCGCTCTATGGCAGGACGGTCCAGCCCGAGCTTGACGGCTAGCGCCTGCACCGCCTCTGGCGATGCATCGGGTCCCATCATCATTTGGGCAGCGTTGCCCGGCAGGATTTCAAGGACCAGAAAGACAACGATCGACGCGCCCAGCAGCGTGGCGACCAGCGTTGTCAGGCGCTTGAGGAGAAATAAACCCACGATCGAGCTCAGAAAGCGGCGTGGCCGATAATTTGATTCATGAGGTACCGCGAAAAAACTGCTGACACTGTGGGCAATGGTAAGTCATGGCGCTGATCATCACGGACGAGTGCATCAATTGCGACGTTTGCGAACCCGAGTGTCCGAACCAGGCCATTGGCCCGGGACCCGACATCTACGAAATTGACCCGCAGCGCTGTACCGAATGCGTCGGACATTTTGATACGCCCCAATGCGTTGAAGTCTGCCCGGTGGCTTGCATACCGGTTGACCCAAAGTTTGTCGAGGATCGTGAAAACCTGTGGCAGAAGTATCGACGCCTGCAATTGATCGCGGACCGGTCCGCACCCCAGAGCTAGCCCGGCATGTTTTGACCTTGGGGTCTGCTGTCGGTTTTCCCCTTGACTCGCGGTGGCTTCGCGCTTGACTTCTTTGCCGCCTTTGACTTGTCAGTGCCAAGGTTTGCTTTCTTGCGTGTCTTGGTCTTGACCCAGGGGGCGCTGCGCGGTTTACTTGCTGCGCCGGCCTTGGCTGGTTTGGATGGTGTGTTGGCCGCGAGGTCGCGCCTCTCCTGCTCGATTCGGGCTTTTTCCATGGCCGCGGCCACGCGGGCGTCGCGCGCAGTCGCCAGATCGGCCTGTGCCTTTTGCTCGGCGCTGCGAGCGTCCGCATTGACGGCCACGCCACCGGGGCAGGGGGTCTGACTGTAGCCGTCCGCGCATTTATAGGCATTTTGGGCTATGGAGGCCGTCGATAAAGCGCAGGCAGCTACAAAAACAATAGCACTTAGTGGATGGTCTGGCACGGTGCTGCTCCTATTCATTGGGGTTGCGGATCGGCTCTGGCGGGGGCACAACTTCAGGTCTGGGTGGCCTGGGCCGGGGTGGCTTGCTGGTATGCACGAGCATGGTCGCCTTTTCCATATCGCCTGCGAGCAGGCTCGGCAGGGCCTTGATAGCGCGCTCAATCGCCTGGTCCATGGCGATCCTGTGTTCCACGGGCGGCTTCCTCAGGACCCATTCGGTAACTTCGGACTTGAGGCCGGGATGACCGATGCCAAGGCGCAGGCGCCAGTAGTCGTCGGTGCCAAGCTGGGCATGTATGTCGCGCAGGCCGTTGTGTCCCGCGTGACTGCCGCCAAGCTTGAGCTTGGCCTCGCCAACGGCGATGTCGAGTTCATCGTGAGCGATCAGGATGTCCTGTGGCTCGATCTTGAAAAAACGCGCCAGCGCGGCGACCGATTTGCCGCACAGGTTCATGAAAGTCTGTGGCTTGAGCAGCCACACCGCTTGTCCGCCGACCGATGTCCGCGCCACCAGACCGTGGTAGGTGCGATCCATCACCAGTCCGGTCTTGAGTTCGCGAGCGACCGCGTCAAGCCACCAGAACCCCGCGTTGTGGCGCGTCCATTCATAGGCGGTACCGGGGTTGCCCAGTCCCACAAAAAGCTTGATCATGGCTGATTATCAGACAAAAAAATGGCCCGCCGAAGCGGGCCATTCGATGGCAGCAGGACTGCAAGTCCTGGCTACTTTTTCTTCTTCGACGGCGCGGCCTTGTCCGCAGCCGGTGCAGCGGCTGCGGCGGCGGCTGGCGCGGCTGGGGCTCCGGGGACGGCAGCACCGGAAGCATCGGTGACCACGGCGGCCTCTGCCTCGGGCGCGGTGGAAACAACGACCACCGATACCAGCACCGGGTTGTTCTTGCCGTGTGTGACGGCTGTCACGCCCTTGGGCATGACGACGTCGGCCAGATGCAGCGACATGCCCTTCTTGAGATGGCTCAAGTCGACAGCAATAAACTCCGGCAGATCCGCGGGCAGACACTTGACTTCGATTTCATTGACCACACGATTGGCCATGCAGCCATCGGCCTTGACCGCAGGTGAATTTTCGTCGCCGCTGTAGTGCAGCGGCACCTTCATGTGCAGCTTGGTGTTGGCCGCAACGCGCTGGAAGTCGATATGCAGGATGAGTTGCTTGTACGGGTGCATTTGCACATCGCGCAACAGGACCTTGCTTTCCCGGCCGTCGAGCTCCATGTCCAGAACGGCCGCGTGGAAGGCCTCCTTCTTCAGGGTGTGCCACAGGGCGTTGTGATCAATTTCGATCTGTTTGGGAGGCTCCTCGCCACCGTAGACGATGCCGGGCGTGCGGCCCGACGTGCGGAGACGGCGGCTCGCACCCGTACCCTGCTTGCTGCGCTCAAAAGCGACAAATTTCATAACTATCTCCAAGAAGAGCCCACCGCGACCAGTGTGACTCCGATTAATAAAAGTCCCGGAATCTGAATCCACAGAAACCGGAACCCACCTTTGCCCGGATCAGAAAAGATTTTCCTGATCCGAGAACAAACTCATGACTGATTCACCCTTGGCGATGCGCTGGATCGTCTCCGCAATCAGGGGCGCGACGCTGAGTTGGCGCACCTTGCGGCAGGCGGAGGCGGCCGGGCTCAACGGAATGGTGTTGGTCACCACCACTTCGTCGAGCGCATCTCCGTCGGTGATTCGTTCGATCGCCGGTCCCGAAAAAATCGGGTGCGTGCAATACGCGTAGACTTGTTTCGCGCCGCGTTCCTTCAACACTTCGGCGGCTTTCACCAAGGTGCCGGCGGTGTCGATCATGTCATCCATGATGACGCAATTGCGCCCCTCGATTTCGCCGATGACGTGCATCACCTCGCTGATGTTGGCCCGGGGTCGGCGCTTGTCAATGATCGCGAGGTCGCAATTGAGTTGCTTGGCCAGGGCGCGTGCGCGTACCACGCCGCCCACGTCGGGTGAAACCACGATCAGATCTTCGTAATTTTTTTGTCGCAAATCGCCAAGCAACACGGGCGAGGCGTAGATGTTGTCCACCGGAATATCGAAAAAACCCTGAATCTGGTCGGCGTGCAGGTCCATCGTAAGCACGCGCGCCACGCCGACCGCTTGCAGCATGTTGGCAACCACCTTGGCGCTGATGGGGACTCGACTGGAGCGCGGCCGACGGTCCTGCCGTGCGTAGCCGAAATAGGGGATGACGGCGCTGATCCGCTCGGCCGAGGCGCGCTTGAGCGCATCGACCATGATCAGCAATTCCATCAGGTTTTCGTTGGTCGGGGCGCAGGTTGACTGCACCACAAAAACGTCCCGTGCCCGCACGTTCTGATTGATTTCGACCGTCACCTCGCCGTCGGAAAAGCGCCCGACCTTGGCCGCGCCCAGCGAAATGTTCAGGTGATTGGCAATTTGCGCGGCCATGCCGGGGTTGGCATTGCCGGTAAATACCATGAAATCAGGGGGTGGAGCAGGCTGCATGAATTTTCCAGCGGTTCAAAGATGTTTGCGCCTGTGCCTCAACGTGGAGCACGTACAACACAGGCGTGACATAGGTGCAACGATTCATTTGGCAGGGGAGGAAGGATTCGAACCTTCGCATGCTGGAATCAAAATCCAGTGCCTTAACCAGCTTGGCGACTCCCCTACACGGGTCAACAGCGAAACGCTGCCAACCGATCAACCCTCTCCGGCTGCCCAACCCGACAAAGGATGAACATCCAAATTTCTGCACACCCTGACCTGAAACCCATCGGGCGGTCTCGCCTGCCCTGGGGGCCGCAACAGCGGGGCAAAAACCGCACTTCCAGAGCCTGTCATCCGGCCGCTGAGTCCCTGCGATGCCAACCACGCTAAGGCCTGCGTTACCTCGGGACAAAGTCTCTCAGCCACACCTTGCAGGTCGTTACGGCCGAAACCAAACGGGTCTGCAGCGAAGCCTGAAATTATAGCAGTCTGAGTGTCTCTTTTCAGGCTCGGGTCGGCGAAAATGCGCCGCGTTTCGAGACCTTGGGGCGGTTTGACCACCAGCAGGCGTGCTTCGGGCAGGTTCACCGGTGTGATTTTTTCACCAATACCCTCGACCCAGGCACTGCGTCCGCCGAGAAAGAACGGTACGTCAGCGCCCAGTTGGAGCCCCAGGCGGACCAGGGTTGGCAAATCGTAGTGCAGAGCCCACAAACGATTGAGCGCAAGCAGGGTGCTGGCAGCATCGGATGACCCACCACCCATTCCAGCCTGTGCTGGAATGCGCTTGTCCAGGCTGATGTGAACCCCAGATTGGGTATTGCCCAGCGCCTGCAGGGCACGTGCTGCACGTGTTGCGAGATCATCTTCCGGCAACGCAGTGCCCAAATCCGTGCGGCTGATGCGTCCGTCCCCGCGCAGTTCAAAGTGCAAGGTGTCGCACCAATCAATGAGCATGAACACGGATTGGAGCAAATGGTAGCCGTCGCTTCTTCTGCCGGTGACATGCAGAAACAGGTTCAACTTGGCCGGGGCGGCTACGTCGTAGATGGCCTTCATGGCGCGAGAATCAATCGGATTTCCGCCCCTCGGTGCGGCTCGTTCTGCCGCGCCGTGATGCGCCCGCCTGCCTGACCCGAAAGATCGACGCTCCAGCCCGCAGCACGCACGTCTTCACCCGCGAGCCAGCCAAACAGGGCGCCCACGGGGACGTCCGTGCCAAGGGTCTCCCAGACCAGGGATTCGAGCGATCCGAACGAACGAACACCGCCTTCGGAGCGCAGCAGCGCAAGGGTCGGGGTCCATGAAAGCGAGGCAATCGTCATGCCCAGGGGCGTGTACAAGTCGAGCCTGCCGGACGTCGCGCTGCCGCTGAGTTCGAACTCGCCAGCAAAGTGCCGCGCCGGGGAGCGTCCGGGATCGGCCTGCACACTGACAGCCAGACGTCCGCGCCAGAGCGCGTTCTCTGGTTGATTCTGGCTGCCAGGGCTCATCGGCGCTGCGCAACCAGCTATGAAAAGCATAGCAAAAAGGAAGACGGCAGAAACAACCTTCACGCATTGCCTCACAGTTTGACGTTCAGTCGCTTGAGTGTTTTCTGCAAGGTCTCGTTGCTGGCATTGAGTCGGATGCCCTCGCGCCAGACGCTCATGGCTTGTTCCTGTCGTCCCAGGGCCCACAAGACCTCGCCGAGATGGGCGGCAATTTCGGCATCCGGCCTGGCTTTGAAAGCCGTCTCGAGGATCTGCGCCGCTTGACCCAGATTGCCGCTACGAAATTCAACCCAACCCAGACTGTCGCTGATGAACGGGTCGCCGGGCGCGAGTTCGAGCGCCCTGAGGATCAACTGCCGAGCCTCGCTCAAATGCATGTTGCGCTGGGCCAGCGAGTACCCCAGGGCGTTGTAGGCATGCTGATAGTCAGGCTTGAGCGCGATCAACTCACGCAGAAGACGTTCCATCTCGGTGACGCGACCGATCTTCTCGGCGAGCATGGCCATTTCGTACATCAGATCGGGGTCGCGGGCCGTGCCGGCGAGGGCCTGAGCAAGAACATCATAGGCACTCTCGAACTGTTCGCTGTCGCGCAGCAACTGGACCTCGGCCTCGATTTTCAGCCGGGCATCCTCGGGCGAATTTTCGACCTGGGCGTGTATGAGCTGGCGCGCCTGCTCGACCTCGCCGCGTCGGGCCATCATGGCGGCGCGGCGCAGTTCGGCGTTGAGCAGGTCTTCGGGATTGTCAACGCGCTTGAGCCACTGCTCGGCCTGGGCAAAGTCCTTCTTTTGCTCGGCAATGCGGGCCAGAGACAGATAGGCCTGGGTCAGCCCGCGGCGTGTTTCGGTGTCGGCTGTTGCAGACGATTGTGTAGTGACCAGTTCGACATACCGGTTCAAGGCGTGTTCTGCGTCGGACCACTGACCACCCTGCAATTGCAGGACGCCCAGGACAAGCCAGGCGCGCGCGCGCTCGGGACTTTGCGCCGTCAGGGCCTGCAACTGCGCCGTTGCCTCGGTGTAGCGTTTGGCTTCGAGCAGGGCGCGCGCGTACTCCATGCGCAGTTCGGGTTGTGCCTGACTATTGAGTCGCGCCTGGACCAACGCCTCGGCCTGCGGCGTCTTCGGACTCATCATGGCGACGGCCAACAGTGCCGGAGGCAACGCTTTTGCGTCGATGGCCAATCCTTTGTTGATCGCCTCAAGCGCACCGCCAATGTCGCCAGCCTCAAAGCGCAGGCGACCGACCGCAGCCCAGGCTGCGGCACCCAGGGTCTGGCTGCCAAGGTAGTCGGCCAGTGCACGCTCGACGATGGCGGCGGCAAGCTTCTTGTCCGGCACGTGGGAGAAATGGTGCGCAATGCCGGCCATGACCGAGCCGCGGTCTTTCGGGTCGGCTAGGGAAACTTCCTGTTTGAGCGGCTCGAGCGATTCAACGATCCGGTTCATGCCCACGAGGATTTGCAGCACGTAGCCGTTGGCTTGTTTCGATGTCGGATGGGCCTGTTTCCAGGCGCGCGCACTCGCCAGCGCCGAATCGCCCGCGCGCGCGCGCAGCGCAATGTCGGTTGCGCGCTGGTACAGCTTGGCGTCGTTGGTCTTTCGTGCAGCGTCGAGCACGAGCGAATAACCGGCCCCGGGTTCGCCTTCGCGCGCCTTGAGCTCGCCGAGCAGGATTTCGTAGAAAAGCTCACTGTTTAGGGCTGAGCGCACGGGCAACGCTGCGCGGGTGCTGGCGCCTTGGGCATGGGCCAACAAGGTGGACCCAAGAAAGAGCACCAGCAGCGGTCGGATCAGGCGTGTCATCGGACCATAATAATCCATGTACGTCCGATTGTTCGCCCATGCCTGAATTGCCCGAAGTCGAGGTTACGCGCCAGAGTTTCGCCGCCGCCATTGCGGGAGCCAAAGTGCGATCGCTGCGCCTGGGAAAGCCCCTGCGCTGGCCTTTGGGTTGCGAACCGGCTCGACTCGTCGGACGCGAGGTTCTCACGGTGCGCCGACGTGGCAAATACCTGTTGATGGATCTCGATGATGGTCTGCTGTTGATGCACCTGGGCATGTCCGGGCGACTGAGTTTTGCGCCGGAATTGCCGCCGCGCGGTGCCCACGACCATTTTGAACTGGTGACCACCCTGGGCACCTTGCGACTGACCGACCCACGCCGGTTTGGTGCCGTTGTGTATGGCCACAGCGAAGCCGATCCGGGCATCGCGCGACTGCTGGGTCGACTCGGCGTGGAGCCCCTGTCGCCCGATTTTGACGCGGCGGCGTTTCACCTTGCATTGCTGCGGCGCAGTGCCGCGATCAAGCAAGTCCTGCTCGCGGGCGATGTCGTGGTTGGTGTCGGCAATATATACGCTTGCGAGGCCCTGTTTGGCGCTGGCATCCGGCCCACGGTGAGTGCTGCGCGACTGAGCCGCAAGCGCGCTTCGGGCCTGCGTGAGGCAATCCGGCGAGTGCTTGAGCAAGCCCTGAGCGCGGGCGGCAGCACCTTGCGTGACTTCTCAAGCGCCACCGGCCAGCACGGCTGCTTCCAGCTCGAAACGATGGTTTATGGCCGGGCCGGCCAGCCGTGTCGGGTCTGCACGGCTTTGGTGAGGGTTATGCGCCAGGGCCAGCGCTCGACCTTCTATTGCCCGCATTGCCAGAAGGCTTGAGCCGGGCGGGCGGCGGCAATGCTATATTGGACAGCCCTTGGGAGAAAATTTGGGAACTTCATTTAACGAGCAGTTTGACCGGCATGGCACCTGGCGGTTTGAGTTCGCGCAGCGACTCAGGCAGTTGAATGAGTGGATGAAGGATCACGAACTGCTCGATGCGGCGGTCGAGGAGCGATTGCAGCGCCTGGAGACCCAGGTGCGCGCCGACAAGGTCATGGTCGCGTTTGTCGCGGAATTTTCTCGCGGAAAATCCGAGTTGATCAACGCGATTTTCTTTGCCGGCTATGGGCGACGCATCATGCCCGCCAGTGCCGGGCGCACGACGATGTGTCCGACTGAAATGGGCTGGGACGCCGATGTCCCACCTTGCCTGCGCCTGCTGCCCATCGAATCTCGTTTGAAGCCTCAGGCACTGATGGAATGGCGCATGGTGCCGGAGAAGTGGACGCGCGTCGACCTCGACGTGAACGATCCGAAACAACTGGCGTTGGCCCTTGAAAAGGTGGCTGAGACCCGGCGCGTGACGCCCGATGACGCTCGGTCCCTTGGCTTCTGGCACAACGAAGCCGCTGCGCTTGACAACCCCCCGCTGGACGCCCAGGGGCTGGTGGAGATTCCCAAGTGGCGTCACGCCCTGATCAACATCGCCCACCCTTTGCTCAAACAGGGGCTGGTGATTCTTGACACCCCGGGGCTCAACGCCATTGGTGCCGAGCCCGAACTCACCGTCAGCCTGATTCCACAAGCGCACGCCGTCGTGTTCATGTTGGGTGCCGATACCGGTGTGACCAAGTCGGACCTGGCGATCTGGCGCGAGCATCTGGTCGATGATCCAAAGGACGTCGGTACCCGTCTAGTCGTTCTCAACAAGATAGATACCTTGTGGGACGCGCTGAGTTCGTCGGCCCTGGTGCAGGCGCAGATCGAACGCCAGCGCAGTTCCACCGCAGAGATCCTTGGTGTGCCGGTGCGCAACGTCATTGCGGTGTCGGCGCAAAAGGGCCTGGTGGCCAAGGTCACCGATGACCGCGAACTGTTGCAGCAAAGTTGCCTGCCGCAGCTCGAAGAAGCCCTGAGCCAGGGTGTCATGGGCCAGCGTCAAAAGATTTTGGGCGCTGCGGTGATCAAGGGCGTGTCCGAATTGCGCGCCGAGACCGGGCGCATCCTCAATATCCGGCGCTGCGATCTGACCGAACAAATACTCGAGCTCAAAGGTCTGCAGGGCAAGAACGCGCCGGTGATCAGAAATATGCGCTCCAGGATTGCCCAGGAGCAGGCCGAATTTGATCTTGGTGGCGCCAAGATTCACGCCGTGCGCTCGGTTCATCTGAAAATGTTGCGCGAGGTGTTCAGTGCGCTGAGTCCGACCAGCCTGAAAAAGGAAATGGCGCAACTGACCCAGGTTCTGCACCAAAAGGGGATCAAGCTCGGCGTGAAACGCGCCTACTCGGAAACGTTTGACAGGTTGCGTGAGACGCTGCGCAGGGTGCAGGCGACGACCGCCGAAATCCAGGTCATGCTGTCGGCGACCTTCCGTCAACTCAACGCCGAACACGGATTTTCGCTGCAGGCTCCGGCGGAACCTTCGCTGCAGGGGTATTTGCATGATCTCGATCTGGTTGAGCAAAGCCACCTTCAGTATCTCGGGATCGGCAACGCGTTTCGGCTGGCCCAGCCCGAATTTGCCGATCGGCTGGTGCGCGCCCTTTCCACCCGGCTGCGCTCCCTGCAGGAGGCGGCTCTGGGCGAGATCGAACTGTGGAGCAAGTCGGCGGCGGCACAACTTGACACGCAACTGCGCGAGCGTCGCCGCAACTTTGTCCGGCGCATTGAAGCGATCGACCGCATTCAACAAGCCGCTGGCGGGCTCGAGGACCGGATCGCAGAGGTCAGCGCGCGCACGCAGGCCCTGCAACAGGTTGAGACCAAGTTGGTCGAATTGACTGACTATCTGGTGACGGTGACGCAACCCGTCGGTGCCCTGACGACGCCTGCCGCTGAAACAGTTTGAGCAGCGCGAGGGCCCTGCCGGTGCCTACGATTGCCGCGCAGGTCGTGCAGTGGCAAAAGGCTTATGGCAGACATCACCTGCCCTGGCAGGGCACCCGGGACCCGTACCACGTCTGGCTCTCCGAGATCATGCTTCAGCAAACGCAGGTCGCCACGGTGTCGGCGTATTTTGTTCGCTTTGTGGAACGCTTTCCCGACCTGCGCTCGCTCGCGGGCGCGACGCTCGACGAAGTTCTCGGACAGTGGAGCGGTCTGGGCTACTACCGGCGCGCCCGCAACTTGCACCAGTGCGCCATCGAACTCGTGGCCTTGCATGGTGGGTGCTTTCCGCGCACCGCGCACGCCTTGCAACGGCTGCCGGGCATCGGTCGCTCCACCGCGGCGGCGATTGCGTCCCTGTGCTTTGGCGAGCCCGTGGCGATTCTCGATGGCAACGTGAAGCGGGTCCTGGCCCGTGTGCTTGGCTTTGACGCCGACCTGAGCGTCGCGGGCCATGAGCGACGGCTTTGGCAGGCGGCCGAGCGGCTGCTGCCCCAGCGCGATCTTGAAGACGCCATGCCACGCTACACGCAGGGATTGATGGATCTGGGCGCAACCATCTGCACGCCCACGCATCCGAACTGCGCGGATTGTCCGATTCGGCGTCACTGCGTGGCGCGCAGGCTGGGCAAGACCGAAACCTTTCCGGTCCACGCAGCCAAGCGCGAGCGCGGATCGCAGTCGATCTGGTTGCTGCTGGCGCGAACGCCCGACGCTGCCGTGTGGCTGCGCCAACGCCCGGGGAGCGGTGTATGGGCCGGACTCTATTGCCTGGCCTGGTTCGATTCCCGGGAAGATCTGGCTGCGGCGGTGCCGTCGCGGTACGCTGCAAAACTCAATGACCAGACCGTGATTCGCCATGCGCTCACGCACAAGGATCTGCTGCTGCATCCGGTGAGCGTGCGATTGCCGCGCCGGGTCGGTGTCTCGGGTGGAGGCGCTTGGGTCGACGCCAGCCAGTGGCAGAGCCTTGGTTTGCCCGCGCCGGTCAGGGCGCTGCTGGTTGCGCCGGAGGCGGCATCGATTCGAGCTCGCGGTGGCGGATCAGCGTGATCCAGCGGCCGGAAAAGATCTTGACCAGTTCTTCGACCAGATAGACCGAGCGGTGTTGCCCCCCGGTGCAACCGATCGCCACGGTGACGTAGCTGCGATGGTCGCGCGCCAGTGGGACCAGCCAGTGCGCAAGGAAGTCCTCGATGTGTTGGAGCATCTGCGCGACGTCCTCGTGCCCCTGCAGAAACGCCACGACGCTCGGATCGCGGCCGGTGAGCTGGCGCAGCGCAGGTTCATAGTGCGGGTTGGGCAGCATGCGAACGTCAAAAACAAAATCGGCATCGGTTGGGACCCCACGCTTGAAGGCAAAGGACTGAAACACCAGTGTGAGTTGTTCGTGCGGCGTGGCAATCAGGGACTTGACGTAACTCTGCAACTGGGTGGCGCGCAGGATGCTGGTATCGATGATGTGCGCCTGTTCGCGCAGCTCGCTCAACAGAACGCGTTCGAGTTCGATCGCGTCAACCAGGGCACGGCGCTGGTCATGGGTGGTGTCGTCCGTCATGGCCTGCGACAGCGGATGCCGACGCCGCGTCTCCGAATAACGGCGCACCAGGGTTTCGGTGTTGGCATCGAGGAACATCGACTGCACGGTCGCACTACGCTTGCGCAGAGCGGCAAGCTGCGTCGGGATCAGCGGCAGCGAGGTGGCCGCGCGCACATCCATGGCGATGGCCACGCGCCGCGTCCCCTGGGCGTTTTCCAGCTTCACCAGAGGCACCAGCATTTCCGGGGGCAAATTGTCGACGCAGAAAAATCCGATGTCTTCCAGCGCGTGCAGCGCCACCGACTTGCCCGAGCCCGACATCCCGGTTATCAGGACGATCAGCAATTTTTGGGTCTTGACTGCCATCTTCTCACCCGCTGGACTGCAGCATTTCCCTGGCGTGTGCCAGCGTCGTCGCCGAGAGCTTCTCGCCAGCGAGCATGCGTGCGACTTCGGACACCCTTGGTTCGCCGCGAACGGCAGCGACCGAACTTGTTGTTGACTGCCCCAGCGTCTGTTTGACAACCACCTGATGATGGTCGGCACAGGCCGCAACCTGGGGCAGGTGAGTCACTGCCAGCACCTGCCGGTCCTGACCCAGGCGCTTGAGCAGGCGTCCCACGGTCTGCGCGACCGCGCCCCCTATGCCCGCGTCGACCTCGTCAAAAATCAGTGTTTGGGCGCTGCCGAGTTCGCTGGTGGTCACCGCGATCGCCAGCGCGATGCGCGACAACTCGCCGCCTGAGGCAACCTTGTTGACCGGTCGCGCCGAACTGCCCGGATGGGCTGCTACCAGAAAGACAACTTCCTCCAGGCCGTGCGAGGAAGGCTGAGGCAAGGTCTGCAATTGAACCTCGAATGTGCCGCCGGACATCCCCAGCCCCTGCATGGCCTGCGTGACGGCCTGGGCAAGCGCCGGGGCGGCCGCCGCGCGGGCTTGCGCGATGCGACCAGCCTCCTGGGTGTAGTCCTGCGCCGCCGCGTCTTGCGCCTCCTGCAGGGCCGCAAGGTTGGTGCTGGCCTCGAGCGAGAGCAGTTCCTCGCGCCACTGCTCGAGCCGTGCGGGCAAGTCCGCCGCGTCCACCTTGTGGCGTCTGGCCAGCGAAAGCCACAGCGCCATGCGCTCGTCAATTTCGGCCAGGCGTTGTGGGTCCAGTTCGGCATCGCGCCGGTAGCTGCGCAGCGAGTGCACGGTGTCCTGAACCTGCGCCAGACTTGAAGTCAAAACGGCCACCAGCGGCCTAAAACAGGGCTCGACGTGCTCCTGTTGTTGTAGCAATTGGGTGGCACGATGCAGCGCAGTCAAGGCGCCGTTGTCGTCGTCATCGAGGTGGATCAAAGCCCCCTGCGATGCCAGCAGCAGCCCTTGCGCGTTGGCCAGTCGATCATGCTCGGCGCCAAGTCGCTCCCACTCCTGCGGCTGTGGGGAAAGCTTTTCAAGTTCGCCGATTTGCCATAGCAGGTTGTCACGGCGCGCGTGGGCCGTGACCTGGTCGGTCTGCGCTCGCGCCAGATCGTCCTGGGACCGACGCCAGCGCTGCCACCGCGTCGCCAACTCGACGCCGTTGATGCGTGCGTAGGCGTCGAGCAGGTCGCGCACCTTGTGCGGGTGGGTCAAACTTTGCCACGCCTGTTGACCATGAATATCGAGTAGCTGCTCGCCAATCTCACGCAACTGGGTAGCCGTCGCAGCGCTGCCGTTGATCCAGGCGCGACTCCTGCCCTGCGGGTCGACGGTGCGCCGCAGCAACAGCGTCGACGCGCTGTCAAAGCCTGCGGCCTGCAACCAGTCGGCCAGGCCCGCGACGGCATCGAATTCGGCGCCGACCTCGGTGCGGGCGCAGCCCTCGCGAATAACGTTGACATCGGCTTTGGCGCCGGTGACAAGTTGCAGTGCCTCTATGAGAATCGATTTGCCGGCGCCGGTCTCGCCGGTGAAAACCGTGAACCCGTTGTCCAGTTCAAGCTCGATCTCGCTGACGATGGCGAAGTCGCGCAGGATGATGCGTTTGAGAGCCACGGTCAGGCGACTCCCTCGTTCCAGTGCAGCTTCTGGCGCAGCGTGTCAAAGTAGGACCACCCCTTGGGGTGCAGGAAGCGCACGTGATGTTGCGAGCGCGTCACCACGATGCGGTCGCCATGAAGCAGCGAGGCCAGCGATTGGGTGTCAAAGCTCGCACTCGCGTCGCGTCCGGCGACCACTTCGATCGCAATCTCTGCGGCATTGGCCAGCACAATGGGCCGATTCGAAAGGGTGTGCGGGGCGATGGGCACCAGAACCCAGCCTGGAATCGACGGGTGCAACAAAGGCCCGCCCGCGGACAGGGAGTAGGCGGTGGAGCCGGTCGGTGTGGCGATGATCAGCCCGTCAGCGCGCTGATTGGCGACGAAGTGGCCATCGACCTCGACGCGCAATTCCACCATGCCCGAGCTTGCCCCGCGATTGACAACCACGTCGTTCATGGCCAGGGCATCGAAGACGGAGCTCCCGTCTCGCATGACGCGGGCCTGCATCATGCTGCGATGGTCTTCTTCGAATTCACCCTGCAGCATGGGCGCGAGTGTGGCTTTGAAGCACTCGAAAGGAATGTCGGTGATGAAGCCCAGGCGTCCCTGATTGATTCCGATCAGCGGCACGCCAAAATGGGCGAGCTGACGGCCAATGCCCAGCATGGTGCCGTCGCCCCCCACCACCAGGCCGAGATCGCACTGCTCGCCGATGGCGGGCACGGTCAGCCGCGGGTAGGCGGTGATGCCCATGTTGTGCGCCGTGTCCTGCTCAAAGGTCACGGCGCAGCCTTGAGCCTGCAGGAATTGTGCAATGCCCTCGAGCACGTCACGCGAGGCCACGACCGAACTGCCCGGGGCCACCGTCTGGTACTTGCCAATGAGCGCAACCTGCCTGAATTTTGGTTTCATTTGCAAATTACATCACTAAAATGACTTTATGCTGGACGAACGTGCCAAGATGTTGTTGAAGGCGCTGGTGGAGCGCTACATTGCCGATGGGCAACCGGTGGGTTCGCGCACGCTGTCCAAGGCCTCAGGGCTGGACCTGTCTCCGGCGACCATCCGCAATGTGATGTCCGACCTCGAAGACCTCGGACTGATCGTGAGTCCGCACACTTCGGCCGGGCGCATACCCACGGCGCGCGGTTACCGGCTGTTTGTCGACACCATGCTGACAGTGCAGCGCGACCAATTCCCCGCACCCAGTCTGGCCAGCGACCAACCGCAGAAGGTCATCTCCAACGCGGCCAACCTGTTGTCGAGCCTGTCGCAGTTTGTCGGCGTCGTGATCGCGCCGCGGCGCTCGTCGGTGTTTCGGCACATTGAATTCCTGCGACTCTCGGAGAGGCGCTTGTTGGTGATTCTTGTCTCGCCCGAAGGCGACGTGCAAAACCGCGTGATATTTACGCAGGCGGACTATTCGCAGACCCAACTGGTGGAGGCAGCCAATTACCTCAACCATCACTACATTGGGTTGACCCTCGAGCAGGTGCGCGAGCGCCTGAAGAGCGAGATCGAGACCTTGCGCTCGGAAATTGCCAGCCTGATGCAGGCAGCCGTGGCGGTGAGTTCGGAGGCCATGTCCGAGGAGCAGGACGAAGTCGTGATCTCCGGCGAGCGAAACCTGTTGGCGGTCACTGATTTTTCCAGCGACATGGGTCACCTGCGTCGCGCTTTCGAACTGTTCGAACAAAAAGCGCAGTTGATGCGTCTGCTCGACGTTGCCGGGCAAGCGGTGGGCGTGCGCATTTTCATCGGCGGCGAGAGCCAGGTGATTCCGTTCGAGGACCTGTCGATCGTCAGTTCGCCCTACGAAGTAGACGGACAGGTCGTCGGCACGCTGGGCGTGATTGGCCCCACGCGCATGGCCTACGACCGCATGATCCAGATCGTCGACATTACGTCCAAGCTCGTCAGCAACGCACTGAGTCACCACAAGTAGACCCGTACAATCCCCGCTTCGGTTGGGGCGTTAGCTCAGTTGGTTAGAGCAGAGGACTCATAATCCTTTGGTCGTAGGTTCAAGTCCTACACGCCCTACCAAATTTTCAGGGTACATACCGAAGACATTGTTAACAGTTTGTACCGATCACATCGTTAACACTTTAGGCCCAAATGGATTGGGCCCGGGTTCGACCCGGCAGCAGTCAGTGTCGCAATTTTCCTATTAGGCGATACATACCTGCTTCATGGGGCCGTGGCATTACGCCTGTTGATGTAGGCGAGATGCACCTCTTGCATTCTTCCAAGTAGTTCACCGAACTTGCTTAACGGCAACGTCGCCTTGAACTCTTCGTTCCGGTTCCGGGTCCGGTTGCGGTCAGTGAATTCAATTGACACGTCAGGGGTAAATGCCACCCTGGCGTGAGCTACTGAGTTTCTAATGTGGTTTGCAAAGCAAATTGTTCCCCGATTACTCGCATCCTCTCCTTCGTAAGTTGTTTCCACCGTGCTGACCGCAGTTTTCAAGAAACTTTCAATTCCCGCGAATTGTTCCGGAACCTCGCACCTGATCAGCTCGCGGGGTACCACAAACATCGCATATAACGCCATCAATGCGCTGCCTTGATTTTGCACCCCAATTTCTCTAAGCCCATCCTTTGTCCAGTCTGGGATGTCAAGCGCAGCAAAGTATTCCGACTTCTCCAGCTTGCTGTCGCCAAGTGCTTTTAGCAGGACGGTCGTGTAGTAACTCTGGAGAATCAAATTGTCTTCTTGCGTGATATGGGTGACCATCGAATTGACTCCATAGGGTAAGAATGCTGCGCTTGACCACAAGCCTCCACAAGTTCCGCAGCTCCCGCCTCCTGCGTTTGAAGCGCAGGGGGTGGTCACCGGGCCTTTGACCTGTGGATTTTGTGGACAAGCTGGAGGTGCCACCTACGCGTGGGAAGGCCTTCGGCTCACGCCCAATTGCAAGCCCGCAGCCCCGAGAACGGCCAGCAAGACCTTGATGGTGGGGTTGCCGTTTGGGCGCAGTGCGCGATACAAACTTTCACGCGACATGCCTGCGCGCGCAGCCACAGCGGCCATGCCCTGGGTCTCGGCAAAGTGTCGCAGTGCAGCCAGCAACGCGCCTTGTCCGCCTGGCTGGTTGACTTCTTCCAGCGCAACTGCGAGGTAAAGGTCTGCCAGCTCCGGGTCGGCCTTGAGCATTTCCACCACGCTGTCATCGTGAGCTTGTGTGGCATTCATTTGGCGTTTTTTCACTTGCAGTCAGTCCAGTAGTCAGTCTTTACACCATGCGCGGCTGCTGGTACAGGTACTTCTGAAATCCAACGAACACGCCGCGAATCTGCTCCGGGCTGCCCAAGTCCGCGACCGCATCCGAAATCGCGTTGTTGTACTTCAGCCGCAGCAACGGCGTCAACTTTTCAACGTCCAGCTCATCAACGCCCTGCGTCACGTACTGCGCCAAGACAAAATCCAGAAACGCTTGCTGGCGGTCGTTGAAGTGCTGATGCGTTGCTCCCCTTGCCATGTCGGCGCGACGGGCACGGGTTTCTGGGGACACTGCAAACGCCACATACGCCAGCACGTCGAACAGATCGCTGTTTTCGGCCTCAATGATCCTTTGCATCTCGGCCAATGGCTCTTTGCTGAAACCCTTGTCAGCCAAGCCCATCAGCAAGGCCTTGCGCGTGTCCGGCGCACTCCAAAGATTGCGCAGCTCATCCTCGTCCTTGAAGAACTCGGGCAGCACGCCATACAGGCTCTCCAAAAACTGTGCCGCCGACATTGGCCTGCCGTCGGCACTCCAGAACGTGGTCGCCGTCATGCTTTGAATGGTCCTGGCTTTTCCATCCGCCAGTTGGATTTTTAGTTTGGCAGGGCGCGAATTTAGTTCAGAGCCCGGTTCTGCCGTAGTGACCACGGTTGCGCCGGTCCCCGTCGTCACCGCTTTGGGCGGCTCCGCCTCGATGGGCTCCCCATCCCAACCGGCGTCGCTGAAATGGTGGTGTGCCCGCACAAAGTCGTAAATCGTGAAATAGTCCTTGCCGTCAAACAGCCGGGTGCCACGTCCAATGATCTGCTTGAACTCGATCATCGAGCCGATGGGTCGCATCAGCACGATGTTGCGCACGTTGCGGGCATCCACGCCGGTGGACAGCTTCTGCGAGGTGGTCAGGATGGTGGGGATGGTCTTTTCGTTGTCCTGAAAGGCTCGCAGGGCCTCGTCGCCGCGTGCGCCATCGTCGGCGGTGACGCGCACGCAGTACATCGGGTCGGTGCTGGTTTTGTTCTGGTTGATCAGGTCACGCACCATCAGGGCATGGGCCTGGGTGGCGCAGAAGACGATGGTTTTCTCGCGCTGGTCGATCATGCCCATCAGCAGCTTGACCCGGTAGGCTTCGCGCTCGGGGATCACGATGATGCGGTTGAAGTCGCTTTCCACATAGCGCTTGCCCGCCACCACTTCACCCGCCACCACCGCGTCATCGGGGGTGTAGGTGTAGTCGTCAATGGTGGTGGCAATCTGCTTGACCTTGAACGGGGTCAGGAAACCATCGTTGATGCCTTCCTTGAGCGAGTACACATACACCGGCTCACCAAAATAGGCGTAGGTGTTGGCGTTGAGCGTGCGCTTCGGGGTAGCGGTCAGGCCCAGTTGCACGGCGGGGGCAAAGTAGTCCAGGATGGCCCGCCAGTTGCCTTCGTCATTGGCCCCGCCCCGGTGGCACTCGTCACCACGATGAAGTCAAAGAAGTCCGGCGGGTACTCACCAAAGTACGGCGACGCTGCATCTTTCTCCGGCCCGCTCATGAAGGTCTGGAAGATGGTGAAAAACACGTTGCCGTTCTTCGGCACGCGCCCAGTGCGCCGGATCTCATCAGGGGCGATGCGCACCAGCGAGCCAGGCGAGGTGTTCTCGAACGCTGAAAACGCGTTGTAGGCCTGGTCAGCCAGGTTGTTGCGGTCGGCCAGAAACAGCACGCGCGGGCGGCGGCTAGGCTCGGTGCCGGCTTGCCAGTCTTTCAGGTTCCAGCGGCTTTGAAACAGCTTCCAGGCCAACTGGAAGGCAATGAAGGTCTTGCCGGTGCCGGTCGCCAGCGTCAGCAGAATGCGGTCGCGCCCGGCGGCGATGGCCTCCAGCACGCGGGTGATGGCGATGTCCTGGTAATAGCGCCCCTGCCAGGTGCCGCCCTGGTCCTCAAACGGGATGGCAGCAAAAGCGGTCGCGCCAGACGGCGCTGGCCACATCGGCCTCGGCAAAGGTCTGCGCCCACAGCTCGTCCGGGCTGGGGTACTGCGCCAGGTCGCCCTCGGCGCCGGTCGCCATGTCGATGCCGTAAATCTTCTGGCCGTTGGTGGCATAGGCAAACCGCACCGCCAGCTTGGCGGCGTAGCTCTTGGCTTGGCCCACGCCCTCGGTGTAGGGCTTGTCCCAGGCTTTGGCCTCAATGGTTGCCAGCTTGGTGTTGCGGTAGACCAGCACGTAGTCGGCAATCTCGGCCTTGGCCCGCTTGCCGCCACCCAGCAGCCGCCCCGGTGTGATCTCGCACTGCTTTTCACGCAGGATGCGCGAGCCTTCGACCACGCCCCAGCCTGCGGCCTTCAGCGCGGGTCAATGTGGTCGGCACAAAAATTGTTGAACGGGGTCAGGAAACCATCGTTGATGCCTTCCTTGAGCGAATACACATACACCGGCTCACCAAAATAGGCGTAGGTATTGGCGTTGAGCGTGCGCTTCGGGGTAGCGGTCAGGCCCAGTTGCACGGCGGGGGAAAAGTAGTCCAGGATAGCCCGCCAGTTGCCTTCGTCATTGGCCCCGCCCCGGTGACACTCGTCTACCACGATGAAGTCGAAGAAATCCGGCGGGTACCCCGCCATTTTCAACGTAGGCAGGTGAGACCCCGCGATTAATCAGTTGGCATACCGCATTCATCGGCTCCGTGCGCCACCCGGCCTTCATGTGCAACCCTTCAACGATGCCAATTCCAGTGACTGCTGAGAAAAATATGTGTCAAATCGGCCTCTAGCCCCCGCAGAATGTGCGCAAGCAGCTATGAATTCAATAGCAATCACAGCAACTCCCGAATTGTCGCCAGCACCTCGGCGGCCTCCGCATCCAGCGCGGCGATCTCGTCCATGATGTCTTGCGGGCTGCGGTGGGACACCACTTCGCCGCCATTCGGGTTCTTGACCGACAGGTCAAACGTGCTGGCGTTCACCGCCGCCACATCGACTGACCAGCTCTGCGCGGTGTCGGCAAAGGTCTTTTGCGCTTCTATGAAAGCCGCCAGATCAGCATCGTTGAGCGGGTTGGTCTTGCCCATGTTGCGGCCCACATCCAACTGGTAGAACCAGACCTTGCGCGTGGGTGCGCCTTTCTCAAAGAACAGCACCACGGTTTTGACGCCCGCACCCTGAAAGGTGCCGCCGGGGCAGTCCAGCACGGTGTGCAGGTTGCAGCTCTCCAGCAGCAGCTTGCGCAAGGCTCACACTGGCGTTGTCGGTGTTGCTCAAAAACGTGTTCTTGATGACGATGGCGGCACGGCCACCGGCCTTTAGCGACTTGATGAAGTGCTGCAGGAACAGAAACGCCGTCTCGCCGGTCTTGACCGGGAAGTTCTGCTGCACCTCTTTGCGCTCTTTGCCACCAAAGGGTGGATTGGCCAGGATCACGTCGAAGCGGTCTTTGTCCTGAATGTCGGCGATGTTCTCGGCCAGCGTGTTGGCGTGGACGATGTTGGGGGCCTCGATGCCGTGCAGGATCATGTTCATGATCGCAATGACGTAGGCCAGGCTCTTTTTCTCTTTGCCGTAGAAGGTGCGGGTTTGCAGCGTCTTCTGGTCGGAGGTGGTCAGGTTGGGCTGGCGTTGCAGGTAGTCAAAGGCTTCGCACAGGAAGCCTGCCGAGCCGCAAGCACCGTCGTAAATGCGCTCGCCAATCTTTGGGGCCACGACCTGGATCATGGCGCGGATCAGCGGGCGGGGCGTGTAGTACTCGCCGCCGTTGCGCCCGGCGTTGCCCATGTTTTTGATCTTGGCTTCGTACAGGTGCGACAGCTCGTGCTTCTCGGTCTGTGAGCGAAAACGCAGTTCGTCCACCAGCTCGATCACGTCGCGCAGGTTGTAGCCGCTTTGGATGCGGTTTTTGATCTCGCCAAACACCTCGCCAATTTTGTATTCGATGGTCTGCGGCCCGCTGGCGCGTTGCTTGAAGCCGTGCAGGTAGGCAAACAGCTTGTTGTTGACGAAGTCGCGCAGGTCGTCGCCGGTCATGGCGGTGTTGTGGTCCAGCTTGCCGTCAGCGCCCTTGGGCGTGGCCCAGGTCTCCCAGCGGTAGGGCTTGTCGATGATGAAGCTGTAGGTCTTGCCGACCAGTTCGGCTTCCAGGGCCTTGTCGGCCTCCAGGGCGTCGAGGTACTTCAGGAACAGCAGCCAGGAGGACTGCTCGGTGTAGTCCAGCTCGCTGGTGCAGCCTGCGTCTTTGTGCAGGATGTCGTCGATGTTTTTGAAGGTTTGTTCAAACATGCCCTGAATCTTCTTTTTGGGGAAGAGAATCCCCATTGGTCTGGGAGATTACACGAAATGGGAGGCAGTCCAAACAATTCCAACTCTCATCGGCCTGCAGACTGTCCAGTATCGTCGGGGGCATTCCAGCGCCTTGTGCGGCCAGGGTGGACGGGTCCATGCGGTGCTGCAAGCGGTCCGCGTAGAACTCGCGCAAGAATTCAAAGTCTGCACAGTTAGCCGACATGATCTACATTCCAACCTGGACGGGCTTTGCGTACCTGGAAGTGGTCATCGACACGTGCACTCGCAAGGCCGCGGGCTGGTCCAGGGGCGAACGCATCACAACAACAAGGAGTGCAAGCATGAGTGCCATGATGGTGTTTACATTTATCGGCGCGGACAAGCCGGGGCTGGTCGAAAAACTGGCGCAGACGGTTGGCGGCCACGGTGGCAACTGGTTGGAAAGCCGTATGAGCGCACTGGCCGGTCAGTTTGCCGGCATTGTCAGCGTGGCGGTCAGCGAAGCGCAACTGCCGACCCTGCGCGCGGCACTGCTGGAGCTCTCGGGCCAGGAGATGACGATTGTGGTCGCTACCGCCGACCATCGCGCCATGGAAGACGATTGCCGCAACCTTGGACTGAGCATCGTCGGCAATGATCGCCCCGGTATCGTGCGCGAGGTATCGACGGCACTGGCCGCGCGCCGCATAAATGTTCGTGAAATGAACACGACGATCAGCAGCGCACCGATGAGCGGTGCGCCGCTGTTTCAAGCCACAGCCAGGATTCAGGTGCCAACAGCGCTGGATTTGGCGGAACTCCGAAGTCAGCTCGATGCCATCGCGGAGGCGCTGTCGGTCGAGATTGACCTGGAGGAGTCGTTGCGCTGAAATTCGGGAAATCGCACTGTGTGCGCCAACCAACGGAAGATATTCGCTAGAGAGCGCAGCATCCGATCGTTTTGAAGCGCGGGGTGGCGCAGCTGATATGCGAAGTCGATATTCCCTGTGTGTCCTGTCCCACGCCGCATGTGCGTAGCTGCCAGATCTAGTTGCTCTTTTGGAGAAGCCTTATGAAAAAACTTTTAGCCCTTGCCGTGATTGCCTGTGCTGCGGCACCGGCTCTCGCGCAAACCAATGTGGGCGTCTCGATCGGCATCAACCAGCCCGGCGTCTATGGGCGCATCGATATCGGTAACTTCCCACAACCTCTGGTGGTTTACCCACAACCTGTCGTCATCGTGCAGTCACCCGTTGCGGTGTATCAGCGGCCGATTTATCTGTATGTACCGCCGGGGCACCAGAAGAACTGGGCGAAGCATTGCGGACGCTATCGGGCTTGCGGTCAGCCGGTCTATTTTGTACGGGAAGACTGGGTGCGCGAGCAGTACCGACGAGCGTCGGGGCCACGGGCACGATGATGACCATGACGAGGGTCGCGGAAAAGGTAACAGAGGCAAACGTGGACACAACAGGGACTGATTGATCGCCGAGGCGGTGCAGGAGGTCATGTCGACAGCACGCGGTCAGTAGGGATGCGATCGCAGCCCGCTACGGTCTGGCGGTTGCCCTATCAGGGCAGTCGAGTAATATTGAAATGGCGCCAAATATCAATTACTATTGCGCGCCCTGATCGCGACTGATAACGCGTTCCAAGCACCGGGGACAGTTGGAATTTCACTACATTTGCACTTGCTTTTACTCAACTTTAAGGATCATTCATGAAACGTATTCTCCTAGCTCTCGTTGCAGCCGTCGCCGTTGCAGCGCCTGCACTTGCCGATGAGGCTTTGGCCAAGGCCAACAAGTGCTCAATGTGCCACGCCGTGGACAAGACCAAATCAGGCCCGAGCTACAAGGCCATTGCAAAGAAGCATGCTGCTGACAAAGACGCGGTGGCGAAGATGACCACTGTCACGATGAAGGGTGGCAAGGGCTCGTTCGGCGATGTGGCGATGCCAGCCCAACCGCAAGTCAGCGAAGCCGACGCCAAGAAACTGGCCAATGGATCATGTCGCAGAAATAGGCGCGTGCCGAACCGACGGGTGCTCGCCGCGCCCGTGCGGCGGCTCAATAGAAAAAGCCCGCAGACGCGGGCTTTTTTGTTGCGCTCAACAAGCGTAGGATGTCAACGATGACCAGTATCTTTGACCAACATCTCGACAAGAACGCCGCCAATTATGTGGCACTCTCACCGGTGAGTTTCGTCGAACGCAGCGCGGAGATTTTTGGCGACCTGCGTGCTGTCGTGCACGGCCAGCGTCGCTACACCTGGGCGCAGACGCGCGAACGCACGGCACGTCTGGCCGCAGCGTTGCGCGCTCACGGCGTGACGCGTGGCAGCACGGTTAGCGTGATGCTGGCCAATACGCCGGAGATGATCGAGGCACACTACGCCGTGCCTGCGCTGGGTGCCGTGCTCAACACGCTGAACACGCGGCTCGACGCTGCCTTGCTGGCCTGGCAGGTCAATCACTGCGAGGCACAGGTGCTGATCACCGACCGCGAATTTTCACCCACGGTCAGCGCGGCGTTGCGCTTGTTGAAGTCCCAGCATGGGCGCGAACTGCTGGTCATCGACGTGTGCGACAGCGAATACACCGAGGCGGGAGAGCGCCTGGGCCGTTTCGAGTATGAAGCGTGGCTCGATGCACACGCGCCCTTGCCGGTTTTGAGTGGACCCGCGCACGAGTGGGATGCGATTGCGGTGAGTTACACCTCGGGCACGACTGGCGACCCCAAAGGCGTAGTCACGCACCACCGTGGCGCCTATCTAAACGCCGTGTGCAACGCCGTGACCTGGAGCATGCCGCAGTTCCCTGTCTACCTGTGGACACTGCCCATGTTCCACTGCAACGGCTGGTGTTTCCCGTGGACCGTGGCGCTGCAGGGCGGCACCCATGTGTGTCTGCGCCGCGTCGATGTCCACGCCATTGCCGATGCCATCACCAGGCACCGCGTCGACCACTACTGCGCAGCGCCGATCGTGCACAACCTCGTGATTTCGGCGCCACCGATCCTGTTCGAAGGCATTCACCATCAGGTTCGCGCCATGGTCGCAGGCGCCTCGCCGCCAGCCTCGATGATCGAAGGCATGGCCCGCATCGGCTTTGATCTAACCCATGTATATGGCCTGACCGAGGTCTATGGCCCGGCCTCAGTCGCCGTCAAGCGCCCCGAGTGGGCCTATGAGACCACCGCTCAGCAAAGTCACCTCAATGCCCGCCAGGGCGTGCGGTACGCCCTGCAGGAATGTCTGGCCGTGATGAACCCGCAGACACTTCAGGAAGTGCCGGCTGACGGCAAGACGATGGGCGAAATCATGTTTCGCGGCAACATTGTCATGAAAGGGTATCTCAAGAACCCCACCGGTACCGAGCAGGCGTTCGCGGGCGGCTGGTTTCACACCGGCGATCTCGCCGTGATGGACCCGGATCGCTACGTCAAGATTCGCGATCGCAGCAAGGACATCATCATCTCGGGCGGCGAAAACATCAGTTCGCTGGAAGTGGAGGATGCGCTTTATCGCCACCCCCAGGTGATGGTCTGTGCGGTTGTGGCCAAGCCTGACGCCAAATGGGGCGAGACACCGGTGGCCTACGTTGAACTCAAGTCAGATGCCGAGGTCAGCGCTGATGAACTCGTGGCGCATTGCCGGGCACTGCTGGCGAGCTACAAGGTGCCGCGTGACATCCGCTTTGAACCGATCCCAAAGACCTCAACGGGCAAGATCCAGAAGTCGGAACTGCGTGCCAGGGTCCAATGCCTGCCTGACGCCAAATAGGCAAGAACCCGCTGCGTTGGCGGAAGCGGTGAGATTCGAACTCACGGATGTCGTAAAACATCGCCGGTTTTCAAGACCGGTGCATTCAACCGCTCTGCCACGCTTCCGAGGGCTGCATTCTAGCTTGAGCGACCCCGTTATGGTGCTGCCGTGAGCATGGCCGCCGTGATCAATACTTCTTGGGTGCGCTCAACTCGGCGAACAGTTCGCTATAAATCTTGTAGCGGTTCACGCTTATCGCGCCTGCGTTGCCAGCCGATTTGACTGCTGAAATCACGCCGCAACCCGGTTCATGCAAGTGGCTGCAGTTGTAGAACTTGCAGTTGGCCACGTGCGGCTTGAGGTCGGGCATGTAGGCAGCGAGTTGCGCCTGGTCGATGTGTTGCAGACCAAACTCCTGAAATCCGGGTGAGTCGATCAGGGCGGTGGTGCGTTCTTCGTCGACCCAATACCAGGTGGTGGCAGTCGTGGTGTGTTTGCCCGAGCTTAGCGCTTGTGAAATTTCACCTGTCTGTGCCAGTGCGCCGGGAGCGAGCAGGTTGATTAGCGTGCTCTTGCCTGCGCCGGAGGGCCCCAGCACCAGCGTCGTCTTGCCGTGCATGAGTTTGAGCAGTTCCATCCGGTCGACATCGGCCGAGCGCTTCAGCGAAAGTGGCAACACGCCGTAGTGCATTTGCCGGTACGGCAGCAGCCACTCCCAGGCGCGCGCGAACGGTTCGACCAGGTCGCTCTTGTTGAGCGCGATGATCGGCGTGATGTGCTCGGCCTCGGCCGCGATGAGTGCGCGCGAGAGCTGGCTGCTGGAGAACTCGGGCTGTGCCGCGATCAGGATCAGGATCTGGTCCAGATTGGCGGCGAACGACTTGATGCGAACCTCGTCCTGGCGGTAGAGCACGTTGCGCCGGGGTTCAATTTTTTCAATCGTTCCCTCATCGCCCGAAGCCTGCCAGAGCACCCGGTCGCCGACCAGGGCCTGGCTTTTCTTGCCGCGGGAGTGGCAGATCAGGCGCTTGCCCTCGGGCGTCTCGACCAGAAAGTGGCGGCCATAGTTGGCAACGATCAGACCGGCATCAAGGTTCGTGCTCGCTGTCAATTGGTTGCCCCGAGGCGGGTCATCATTTGATCAGGTTGCCAAGCGCGCCAGACGCTCGGACGCTGGAGGGTGCGAGTAGTAGAACTTGACGTACAGTGGATCCGGGGTCAAGGTCGAGGCGTTGTCTTCGTGCAATTTGAGCAGGGCGCTGGCCAGATCGGTGCCGCTCGTTTGCGCCACCGCGTAGGCGTCGGCTTCAAACTCATGGTGGCGCGAGAGCTGCGCAAACAGGGGTGCGACAAAGATACTGAAAGCCGGCAGCGCCAGCATGAACAGCATCAGGGCCAGCGCGTCGTTCGGGCCGTCAACATGCGGTTGCACACCCAGACCGCTGTAGAACCAGGGCTGCGTTGCCAGATAACCAAGCAGGGCAAAACCCAGCAGGCTCAGGGCGAACATGGCGGCGATGCGCCAGATGATGTGCCGATGCTTGAAGTGCCCGAGTTCGTGCGCTAGCACGGCGTCAACCTCGCCCGGTGAGAGCTTGGCCAGCAGCGTGTCGAAGAAGACCACGCGCTTGGCCGCGCCAAAGCCCGTGAAATAGGCATTGCCGTGGGCACTGCGCTTGCTGCCGTCCATCACGAACAGCCCTTTGGCGGCAAAGCCGCAACGCTGCATGAGGGCGGTCACCCGGGCCTTGAGCTCAAGATCTTCCAGCGGGGCGAACTTGTTGAACCATGGCGCGATGAACGTCGGATAGATCAGCAGCAGCAGCAGATTGAAGGCCATCCAGGTGCCCCAGGCCCAAAGCCACCAAAGGCCCCCGGCAGCGGCCATCAACCACAGGATCAGCGCCGCAATCGGCAGGCCAATCGCGGCTGCGATCACGCTGGCCTTGAACAGGTCGAGCAGCCAGAGCTTGAGCGTCATCTTGTTAAAGCCGAAGCGTTCTTCGATGACGAACGTCTGGTACAGGCCAAGCGGCAAATCGATCATCGACCCAATGACCGTGAACCCGGCGAGCAGGGCCAGTTGCTGGGCCATGCCCGGGCCCAGCTTTGCGTACAACCACTGGTCAAGGATGGAGAGGCCGCCGAGCAGGGTCCAGCCCAGAACGACCGCGCTGCCCAGCGTCATCTCCAGCAGTCCAAAGCGCGTCTTGGCAATCGTGTAATCAGCCGCTTTTTGATGCTCGGTCAGAGTCACCGCGTGTGCGAATGCTGAAGGGACCTGGTTGCGGTGGTGCGCCACGTGTCTGATTTGACGCGCGTTCAACCAGAATTTGATGGCCATGCCCGCGATCAGGCCAAGCGCAAAGACCAGCGTCAACATCAGTGCGGCAGGGGTGGAGGCAATCGTCTCGATCATGGCGCTGGAGTTTAGGTCATCGGCGACAATGTGGTGCATGACCGACCCGAATACTGCTCCGACGACCCCGATGCTTGCGAAGTCCGGCGACAACCTGATCTGGCTCGATTGCGAGATGACCGGCCTGGAGCCGGAGCTTGATCGCGTGATCGAGATCGCCGTGGTTGTTACCGGCCCGATGCTCGAACCGCGCGTCGAGGGCCCGGTGCTGGTGATTCATCAAAGTGATGAAATGCTCGACGCAATGGACGCCTGGAACAAGGCCACCCATGGCAAGAGCGGTCTGATCGAGAAGGTGAAGGCGTCGACGCTGTCGGAGTCGGATGCCCAGCGACAACTGATTGAATTTCTTGCGCAATACTGCCCGAAGAATAGTTCACCGATGTGCGGCAACAGCGTGGGGCAGGACCGGCGCTTCCTGGTCAAGTATCTGCCCGAACTGGAGGCGTACTTCCACTACCGCAACCTGGACGTGAGCACGCTCAAGGAGTTATCCAAGCGCTGGCGCCCGGAGGTTTACAAGTCGTTCAAGAAGCAGCAGAGCCACACGGCGCTGGCCGACGTACATGAGTCCATCGACGAGCTTGAGCACTACCGCAAGCACTTCCTGAAACTCGATTAGGTAGAAACCCGAATTCGTGGCATAATCGCAGGTTGCACCGCAACGGGTGGTGCATATTGTGTACATCGCCCTTCATTCACAGGGTCCAAAGCAGGCTCGCTCCAGCGAACGCTGCAACAAGAGGACCCCCAGCGCTGATTGAACTCCTTGGGAGTCAGAGCAGGTTCCGTTTGATGGTGGATGTTTTTTAACCATTGACGGAGCCGCTGCAAACCATGCAGCGCTCGCGTGTGAGTAAATACATGACTGACGTTACGACAACGGCAGGCGAGGCATCGCTTGTCGAAATTCCTTCTACTGCTGCTACACCAGAACCGAACGGCTTCCTGGCCTTCGGCCTGGCCTCCGAATTGATGCTCGCTGTGCAGGACCTTGGTTTCACGCAGCCCACGGCGGTGCAGCTCAAGACCATTCCTCTTGCCATGCAGGGACACAGCGCGAGCGACGACGCACAGCGCTTTGTTGACCTTATGGTTTCGAGCCAGACCGGCAGCGGCAAGACGGCCGCGTTCTTGCTGCCCGTTTTGCATACCTTGCTGGCACAGCAGGCGCAGTTGGAGGCCAATGAGCGTGCCGAATTTGAACGCGCCGTGGCGCGGGCTGCGGCAAATGGTGAAGCACCACCCAAGCGCGCCAAGCGCAAGGACCCAACCAATCCTCGTCATTTCACACCGGCCGTTCCCGGCGCCCTCGTGGTCTGTCCGACCCGGGAGCTGGCACAGCAGGTTGCCCACGACGCCATTGACCTGGTCAAGCACTGTCGCGGCATGCGCATTGCCAACATCGTGGGCGGTATGCCCTATCAGTTGCAGATTGCCAAGCTGCAAAATGCCAATCTGGTGGTTGCCACGCCCGGTCGCCTGCTGGATTTGCAACGCTCCATGCAAATCAAGCTCGACCAGGTTCAATTTCTTGTCGTCGACGAAGCCGACCGGATGCTCGACCTTGGTTTCTCGGACGACCTGGCGGAAATCAACCAACTCACCAGCGCGCGCAAGCAGACCATGATGTTCAGCGCCACGTTCGCGCCGCGCATCCAGCAACTCGCAGCGCGCGTCATGCGCGAACCGCAACGTTTGCAGATCGATTCACCGCAAGAGAAGCACGCCAACATCGAGCAGAAGTTGTTCTGGGCCGACAATGCCCAGCACAAACGCAAACTGCTTGATCACTGGTTGCGCGACAGCAGCATCAATCAGGCCATCGTTTTTGCCAGCACTCAGATTGAGTGTGATGGCCTGGCCAATGACTTGCAGCAAGAGGGGTTTTCTGCCGTGGCATTGCATGGGGCCTTGAGCCAGGGCCTGCGCAATCGTCGCCTGATGGCGTTGCGCCAGGGTCAGGTTCAGATTCTGGTGGCCACCGACGTTGCCGCGCGCGGTCTGGACGTTCCGACCGTCAGCCACGTCTTCAACTTCGGTCTGCCGATGAAGGCTGAGGACTATACGCACCGAATCGGGCGCACCGGGCGCGCCGGACGGGACGGGCTGGCCGTCACGCTTGCGGAGTTTCGTGACCGGCGCAAGATCTTTGACATCGAGGCCTATACGCACCAGCGGTTCCATGCCGATACGGTTGCCGGACTCGAGCCGCAGCAACGCTTCCCGGATCAACGCCCGGGCGCTGGCTTTGGCGCAGGGCCGCGATCGGGGGGCTTTGGCGCCAACCGACCCGGCTTTGCCGGGAGAAGCTATGGCGCGAACCGCGACGCCGCGCCCGGCGGCAATCAGAATCGTGGCGAGCGCAGCAGCTACGCGCGTCCAGGCGGTTTCAACGACCGCTTCGCCAACGCGCGCAACGACGCCGCGCCAGCCGGGGGCGATTTTGGTGTGCGCAAGCCTGCCTTTGGCAGGCCTGCCGCGGCAAGATCCGGCGCTGGCAAGGTGTTCGTGCCGCGCGACAGCAAGAAGCGTGCGGCACGCAGTTATTGAGGGGCGCGACGACTTCGTTCGCACGCGGCAGACAGGAGTTTTGTCTTATAATCCCGGGTTGAGTAAAGAAAACTCGAGTCATCTTTGCTCTGTTGTTGCAGCTCGTCTGCACCGACGATTTCCGGAAATTGTTTTATCAACTTACAAGGTATTTTCAAATGAATAAATCGCTCGTATTGGCCGCTGTCATCGCTGCTGCTGCTTTGGCCGCATGTGGCAAGAAAGAGGAAGCTCCGGCTCCCGCACCCGCTCCGGCGCCTGTGGCTGCTCCGGCACCCGCCGCGCCCGCTCCTGAAGCTGCCGCATCGGCGCCTGCTGCCGCGGAAGCCGCTGCCTCTGCTGCCGCTCCAGCGGCTGACGCCAGCGCGCCGAAGAAGTAAGCACGTCAGCTCTAACGTAGCTGAAAAAAAAGCCACCGTCAGGTGGCTTTTTTGTTGCCCCAACCCACTTCCCGGGTTGGTGGTCTGGCTACTTGAGGTCGTCGGCCAGCACCTTGATGATGCGCTGGGCGTTGGCCGAGTTGTCAGGAACGCCGCTGGCATTGAGTACCGACACGGTGGTCGAAGCACCCTGGCTGACAAGCGCAATCCGGTACTTGATCGGCGTCGCTTCCTTGGAGCCGCCAAAGAGCTTGCCAAAGAATCCGGGCTCGGCCTTGTCCGCCGAGGGCTCCACATAGCGCACGAAATAGATGCCCTTGCTGCGATCGCGATCTTCCACGGTAAAGCTGGCGCGATCGAGCGCCAGGCCAACGCGGCGCCAGGCCTGGTCGAAGCCGTCGTCGATCTGCACGACCGATTGCCCATTGACGACCGTGGTGCGCGCGCCGCTGCGGGGCGTGGCAGTCGCCAGCAAGGACTTTGACTGCTCCTTGGTCAAGCCAAGCTTGACCATCAGTCGACCCAGGAACTCGGCTTCAAGCTCCGGATCAACCGGGCGTGGTTGCCAGACCGTGCGGTCCTTTTGTGAACTGTCAAAAACCTCGATCATCCCGCGGTGGCTGATGAATATTTCGGTCCCACCGTTGCCGTTGCGCTCGAGTCGCGTGCGGAATTTGTCACGCTCACTGGTTGAATACAGCGAGTCAAACACCTTGCCCAGCGCATTGCGGATGAAGTCCTGCGGCAGCTTCGCGCGGTTCTCGGCCCAGTCGGTCTCCATGATCCCCAGATTGGCCTGCTCCATGGAAAGCAGAAAACCGTTTTCCTGCCAGAATTCCCGCACTGGCTCCCACAGCTTGTCCGCGGGTCGATTAACGACCAGCCAACGTTGGTTGCCTGAGCGTTCAATGTGCACATCGCCCATGGCGGTTGCCGCCGTCGCGGTGACCGGCGCAGTCTGGCCCGACTGGTAACTCGAAGCCGTGACCGGCGCGCCCGGTATCGCGTAGCGGGTGCTGCGGGACAATTGGGTCAGATCGGGTGGCACTTCAAGCGACGGCGCCTTGCCTGCGCTTTTGTAATCGACCTTGTCGCTCTCGAGCACCGAGCACGCTGCCAGCGTCAGCGAAAGGCCAAGCCAGGCAAGTTTGGAAAAATGAGTCACAGGAGTATTCCTAAGATGAGTGGATAAGGCCCGTGCGAGCCCGTCAGATCAGATCGCTGGAGCGCAGTGCCCGTTCGAGCACCGCTTCGTTGGCCTGCGTCAAGGGCGTCATCGGCAGGCGCAACGTGGCGCCACAAAGCCGCATGCGCGCCATCGCCCACTTCACGGGGATCGGGTTCGCTTCGACGAACAGGTGTTTGTGCACAGGCATCAGCTTGAACTGGATTTCCATCGCGCGCCTGGCGTCACCGGCCATGGCCGCGACGCAGAGCTGGTGCATCAGTTTGGGCGCCAGATTGGCTGTGACGCTGACATTGCCCTGGCCACCGCACAACATCATCGCCACGGCCGTCGGGTCATCGCCCGAATAGATCGCAAAGCCCTTGGGCGCTTCGCGGATCAGCCACTGGGCGCGTTCAATATTTCCGCTCGCTTCCTTGATGCCAACAATGCCGTCGACCTGTGCCAGGCGCAGCACGGTGTCGTGCGCCATGTCGGCGACGGTGCGCCCGGGCACGTTGTAGAGCACCATGGGCAGGTCCACCGCCTGCGCGATCGACTTGAAGTGCAGGTACTGGCCCTCCTGTGTCGGCTTGTTGTAGTACGGCACAACCTGCAATTGGCAATCAGCGCCGACATCCTTGGCGAATTTGGCCAGTTCAATGGCCTCGGCTGTAGAGTTGGCGCCACAACCGGCCATGATCGGCACGCGACTGGCAGCCTGCTCGACGGCGACCCGAATGATCTCGCAGTGCTCCTGCACGTTCACTGTGGGCGACTCGCCGGTCGTGCCGACGACACCCACACAGTCCGTGCCTTCGGCAATGTGCCAGTCAATCAGTTTTCGCAGAGACGCGTAGTCGACACTGCCGTCCTCGTGCATGGGAGTGACAAGGGCCACAATGCTGCCCGTGATTTGGCTGGGTGAGGATGTCATGTCCAGGAAAATAGTCGGTAATGGCGCATTCTAGCCAGAGTGCGTTGGCCCATGGTTGCGGGCATTGCCCGACGGGTCTAGAAACAGGCCCAGACCTGATTGGCCAGCGTCACCAGAAAGTCAGGGTGCAGGTAAAGGGCGAACACGCCGAGCAGGACGCATAGCGCTGCACCGTACAGAAAAATGATGCGAGCGCGCTTCACGGTGTCAGAGCGCTTGCGCAGCGCCACGGCGCACGATCGACACTTCCTTGACCGGCAAATTGATCAACGCCGCCAATACGCCCAACGCGATCGCGATGTACCACACAACGTCGTAGCCGCCGGTGCGGTCGTACAGGTAGCCGCCGAGCCAGACGCCAAGGAAGGAGCCGATCTGATGACTGAAGAACACAAAGCCGCTGAGCATGGACAGATGCGCCACACCGAATATGTGCGCCACTGCGGCGTTGGTCAGCGGTACCGTCGAAAGCCAAAGCGTGCCCATCACGGCAGAAAAAATGTAGACGCTCCAGGGCGAGAGGGGGGCCAGCACGAACACGGCGATGGCTACGGCCCTGGCGATATAGATAAACGCCAGAACATATCTCTTGGGCAGCTTCTGCCCCAGCACGCCTGCACCATAGGTGCCAAACACGTTGAACAGCCCGATTAACGCCAGCGCGTAGCTCGCCACCTGCGGCGAAAGGCCCTTGTCGCGCAAGTAGCTTGGCAGGTGAACGCCGATAAAAACAACCTGAAAGCCGCACACGAAATAACCCGCCATCAGCATCTGAAAGCTCGGGTATCGCAAGGCTTCCCGCAGGGCTTCAAGAATGCTCTGATCGCGTTGCACTGGTGAGCCCGTCGTGAAGCCGGGCTCACGCAGTCCCCAGGCCAGCGGCACCATCATCAAGGCGGCCAGACCGAGCACGATCAACGCTTCCTGCGCGCCCAGGCCGCTGATCAGCAAGCCTTCGGTGGGCACCATCAGAAACTGCCCGAATGAGCCCGCGGCGGCAGCGATCCCCATCGCCCACGAGCGCCTGTCAGCGCTGATATTGCGACCGATCACGCCATAAATGACGGCATAGGTGGTGCCGGCCTGGGCAACGCCAATGAGCACCCCGGTGGTGACTGAAAACAGCAGCGGCGTCGTGGCCAATGCCATGCCGATCAGTCCAAGCGCGTACAGGACTGCGCCACCGACAATGACGCGAAACGCGCCAAAGCGATCGGCCACCATACCGACGAAGATGCCCGAGACACCCCAGACCAGGTTTTGAATGGCGATGGCAAACGAAAACGTCTCACGGCTCCAGTCGTGACTTTGCGTGATCGGTTGCAGCCACAAGCCAAACCCGTGCCGGATACCCATCGACAGCGTCACGATCAGGCCCCCGCACAGCAGCAGGCGTGTCATGGAAAGAGGTTTGGGCACGGCCAACGCGGACATGGAATGAGAGTGGAAATTGCTATGGAATCAGCAGCGGGATGCGGCCATTCTAGGGCAGGTCGTATTCAATTCGAGCCTGCTGCACCAGTCACTGGGCGATCGACGGACGGTGAGGTCCCTTTGCGCTTTCTGATCGCTGGGTGGGCCTGGCGTGTCCTCAGCGGGTGACGGCGTTCGACAACACGAATTCGGCGATCCCTGCGGTGTCGGACAATGGAAGTCGCACGACGCCAGTGCCCGATAATGCCGCCATTGCTCCGGCACTCGGGGTATCGTCGGCGATCGCCACAATGCCGGGCCACTTCGGCCACAGCGTGGGCATCTCAAGACAGGAGCGCCAAACTTCGAGCTTTGGGAAATCCCCGTTCTTGAATCCTTCGATCAATACCAGGTCGCACGGCTGCATCCGGTCCAACAAATAGTCCAGCGACGGCTCTGGCGCCCCGCGCAACTCGTGCATCAGCGCCCAGCGGTCATTGCCGAGCAGCAGCACTTCCTTGCAGCCCGATTCACGCAAGCGGTACGAGTCCTTGCCGGGCCGATCGATGTCGATGTTCTTGTGGCTGTGCTTGATCAGCGAGACCCGCCATCCGCGCGCCGCGATCTCAGGTACCAGCCGTTCGAGCAGCGTTGTTTTGCCCGCGCCGGAATGCCCGGCGATGCCAAAGATTTTCATGTGTCAGTCAAGGATTTTGCAAGGGTCGATTATGGCGACCGCCGCTGCAGCGTTCGATGCCACTCAAGTCCCGGTGTGACTGCACGTCAGCGAACCCGGCCTCGATGAGCTTGCCACGCACCGCCGCAGCCTGGTCGTAGCCGTGCTCAAGCAGCATCCATCCGCCCGGGTGCAAATGGGACTGGGCACCGGCGATGATCTGCGCTATGTCATCGAGGCCATCGGCACCTGAAGTCAGCGCCTGCCTGGGCTCGTGGCCAAGGTCGCGCAGATGGGGGTCGTGGTCGGCGACATAGGGCGGGTTGGAGACGATGACGTCAAAGCGCCCTGCGATGCCATCGAGCCAGAAGCCCTGCTGAAAATGCACGTCGAGTTGCAGGCGCTCGGCGTTGGCCCGGGCCACTTGCAGCGCCCGGGCGCTGGCGTCAATAGCGCTGACCTGGAGGTCGCGCCGCGCGTGCTTGAGCGCCAGGGCAATGGCGCCGCTGCCGGTGCCCAGATCCAGCACGGTGGGGTTCGGTGCGGCCAGCCTGCCCAGCACGGCAAGCGTCCACTCGACCAGCGTTTCCGTCTCGGGCCGGGGTACCAGCACGCGCGCGTCAACGCGTAGGTCCAGACCAAAGAATTCCTTGCGGCCGGTGATATAGGCCAGCGGTTCGCCCGTTTGGCGGCGTTGCATTCCTTCGTCGAAAAGGACCTGCGCTGGCGCTGGCACGGGGTCAAGGTCATGCGTCACAAGCCAGGCGCGGTCGTGGGCCGGTTTGCCCAGCGCGTGCAGCAGGAGCAATTGCGCGTCGAGCCGCTGCAGACCCCGGGACTGTGCCTGAAGGATGGTTTGGGCGACGGTCAACACCTTGACATCTGTCTCATGCTATAAAAACAGGAGCTGCCTGCGCTTTTTCCACGGGCGTTACAGGATCATTTGGCACAAAATTGAGAGATCAGAAGCCAGCCCCGACTTCGAGCGCGGCGAGTTGCTGAGCTGCTTCAAAGGCCTGCAGTGCCTGCACGACGTCGTCGAGGTCGCCTTCCATGATGGTGAGCAGCTTGTACAGCGTGAGGTTGATGCGGTGGTCGGTCAAGCGCCCCTGCGGGAAGTTGTAGGTGCGGATGCGGTCGCTCCGGTCCCCGCTGCCAATCAGGCTTTTTCGCTGGGCCGCATCCTTGGCCGCGCGCTCGGAGCGGTCCTTTTCGTGGATGCGCGCGGTCAGCACTTTCATCGCCTGCGCCTTGTTGCTGTGCTGGCTGCGTCCATCCTGGCATTCGGCCACAATCCCGGTGGGCAAGTGCGTGATCCGTACCGCAGAGTCGGTCTTGTTGATGTGCTGGCCACCAGCACCGCTGGCGCGGTAGGTGTCGATGCGCAGATCCGCCGGATTGATCTGGATGGCGACGGCCTCATCGGGCTCGGCCAGTACCGCCACGGTGCAGGCGCTGGTGTGGATGCGACCCTGCGTTTCGGTGACTGGCACGCGCTGCACGCGGTGGCCGCCGGACTCGAATTTGAGCGCGCCGTAGACGCTCTCGCCTTCGATGCGGATCACGACTTCCTTGTAGCCGCCGAGTTCACTGGCCGATTCGCTCAGTATTTCGGTCTTCCACCCTCGGCGCTCGCAGTACCTGCTGTACATGCGCAGCAAGTCGGCGGCAAACAGCGCCGATTCGTCGCCGCCGGTGCCGGCGCGGATTTCCATGAAGGCGTTGCGCACGTCGTCCGGGTCCTTGGGCAGGAGCATGCGCTGCAGCTCGGATTCGATTTGCTGTAGTTCGGCGCTGGCAGCATCGACTTCTTCGCGCGCCATGGCCGCCATGTCGGCGTCGTCCGCGCTGCTCCTGATCAACTCCTGCGCAGCCTCAAGGTCGGCTTCGCGTTGCTGGCACCGCAGCCATCGGCTGGCCACTGCGGCGACTTCGGTGTGCTCGCGCGAAAGCAGCAGGAACTGCTTCATGTCCTGCATGATGTCTTCACGCGACAGCAGGAATTCAAGCTCCCCGAGCCGTTCGGCGTAGCGTGCGAGTTGTTGACGAAGGAACGGTTTCATGGAAGATGAAGGTCGGAGAGACGATGGGGGACCGGGTTCATGGTTTGCCGCGCTGCGCTCGCAATGACGGAACCGGATGTCGTTGCGAGGAACAACGTGACGCGGCAATCCAGAAAGCGTGGATTGCCGCGCTGCGCTCGCAAGGAGGCGGCGGCAATTAGCGTCGCTACCGCTCCTTGCGCAGGAAGAAATGCTGGATCGCCGAGCTCGCGCGCTCGCGCGCCTCGTTATCGCCGGCGTGCAGTTCGGCCATCGCGCCGTGCAGCATCTTCTGCGTCAGGCCTTTGGACAGGGCTTCAAGCACAGCCTCGACGTCCTCTCCCTTGGCCAGCAACTTGCGCGCGCGTGCGATCTCCAGCGCGCGCCACTCGTCAGCCTGGGCGTTGAGTTGCTGGATCAGCGGCACCGAGCCGCGCTGGTCGACCCAATGCAAAAAGCTCTGGACACCGGCGTCAACAATGGCCTCGGCCTGCGCCACCGCCGCCTGGCGATTCGCCTGCGCCGTCTGCACGACGCCAGCGAGGTCGTCCACGGTGTACAGATAAACGTCTTCAAGCGCCTTGACTTCGGGCTCGATATCGCGCGGTACCGCCAGATCGACCATGAACATCGGGCGGTGCTTGCGCCTTTTGAGCGCGCGCTCCACCGCACCCAGGCCGATGATAGGCAGGGTGCTGGCGGTGCAACTGACGACGGCGTCAAACTCGTGCAGGCGATCGGGCAGGTCGCCCAGACGCATGACTTCGCCGCCAAAGCGGCTGGCCAGCTTTTCGCCGCGCTCCAGGGTGCGGTTGGCAATCGCCATGCCTTTTGGATTTTTTGCCGCAAAGTGGGTCGCGCACAACTCGACCATCTCGCCGGCGCCGACGAACAGGACCCTGACCTCGCCAAGATCCTCGAACAATTGTCCGGCCAGGCGCACGGCAGCGGCGGCCATGCTGATCGAGTGCGCTCCGATTTCGGTCGAGGTGCGCACCTCCTTGGCGACCGCAAACGAGCGCTGGAACAATTGGCTCAAGGTCGTGCCCAGGGCACCCGCTGCCTCGGCGGCGCGCACCGCGTCCTTGATCTGGCCCAGGATTTGAGGCTCGCCAAGCACCATCGAGTCGAGCCCGCTGGCAACGCGAAACGCGTGGCGCGCGGCCAGCCCGTCCTCCATCGTGTAGGCGTGCGCGCGCAACAGGCTCGGGGCGACCCCGCCACTTTGGGCCAGCCAGTCCAGCGTCAGCTCAAGCTGGGGATTTTCGCCTGCGCAGTAGATTTCCGTGCGGTTGCATGTGGAGATCAGGGCTGCCTCGGGCTTGCGCGAGAGCGCTCCGCGCAGCGCTTGCAATGTGGGCCCTACCTGATCGATGGCGAACGCGAATCGGCCCCGCAGATCGAGCGGCGCCGTAGTGTGATTGATGCCCAATGCCCAAACTGCCATGGCGTGATTATAAAATCAGTGAGCCATAACAACGAACCGGCTGCGTGCGCCGACCCTCATGACCCTGCCTGACGCACTCAATCATTTGCTCAATTTCATGGCGCCAGCGGCTTGGCTGGCCCTGGTGATGCCTTTCGTGGCTCGACTATTATTTGCAAAAACTCTCGCAGCGCCCGCGATGTGGGCACAAGTAGCTATCAATTTTGTAGTGAGCCTGGCCGCGCTGGGTTTCAGCCTGTGGTATTTCGGTCGCGACGGGAAGATGGCGGGTTACGCTGGCATGGTGCTGCTCTGCGCCACCAGCCAGTGGTTGATGCAGCGGCGCTAGCGTCCCGTCTTGAAATTGCTGAAGGTGCGGGTCTGGATGCGCCGCGCCTGCGGCGGCAGGCTGTCCGGGGCTACCATCGTCCTGGTCGCTGCTTCGTCGAGGAAGATCGACTTGTTCTGTGCCACGTCCTTTTTCACGAACTTGAGTGAGGCCGCGTTCGGGTTGGCGTAGAACACCTTGTTGGTCAGCGAGGCATGAACCTCGGGACGAAGGATGTAGTTGATGAACAGGTGCGCATTCCCGACGTGGGGTGCGTCCTTCGGGATCGCCATCGTGTCAAAGAACAAGGTGGCGCCGGTCTTGGGCACGAGCGCCTCGATCACGACCGGCGGCTGGGTCTTGCCCTCGGCCGCGCGGCTGCGAGCGATGTTGATGTCGCCGGAAAACCCCATGACGAGGCAGGTCGCGCCGCTGGCCATCTCCTCGATATACCCGCTCGAGGAGAACCGCGTGATGTAGGGGCGGATGCTCGCAAGCATCTTCGCCGCCGCTTCGTAGTCGGCCGGATCGCGGCTGTACGCCGGTTTGCCGACGTAGCGCAGCGCCGCGGGCAGCACTTCCGAGGCCGAGTCGAGCACGCTCACGCCGCAGCTCTTGAGCTTGCTGACGTACTTGGGGTCGAACAGCAGGCTCCATGCGTTCTCGGGCATGGGCATGCCACCCAGCGCCGCCTTCACCTTGTTGACGTTGATGCCGACGGTGACGTAGCCCCACAACCAGTCGACCAGGTAGGCGTTGCCCGGGTCGAGCTTGGCGAGCTGTTCGAGCAGACCCTTGTCCAGGTTGCCCCAGTTGGTGAGCTTGCTGCGATCGAGTTTTTGCAGCAGGCCGCCTTCGATCTGGATCTTCGCAAAGTGCGAGCCCGGCACCACGATGTCGTAACCGGTCTTGCCCGCGACCAGCTTGGTGTGCAGGATTTCGTTGTTGTCGTAGGTGTCGTAGCGGACCTTGATGCCGGTTTCCTTCTCGAAGTTCTTGATCGTGTCTTCGGCAATGTAGTCCGACCAGTTGTAGATGTTGAGCTCCTTGGGCTCGGCCGCATGCGTTGTGGCCACACAAAGGGCGGCGCCCAGGGCTGCCAGCAGGGTGGTGATTTTCAGATTTGTGCTCATGATGATGGCTCCTCTTGGCTTGGCAAAAATCATATCAAAGGCGAAAACAGGTCAACCCGGTCGGTGATGATGCCGTCGGTTTCCAGGTCGATCAGGCGCTTGACCGCCCAGGCATCGTTGACCGTGTAGCTCAGAGCGCGCAACCCGGCTTGCCTGGCCTGCGCAACGACGGTGCGTTCCCACAGCGCGTGATTGCAGACGATGGCCACGCACGAGAGCTGCGTCGCGACTTCGAGCCAGCCACTCCACAGCGAGTCCAGCAGCAGGGCCCTTGGCAGGTGTGGCTGCGTGTCGCCGGCCGCAGCGAGCGCATCGGGTCGAAAGGAACTCAGCAGGGGTGGCACATCGGCATCGTGCCAAAGTTGCGCGGCAAAGCGCGCCACAGCTTCCCCGGTGGGCGCCTCCAGTCCCGGTGTGGGTTTGATTTCAATATTCAGGAAGTAGCCGTTTTGCAGACAAAAGTGCGCAACGTTTTCAAAGCTCGCCAGTGGTTCACCGGCGAAGGCCCGGCTGTGCCAGCTGCCGGCATCGAGCCTGGCGAGTTCGCTCCAGGCGTGGTCACCACCGACCATGCTTGCCGCGGGCCCGAGCGCGTCGGGCGCGTTGGTCGTGCGTGTGAGCGTGCTGTCGTGCATCAGGAACGGCACGCCGTCGGCACTGAGCTTGACGTCGCACTCAAACATGCGATAGCCGTGTTGTGCTCCGAGTCGAAATGCCGCCAGCGTGTTCTCCGGCGCGAGTTTGCCCGCGCCGCGGTGCGCCACCCAACGCGGGTACGGCCAGTTCTCTGAATTGACCCGCATTGGCCTACAGGCGCTTGCCCGAGGCAGCGTCAAAGCGGTGGATCCGGTCGGCGCGAGGCGTGGCGTAAATCGTGCTGCCCGGCGCGGGCGCGCGATGATGCTCGTCGGTGCGCACGATCACGCGCTCGGCACCGAGCAGGCAATAGACCAGACGCTCGGCGCCGAGCAATTCAACGCCCTCGACCGTAAGCTGCCAGCCCGATTCGGTCACATCCAGGTGCTCCGGGCGAATCCCCAGCCATTGCCCGGGCTGTGCGCCCGGCGCTGATTTCAGCAGGTTCATGGGGGGTGAGCCAATGAAGCTTGCCACAAAGGTTGTGGCCGGCTCGTTATAGACTTCCTCGGGCGTGCCGAACTGTTCCATGGCGCCGGCATGCATCACCAGCATGCGTTGTGCCAGCGTCATCGCTTCGACCTGGTCGTGCGTGACGAACAACGAGGTAATGCCGAGTTCGCGGTGCAGTTTCTGGATTTCCAGCCGCGTCTGGGCGCGCAGCTTGGCGTCCAGATTACTCAGCGGCTCGTCGAACAGAAACGCCTTGGGCTGGCGCACGATGGCGCGCCCCATGGCAACACGCTGGCGCTGGCCGCCGGAGAGTTCGCGAGGTTTGCGTTTGAGAAAAGTCCCCAGTTCGAGAATGGCCGCGGCCTTGTCGACGCGGGCACGGATCTCGGCTGTGGGCAGCTTGCGTATCTTCAACCCATAGGCCATGTTGTCAAACACGGTCATGTGCGGATACAGCGCGTAATTCTGGAACACCATGGCGATGTCACGGTCCGCCGGTTCGATGTCGTTGACGACCTTGTCGCTGATCGCGATCTCGCCGCTCGTGATTTCTTCGAGCCCGGCGACCATGCGCAGCAGCGTGCTCTTGCCGCAGCCCGAGGGTCCGACGATGACGACGAACTCGCCACTTTCGACTTCGGCGCTGACGCCATGAATGACCTCGACGGCGGTGCTGCCGCGCCCGTAGCGTTTGGTGACGTTGCGAAAGGATATGGCGGACATCTTGTTATTTCTCGGTATCGACGAGGCCCTTGACGAACCACTTCTGCATCAGCAGCACGACCGCCGCCGGCGGCAGCATGGCGAGGATGGCCGTGGCCATCACCAGATGCCACTCGGTCAGCGCATCGCCGCCGACGATCATGCGTTTGATTCCGATCACGGCCGTGTACATTGATTCGTTGTTGGTAATCAGCAGCGGCCACAGATACTGGTTCCAGCCGTAGATGAACTGGATCACGAACAGGGCAGCAATCGTGGTTGACGATAGCGGCAACAGCACGTCGAGGAAGAAGCGCATCGGACCGGCGCCGTCCATGCGCGCCGCCTCGATCAATTCGTCCGGTACCGTCATGAAAAACTGGCGAAACAGGAAGGTCGCTGTGGCCGAGGCGATCAACGGCAGGGTCAGGCCCGCGTAGCTGTCGAGCAGCCCCAAGTCGGCGACCACTTTGTAGGTCGGGATGATGCGCACTTCGACCGGCAGCATCAATGTGACAAAGATCATCCAGAAGAAGAAGTTGCGCAGCGGGAAGCGGAAGTAGACGATGGCGAACGAACTCAGGATGGAGATCGCGATCTTGCCAATGGCGATGGTCAGCGCCATGATCAGACTGTTCAACATCATCGGCGCCACCGGAGCGGACGACCCGCGCGTCGAGCCCGCGCCCAGCACTTGCGCGTAGTTGTTCCAGAACTGGTCGCCCGGAACGAGTTGCATCGGCACCTGGAGCACCTGCTCCATCGTCAGCGTCGAGGCAATGAAGGTGAAGTAGAGCGGGAACGCGATCACCACCACCCCCAGCACCAGGCCGAAATGGGTCAGGAACGTGAGGAACGGGCGCCGCTCGACCATCTCAGTAGTTCACCTTGCGTTCGACGAAGCGGAACTGGATCACCGTGAGTGCGATCACGATGGCCATCAGGATCGCCGACTGGGCTGAGGATCCGCCAAGGTCGGCCGATTTCACGCCGTCGATGTAGACCTTGTAAACAAGGATTTGGGTCGCGCCGGCCGGGCCACCCTGGGTCGTTGCGTCGATCACGCCGAACGTGTCGAAGAACGCATAGACGATGTTGACCACCAGCAGGAAGAACGTCACCGGGGAGAGCAGCGGAAAGACGATGGTCCAGAAACGGCGCAGGGGACCGGCACCGTCGATTGCGGCGGCTTCGATCAGCGAGCGCGGGATCGACTGCAAACCCGCCAGGAAGAACAGAAAATTGTAGGAAATCTGCTTCCAGATCGACGCGATGACCACCAGCAGCATCGCCTGGTCACCGCGCAGCAACCAGTTCCAGTCAATATCGAACTGCTTGAGCACAAAGGTCACGATACCGATCGACGGCGCGAACAGGAAGCCCCACAGCACACCGGCCACCGCTGCGGCCACGGCGTACGGCCAGATCAACAGGGTGCGGTACAGCAAGGCGCCCTTGACGACGCGGTCCGCCATCACGGCCATCAACAACGCGAAGCCAATTCCGCCGCTGGCCACCAGCAGCGAGAACACGGCCGTGACTTTGAACGAGTCCAGATAGGACTGGTCATTGAGCAGGTAGCGGAAATTTTCCAGACCCGCGAACGTGACGTTCATGCCGAACGCGTCCTGACTCTGGAAGGCATACCACAGCGCCTGACCGGCTGGCCAGAAGAAGAAGATCACCGTGATCGCAAGTTGCGGCGTGACCAGCACGTACGGCAACCAGCGTGAGCGGAAGACGACGCGCTTCTCCATGGCAATCCGTCAGGCTGGCCAGTCGATCCCGGTTTTGCGTCTCTAGCCGCCCTTGTTGGTCGCTTCAAACTTGCGCAGGATGTCGTCGCCGCGTTTGACCGCGTCGTCCATCGCTTCCTTCGCGCTCTTCTTGCCCGAAAGTGCCGCTTCGATTTCCTCTTCGATCACCGCGCGGCCCTGCACATAATTGCCGAAGCGCAGCCCCTTGGAGTTGGCCGTTGGTGGCTTGTTGTTGAGTTGCTTGACCGCCACGTCGGTGCCCGGATTCTGCTCATAAAAGCCCGACTTCTTGGTCAATTCGGCGGCCGCGTTGGTGATCGGTACATAGCCACTGTCCTTGTGCCATTGGGACTGCAGCTCAGGTGCCGACAGATAGTTGAAGAACTGCGCCACACCCTTGTTCTCGGCCGCTGACTTGCCGCCCAGAACCCACAAACTGGCCCCGCCGATGATGGAGTTTTGCGGCGCACCCTTGATGTTGTCGTGGTATGGCAGGAAGTTGATCGAGAACGCAAACTTTGCGTTCTTGCGGATATTGCCCTGCGCTGCCGAACTCGAGGTCAGCATCGCGCACTCGCCACTGAAGAACTTGGCTTCGGCTTCGTTGGTGCGTCCGCCGTAGGTAAACCAGCCATTCTTGGAAAAGTCAACCAGCATCTGGATATGCGCCACATGCTCGGGTGAGTTGATCGTGAACTTGGTGCCCAGGCCGCCAATGCCGTTTTCCAGCGTGCCGATGGGCAGGTTATGCCAGGCGCTGAAGTTTTCGACGTGAACCCAGCTCGGCCAACCGGTGGTGTAGACGCATTCCTGGCCACTGGCTTTGAGCTTGCCCGCGGCAATGCCGAATTCCTTCCAGGTCTTGGGCGCCACGTTCGGATCCATGCCCGCCTTCTTGAACGCGTCCTTGTTGATGTAGAACACGGGCGTCGAGGAGTTGAACGGGAACGACAGCATCTGGCCCTTGCTATCGGTGTAGTAGCCAGCAACGGCGCTCACGTAGGCCTTGGGATCAAACTTCTCGCCGGAATCCTTCATCAGCTTGTAGACTGGCACGATCGCACCCTTGGCGCTCATCATGGTGGCCGTGCCCACCTCGAAAACCTGGACAATGTTGGGCGACTTGCCGGCACGAAACGCTGCGATGGCCGCGGTCATCGATTCGGCGTACGAGCCCTTGTAGACAGGCATGACCTTGTAGTTCTTCTGGCTCGCGTTGAAGCCGTTGGCCATGGCGTTGACCCGGTCCCCGTTGGCGCCGGTCATGGAGTGCCACCACTGAATCTCGGTTTGTGCCTGGGCCGATACGCAGAACGCCGCAGCAGCCGCGACCGCGAGTAATTTGAATTTCATGACGTCTCCTTGACGAAAAAAATAAAGGATAACCGCGGATCGTGACGGTTCCGCGACAGTACTGAATCATACATTTGAAGCAATCCGTTGCCCGGATTATTTGCTCGACCCAGGGTTAGGGTTGTCCCCGGGGGCAGCGGTGAATGGTGCGCTGCGGTACCATTCCCGATTCTCAGGCCGCAGGGCAGACCGTTCTGCGCCGCGCCCCGGCTGCATTTTTTCCGTCGCGATGAACGCCACTATTGAACTCGATACCCTGACAACAGACGGCGCGCACCCGGCGTCGGGGCACGAACGCATCCGGGAAATCCCGTACAACTACACGTCTTTTTCGGACCGTGAAATCGTCATCCGCCTGCTCGGTGCGCGCGCCTGGGACGTGCTGAGCCGATTGCGCGAAGAGCGCCGTACCGGACGCTCCTCGCGCATGCTCTACGAGGTGCTCGGCGACATCTGGGTGGTCCAGCGCAACCCCTATTTGCAGGATGACCTGCTCGACAATCCCAAGCGACTCGCTCTGCTGGTGCAGGCTCTGCATCATCGTCTGGGCGAGGTACAGAAGCGGCGCACGCCGCAGTCGGACGCGCCACGCGACGCCCTGGTGGGTGAACTGCTTGATGCGGCGGTTCGAGCCGTGCACGCCTTCGCCGCGGCCTTCGAGGAGGTGGCGGCGCTGCGGCGCAAAACCCAGCGTCTGCTGGTCAAACTCACAGCCAGGGACAACATCAAGTTTGACGCCTTGTCGCGCGTCAGCCACGTCACCGATGCCACTGACTGGCGTGTCGAATACCCGTTTGTGGTGCTAACGCCCGATACGGAGGCGGAGACAGCCGGCCTGGTCAAAGGCTGTATCGAGCTGGGTCTGACCATCATCCCGCGCGGCGGCGGCACCGGTTACACCGGCGGGGCGATTCCGTTGACCTGGAGAAGTGCGGTCATCAACACCGAAAAGCTTGAGGCCATCAGCGAAGTCGAGATGATTGAGTTGCCGGGCGTAAGCGGCATCGTGGCCACGGTCTGGAGCGAAGCAGGGGTGGTGACGCAGCGCGTGGCCGAAGCCGCCGAGCGAGCCGGCTATGTCTTCGCGGTGGATCCGACCTCAGCGGAAGCATCCTGCGTGGGCGGCAACGTAGCCATGAACGCGGGCGGGAAGAAGGCGGTCCTGTGGGGGACGGCGCTGGACAACCTGGCGTCCTGGCGCATGGTGACGCCCGACGCGCAGTGGCTCGAAGTCACGCGCATCAACCACAACCTGGGCAAGATTCATGACGCGGCGCTGGCAAGTTTTGAACTGACGTATTTCAAGGCCAACGGCAAGACCGTGCTGCGCAAGGAACGCCTTGACATCGCGGGCAGCGCTTTTCGCAAGGAGGGGCTGGGCAAGGACGTCACCGACAAATTCCTCAGCGGGCTGCCGGGCATCCAGAAGGAAGGTTGCGATGGCCTGATTACCAGCGCGCGCTGGATCGTGCACCGCAAGCACGCCCACACCCGGACCGTTTGCCTGGAGTTCTTTGGCCATGCGCGTGATGCCGTGCCAAGCATCGTGGAAATCCGCGACTTCATGTTTGCCGAGCAACCGCGCAGTGGCGTCGTGCTCGCCGGGCTGGAACACCTCGATGACCGCTACCTCAAAGCGGTTGGCTACGCGACCAAGAGCAAGCGCGGGGGCCTGCCCAAGATGGTGCTGTTTGGCGATATAGCAGGCGACGATGCCGACGCGGTAGCGCGCGCCACGTCGGAGGTGGTACGCATCGCCAACTCGCGCAGTGGCGAGGGATTTGTCGCCGTCAGTGCCCCGGCGCGCAAGAAATTCTGGCTCGACCGCAAACGCACCGCCGCGATTTCCCGGCATACCAACGCGTTCAAGATCAACGAAGACGTGGTCATTCCGTTGCAGCGCATGGCCGAGTACACCGATGGCATCGAGCGCATCAATATCGAGCTGAGCCTGCGCAACAAGATTGCCCTGTGCAATGCGCTTGAGGAATTTTTTGTCGGCGGGCATTTCCCGTGCGGCAAACACGAAGAAGGCACCGAGGTCGGGTTGGCAGAATTGTTCGAAGAGCGTGCGGTGCAGGCGCTGGTCCTGATTCGAGGCGTGCGCGACCTGTGGGCCGGGTGGTTGCGAGATGTGGACCCGTTGTTTCCCGAACTGCAGGACCGCAGTCTGCGCGCGAGTTGGAAGACGCAGCTTCGGCTGCCTTTGCGCAACCTGTTTACCGGCGCTGCGTTCGAGGCAATCCTCGCCGAGTGCGTGGCGATTCATCAGCGCGTGCTCAAGGGCCGGGTCTGGGTCGCGTTGCACATGCACGCGGGCGACGGCAACGTGCATACCAACATCCCGGTCAACAGCGACGACTACGAAATGCTGCAGGCCGCGCACGGTGCGGTCAAACGCATCATGGCGCTGGCGCGCTCCCTGGGCGGCGTGATCTCGGGCGAACACGGCATTGGCATCACCAAGCTCGAGTTCCTCAGTGACGACGAACTGCGTCCGTTTACCGACTACAAGGCGCGCATTGACCCCAGCGGGCATTTCAACAAGGGCAAGTTGCTACGAAATGTGCAGCACGTTACGCAGGATGCAAGAGCGTCACAGGCCGATTTGATGCATGCCGACCTGAGCAACGCGTACACGCCGAGCTTTGGCCTGATGGGGCACGAGTCGCTCATCATGCAGCAAAGCGACATCGGTGCCATTGCCGACAGCGTGAAGGACTGCCTGCGCTGCGGCAAGTGCAAGCCGGTGTGCGCCACGCATGTGCCGCGCGCCAATCTGCTGTACAGCCCGCGCGACAAGATCCTGGCTACCTCCTTGCTGGTCGAAGCTTTTCTGTACGAAGAGCAGACGCGCCGCGGTATCTCGATTCGCCACTGGCAGGAGTTCGAAGACGTAGCGGACCATTGCACGGTATGCCATAAATGCCTGTCGCCGTGCCCGGTGGATATCGACTTTGGCGATGTCAGCATGAACATGCGCAACCTGTTGCGCAAGATGGGGCAAAAGAGCTTTCGCCCGGCCGGTGCGGCCGCAATGTTCATGCTCAATGCCACGCGGCCCGAGACGATCCGGCTCGCGCGCCTGGTGATGGTCAACGTCGCGATCAAGGCGCAGCGCCTGGCCGCGGATTTTCTGAAGGTGATCACCCGTCTGCAGACCGCAGCACCCCCGGCCACCGTGGGCACGGCGCCGCTCAAGGAGCAGGTGATTCACTTTGTGAACAAGAAGATGCCCGCTGGCTTGCCGAAGAAGACCGCGCGTGCCCTGCTCGACATTGAAGACAAGAACTACGTACCGATCATTCGCAACCCGGCGGCGACCACGGCCGAGAGTGAGGCCGTCTTCTATTTTCCGGGTTGCGGCTCGGAGCGGCTGTTTAGCCAGGTTGGCCTGGCGACGCAGGCGATGCTATGGCACGCGGGTGTGCAAACCGTGCTGCCACCGGGCTACCTGTGTTGCGGCTATCCGCAGCGCGGCGGCGGCGAGTATGACAAGGCCGAGAAGATCATCACCGACAACCGGGTGTTGTTTCACCGTGTGGCCAACACGCTGAACTACCTGGATATCAAAACCGTGGTGGTGAGCTGCGGCACCTGCTACGACCAGTTGCAGGGCTATGAATTTGACAAGATATTCGAGGGCAGCCGCATCATCGACATCCATGAATACCTGCTGGAGAAGGGCGTCACACTGAAGGACGCCGGTGCCTTTTTGTTTCATGACCCCTGCCACAGCCCGATGAAGTTGCAGGAGCCGATCAAGACCGTCAAAGCCCTGCTGGGCGAGCAGGTGATCCTGTCCGAGCGTTGCTGCGGTGAGGCCGGTACCATGGCACTGAACCGGCCCGACATCGCGACCCAGGTGCGTTTTCGCAAGGAAGCGGAAATCCTAAGCGGCGAGGCGCAGTTGCGCGCCCAGGGCGTTGGCGCCAGGGACAACATCAAGATACTCACGTCGTGTCCGGCCTGCCTGCAAGGCCTGAGCCGCTTTGGCGAAGACTTGCAAAACGGTTTGCTGCAGGCCGACTACATCGTCGTCGAGATGGCCCGCCAGATTTTGGGCGAGCAATGGTTACCTGATTACGTCAAGCTGGCCAATGCCGGTGGCATCGAGCGGGTGCTGGTGTGAAATTGCCCAGGCCAGAACTATTTGTCATCGCGAGGCCACTGGCCGTGGCGATCCATGGTTTGTCATCGCGAGGCCAAAGGCCGTGGCGATCCATCGCGGAGTGCCCGCCTGTTGGATGACCGCGCTGCGCTCGCCATGACGACCTCGCACTGCGCCTTGTGCGCCGGGCCTGGCGGTGTGCCGGTGTTTGCGGCAGCCAAGTTTCGCGTGATCCGCGCCGAAGAACCGGGGTTTCCCGCGTTTTATCGCGTGGTCTGGACAGATCACGTGGCAGAGTTCTCGGACCTTACGGTAGAAGACAGAAACCTTTGCATGGCGGCGGTCAACATCGTCGAGCGCGCCCTGCGCGAACATTTGCAGCCGACCAAGATCAACCTCGCGAGTCTGGGCAATGTGGTCGCGCATGTGCACTGGCACGTGATTGCGCGCTTTGACTGGGACAGTCATTTCCCGTCACCGGTCTGGTGCCCAGCCCTGCGGCCGATGAATGCGCCAGCGCTGGCAGCCGTGACCGACTCTCTTGCTGCTGTTGACGGGGTCATTGGGCACGCGCTAGCCACCCTCGGTGGCCCTTTGTGATAACTTCATCTCTTTAGCAGGTAAATTCCCATGGCAGGTTTGCAATCCGGCGCTCCGACGCCACAGGCAATGACGGTGCACAGCCAGTCCAAGGTGCTGGAAGTGAGCTTTTCCGATGGTGCGCAATTTCGCATCCCGTTTGAGTTGATGCGCGTCTACTCACCGTCAGCCGATGTGCAGGGTCACGGCCCCGGGCAGGAGGTGCTGCAAACCGGCAAACGTGAGGTCGACGTGACCGCGCTCGAGCCGGTCGGCAACTACGCCGTGCAGCCCGAGTTTTCAGATGGGCACAACACCGGCATCTTTTCCTGGGACTACCTCTATTTCCTGGGCTCGCAGCAAGACAAGCTCTGGGCCGACTACGCCGCACGCCTGAGCGCCGCCGGTGTCGAGCGCGACGCGCCCATGCCCGCCAAGGCCGCGGCCGGTTGCGCCAGTCACTGAGCGCAAACCCGGTGCCATATCCCCCGTTTGGGGGATAGCCTGCGCCAACCCGGCGCGCTACAGTCAGCTTTGACTTGGTTGCAGTCGCTATCAAATTCGCAGCTGGTCACGCCCATGCTACGGGCTCTGGAGGCTGATTTGATAACAAAACACGCGACCCAGGCGCAGGTGCTGTCCTCGTTGCGCGAAACCGAGCAAGCCAAGGCCAACCAGCGCGAGCGCCAGACCCAGCTCACCGCCCCGGTAGCCGGTGTCATCCAGCAACTCGCCATCCACTCCGTAGGCGGTGTGGTCACCCCAGCCCAGCCACTGATGATCGTGGTGCCCGACAGCGCCACCGTAACGGCTGAAGTGACCATCGCCAACCAGGACATCGGCTTTGTCAACGCGGGGCAAATGGCCGAGGTGAAACTGGAGACCTTCCCCTACACCCGCTACGGTACCGTCAAAGCCAGGGTGGATGTAGTCACTGCCGATGCGGTGACGGACGACAAGAAGGGCAGCTACTACCCGGCCACCCTGACCCTGAGCCAGAAAGACATGCTGATTGATGGCAAGCGGGTGAACTTGAGCCCCGGCATGAACATCACCGCCGAGATCAAGACCGGGCAGAGACGGGTGATTGAGTTTTTGCTGAGCCCGGTGCAGCGGGCGGGCAGTGAGAGTTTGAGAGAGCGGTAGGCGCCGCATGAAACACATGGGTACGATAAACCATAGGAGAGAAATCGCTATGAATTCAATAGCTGTTCACGCATATCCATCGGGCGTTGCAGACCGATTTGACTGTGAAAATAGGGCGCTAAAGACCAAACATCAATGTTGGCGATGGCGTGGTGATCCTCTCAAACACCAAAACCGCTCACGCCCGTTCCATGCGGCTTGCAGGGCATAAAGGGCTGGGAAGGCGCATGGATCCTGCGTTGAGAAGTTCAGGTATCAAGGCCAATACCAACAATCGGGACGTGCTGCAATGAACCTACTCAAGAAATCGTTGCGAACATTGCTGGCCGTAATTGCCTCACTGCAACTCGTCGCCTGTTCCAAAACCGTGCAATGGGAGGAAGAGGTTCCGCTGAATACGGGGGAGACGATTTGGGTCAAGCGCAGCGTCGTTTATAGCCTGAAAGGAGAAGGCGGCAACCCGATGAACATTGGCTATGGTCAAAACAAAACCGAAAAGCTCTCGTTCGAATGGGGTGGCAAGAAGTACGTCTACGAAGGTGAGGCCGACCTGATGGTGCTCGCCATCTCGCCGCAGAAACAGCCAGTGCTTGTCGCACAAGCGGCAAATAAGGGCTGGGACTGGAATCACAACTACTACTGTGCCACCCCGCACTATGTGCAGTTTGTGCCCGATGCGACTGGGCGGGAATGGACCTGGCCACCCGAGATTCAGCCTTGGTTGTATGAACTTCCTAGCAATTTGATGCGCCAACGGCGCAAACCTGAAGAAATGCAGAAACGCTACTCCGCGAAGCAGAGAGCCGACGAAGACGCGGTCAGCTCAATGCAGTCGCCAACTACGGCAAAAATCGATCCAAAGTTCATCATGAATCCTCGCGAATGTAAAAGGAGAAATTGACCATGGCTACAACACAAGAATATGCATTGCTCTCGCTCTACGTCTACGATGTAAAAGACAAGCTTATCAACCGCCCCAACCTCCCCACCGGCTGGACCCTCCTCGAAGCCAAAGACGACAACCTCCTCGGTTTCTCGTACGGCGTCTTTCAACGCTCGGGCACGGGTGAAATTGTGCTGGCCTACACGGGCACCAATGGACGCGTAGACTGGGCAAGCAATTTCACTGCTGGTACTGGGCTGCCCTCCTGGCAGGTGACGAATGCAGCCTTGGTGTACCAAAAAGTCAAACAAACTTACGGTAGCAACATCACCCTGAGCGGGCACTCCCTGGGTGGCGGATTGGCCTCAGTCATGGCGACCTGGTTCAACCGACCGGCCGTCGTGTTTGACGAAGCGCCGTTTCAACTCACGGCGGCCAATCCGACGATGCTCGGCTTGGTGAGAGCGCAGCTCTTGGCGGCTGGCTATTCTGATGCCGCAATGGATACTGCCATCAGTGATTTCGCCAGCCGTGAAGCTCAAGTCGCCAACCACTATTTGCAAGGCGAGATATTGAGTGCATTGCGCTTTGATGCCAACACCGTGGCCGGTAGCGACACCCGGATCGATATTAATGGCGGCCAAGCCAGCGCGGCGCAATTGCATTCGGTAGGACTGCTTGTTGCAGCAAGCATGAGCAACAGCTTCCGACTGGCAACCTATGCCTCCACCAGTGTGGTACCGCTGATCATGGACGACAAGCTATACGCCTTTGACACTGGAACAAGCACTCAGAAAAACTTCCTCATCGATCTTATTCGCAGCGAACAAAGCGCCGTCGCAGGCCAAGGCAAACTCACCCACTTCGCCAACGACCTGAACAAACTCGGCACCAACATCGCAGGCCTGAACGCAGCGGCACAAGACGCCATCATCGCCCAAGGCATCGAGTGGTACTACTGGCAAAGTACCAACTATGCGGGCCAGGAGTTCTTCACGCAGACCGGGCAACTGATGCAATACACCAGCAACCAGGGCGATCTCACTTCGCTGAAGCCCTCGGCCAACAAAGCCCTGCAATACACCACGGCCTGGCTGACACCCCTCTACAACGCCAGCGGCGAGTTTGGTGGGCGCGTCACCTTTGACCAATGGAACGTGGTCGCAGGCAGTACCGGCGCAACGGCTACCGCACGCGAGGCCAGCAAGAGCCAGATCTTACATCGGCGGCACGGGTGCAGACACCTTCACCGGGGGCGACAAGAGCGACGTCATCTTGGCCGGGGACGGTACTGACACCCTCAACGGCGGGCTCGACAATGACTCGTTGTACGGCGGCGCAGGCGCTGACCGCTACAACTTTACCGGCGGCTTTGGCAGCGACACCGTGCTCGATGCCGACGGCTTGGGCAGTCTGTGGGTTGACGGCGTGCAGCTAAGCGGCGGCCAATTGCTCGCAGACAACGTCTGGGAGTCGGTGGACCGGCACTACCGCTACACGCTGATGGGCGGCAACCTGATCATCGGCCGTGGCACCGACGCCAGTGCGAGCACGATGAACGGCAGCATCACGGTCAAGGGCTGGAGCGCAAGCCCGAGTCTGGGCATCACCCTGGACAACACAGCGCTGACCAACCCGGCGGCCATCAACATCTACACCGGCGAGCAACGCGCCCAACTCATCGGCATCGAGATTGACACCAACATCCTGCCCGGTGACCCGCTGTACAACACCTACAAATGGGGTGCTACCAGTTGGGCTGCAGACGGTACCCTGACTGGCGGGGTGGCGCAGGCCAACTTCGCTCCAACGGGCGCTATTGATTTTGTAGCTACTTACGCAAGTCAGTCGGGTGTTGCAGCCCGATTTGACTATGAAAACCCGGCGCTGAAATTAGCAAACCTGTACGTGCGACGGCAATTTGACCGCTCAAACACCAAAATCGCTCACGCCCATTCCATGCGGCTTTCGGGACATAAATGGCCGGGAAGGCTCATGGATGCTGCGTGGGGCGGTTCAGGCATTCAAACCAATGCCCAAAAACGGGAGATGCGGCAATGAATTACCTCAAGAAGCCGTTGCAAGTATTGCTGGCGTTGGTCACCGTAACGCAACTGGCGGCCTGCTCCAAATCCAACTTCAAGTGGACGGAAGATGTTCTGCTGCAAAACGGGCAGCAAATCACCATCACGCGGGCGCTGGAAGGTTTGGAGGCTTTGGGTGGAATAGGCGATGCAGGTGGCACCGAACACAAAGCCACCACGATCACGTTCCCGCCAGGGCTGGCAGGGGCACCCACTGCTACTTTGTCTACCCACTTCAACCCGATGGTGCTGAACCAGACGCAGCAAGGGCAATGGTATGTGCTTGCCAGAATTCAGATGTGTGAAGACTGGACACAAATAGGCTATCCCAAGTTGCCCTACACCCAATACAGCTGGGCCAATGGCGCATGGCAACAAGTACCCCTTAACCCGGTGCACATCGGGGAGAAAGCCAACCTGCTGGTAGCGGTGCATCGCAAAAGTGGTGAGCCACCTCACCACACCCTGGAAAGCAAGCGTGCGCGCGACGATGCGGCAACTATGTTTTCCGATTGGCGCGAGATTGTGAGCAGGTGGGAAACGAACTGCTGGAACTACAAGGATCGAACAACGGGTCACCTCAAGACAGAAGACAAGGCGCAATAAAACACAAGGAGTAAATCATGACAATCGAAACCAAAGAGTACGCGCAGCTTGCAGCGATGGTCTATACGACAACTGATGCAAACAAATTGGCTCCCCCGCCTGGATGGGAACCGCTTGAACTCATCCCCGACCTGAGCGACGGTTTTTCTGCGGGAGTATTTAGGCGCATCGGCACCACTGAAATCGTGATTGCCTACACCGGCACCAACGCCAGCATGATCGCAGACATCGCTTTTGGCAACTTGCCTGCGACAACCGGGCAGCCCAGCAGCCAGGTACTCAAAGCCATGCTGCTCTATGAGCGCATCAAGAATACGCCCGGCTATGGTGACAACATCAGCTTCACCGGACACAGTCTAGGCGGTGGCTTGGCCAGTCTGATGGCGGTGTATTTCAACAAGTCAGCCACGACGTTTGATGCAGCACCCTTTCAGCTAAGCGCGTTGAACTCCAGCACACTGAATTACTACAAGAGTGAGTTGGCCAGCCGCGGGTATGTCGACGTCAGTTTCAATCAATACAACGACGCAACCTATCCACTGCCACCCTCCACATTTGCTGCGCGTGAGGCAAACGTTAAAGGCTATCACTTGCAGGGCGAGTTTCTCAATGCCACTCGCAACGATCTGACCACCATTTATGGCGGAGCAGAAAACCAAATTCCAACTGGGCCAAATGCACTTAGCGCACTTCAGCTTCACTCCATGGTGCTACTGTCCGCCACCCAATGGTCAACAAGTTTCGCCTCGGCAATTCAGGTCAACTCGACGGTGTTGGGCCTGGTCTTTGACAAAACCCTTTACTTCAAGAACGACGAAATTGATTCGCAGGCGAACTTCTTGAATTTGGCTCTAAACAGCGAAGTCAAGGGCACTGGAAATCAAGGCATGCTCACCCACTTCGCCGCCGACCTGAACAAGCTCGGCACCAACATAGCGGGCTTGAACGACGCCGCTCAAAAGGCCATCATTGCCCAAGGCATCGAGTGGTACTACTGGCAGGGCACCGACTACGCGGGGCAAGACTTCTTCACCCAGACCGGTGAGTTGCTGCAATACACCAGCGCCCAGGGCTACACCAAGGCCGACGGCACGCACCTGATCGGCGCACAAAACAAAGCCTCCAGCTACCTCAACGCCTGGCTGACACCCATCTACAACGCCAACGGCGAGTTTGGTGGGCGCGTCACCTTTGACCAATGGAACGTGGTCGCAGGCAGTACCGGCGCAACGGCTACCGCACGCGAGGCCAGCAAGAGCCAAATCTTACATCGGCGGCACGGGTGCAGACACCTTTACCGGGGGCGACAAGAGCGACGTCATCATGGCCGGGGACGGTGTCGACACCCTCAACGGCGGGCTCGACAATGACTCGTTGTACGGCGGCGCAGGCGCTGACGTCTACAACTTTACCGGCGACTTTGGCAGCGACACCGTGCTCGATGCCGACGGCTTGGGCAGTCTGTGGGTTGACGGCGTGCAGCTAAGCGGCGGCCAACTGCTCGCAGACAACGTCTGGGAGTCGGTGGACCGGCACTACCGCTACACGCTGATGGGCGGCAACCTGATCATCGGCCGTGGCACCGACGCCAGTGCGAGCACGATGAACGGCAGCATCACGGTCAAGGGCTGGAGCGCAAGCCCGAGTCTGGGCATCACCCTGGACAACACAGCGCTGACCAACCCGGCGGCCATCAACATCTACACCGGCGAGCAACGCGCCCAACTCATCGGCATCGAGATTGACACCAACATCCTGCCCGGTGACCCGCTGTACAACACCTACAAATGGGGTGCTACCAGTTGGGCTGCAGACGGTACCCTGACTGGCGGGGTGGCGCAGGCCAACTTCGCCGACGTCATCACCGGCAGCGCGCTGGCCGACAAGATCTTCGGCCTGGGTGGTAACGACGCGCTTGATGGCGGCGCGGGCAATGATGAAATCGATGGCGGCGTCGGCGACGACCTGATTGGTGGTGGCACTGGCTCCGACAACATCAAGGGCGGCGATGGCAACGACAGCATCATTGCCAGCGGTGGCGACGACCGGGTGCAAGGCGGTCTGGGCGATGACAAGATTGACGGCATGGGCGGCAATGACGTGCTCGAAGGCAATGAGGGCAAAGACAACATCCAGGGCGACGGCATCATCAAGGCTGGATTCATGAACACCCTGGCAACGCAATACCATGGGGCGGACTTTTTGGATGGCGGGGCGGGGGATGACACGCTGACTGGCGGTGGCGGCAATGACGTGGTCTACCGCGGCGCCGACTACCTGGATGGGGAAGATGGCAACGACTACATGGAAGGCGAGGGCAAGGATGACACCCTGTATGGCGGGGTCGGCAATGACAATATGTGGGGCGACACCAGTGCGGACAACGTCGACACACCTGTCGCCAACGCCTTGATCTGGGGGAATGACCATCTGAAGGACGCTACAAATTCAGTAGCTACTCAAATCCGTTATTCATGCGTTACAGGCCGATTTGATTGCAAGGTTAAGCGCCTAAAAACCTTAAGCCAGCGCTTTCATGGTCATTTGGAGCGTTCAAACACCAAAACCCCTCATGCCCGTTCCATACGGCTTGCAGAGCCTAAATGGCTGGGAAGGCGCATGAATGCAGCGTGGGCAGTATCCGACTTCGACAAACAAGGGGCTCGTCATGCATAAGAACAATCTCGCCAGATATGCAATGGTTTGTGCCACAGTCACGATGGTTTTCGCGGGGCATAGTGCGAGCGTTTGGGCTCAATCCAGCGCGAAGCCCGTCACATCACCGGGGGTGACAAAGCCAAAATATGGCTACTGCGACGATGTTCAAAAGGCCAATCCCTATGCAGATTCGTGCAGTTATGGCAACAGTGGCAAAGGCTACGCTGTTTGCGAAACTTATTTAAAGCACCTGAACAGACTGAAAGAAACGCCCTCATGTGAAATACCGATTCCGTCAAGCTTCAAGAGCCCAGCATGGGAAGACCTGGACGTGTTGCAACACTTGGACTGGGCGTACAGAATAGAAATTACGTATGCCAAGCCAGCAGATTGGATACCACCGGATTTCGAGAGCTGGCGCAAGACCTTTCTGGACAAACTACAGGCAGGAAGGATTTCGCCACATATGCGTCGAGTGCGCATCAAGCCCTTGGGTGATGAACAGGCCACCATCCTTGCATATACCCGAGACCGTTTGGCTTGCAGCAGGGATTATCAAAATGATTATCACGAAAGCAAATGGCACACCAGCGGCTACGTGCACTGGGAGTTGAGCGAAGACTCCTATCAACTGGCGAAAGAAATTGACGCGATTGGTGGGACGGACCTGCGGTTATTCACGGGCAAGCCCTACTTTATTGAATACCTAGGCACAGTACTTGATCCTGCGTTCCACATGCGTCGTTTTTTTGCGCGCCTGCCCTACGACGACAGTGGCAGGCTTGGCTACGCGACAGAAAATCTTTGTCAAATACATCGTTTCAAGCCTCTCAATGAAAACCCCCGTTAACCCACACAGTTTTAGGATTCCATCATGACCATTACCGTAATCAGCAATCACCCAGGCCGAATTTGATACCCGTTTGCGTTCACTGCTAGTGCAATTGGAGAGCAATCGACCTGCCCCGTATTCAGATATCGCCAATCCCTCGCGCCCAACCATTGGCATTGGCTTTGACCTCACGAACACGGATGTTCGCACGGAAGTGTTTTTTGCAATGGGCATTTCTACAAACGTCACGGATCCGGTAAACCTTGCAGTTACCAATGCGATCAATGCGAGCAAAGGTAAATCCACCGCCCAAGTCCAAGCAGCCCTGGACGCCGCCTACGGTCAGCCTTTCGTCATGACCAGTGGGCAGATTGACAGCACATTCAATGCTATTGCCGTGACCTACGTCAATAAGGCAAAAGCCACCGGCGTCCCCTTAAGCAGACGAGTCGTTGCCCTGACCTCACTAGCCTTTAACGGCCTATACGGTCCCGGCACCAAAGCCGCACTTGCGATAGCCGACCGCTTTGAGGCCC
>CAWJOT010000024.1:0-33001 GCA_963844495.1 uncultured Pseudomonadota bacterium
ACGCAGAGCAAACCCAGCAAACGAATCAGTTCCTTACATCGATGCCATTTGCATTCAACAATTAGGTGAGTCAAATGAAGAAACTTATGGGCCACTTAAGAACCTTGCCATGGCTCACGGCATTGCTCCTGAGCGGTCTCGTAACCGCCTGCGGCGGCGGTGGTGGTGGGAATAGTTCAACCCCGGTCGTTGGTAGCCCGACCGCGCCAGCCCCCAGCGTAACCGCGGTAGCGCCAATGCCCAACGCCGTTGGCGTGTCGGTCAACACCAAAGTGATTACCGCGGCTTTCAGCCAAGCCATGGACCCGGCCACTTTGACGTCAGCCAGCTTTAATCTGGCCTGTCCAACTGGAATACCCGTAGCAGGTTCAGTGAACTACCTGGCATTCAGCAATTTGACGACCCTGACACTGACGCTGCCTGCAGACAGCGTGCTGCCGCCCAACACCCTCTGTACCGGTCCCGTCACGACCGCAGTCAAAGATACCCTGGGCGCCGCGTTAGCCAGCAATTTTGTATGGACCTTCATGACCGGTGTCATCCCGAACAACACCCCGCCCCAGATCACTGCGACGATTAATGCCAACGGTGCCAACGGTGTGGCTATCAACACCAAAGTGGGTGCCACGTTCAGCGCTGCGATGGACCCGACAACCCTAAACGCGGCAACCTTCACCTTGAAGCAAGGAACTACGTTGATTGTCGGTGTAGTCAGCTATTCAGGTGTCAACGCCGTCTTCGTACCGGCCAGCATCCTGACCAACAACACCACTTATACAGCCACCATCACCACTGGAGCCAAGGACTTGACTGGCAACGCACTGACCAGCGACTATCAATGGAGTTGGACCACGGGATCAGCCGCAGACACCACTTCACCGCAGGTCACAGCCACCATCAACGCCAATGGCGCCACGAATGTGGCTATCAACACCAAGGTGGGCGCCACTTTCAGCAAAGCCATGGACCCGTTGAGGATCACAAATGTGAACTTTAGTGTGAGGGAGTTTGTCAGCGGCAATGCTGTTGCAGGCTTGGTGAGCTACTCGGGCGTGAGCGCGCTGTTCATTCCCTTGGCCCCGCTGGTCAGCAGCACCCGCTACACGGTCACCGTCAAAGGCGGCGCGCGCGGTGTTGCCGACCTGGCCGGTAACGTGATGGTCAATGATTATGTAGTAAGCTGGACCACAGGCGTGGCGCCGGACACCACTGCCCCGCACGTCATCGGGACCATCCATACCAATGGCGATACCAACGTCGCCGTCAACGCCAAAGTCGGCGCTACGTTCAGTGAATCGATGGACCACCTGACGATCACCAATCTGAACTTTGGCTTGAAGGAGTCCGTCAGCGGCAAAGCCGTTGCCGGCTCGGTGAGCTACTCAGGCGTGAACGCGGTATTCATGCCGTTGACCAATCTGGCCAGCAGTACTGGCTACACAGTCACGGTCAAAGGTGGCATTGGTGGCGCTGCTGACCTGGCCGGCAACGTCATGGTCAGGGATTACGTTCTGAGCTGGACGACGGCGGCGCTGGCAGACATAACTGCGCCCACAGTGATGCTACTCAACCCAGCCGACCTAGCCGTCAATGTGGCTGTCAGCAGCGCCGTCAACGTCACCTTCAGCGAGGCAATGGACCCATTGACGATCAACACTGCCAGCTTGACAGTGGCTGGTGTGGCAGGAACAGTCACCTTCAACGCCGCAAACAGGATTGCGACCTTTACGCCATCGTCGATGCTCGCCAGCAGCACTACCTATACTGCCACGCTAACAAACGCCGCCAGGGACTTGGCAGGCAACGCACTGACGGCCAACAAGGTTTGGAGCTTTACGACGACGGCCATGCCGGTCGTTCTCCCACCGCCGGGTGACCTCGGGACCGCGTCAACATTTGGAGCCTTAGGCGCGAGCGGTATGAGCAACAGCGGGACCCAGACGCTGATCAACGGCGATATCGGAACAACTGCCACGGCGACATCGTCAATCAGCGGATTCCACGATACAACCGGCTATATATTTTCAGAATCTCCGGCCAATACGGGCGCTGTGAACGGATCAATCTACACCTGTACCAATGCGACCGCCTTAGGCATCGGTCCGTTTCTTACGACTTCACAGTTATGTGCCATCGCGTCCCAGGCCCGGCTGGACGCACAAGCGGCCTATCTGGCGCTGGTGGCGATGCCCCCGGGTGCCAATCCGGGTGCCAATCTCGCCAACCTGACGCTGGCTCCGGGTGTCTACACCTCGCCGTCGGGGTCGTTCCTGGTTCAGGGCGGCGATCTGACTCTGGACGCCCAAGGCGACGCCAACGCAGTCTGGGTCTTCCAGGTGGCGACCACGCTGACGGTCGGTGGCCCGGGAACTGCAGCTCCACAAAGCATTATCCTGGCGCGCGGCGCCCAGGCTAAAAACGTGTACTGGCAAGTCGGTGGTCTCGCAACCATCAATGCTGCCGGCGGTGGAACCATGGTGGGAACCCTCATTTCGCAGGCCGGCGCATCATTTTCTAGTGTTGGAAATCTGGCCCTCGTAACGCTGGAGGGCCGGATATTGTCCCCGGGTGCCTCGATTACGCTGGTTAATACGGTCGTCAATGTGCCGGCTCCGTGACCATCCTTCGCTGAACGTGTCGACGGCTCCCCGTTTTGGAGCAGGCAATTCACGGGACTGTCGAATTCGACGCGCTGGATCAGGCGAGCAGCGGCAGGCAGAGCGAGGATTCGCTGGCGTAGCTGCAATGTCCGCATTGGAAGCGAGCGGTGAACCTCTCACACTTGAGGTCCTGCTCGCGCCGGTGCGTAAGCGCCAGGGCGCCGTCACAATCCGGACACGCACGAGGCATCGCGATAGTCACTTCCATGCCTCGAGCGACAGCGCCGTCACGGGTGCGGAAGTCTTCATCCAGGACGACCGTGTGGCACTCGAACGAGGTGATGCCCCAGCTTTCGAGTTGCTCCAGGAGATTGTCAAAAAAAGCAATCGTCCTGGGCGCCTGCTCCACGGCGAGTTTCTTTCCTGATGCAGTCAACATCGATCGAGGGGCGGCGCGGGCATAGGTGAGTTCCCTGCTCAGCGTCTGTACCAGCGCGTCGACCAGACCGCGTCGGCGCAGGGCCGCCTTGGTAAAAAAGGCACTCACACCGAGCGCCCCCAGCTTTTCGAGCCGGTCTGCGTCCTGCACGATTCGGGCGGGACCGATGCACGGCAGGCTCTCGTCGTAAAGGGCACGTAGCGCCGTTGTCACTGAATCGATAGTACGGAGTTCCAGACCGAACTCGTTGAGCATTTGCTGCGCCAGCAGCGCCGCATGCTCTTCTTCCGGTATGCGGTCCTGATGGTAGGCGCCCTCATGAAACTTTCCTGCATCATGGTAGAGCGCCACCAGCGTTGGCAGGAATGAATCGACCGCTTCCATTGCGGCTAGCTTGTGGGCAATGGCGGCCGTGCGCCTTGTGTGCTCCAGCAGGAATTCCGACGGCGCCTGGCCGCTCTGCCGGTTGTAGCGTGCTTCCGCTTCGACCAGCATCATTTCGATGCTGGCGTAAAGCCCGGGATGGCGCGCCTCCAGCCCATTGCGCACCGCGTTCATCCTGGTTTCTCTGGCCACATCTTTCGGAAGCAGTCGCGTAGCTCCGTGACGAATAGGTCCGGCTGCTCGAAAGCCGCGAAATGCCCTCCCTTGTCGGCCTCGTTCCAGTGGATGATGTTGGCGAAGTGATGTTCTGCCCAGCGTCGCGACGGACGCGAAAATTCCTTCGGGAAGATGGTCACGCCGACCGGAATGGTGAGCGGCTGGGTCTTGAAGAAAGCCAGGCTCTCCCAGTAAAGTCGTGCCGAGGATGCGGCAGTGCCGGGAAGCCAATACAGCATGATGTTGTCGAGTATGGAGTCGCGGCTCAAGGCGCTCTCGGGTTCCCCGCGGTTATCGGTCCAGGCATAGAACTTCTCATAGATCCAGGCGGCCTGCCCCACCGGTGAGTCGGTCAGGCCATAGGCGAGGGTCTGCGGCCGCGTGCGCTGCATCTTCGCGTAGCCCGAATCGCTGGTTCGATAGAACTTCATCGACGCGACAGATGCCTGCTCGGCCTCGGTCAGTTGCGCGAGATCATCCCGACCCGGATAGACCAGCGGCATGTTGAGATGAACGCCGACGCATTCAGGCGGAGCGAGCATGCCAATGGCAGTGGTCACTGCGGCGCCCCAATCGCCGCCTTGTGCCAAGAAGCGCTCGTAACCCAGGCGCTTCATCAGGCTGATCCAGGCGGCGGCGATTCGTTCGACCCCCCAGCCAGTGTTTGTGGGCTTGTCCGAAAAGCCGAAGCCGGGCAGCGACGGAATCACCAGGTGGAATGCATCGGCGCCGTCCCCGCCGTGGGCGGCAGGGTCCGTCAGCGGACCAATCACGTCAAGGAACTCCACCACCGAGCCGGGCCAGCCGTGCGTGAGGAGAAGCGGCACGGCGTCCGGGTGCCGTGAGCGGATGTGAAGAAAATGGATTCGCAAGCCGTCAATGCGGGTGTGGTACTGGCCGAGCGCGTTGAGTCGCGTTTCGCAGCGGCGCCAGTCGTAATTGCCTCCCCAATAGTCGCAGACTGCCTTGATCCGATCCAGCGGCACGCCCTGGCTCCAGTCGCCGACGGTTTCCCGATCCGGCCAGCGTGTGTTGGCCAGCCGTGACCGAAGGTCGGCGAGGGTCTCGTCGGAAACGGACAGCGTGAACGGGTCGACCGATACGTTCTCCGGCGCACTGGTTTGTGTTTGCAAATTGTTCTCCGTGATTGACTTGTCAGTTTTACCCAAATTCAAGCACTTCCGTGGTCCCGCAAAAAATAGTTATGAGTTAATACTGGTATTACGGTACTATTATGCCATAATCACTCGCGAGCGCAAGTTCGTCAAGCTATTGAGCGCACCACCCTTGGAGCACGCATGATGTCAGCTACTTCACCTGTCCAGCAAATCCTGGAGCGTTGCCAGATGCTGTTTGACGACCTGCATTTCAACGCCGTGAAAGACTGGAAGACGGCCGTGCCGGGTCGCAAGGCAATCGGCTACATGCCGGTCTATGTGCCGCGCGAGCTGATCCATGCAGCAGGCATGTTGCCGGTTGGCATACTCGGCGGCGGCGACCAGCTCGAAGTGATTCAGGGCGACGCGTACTACCAGAGCTACATCTGCCGCATCCCGCGCTCGACCATCGAGATGGGACTCACCGGTCGCCTGGACAGTCTGGACGGCATGCTGTTTCCGTCCATCTGCGATGTCATACGCAACCTCTCGGGAATGTGGCAAATCCTGTTCAAGGACAAGTATGTGCGCTACATCGATGTACCGCAGAACTACGACGACGAGATCGGCGGCAAGTTCTACATGGAAGAAATGCAGGTGCTGCGCGAAGACTTGGCCAAGCTGGCTGGCCGGTCAATCACCGATGAGTCGATCAACGCCTCGATTGCCGTCTACAACGAGAACCGCGCCGCTCTGCGGGAGCTGTATGCCTATCGCGCGGCCAAACCCTGGCAGGCGCCAACCTCCGAGGTCTACCTGGTGCAGCGCGCCGGCATGATCCTGCCACCCGAAGAACATACACAGCTCGTGCGTGACTACATTGCCGCTACCGACACTGTGACACGACCGAAACGCGATAACGCCCGCGTTGTCATCAATGGCACGTTCTGCGAACAACCGCCACTGGCATTGATCAAGTCGATCGAGATGGCCGGCTGCTACGTCGTTGACGATGACTTCATGCTGGTTGGTCGCTGGTTGCTGGATCACGTGCCGACCGATGGCAATCCTTTGCAGGAGCTCTCCGAGGCCTTTTTGCACCGCTCGGCGACGACCGCGGCCAAGTACGACACGACGCGCGAACAAAAGGGAGTGTTCCTGATGAAGCAGGTGAAGACCATGGGTGCCGAGGGCGTGATCTTCGCTGCACCCTCGTTTTGCGACCCGGCGCTGCTGGAGCGCCCCATGCTGCAGGATGTACTGACCCAGCACCAGATCGCGCATACCGCCTTCAAATACGCCGAGAACACCGGCCAGATGGCGCCGATCCGTGAGCAGGCCGGCACTTTCGCCGATTCGATCAAGTTGTGGAACGCGGCATGAATCGGCAACCATGGACTGCCACGGCCTGCGGCCCCGCAGTGACGACAGGAATTCGTCATTGCGAGCGCAGCGCGGCAATCCACGCTGACTGACAGAACAAGGAGCAAACCATGAACACCACCGTTGCCATGCCAACATCCGTCAAGAAGCCGCAGAACGTCCACAAAGAAGACGCCATGTGGCTGCAGAAGGAACTTATCAACAAGAACTACATGGAACTGGCCACCGCCCGCGCCAACAACCGCAAGGTGTCGGCCACTTTTGTGCCCGGCAACCTCAACGAACTGCTAATGTGTTTTGACTTTGCGCGCAGCCTGCCCGAGACCAACGCGCTGCAAAACGGTATGCGCAAGAAGTCCGGCAAGATGATCATGGACGCCGAGCGCGACGGACAGTCGGAAGACGTATGCACCTACGTCAAGGCTGATCTGGGCTCCATGATGGGTGGCGAGATCGGTCCCACAGGCGATCCGCTGCCGCGCCCAGATGTGCTGCTGCTGTCCTACACCGGCTGCTTCACTTTCATGAAGTGGTTCGAGCTGATTCGTCACAAGTACGGCTGCGAAACCGTCATGCTGCACGTGCCCTACCAGGGCGAGGGCAAAATTGCGCCAAACATGCGCGACTATGTCGTCAAGCAACTCAAGGAGGTGGTGATCCCAGCCATGGAGCGCATCTCCGGTGTCAAGTTCGACATCGACCGGCTTCGCCAGTACATGCGTGAGTCAGCCAAGGCCGAGGAAGATCTGGTCGCGGTGCTGCAGTCGGCCAAGAACCGCCCATCACCGATCGACGGTTACTTTGGTGCCGTCTATTACATTGGCCCGATCTTCACGGCTTTTCGTGGCACGCCGGAGGCGACCCAGTACTACCAGGTGCTGCGCGGCGAGATCGAACAGCGTGTGCGCGAAGGCAAGGGTCCGATCACGCCGGATGGTGAAATGGGCGAGGAAAAATACCGCCTGGTGGTCGAGGGACCGCCAAACTGGACCAGCTTTCGCGACTTCTGGAAGATGTTCTACGACGAAGGCGCGGTGGTGGTCTCGAGCACCTACGCCAAGGTCGGGGGCCTCTACGATTTCGGCTTCCGCCACGACCCGGAGCATCCGCTGGAATCGCTCGCGGAATACTGTCTTGGCTGTTACACCAACCTGAACCTGCCCTCGCGCATCGACATGATCTGCAAGTACATCGACGAGTACCAGGCCGACGGCTTGCTGATCAATTCAATCAAGAGCTGCAATAGTTTTTCAGCGGGGCAGTTGCTGATTCTGCGTGAAGTCGAGCGGCGCACCGGCAAACCCGCTGCTTTCATTGAGACAGACCTGGTCGATCCACGCTATTTCTCCGCCGCCAACGTGAAGAACCGGCTTGAGAGCTATTTCCAGATGGTCAAGGCCAAGCGCGTCGGCGCTGCGTCGGCCGCCGTCGCGGCGGCGGGCAGGGCCGGTTCGGCGGGCCGGATTATCCCGATCACAGCCCACTAAGCCGGAGGACACCCATGCGTTGCTTTATCGGTATCGACCTCGGCTCCACGACCACTAAAGCAGTGGTGATTGACGAGAACCGCAACATTCTGGGGCGCGGCATCACCAACTCACGCTCAAATTACGACACGGCGGCGACCATTGCCAAGCAGGAGGCCATGGTCAACGGGCGCTTCTTCCTGTTTCGCCAAGCTCTGGGCACCACCAACGCACTCAACGGCTCACTGGACGGATTTCTGGGCCAGCTGGAGCGCGATTTCCGCCTCGAACAATACCTGGAGCAACTCGCCGATCTGGAGCAAACTTGCCAGCGCAGTCTGGCCAGCGCGCGCTTTGGCGATGCTGCGCCCGCGGTAGCCGAAGCCCTGTCTGAAGTATTCCGTCGGCTGCAAGCCGGGGCGGCTGAACTCTTCAAACCCGGTGCCAAGCGCAAGTCCGACTTTTTCCGCGATATCGCCGGCAGTCAGTACCTGGCCATTGGTGAAGTCGTCGCCAAAGAGGCCAACACCCGGTATGACTTTCTGCTCAATGTGTTCGACCGCTCCATCATCGAAGTCGAAAACCGTGTGTATGCCGACTCGATCCGCCGTCACCTGCTGGCGGCACTGGAGCGGGCCTTCATTGCCATGCCGGAGACGGCCGCGCGCAGGTCTCAGGTCGAAGCCCCAATCAAGGGAATTCTGGATACGGAGATGGAGGAAACCTACATTGTTGGAACAGGCTATGGTCGGGCCCGATTGCCGTTTTCGAAGGAGCACATTCGTTCGGAGATTCTTTGCCACGGTTTGGGCGCACACGTGATGTACCCACATACCGCCACCGTCCTGGACATTGGTGGTCAGGACACCAAGGCGATTCAGGTTGATCCCAGCGGCATTGTCGAGAGCTTCCAGATGAATGACCGCTGCGCCGCGGGTTGCGGACGCTACCTGGGCTACATCGCTGACGAGATGAACATGGGCTTGCACGAACTCGGGCCGTTGGCCATGAAATCCACCAAGACCATCCGTATCAACTCTACATGCACGGTGTTTGCAGGCGCCGAGTTGCGTGACCGTCTGTCGCTGGGAGACAAGCGCGAAGACATCATGGCCGGACTGCACCGTGCCATCATCTTGCGCGCGATGTCCATCCTGGCGCGCTCCGGCGGTGTCCGCGATCAATTCACGTTTACCGGTGGCGTGGCCAAGAACGAGGCAGCCGTCAAATCGTTGCGCGATCTCATTTTTGAGAACTATGGTGAACTGACGATCAACATCGATCCGGATTCAATCTATACCGGTGCACTCGGTGGCGCAACGTTCGCCTGGCGCGCCGTCGTGGACGATGGCAAGGTTGCAGAAGGGAGACCATCATGAGCATCACAACCATTGGCATCGATATCGGCTCAGGCGCCGTAAAATCCGTGCTGTTTCGCAGCCGCGACGACGGCACGCAGCACTGGCTGGCCAAGCGCTGCGAGCGCATCCGTAGCCGCGATCCCATGACGCTGGCTCAGCAAGGTTTTGACGGTGTATTGGAGGACGCCGGACTGCAGCGCGGTGCTGTTGATTACATAGCGACCACAGGCGAGGGAGAGAACGTCAAGTTCGCTACGGGTCACTTCTACTCGATGACCACTCACGCACGGGGTGGCGTTTTTCTTGACCCCGCCGCTCGGGCAGTGGTGGATATCGGCGCGCTCAATGGCCGCGCCATTTACATCGACGAACGTGGCAAGGTGCTGTCGTACAAGATGACCAGTCAATGCGCCTCCGGATCGGGACAATTTTTGGAAAATATTGCGCGCTACCTTGGTGTGGCGGTGGAGGAAATAGGTGCGCTGTCGCAAAGCTCGAAGGAGCCGGAGAAGGTCAGTTCGATCTGCGCTGTGTTGGCCGAAACCGACGTCATCAATATGGTTTCTCGCGGCATCGCGACGGCGGATATTCTTAAGGGCATCCACCTGTCAATGGCTTCGCGCATCGTCAAGCTGCTCAAGATCACCGGCATAAAGACGGGTACCGCACTGATCACGGGTGGCCTGGCGCTCGACACCGGCCTACTGGCCGCTATTCAGGAGGAGATCGTCACCGAGAAAGTGACTGTGACGGCACGCTCGCATCCCGACTCCATATACGCGGGCGCGATTGGCGCTGCGCTGTGGGGCGCCTTCAGGCACAATAAACTTGCCGAGCTTGAAGCTCAGGTTGCGGCCTGATTCTCAACCGAACAATTTTGAACCCGAAGGAAACCAACGTGGCCTTGATCATTACCGAAGACTGCACCGCTTGCGACGCCTGCCGACCACCCTGCCCCAATGAAGCGATCAGCGTGGGCGATCCGATTTATGTCATTGACCCGCTTCGCTGCACCGAATGCGTCGGCGCCGAGGACGAGCCTCAGTGCAAGCTGGTTTGCCCGGCGGACTGCATCACAGTAAATCCGGATTTCCAGGAAAGCCCGGAGGAACTGATGAAGAAGTACGAAGACTTGCGCGCCTGAATGACCGCGCTCAATAGGTCTCAAGGTGCAGTCGGGCCTCCCTCTTTAGCGCCACGCCCAATTCATCCCAGGATAGCCCGGACTGCTGCGCCACATCGCGCAGGGCCATGAGCACGCCCTGCTCCATGCTCTTGAGTCCGCAGACATAGACGTAGCTGTTTCCGTCACGCAGTAACAGGCCGAGGTCGGCCGCACGCTCGCGCATTGCATCCTGCACGTACCGCTTGGGCTGCCCCGGCGTGCGTGAGAAGGCAAAGTTGATATCAATGAAGTCACTTGGCAGGTTTTGCAAGGGTCCGAAGTAAGGCAACTCCTCCTTGGTGCGGGCACCAAAAAACAGCATTAGATTGCCGCCTTCGGACTTGCCCGTCTGACGCATTCGCCGTCGCCATTCGGTCATGGCGCGCATTGGTGCGCTGCCGGTACCGGTACAGATCATCACCAGGTTGGAGCCGGGGTGATTTGGCATCAGAAAGCTGCTGCCAAACGGGCCGATCACCTGCACTTTGTCGCCAACCTGTAGATCGCACAGGTAGTTGGAACAGACGCCGCGAACCGGCTGGCCTTGATGGTTTGCCAACACCCGCTTGACCGTGAGCGCCAGGTTGTTGTAGCCGGGCCGCTCGCCGTTGCGAGCACTGGCGATCGAGTATTGGCGCGCATGGTGCGGGCGACCATTGACGTCGCTGCCGGGCGCCATGATGCCGATCGACTGGCCTTCGAGAACCGGGAATGGCAGTGTGCCAAAGTCGAGCACGATGTGGTGAGTGTCGTAGTCCTGACCTGCCTTTGTCACCCGCACATTGCCCGCAACGGTCGCCGTGATCGATGCTTCCGGCGCCTTGGGACCGTACAGATTGGTGTACGCGTGGGCCGCAGACCATGGCGGCAATGTCGCGCCATACTGGGCGCTGTCGAAGTCGGCAGCGCTGTTGCTCGCGGGGGCAACCGCATGGAGCATGACCGAGGCGGCGGCACCCTGCACGGTGGCGACGGGACCCGACACCGCAGGCTGGGGCGCGATCAGTTCAGCAGGGAGCGCATCCCATTCCAATTGCTCTTGCACGCCATAGGTTTGAGCCGGAAGACGGGCGCGCCAGTTGTCGATGGCGCCAGTCGGACAGGGCGGTATACAGGCCATGCAGAAGTCGCACTTGCTGACATCGACCACATAGTTGCGTGAGTCATGCGTGATAGCCGCGACTGGGCAGGTGGCCTCGCAGGTATTGCAGCGAATGCAAATCTCCGGATCAATCAAATGCTGCCGGATGGCCGCGCTGTCAGTCATGGTGTTCGCGCTCAGTTGAAACGTACGTATTCAAAGTCGGCTGGCTGCCGGTTGATACCCATCATCGGCGGCGCAATCCAGTTCGCGAATTTTCCAGGCTCCATGACGCGTCCCATCAAGCTTGCAACGAAGGCGCGGTCGGCGGCGCTGGGCAGCCAGTTGTCAACCTCGCTGCTCCACGCCTGCTCGGAGAGGACGCGACCATCAGGCGACACCTTGACATTGGACAGGGCGCCAATGCTGCGGTGAAACGCCTTGTGTGGCACCGTCAAACGCAAGGGAAGACCGGCTTTTTCGATTACCTTGTTCCAGCGCCCAACACCACCGATCGAGTCCTTGATGTAATCGTCGCGCAGCACTTCGTTGAGGGCATTGAGCATCGCCACTTCTTTCTCGACCAGCGCTCCGTGCTGCATCGCCAGCACCTTGTAAGTGCTGCCCTTGAGGATGTGGTCGTCGGGTCGCTTACCTTCCTCGAAACGACCTTTCAACCCGCTGCTGTAAAAGGTCGCGGCGTTGCTCGATTCATCGGATCCAAACAGGTCGATGGTCACACTGAAATGAAAATTCAGGTAACGCTGGATGGTGGCCAGATCAATCACCCCGGCGGCGCGCAACGTGTCTACGTCGTCGGTCTTCAGCTCGTTCATGGCCCGGCAGGTGCGCTGAATAATGCGCGAGATACCGCTCTCGCCGACAAACATGTGATGCGCTTCCTCCGTCAGCATGAATTTGGTGGTCCGGGCCAACGGATCGAAGCTGCTTTCGGCCAGAGCGCAAAGCTGGAACTTGCCGTCCCGGTCAGTGAAGTACGTAAACATGAAGAAGCTCAACCAGTCGGGTGTCTCTTCGTTGAAGGCTTGAAGGATCCGCGGGTTGTCTTGCTGGCCGCTGCGGCGTTCCAGCAAGGCTTCGCCTTCTTCGCGACCATCGCGGCCAAAGTACTTATGCAGCAGGTAGACCATGGCCCAAAGGTGACGTCCCTCTTCCACATTGACCTGAAACAGATTGCGCAGATCGTATTGGCTGGGCGCCGTCAGTCCCAGGTGCCGTTGCTGCTCGACTGAAGCCGGCTCGGTATCGCCCTGCGTGACAATGATGCGGCGCAGGTTGGCGCGGTGCTCGCCGGGCACGTCCTGCCACGCCGCCTCGCCCTTGTGATCGCCGAAATGGATCTCGCGATCCTGCTCGGCCGGATTCAGGAAGATGCCCCATCGATAGTCAGGCATCTTGACATGACCAAATTGAGCCCAACCCTGCGGATCGACACTGACCGCGGTACGCAGGTAAACGTCGAAATTCTGCGAGTTGTCCGGGCCCATGTCGCCCCACCAACGCAGGTAGTTCGGCTGCCATTGCTCGAGCGCGCGCTGCAGCGTCCGATCCTCGCTCAGGTTAACGTTATTGGGGATTTTTTCGCTGTAATTGATGGACATGAAGTGCTCCTGAGAATTCTTGGGGTCAGGTCATCGCGAGCGCAGCACGGCAATCCAGAAATTCATGGATCGCCGCACTACGCTCGCGATGACGGAAACGTGAGTCAAACGCGGTTCCAGTCGAAGGCGGCTTTTTCACCTTTGCCGTAGACTTTGAGTGCGCCTTTTTCACCCACCGCGTTGGGCCGCTGAAAGATCCAGTTCTGCCAGGCCGTCAGGCGTCCAAAGATGCGCGTGAACATGTTCTCCTGCCCATTGAAGCGCAGATTCGCTTCCAGGCCGCTCAGCGCGTCGGGCGACATGCTGGCACGCTCTTCGATGGCAATGCGCAACTCGTCGGTCCAGTCGATGTCGTCCGGGCTCGAGGTGACCAAGCCCAGTTTCAATGCTGCCTCACCGTCGAGTGCCTTGCCAAGCTCCGCGCGAACAGTGTCCAGGGCGGCCTGCTCGTCATAGAAGCGCCGTCGCAAGCGGCTCTGGCCGGTGACCATGGGATAGAGCCCGAAGTTGGCCTCAGTCAGTGAGATGCACGGCGAGCGCGTTGAATCCTCGGGCAGGACGAGTTGGTAACTGCGGTCGCAGGCCAGCGCCAGTTCCAGCAAAGTGCCGACAAAACAAGAACCCGGTTCGATCAAGGCAAACAGGCTTCGCGAGGAGACATCGAGACGGCTCAGGGTGCGCCGCAACAAGCCTATGGTTTCGCGCACCAGCCAGTGGTCGCGGTGCTCCAGCAAGCAGGCGTCCAGAGCGAGTACGGCGGCAGCCGGTCCTTCGGTCTTGAGCAACCAGATGCCGATCTCCAACTCGTTGGTACGCAACGACAGGATCGCATCTTCGAGTTGACGCGCCAGTGCCAGCGGGTACCAGTTGTCGCCGGCGGCCTCGATGGCAGCAATCGTGGCGGGCTGCTCGCCGAGCGGGCCCCTGACCGTCAAAATGGCGCTGCGCTTGACGCGATCCAACTCGACGCTCAGGAGCGGATAGCGCAGGGCATCGGCCTCGATGCTGCGCTGCAAGGGTCTCAGAACCACTCCGGTGGCATCGCCCGGGCGATCGCTGCCGGCAGCCAGTTCCAGCGCCCTTTGGTGCACCTTCTGGGCAAACACCGCCGGCTTGGCGAGACTGTCGACCAGGCGCCAGTTCAGCGCCTTCTCACCACGCACGCCCTCGGCGCTGGTGCACAACAAATCGGCCAGGTCATGGCGCACATGGCGCTTGTCGGTGAGGCGGGTCAGCCCGCCGGTGCCGGGCAATACCCCCAGCAACGGCACTTCCGGCAGACTCACGGCGCTGGATCGGTCATCGACCAGAATGATTTCATCACACGCCAGCGCCAACTCGTAACCGCCGCCCGCGCAAGCGCCGTTGATGGCGGCCAGGAACTTCAGGCCGCTGTAGCTTGATGAATCTTCCAGGCCATTGCGGGTCTCGTTGGTAAATTTGCAAAAATTAACTTTCCAGGAATGAGTACTAACGCCCAGCATGAAAATGTTGGCGCCGGAGCAAAACACTTTGTCCTTGGCACTGGTCAGCACCACCGTGCGCACTTCGGGATGTTCAAAGCGGATGCGGCTGATCGCGTCGTTGAGTTCAATGTCAACGCCCAAGTCGTAGCTGTTGAGCTTGAGCTTGTAGCCAGGACGCAGACCGGCATTTTCGTCAAAATCCGCTCTCAGGGTAGCCACCGGTCCATCGAACTCGAGTTTCCAATGTTTGTACTGCGATGGATCGGTCTGGTAGTCGACGCGGCTGGATTGGCTCACAGTTTGTTCTCCTGAAAATTCAAGCATAAAAATGCATTGACTAGTTCACATACATGCATAATAGTGCATATCATACAAAGAAACCCATTTCCTTGCTTGGCAGGGGAAATTCAGGTCTGTAACGCAAGCAGTCGTCTGACCATTTCCCGCAGTGCCCGGAACGTATGCTCCAGCGGCTGCGCACTGGTGTCGACCTTGAGTTGCGCCTTGGTATAGAAAGCTGCGCGACCGGCGAGAATGCGCTTGAGATCGGCCATGGCTTCTTCGCTCGCCGCGATCGGGCGTAAATCGCCCTGAGCCAGGACGCGCCTCATGTGGTCCTCGGGCTCAGCTTGCAGCCAGACCGTCGAGCAATGCGCCAGCAACTGGTTGAAGGTTCCCGCGTCTGACACCAGTCCACCGGGGATCGCCACCACCGCGTCGGGATAGATCTGGATCATCTCCTCCAGAGCCCGGCGCTCATAGCGCCGATAGGCGTTGATTCCATACAGCGCCTGAATTTCGGCGACGCTGCAACCGGCAAACTTCTCAATCTCGCGACTCAGCTCGACAAACGGAAAACCAAGGTCGTCAGCCAACATCTGGCCCAACGTCGATTTGCCGGCGCCACGCAAACCAATCAGGGCAATGCGGCTGCTAGCGCCGGCATTGGCACGGCGCGCGCCCAGCATCTCGCTGATCATCACGCGCGCACGCTGCAGCGTGGCTTCATCGCGCTGCTCAAGCAGTTCCCGAATTAGGAGCCATTCGGTCGACGAACTCGTCACGTCGCTAACCAGTTCCCCGAGCGCACACTGCAAGGCGCCGGCTACTTGCAACAGCACCAGAATCGAGGCGTTGCCGGTCCCATATTCCAGGTTCGCCAAATGCCGCTCCGAGACATCGGCAGCCAGCGCGAGTGCCTTGCGCGTCATGCCGCGACGCGAGCGCAGCGCCCGCACGCGCTCACCCAACGCCGCCAGAAATGGGTTCTTTTCGGCCTGCGCCACAGCCTCGGGTCGACTTGAGTTGACGGTCTCGGCGCCCCGCTTGGTCAAAGGTTGCGACCCTGATAGGGGCAATATAGTGCTTGACATACGGATAATCGGTACTTAATGTGCACTCTTGCACAATAATTCATATTTGCCTATTGTGCAACGAAAGAAGACTTTGAGCATCCATCGCGATTTGACGGCAGCTATATCGACCCGGCAAGAGATTGAATTTGTCGAAATCCGCTGGCGCGAGCGCAACGTGCGCGTCGAATACCAGTGGCTGGTTCCGCAAGGAGCAAGTACCCGCTTGCTGGTGTTCCTGCATGAAGGCTTGGGCTCACTGGCCATGTGGCGGGATTTCCCGCGACAGTTGTGCGAAGCACTGGGTTGCCGCGGTCTGGTGTATTCCAGGCCCGGCTACGGCCGTTCGACGCCACGCGCCGCCGCCGAGTTCTGGCAGCCCGATTTCATGCACCGCCAGGCTTACGAAGTGCTGCCCGCCCTCGTCCAGGCGCTGGGCATCAACATCGAGGCCGAGCCCCCCTGGCTGCTCGGCCACAGTGACGGTGGCTCGATTGCCCTGCTGTACGCAGCCCGCTTCCCGCAGCGCGTGGCCGGCTGCGTGCTGCTGGCGCCACACATCCAGGTCGAAGAGTTGTCAGTCGCCAGCATTGCCTTCGCGCGCAAAGCCTATCTTGAAGACGGTCTGCGCGCGCGTCTCGCAAAATACCACGACGACCCCGATTCGCCGTTTTGGGGCTGGAACCGGATCTGGCTGGCACCCGAGTTTCGGGATTGGTCGATAGAAAGCGAGATCGGCGCAGTGCGCTGCCCGCTGCTCGCGGTGCAGGGACTGGACGACGAATACGGGACCCTGGAGCAGATTTATGGGATCGCCCGGCGCTTGGCCCAAACCGAACTTCTGGAGTTGCCAGCCTGCGGCCACTCCCCACACCGTGACCAACCGGATAAACTGATAGCGGCAGTAACCAATTTCATGAACCATTACAACCGAGGAGCATCCCAATGAAATTTGTACGATATACCCTGCTTGCCAGTTTGGCGATCGCCGCGCCGTTGACCATGGCGCAAACGCCGGCCAAGCTTAAGGTGGGTCTGATGTTGCCCTACACCGGAACATATGCAGCACTTGGCAATGCCATCGAGAATGGCTTCCGGCTTCGCATTGAAGAACAAGGCGGCAAGCTTGGTGGTCGCGAAATTGAGTTCTTCAAGGTAGACGATGAGTCCGATCCGTCCAAGGCTACCGATAACGTCAACAAACTGATCAAGCGCGACAACGTCGATGTACTGGTTGGCACCGTGCATTCAGGCGTCGCAATGGCTATGGCCAAAGTAGCGAAAGACACCGGGACCATTCTTATCGTCCCAAATGCGGGCGCTGAAGCGGTTACGGGTGCGATGTGTGCGCCCAATATCTTCCGCAGTTCGTTCACCAACTGGCAACCGGCCTACGCTATGGGCGAAGTGGCAGCCAAGAAGGGCGTCAAGAGGGCCGTCACGATCACGCACAAGTATGCCGCGGGTGACGAATCGGTCAAGGGCTTTCGCGAAGCGCTTGAGAAGAACGGTGGCCAGGTTGTCAAGGATCTGAGTTTGCCTTTCCCCGGCGTCGAATTCCAGGCATTGCTCACCGAGATCGCGGCGACCAAGCCAGATGCCGTCTACGCCTTCTTTGCCGGGGGCGCAGCGGTCAAGTTTGTCAAGGATTACGCTGCTGCCGGCCTGAAGAAGAGCATCCCACTGTATGGCCCGGGCTTTCTTACCGATGGCACGCTCGATGCCCAGGGCGCCGATGCCGAGGGTCTGGTTACCGCGCTGCACTACGCCGACAGCCTTGGAACGGCGCGCGACAATGCCTTTCGGCTGGCCTATGCCAAGACCTACAAATTGCAGCCAGACGTTTATGCCGTCCAGGGCTACGATGCTGCGCAGATGCTGGCCATCGGTTTGACGGCAGCCAAAGGCAACATCGCCAAGCGCGCCGAGTTCATTGCCGCGATTGAAAAAGCCAGGATAGACAGCCCGCGCGGCCCATTCACGCTGTCGAAGTCGCACAACCCGGTGCAGGACATTTATCTGCGTCAGGTCGTTGGCAAAGAGAACAAGTTTGTCAGTGTCGCGGCTAAGGCTCTGGCCGATCCTGCGCGCGGTTGCCGCATGTAGGCGCAGCGCAGCGCTTGCAACGCGTCGATGGACCTGACGACCTTTTTGATCCAGTGTTTGAACGCGCTGCAGTACGGACTGCTGCTGTTCCTGGTCGCGTCCGGGCTGACCTTGATCTTCGGCATCATGGGCGTCATCAATCTGGCGCACGGCAGCTTCTACATGATCGGCGCCTACATGGCTTACGCCCTGGCGCCGATCGTAGGTGCAACGTTTGGCGGCGGTTTTTTCGCAACGCTTCTGGTCGGGCTGGTGTTGGCTGTGCTGCTGGGCTATGTGCTGGAGTGGGCGTTTTTCAGCTTCCTGTACGAGCGCGAGCATCTGCAGCAGGTGTTGATGACCTACGGGCTGATTCTGGTCTTTGAAGAACTGCGCAGCATGCTCGTCGGTGACGACGTGCATGGTGTCAAGGCGCCCGACATTCTCGCCGGCTCCCTGCCGTTGAGCGACCTGATGACTTACCCGGTTTACCGCTTGTTCATTTCCGGCGTTTGCCTCGCGCTGGCGCTGGCCATGTACCTGGTACTGACCCGCACCCGGTTGGGCATGATGATCCGTGCCGGCAGCAGCAACAGGGAAATGGTGCAGTCTTTGGGCATTGACATCAAGTTTCTTTACCGCGTCGTTTTCGCGGCCGGCGTCGCCGTTGCGGTCTTCGCCGGCATGATCGCAGCGCCGATTTCGTCAGTCTATCCCGGCATGGGGAATTCGGTTCTGATCATCTGCTTTGTCGTGGTCGTGATTGGCGGCATTGGCTCGGTGCGTGGTGCCCTGCTGGCGGCACTGCTGATCGGTCTGGTCGATACGTTTGGCAAAGTCCTGCTGCCGCAGGCCTCGGGCGTTCTGATCTATGTCCTCATGGCGATGATTCTGTTGTGGAAGCCGGACGGGCTTTTCCGAGCCGGCTGACGACTGATCCCCCAGCATGTGGCGCGGCAAGTTCCTGTTCATTGGCCTGTGCTTTGGCGCGCTGGCCCTGTATCCGCTGCTCGGTGGTAAATACGGTGTCGATCTGGTCACCAAGATCATGATCTTCGCAGTGTTTGCGCTCAGCCTTGAATTGCTGGTCGGGGGTACCGGACTGGTGTGCTTTGGTCAATCGGCGTTTCTTGGCATTGGCGCCTACGCCGCGGTCCTGCTGTCGCCGCAGAGCGGAGCCGCCTCGGCGCTGTGGTTGGCGCCGGTCTGCGCGCTGGCGGCAGCACTGTATGCGCTTGCGGTCGGTCTGTTGTCACTGCGCACGCGCGGCGTCTACTTCATCATGGTGACACTGGCTTTTGCGCAAATGGCTTACTACGTGGCGCACGATACACCCTTGGGTGGAGGCACCGACGGCATCTACATGACGATGAAGCCGACTTTGGGACCCATGATTGACCTCGATAAGCCGCTTGTGCTCTACGGTTTCGTGCTGGCGTGTTTAATCATCGTTTTTGCTTTGCTGAGTTTGTTGTTGCGCTCACGTTTCGGCCACGCGCTGGCCGGGATCAGGGTCAACGAGCAGCGCATGCGCGCGACCGGCTTTTCCACCTTCGGCTACAAACTGGCAGCCTTTGTCATTTCGGGTGCCATTGCCGGACTTGCGGGTTTCCTGTTTGCGGTGAAGGATGGCTACGTCAATCCGGAGTTGATCAGTTGGCACGTCTCTGGCAACGTTCTCATCATGATTATCCTGGGAGGTATCGGGCAGTTTCGCGGCGCCGTTATCGGCGCCTTTGCCTTTGCCTTGTTGCAGGAGTTGTTCAAGTCTGACGCCATTTTTGGTGACTTTGCCAAGCACTGGCAACTCGGGTTGGGCCTGACTATCATTGCCAGTGTGGCCGTACTGCCGCGCGGCTTGGCCGGGTTGCCGCAGCAATTCATGAGTTGGCGGGGCCGAGTCGCTGCGGGTCCACTCTCCCCCCCAGAAAGCACTGCCGATGAGTAACGTCGAGGTGCTGCTTCGGGCCAATCAAATCACCCATATCTGGGGTGGTCTGATCGCGCTGAACAAGGCGTCGCTACAGGTCCAAAGCCGCAGCGTGCACGCGGTGATCGGACCTAATGGTGCCGGAAAATCGACGCTGATAAATATCCTGTCTGGCGAGATGGAGCCTTCGGGAGGCCAAGTTGAACTGCTGGGACAGAACGTGACGCGATGGTCCCAGCCGCGGCGGGCGCTCGCAGGCCTGGGACGCAGCTACCAGCGCAACACCATCTACCCTGGCTTTAGCGTACAAGAGAACTGTCGTCTGGCGGCACAAGCGCATCGACCCAGGCCTTGGGCGATTTGGCAGGATGCCAGGAACTGCCGTTTCAGCACACAGATCGCGCACGATGTCGCCCACCGCGCTGGTCTAACCGCGCAGCTGCAGCGCGATGCGGGTACGCTCTCGCACGGGCAAAAGCGTCAACTTGAAGTCGCGATGTGCCTGGCGACGCGGCCGAAGGTCCTGCTGCTGGACGAGCCTCTAGCGGGCATGGGTGCAGACGAAACCGAGCGCATGCTTGCCTTGATGGCAGAGATCAAGAAGGACCACGCGATCCTGTTGGTCGAGCACGACATGGACGCCGTGTTCCGGATCGCCGATTTCATCACGGTGATGGTCAACGGCACCGTCATCGCGAGTGGCTCGCCCGCGTTCGTTCGCAACAGCCCGGAAGTGCGCTCGGCCTATCTTGGGGAGTCCTCGGATGGACACTGAACTGATCGTCGACGCGCACGGCGTGCACGCCTGGTACGGTTCGAGTCACGTATTGCACGGCGTCGATCTGCAGATTGCACGCGGCGCCACGGTCGGCTTGCTTGGTCGTAACGGGATGGGTAAGAGCACGCTGATCAGAACATTGCTTGGTCATGTCAGGCAGCGTGAGGGTCAGATCTACCTGTTCGGACACGACGCCTCAAGGTTCGAGCCGCATCAGGTGGCTCGCCTGGGCGTTGCCTACGTGCCAGAGGGTCGGGGCATCTTTCCCAATCTGTCGGTGCGCGAAAACCTGGTGATGGCACAGCGCCCCGGCCGCGATGGCCACGCAGACTGGCCCTACGAACGCGTGCTGGAAACGTTTCCGCGGCTGGGCGAACGGGTGAACCAGTTGGGTGGATTGCTGTCAGGCGGCGAGCAACAAATGCTGTCGATTGGTCGCGCCTTGATGACGCATCCCGATCTCATTGTGCTGGACGAAGCTACCGAAGGTCTGGCGCCCCTGATCGTCGCTGGTATCTGGAACGTCATTGCCAAGATCCGCACCAGCGGCATCGCCACCTTGATCGTCGACCGCGATTACCGCAAGGTCCTGGCACGCTCGGACCGTGCGGTGGTATTGCAAAAGGGACGCGTGGTGCTAAGCGGGAGTTCCAAAGAGCTTGCCAGCAACCCGGCACTGTCTGGTTTCCTGGGTGTTTGACACTTACGGGTGCCAACGTTCGCTACAAAATAGATAGCTGCCCACGCAGGTGCAACAAGCTTCATAGGTCTAAATCGTCGAAATTGTTGGCGAAACCCAGGAACCCGAAAGCATCACCACCGCACTTTGAAAGTCTGACACAGCACGTCCACCTGTGCCTGGTTCAAGGGCGATACGTCCTGACCGCACAAGAAGTACAGCTTGGCGCTCTCTTCGAGTTCTTCGAGCACCGCCATGGCTTGAGCCGGAGTGTGATGCCAGACGTTGGGGCCGAGGCGCTCAAGCATCACGGTGCGTAGCGCGATGCCGCGCTCCGCATAAGTTTCGATGGCCTGCTGCACCAAGTCTGCCGTTTGTGCCGAGCCCGGATGGGCATAGGCGATCACCGGAACATGACCGACTTTCATCACAAAGTACGGCGTGATGGCTGGCAACAGCTCGTCGCCTTCGCCGGCCGCAGCGCGCATGCTTTTGCCCGTTAGCGTCAACGCCACACAGTGGGTGCTGTGAGTATGGATGATGCATCGTACCTTGGGGTCCAGGCGGCAGGCCGCCGCATAAATGCGCGAGTGCAGGGCAAAGGTTTTACTCGGTTGGTCGCCCGCCAAATGGTGCCCCTGCCCGTCGAGTCGCGCCAGACACGCTGGATCGAGAAAGCCCAGACAGGCGTCGGTGGGTGTGATCAGAAAACCGCCACCAACACTATCATCCAGGCGAAGGCTGATGTTGCCTGCCGTGGCGTGCACGTAAGCCCGGTCAAACAAGCTCTTGCCAACGCGGCAGATTTCTTCGCGCGCTTGGGCTTCGCTAAGAGCTTTGCTCATAAAAGCACCTTGAATGCCTGTGAAAAGATATTTTCAGCACCAAAGTTTCCTGATTTCAACAAGATATGCAAGGGCTTGGCGTCGGGCGCAGTCAGCGCATGGCACCAGGGCACACCGGGTGCCACCTGCATGCCCACCCGCATACGCTCAATGCCCAGGGCCTGCACGCAGGCACCCGAGGTTTCGCCACCAGCCACGATGAGTTGCCCGACGCCGCGCTCGACCAGCCCTTTGGCAATGCGTGCCAACGCTTGCTCCACCAGTTCCCCAGCCGTCTGCACACCCAGGCTTGCTTGAGTGGCTTTGACCGCCACCGTGTCCGCCGTCGAATAGATCAACAGCGGCCGTTTGTCCAGCCTGCCGCTGGCCCAGTCCAAAGCGTTTGTCACCACATCGATACCCGCAGCCAGTTGCAACGGGTCGATCGCGAACGCCGGCAGTCCGGCGCTGATGAAGTGACGCATCTGCTCATTCGTGGCTACCGAACAGCTGCCCGATAGCACCGCCGCAAATCCGGCGGCGGCGGGCAAAACACTGGCCAATGACGACGGAGCAATCGAGAAGTTGGCGGGCAGCCCGATGGCCAAGCCAGACCCGGCGGTCAGCAGCGCCAGCCCGGCCAGGGCGCGGCCCAACACCAGCAGGTCGGCGTTGGACAAGGCGTCCACGACGGCGATCCCGACGCCTTGCGCGCGCAGTTGCCCGATGCGCTGGCCAATGGCGACTTCGCCCTGGGCCACAACAGAGTAGTCGAGCAGGCCGACGGGTCGTCGGCATTGCGCCTGCAACACACGCACCAGGTTCGAATCAAGCATCGGCGTCAACGGGTGATTGCGCATGCCCGATTCGGCGAGCAAAACGTCGCCGACAAACAGGTGGCCCTTGAACACGGTGCGCGCGTTGTCCGGAAACGCCGGGGTAGCCACCGCAAAGTCGGTGCCAAGCGCATCCATCAAAGCCTCAATCACTGGCCCGATATTGCCGCGCTGCTCGCCGGTGTAGACACTGTCGAAAGTCGAGCAGTATTTGAAATAAATTTGCCGCGCACCCTGCCCCTTGAGCCATTGCAGCGCCGCCAGGGACTGGGCGACGGCCTCGTTGGGGGGAACCGTGCGCGACTTGAGCGCCACCACCACCGCATCGGCCTCGGTATCCAGCGGCTGCATGGGCACGCCAATGGTCTGAACCACGCGCATGCCGCCACGGACCAGGTTATTGGCCAGGTCGGTGGCACCGGTGAAGTCGTCAGCGATGCAGCCCAGTTTCAATGAACTTTGTCCTCTGGTTTTGCGATCAGCCAACACGCCCTTGCTCCTTGCTTGCAGCCGACTGTAACTTCAGCGTGAAGGTACGAACCACCTTGTCCAGAACCCAGGGCGCCGTGCGCCTGTTGAAGTCCAAGAAATGTGGAGCCTCCAAGTGATCCTGGAAGTCGCCCGGCCTGTCGTAAACCTCGTAGAGGAAAATGCGGCAGTCGCCGGTCGCAGCCTCGCACACATCGAACTGACGGCAGCCAGGTTCGATGGACAGTGAGGTGCGGGCATTGTCCATCATGGCCCGCATGAACTCGGCGCAATGCGCCGGGTTGATACGGAAATCAACCGTGACAACGTGCATGGCGTGCTATCTCATCGACGCCAGCAACGCCGGCAGCCAACTCGTGAACCAGGGCACGTAGGTAATCACCAGAACCATGCTGAAGGTTGCAGCCATCATGATCCACAGATGGCGCGTGATTTCGCCGATGCTGGCATTTGCCAACTTCGCAGCGACAAACAAGGTCCCGCCAACCGGAGGCGTGTAAAGCGCAATCGCCAGGTTCGCCGTCATGATGACGCCCATGTGCACCAAGTCCATCTTGAAAGCCATCGCCAGCGGCAGAAACAGTGGCGCAGCCATCAACAGCGCCGGTAGCGGCTCAATGAAGATGCCCAGCAGAATGAGCGCGACGTTGAGCATGAGCAAGAACACCCACTTCACGTGCGCCACCGAACTGACCCAGTCCGCCAATTGCTGCGCAACACCTTCAGCGGTGATCAACCAGGCCAGGGCGCCGGTCGCACCGATCACCAGCATCACGGTCGCGCTCGTCATGAAGGCCTTGAGCAACAGCTTGGGAATATCGCGGTAGGTCATGTCTTTGTACAGGAACAGCGAGATGAGCAGGCCGTAGACAACCGCGACCGAGGCGGCCTCGGTCGGCGTGAAATAGCCCGACCAGATACCCCCAACGATAAATATCGGCATCAACAGCGCGGGTCCGGCGCTATAGGCAGCCTTCATGATTTCCTGCAGCGAGGCGGGTTTGCCGCCCGGGTCGACTCCGGTCTTCTTGCCGTGGTGCATGCACACGCCGATGAGCGCCAGCGCAGAGATGATCGCTGGCAATAGCCCGGCCATCGACAGCGTGCGCATGGAGACGCCAGAAATGAAGGCGTAAACCAGGAACGGAATCGAAAGCGGCATCAGCAAGGCAAGCGTACCGGCCACTGAAACCAGCGCCGCAGCAAAACCGCGGGAATAGCCTCGCGCCAGCATCGAGGGTATGACCAGCGAACCGATGGCAGCCGTATCGGCAATCGCCGAGCCCGAGACACCACCAAACAGCAGACATGACATCACAGTGACAACACCCAGCCCGCCCGGAAGCCAGCCGAACAGGACATTGGAGAACTCGACGATGCGCTTGCCCACGCCGCCTTGGGCCAGCAACTCGCCCGTGAATACAAACAGCGGCACGGCGATCAGGATGAACGGCTCCACGCCACTGATAAATGAAAGAAATACGCTTTCCAGCGGATACTGCATGCCGTAGCCAACAACCACGCCAACCGTGGTTGCCAGCAGCGAGATCATCAGCGGGACGCCAGCGAGCGCCAGAACGAAGAAGGTGCTGAATATGACGAGCGAGAGCATGGCAAGCTGCCTTTAGTGGTCGCTGGGATAGCGTTGGTCACGAGGAACGCCGCGCAGGATCAGAATCAAGTCCCAACCCGAAAAAAACAGCATCAGACCCGCACCAAGGGGCAGTGGCATGTATTGCCAGGACATCGGCCACTCCAGCGTGGTAAGCACCGTGCCCCAACTGCCTTGCACGATGCCCACACCGTAATAGAAGAGAACCGCCAGCACCACGATTGCGAAGGCCTGAACGGCGGCGTCCGCCCAACGCCGTCCCGATGGTTCGAGCTTGTCAAGAAACTCATTGATGCTCATGTGAGCCCCGCGCTGAGCCGCGGCAGCGCCACCCAGGAACGTCACCCAGACCATCAGAAACTCACCGAGTTCGGTCAACCATGCCAGGTCTTTGGCCAGAGCGTGCAAAACCACGTTGACAAAGATCATCGCCGCCATCACGCCGCCAATGACGATGACGGTCCAGTCAACCATGTTTCCGACCCAACGCACCAGGGGTGGCGTCGGAAACACGGACGCGACCGGCGGCGATTCCATCGAAGATTCTTCGAGCATGGTGATGCCTCCAGCAAAATTCTTTTACTTGACCGCTTTGCGCACAGCGGCAGCCTCGGCAAGAACGGCGTCCACATCGGCACCGTATTTCTCCCGTGCCTTGGCGTAGACCGGCTCGACTGATTTGCGGAACGCCTCGGTATTGGGCTTGCGATTGATCTTGGCGCCCTTGGAACTCATCTCAGCGAGCAGCTTTTCGTCGTTGTCCCTGATCATGTTGCGCTGGAACGGCGCCACTTCCCTGGCGGCGCGAGTCACGGCTTGTTGGTCAGCGGCAGAAAGACGCTGCCAGGTCTTTTCGGATATTGCCAAGGGCAGCGGGCTGTACACATGGTTGGTCAGGGTCACGTAGGGTGCCACCTCGTAAAACTTGTTGGAATAGATCGTGTCGATCGGGTTTTCCTGACCCGCCACCGCGCCTTGCTGAATCGCCAGATAGACTTCCGGCAAGGGCATGATCTGGATGCCAAAACCCATGGCTTCGAGTTGCCAGCGCATCATCTCGTTGGGGAAGGTGCGAAGCTTCTTGCCCTTCGCGTCGTCCGGGCTGTTGAGGGCATCGCGGGTCGTCATGTTGCGAAAGCCCGCCTCCCACGTTGCCAGGAAACGAAAACCCTTGGCTGGCGCCTTGTCAAACTGGGCCTTGAGCCACTTGGACTCGTCGTAGAACTTCCAGCCCTGCGCATAGGTGTCGATGATGAAAGGCATCATCATCAGGTTCAACGACGGGATTTGACCGGCGTAGGAGCCGGTCGCCGAAACAGTGAAATCGATGCCGCCCAGAGCCAACTGTTCAATGTTCTTCGGGTCGTTGCCCAACTGGCTGCAGCAGAACACCTGCACCTTGTAGCGACCCTGCGTGTATTCCTCGACTTTCTTTGCAAACACCTGGGCCGCAGCCTGGCGCGCGCCCTGCTGCTGGTCGGTGTGGCTGAACTTGAGGACGGTCTGCGCATAGGCACCGACGGCCAGTGCGGTGCCGGCGAGCGCGAAGGCGCAACGGATGAGGGTTCTGGCTGCTTTCATGACATCTCCTGGTGGTAGTTGCTAACGGGATCAAAGTTGGGGTTGGACAAAAAGGGGCATCAAGCCCGGTGAAGGCGGGATGAAACCGTCGATCACGATGCGCTGGCCGCTTGCATGGGACGCGTACAAGGCCTCTTGAATCACAAGATTCTTCAGGTAATCGCGGGCGCCGTTTTCCAGCAGCGCACCCTGGCGCAAGTGCGCCAGCACATGGGCCTGCAGCGCCGTGCAAGCACCGCCGAAGACGCCCGGCGCATCGTGCGGGTAGGCGTGCTCTGCCTCCGGGCCGTGGTGCGGTTTCCACCACAGGCGGGCTTCGCCGTCCAGACGCAGCACACCACGCTCGCCCTCGAACCACATCTCGCCCATCGTGCGGCGCGGGTTGTCGGCCACATGGTCGTTCAGGCGGTTGCCATCGAACAGGCCCTGGCGATCATCGCTGAACTCGAAAATTATCAGCCCGCTGTCCTCGCCGGCGATCACCGGGTTCAGGCGACGCAGCCGCGCCGTCACCGCCACAACTTCGCCCATCAGGTAGCGGAAGGTGTCAATGAAGTGCACCGCTGTCTCGCGCACGAGGAACAGCGGCATGGTCTGGAAGTAGGGCTGGCGCTCCAGGTAGGCCCGCGGTCCCTGGCCGTCACCCGGGCGCAGTCGGAAGGTGATGCCGTGCAGGCGGCCGAAGAAGCCGGTGTCGATCAGTCGCCGGCATTCGCGAAACCAGGGCGTGAAGCGAAAATTCTCGTGCACCACCAGCGGCGTGTTCTGCGACTCGGCGAAGGCGGTCATCGCCTCGGCCTGCGCCAGATCGACGCCGAAAGGCTTCTGGCATATCGTCGGAATGCCGCGCTCCAGCGCGGCGCGCACCGCAGGCGCCTGCACCTCAGGGGGCAGCACCACGTCGACCAGCGTCGGGCGCACCGTATCGAGCATCTGTGCGAGGTCGGTGTAGACCTGTTTCACGTTGAAGCGCTCGGCCAGTGGCGTGGCATTTGCGAGGCTGCGGTTGCACATTGCCACCACCGGCGTGCCCGCGTCACGCCAGCCTTCGAATTGGAACTGCGCCCAGTAGCCGGCGCCGACCACAGCAATGCGTTCACTCATTTCAAGGCTCCAATCACGGCGCGGGTGATGTCGGCGGTACCGCTGGTGCCGCCGAACTCGAACGGCCGAACCTGGCCGGACGAAAACACATGCTCCACGGCCCGCTCGATCACGCCAGCGCCGTCTTTCAGGCGGGTGTCGTCATGCCGATCGCCCAGCCAGTCCAGCATCATGGCGGCCGACAGCATCATGGCCGTCGGGTTGGCCTTGCCCTGCCCGGCGATGTCCGGTGCGGTGCCATGCGCCGGCTGGAACAGCGCGTGCTTGTCGCCGATGTCCCCCGAAGGCGCCATGCCCATCCCGCCAACCAGCGCTGCGATCAGGTCGGACAGGATGTCGCCGAACATGTTCTCCGTGACCAGAACATCGTAGGTCCAGGGCTTCATCACGAGGTTCAACGCCATGGCGTCGACATAGGCGCTGTCGGCCGCCATGGCGGGATGCTGCGCCACAGTCTCCTCGAAGATCTTGCGCCAGAACGCCATCGAGGCAAACACGTTAGCCTTGTCAACGCTGGTCACCCGGCCCGGCCGGCCCTTCTGTTGCGCACGCCGCTCTGCCAGCCTGAAGGCGAACTCACAGATCCGGGCTGTCCCCTTTCGGGTGATCTGCATGGTGTCGTAGACGCCGTCCGGACGCATTTCACCCCGGCCGCGGGCATAGAACAGGCCCTCGGTGCTTTCGCGCACCAGCACCAGGTCGATCGCTGCGGCCTTCGGGCTGGCCAGCGGTGTGGGAAGCCCCTTGAAGGTGCGGATGGGGCGCACGCCGGCATACAGATCAAAGTGAAACCGCAGGTCGAGCTGCGGGATGATCTCCGTGCCATCGGCCCCGCGCACATGGGGCAGCCCCATCGCGCCAAACAGGATCGCGTCGGCCTCACCGCAAGCCCTCAGAGTTGCTTCGGGCAAAGCCACACCACTATCGACGTAATGCTGGGCACCGGCCAATTGGCACGACAGCGCCAGCTTGACCCCAACGCGCGACTGCACCGCGCCCAACACGTGCTCGGCGGCCTTCATGACCTCGGGGCCGATGCCGTCGCCAGGCAAGACCGCAATTTGATAGTTCGATTTCATCGTGTTCCAAAGTGCATAGGTGGTTTGCCCCTACATCTGCTGCAGACGAAATTTCTCGAAAATTGACAGCAGTTCGCGGCTGGCGCGCGCGCGGTGCGCGCGGTTCACAATGGCCGCTCCGGCTGCGTCACCTTGTTGCAGTCGTTGCACCAGGGCCATATGTTCCTGCGTCGAGTTAACCGGCGTGGGCCGCAACCGCAGCGTGAACATGCGGGCGCGGTGGGCCCGGTCCCAGTGGCCCATGACCGCCTCCGAGAGCAGGCGATTTCCGGCCATCAGCACCAATTTCTCATGAAACAATTCATCGGCGCGTGCCCAGCCGTCCAAATCATTCTTTTTCAAGGCCTTTTCCATTGCCCGGGTGGCGGAAATCAGGGGTTTGAGCTCGGTGTCGCTGGGTTTGCGCGCAGCCAGAATCTCGCATGCCATGCCTTCAAGCGCCGACAAGATCTCGTAGATTTCTCGCATATCCGTCGGTGACACCGGCAAGACACGCATTCCGCGACGTGGTGCGACCTCGACCAGTCCTTCCTTGGCCAGCCGATTCAGCGCCTCATGCACGGGGGTGCGACTCATGCCAAGTTGCACCGCAATTTCCTGCTCAAGCGCCTGATAGCCCGGTGACCAGAGGTTGTCGAGAATTCGCCCACGCATACTCTGGTAGGCGCGGTCGGCCAACGTACCAACATCCTCGACCGGACTGGGTTCCCGGTTCATGGCTGGTCTGCCCGCCCTAGCGTCGGGTAACGCCAATGCGTGGGCGCATGCCCGGCCACCGGCATGCGGAAACTGGCAATGGAGTCGCCCAACAGACATCCCAGATACCCGGTTCGAAGGTCCGGGCCACCAAAGGCCAGACTGGAGACGTTCTTCAAGACTTTGCTATGCACGTTGTCCAGGTGCGGGCGGCCCATTTCATGGGCCTCGAAGGCGGCCTCGACCCACGCCAAATGGTCGGCGTCGACGTCCCTGAGCCACTGGTGCTGACTGCCATCGGGTGCGACGCGAATCACGCTGTTGCTCACGATGCTGACGACCCAGGCGTGGCCCTCGACATCGAAGGCCAGGCCATCGGGATACACGCCGATGCCGAACTCGGTGACGACTTCCTTGGCCCCCAACGCACCATCGGGCCGGATCGGAAAACGCGACAGCCGCCGCGAAAACGTCTCGTTGACGTAGAGCCAATGGCCACTGGGATCGACCAGACACTCGTTGGTATAACCCAACCCGTCGGCGACGATGCGCGCGCCCTTGGCGTCGATCATGATCACAAACCCATCGCTGCATGCGCGGCGATACCCCAGTGCGCGTGGCCGCAGACGGGTGCTGATGCTCACCCAAATGCGCCCGCACGAATCTTCAACCACAAAATTGCTCGGCGGCAGGTCGAGGCCATCGACTTGGCGCAGAAACGGCGTGGTCGCGCCATCGCGTGTGAGCCTGAAAATGCCGCCCTGCTCGGCACCGAGGTGCGCCATCAAAAAAGAGCCGTCGGCCATCAGTGCAATGCCGTTCGGTTTAAGCGGCTCGCCATCCACGGGCTGCCCCAAGTACAGGCTTTGCGATCCGTCAGACCGGGTATGCGCAACGCCGCCACGCCAGTCCGCCGTGTAGACGTCGCCCGACGCGGTCGCCAAGACGCATTCCGGGCGGACCAGCCCGGCGCCGGTCCATCGCACATCGGCGAGGTGCAACTCGCCTTGTTGCCCAGGTTCAGGTCTCGTTTCACACAGCGTTGTGGCAAGGCTCATTGGCAGATTCAACCGAGCGGAATAAACTCTTAATGTATACGTTAATGTATGCGTTAAATTTGCGAACGAAGCTAGGTATTTACCCTAGATCAAGTGGCTCAATCTCGCTTGCTCACGACCCGCCATGAGCCGCGGCCAAGTGCTACAGCACCCTATGCTCATGCCGCACCGACCCGAGTTGCCTCCGCGCCATGCGCATCTTGTGTCAGGACACGCCCGTCATGGTTTATGCTGGACCCCCGCTTTGCAACCCGCTGGAGATCTCGCCATGACCAAGCCCATCAAGCGCATTGCCATTTGCACTGGCGGGGGTGACGCGCCGGGCCTGAACGCAGTCATTCGCGCCACGGTGACGGCGGCGGCCAATCGCGGTTGGGAGTGCCGGGGTATCCGCGACGGCTACAACGGCATCCTGGAGCCAGGGCAGTACCCCAAAGGAGGCGTCGTGCCGCTCACGCGCGAACAGGTGCGTGGCATCTCGCACCTCGGAGGCACGATCCTGGGCACGACCAACAAGGGTGACCCGTTGCACTACCCGACGCGCAGGCCCGACGGCACCCTCGGCGAGAGTGATCGCTCGGACGAAATTTTGAGCTACTTCAAGCGCGAGAGCATCGATGCGCTGGTGGCCGTCGGTGGCGACGGCTCGCTCACGATTGCCAACGCCTTGCACCACAAAGGCGTGCGTGTGGTGGGCGTGCCCAAGACGATTGACAACGACCTGGACAAGACGTTCACGACCTTTGGCTTTGATACGGCAGTTTCCTTTGCCACCGACTGTGTGGACCGTCTGCACAGCACGGCGCAGAGCCACCAGCGCGTGATGGTGGTCGAGGTGATGGGGCGCTACGCTGGCTGGATCGCCCTGCACACCGGCATTGCCGGGGGCGCGCATGCGGTGCTTCTGCCGGAAATCCCGTTTGACCTTGACCGGGTCGCCGACAAGGTGCGCGAACGCGACGCCGAGGGACGTCTTTACACCCTGGTGGTGGTGGCCGAGGGAGCGAAGCCGCATCACGGACAGCGCGCGGTGCTGGCCCCGGCAGAAATTGGCCACGCCGAGCGCTTAGGTGGCGTGGGCTACCACGTGGCGCAGGACCTGGCGCAACGCACTGGCAAAGACACGCGGGTCGTCGTTCTGGGTCACTTGCTGCGTGGCGGAAGTCCCACTTCATTTGACCGGCTGGCGGCCCTGCGCTTTGGCAGCGCCGCCGTGCGCGCCCTCGACGAGGGTCGTTCGGGCGTGATGGTTGCGCTGGGCTATCCGGATATCAACTATGTCAATCTGGAAGAAGTCGCGGGCCGCATGAAGGCTGTGCCGCTGGATTGCGATACGCTGCAAACCGGTCGCGACCTCGGGGTATGCTTCGGGGATTAAGGAGACATCATGCCCGTAATTACAAACATCGAAGATCTGCGCGTTCTAGCGCAAAAACGCGTGCCGCGTATGTTCTACGACTACGCCGACTCAGGCTCGTGGACCGAGACCACCTACCGCAGCAACGTGACCGATTTCCAGAAAATCAAATTGCGCCAGCGCGTGGCCATCAACATGGAGAACCGCAGCACGGCCAGCACCATGATCGGCCAACCCGTGGCGATGCCCGTGGCGCTGGCGCCCGTCGGCTCGACCGGCATGCAGCATGCCGACGGCGAAATCCTCTGCGCGCGTGCGGCCGAAAAGTTCGGCGTACCGTTCACCCTGTCGACCATGAGCATCTGCTCGATCGAAGACGTCGCGGCAAATACCACCGAGCCATTCTGGTTTCAACTCTACGTGATGCGCGACCGTGCCTTCATCGAGCGCCTTATCGCACGCGCCCAGGCGGCCAAATGCTCGGCCCTGGTGCTGACGCTGGACCTGCAGATCCTCGCGCAGCGCCACAAGGACCTGAAGAACGGACTCTCGGTGCCGGTCAAGCCGACCTTGGCCAGTATGATCAACCTGATGACCAAACCGCGCTGGTGCCTTGGCATGCTGGGTACCCAACGACGCCAGTTCGGCAACATCGTGGGGCATGTAAGCGGCGTCGACGACATGAGTTCTTTGTCGGAATGGACCACGCGCCAGTTCGACCCGACATTGAACTGGAACGACGTCGAGTGGATCAAGAAGCGCTGGGGCGGCAAACTCATCCTCAAGGGCATCCAGGACGTGGAAGACGCCCGGCTGGCCGTGGCCAGCGGCGCCGATGCGCTGATCGTCTCAAACCACGGTGGCCGTCAGCTCGACGGCGCCGAGTCATCGATTGCGGCACTGCCCGCCATTGTGGACGCGGTGGGTTCGCAGATCGAAGTGCACATGGACGGCGGTGTGCGCAGTGGCCAGGACGTGTTCAAGGCGCGCGCACTGGGCGCCAAGGGCGTCTACATCGGACGCGCCTACATTTATGGTCTGGGCGCCATGGGTGAACCGGGAGTTACCAAAGCGCTCGAAATCATTCACAAGGAACTCGATCTCACGATGGCGCTGTGCGGGCGCACCGATATCAATGCGATTGACAAGTCGGTGTTGTTGCCCGGCAGTTATCCGGTTTGATGGCCTGCTTTCATAGTTCTTTTCTTTCTTCCCCACTCACTCTCCCCCGCCTCTCTCCCGCCCCGCCGGGCGGAAGAGA
>CAWJOT010000025.1:0-38859 GCA_963844495.1 uncultured Pseudomonadota bacterium
GGAATCGTGCCGCTGATGGCCACGGTCCCGGCCGGGCGCGGCTGCGTGCCGGTGACCTGGCCGCGTTTGCTCGCCAAGTCGCCGGTCAGGTCGCCAATCGTGCTCTCTGGGGCCACGACTTCGATGTGGACCATCGGTTCGAGCACGATCGGGCGCGCCTTGCGTACCGCGTCAATGGTCGCCTTGCGTCCGGCTGAGGTAAACGCAATGTCCTTGCCGTCGACCGCGTGCGTCTTGCCGTCGTGCACGGTCACGCGCAGGTCGTGCAACGGGTAGCCCGCCACCACGCCTTCGGCCAGCGCCTGGCGCACGCCCTTTTCCACCGCCGCCATGAACACGCCGGGAATGGCGCCGCCCTTGACGATGTCGACGAATTCAAAACCGGCACCGCGCTCGAGCGGCTCCACACGCAGCATCACCTCGCCAAACTGCCCCGCGCCACCGCTTTGTTTCTTGTGGCGGCAGTGTCCCTCGGCCCCGCCGACGATCGTCTCGCGGTACGCGATCTGCGGCACGCTGGTGTCGAGCTCGAGCTTGTATTGCTGCTGCATGCGCGATAGCTTGGCGCGCAGGTGCATGTCACCCAGGCCGCGGATCACGGTCTCGTTGGTGCCGGGGTGGCGCTCGACCTTGAAGCAGGGGTCTTCGAGCTCGAGCTTGTGCAGGATGTCAAACAGCCGCTGCTCGTCGCCCTTGCGTCGCGTCTGCACCGCCAGGCCGTGCATCGGCAGCGGAAACGCCAGCGGCTTCAAGTGAATATCGTCTTCCTCGTGCGAGTCGTGCAGCACACAATCGAATTCAATTTCTTCGACCTTGGCCACGGCGCCGATGTCGCCGGGCACCAGTTCGGTCACCTCCACGTGGTCCTTGCCCTGCAGGCGGTACAGATGGGCGACCTTGAAGGCACGCCGGGCCGAGCCGACAAACAGCTGGGCATCGCGCCGGATCGTGCCCTGATGGACCCGGAACACGCCGAGCTTGCCGATGAACGGATCGACCACGACCTTGAATACGTGCGCCAGCACGTGCATCGCGTCGTCGGGCTGCGCGGCAAAGGCCTGCGCCTTGGCGCCGGGCTCGCCGCGGTAGAACGGCGGCGGGTTGCCTTCGGCTGGATTGGGCGCCAGGCGCGCGAGCGCGTCGAGCAGTTGCGGCACGCCCGCGCCGGTGCGGGCCGAGACAAACAGAATCGGAATCAGGTGGCCGCTGCGCAGCGCGCTCTCGAATGGCGCGTGCAGTTCTTCCAGGGTCGGGTCGGCGCCGGTCTCAAGGTAGCGTGCCATCAGCGTGTCGTCTTCCTCGACGATCTGGTCGATGAGCGCGCGATGCTCGGCCGCAACCGAGGCGAAATCGCTCTCGCCATCGTCGTGGCCAAGCAGCTCGACCACGTCCTGGCCGTGTTGCGTGGGCAGGTCCAGCAACAGGCATTGCTTGCCGAAACGCTCGCGAATCTGCGCCACCAGACCTGGCAGGTCGACGTTGTCGGCGTCGATCTTGTTGATGACGATCATCCGGCACAGGCCGCGTTCACCGGCGAGCGTGAACATGCGTTCGCTGGCGAGTTCGATGCCGGTTTGGGCGTTGATCACGACCAGCGCGGTATCGACACCGGCCAGGGCGCTCATCGACTGGCCGGCAAAGTCGAGGTAGCCGGGCGTGTCGATCATGTGAATGTGCGCGCCGTCCCAGCTAAAGCTCGCCAGCGCCGTCTGCAGCGAGTGTCCAAGCTCTTTCTCCAGCGGGTCATAGTCGCAAACGGTGTTGCCCTTTTCGACCGTGCCGCGGGTCTGGATCGCGCCACTGGCGGCCAGCAGGCTCTCGGCCAGGGTGGTTTTGCCCGCCGCGCCATGCCCGACCAGGGCCACGGTACGAATGGAGGTGCTGCGTGTCTGACTCATGAAAGTCCCTCGGTTATTTTGAAGTGACGTGGTTGAACACTTATCTTACCCGGACAAATCCGCAGCCCGCGCCGGCCGGGGCCAGACGCACGGGCCGCTACCCGCGCCGACTCGCTCAGCGACTGCGTCCGGACTTGTAGCCCGCGCCGGGTTTGGAATTCGCGCCCTCAGCCTGGGCCAGCAGCGCCAGCGATTGACCGACATGCGCGTGTGTGATGGCTAGGCCAAGGGCGTCGGCTGCGTCGGCGCCGGGGCGCTGCGGCAGCGCCAGCAGCCGACGCACCATCTCCTGCACCTGCGTCTTGTCAGCGCGGCCGTAGCCGACCACGGCCTGCTTCATTTGCAGAGCGGTGTACTGGGCGACTGTCAGATCCGAGCTGACCAGCGCGGTGATACAGGCGCCGCGCGCCTGGCCCAGCAGCAGGGTCGATTGCGGGTTGGCGTTGACAAACACGATCTCGATGGCGCTGGCCTGGACCTGATAGCGCAGCGCCACCTCGCAGATGCCGTCAAACAGCACCTTCAAGCGCTCGGGCAGTTCGGCGTTTGTCAGATGCGTGGTGCTGATGGTGCCGCTGGCGACGTAGTGCAGCGCCGAGCCCTGCGCGTCGATCACGCCAAAGCCGGTGGTGCGCAAACCAGGATCGATACCGAGGATTCTCATTTGCTATTAAATTCGTAGCTGCTCACGCACTGTTCATAAGCGTTACAGCCCAAAATACCATCGAACCGAGTGAAAGAACACAGGCGCGGCAAAACACAGGGCGTCGACCCGGTCGAGCAAGCCCCCGGCCCCGGTGACGGCGCTGCCCTGGCCGCGCCAGATCGGAATGCCGCGGTCGCGCTTGAGCGCTTTCATCAGCAGGTGCCCAAACGATCCGGCGCCGCAGGCAATGAAGGACAGGACAAACGCCTGGCCCGGCACAAACGGGGTGATCCCGGCTAGCAGCGCGCCCGAGCAGGCTGCCCACCGTGATGCCGATCCACCAGCTCGGCCAGTTGAAGCTCTGGCTGATGTCGGGCGCGGCCGGGGCCTTTTGCAGACGCCGCGAGGCCAGATGCTGCGCGATCATGCTCGACTGCACAACCAGCACCAGGAAGAAGACCAGGAAGGCATTCTTCTTGCCGTAATGCGGAAAGTTCAGCAGCAGCAGGGCCGGCACGTGGCTCATGCCGTAAATGCAGACCATGATGCCCCACTGCAGCTTGGCGTTGCGTTCCAGAAAGCGCTGCGGGTCGTTGGCCAGCGCACTGACCACCGGAATGGCCAGAAAAACGTAGACCGGAATGAAGACGGTGAACAGGTTGAACAGTTCGTTGCCGATCAGCACGTACTGAACCGGCAGCACGACAAAAAAGGCCAGGACCAGGCTGCGGTGGTCGCCGCGTCGGGTCGGCGACAGCGTCATGAATTCGCGCAAGGCGAAGAACGACACCAGCCCAAACAGCGTCAGCGCCACCGGCGGCCCGGCCAGCCAGCCGATCCAGAACACGAGCATGATCAGCCAGCTGGTCTTGAGCAGGCCCTGGAAATTGCGCAGGTCGGCGCGGGCTCGCTGGTCGCGCGCGGACTCGCCGAGTTCGCGCAGCGAGAGCAGGAAGGCGCCGATCACGCACAGCAGCAACAGGCCAAAGACGAGGACAAACATGGCGCCAATCTGTTGATTGGCGTCGAGATTTTTCAGGAACTGGTACATCGGTTCAGACGTCGCGCAAGGCGATCACTGCGTTGCGTGAGCGCACCAGAAAGGCGTGCCGGTCTTCGTTGGCGTGCAGATGCAGCGGCACGCCAAAGGTGACCGAGCACAGCACCGGCACCGGCACCACTTCGCCCTTGGGCATGACGCGCTGCACGTTGTTGATCCAGGCCGGCACCAACTCGATGGCGGGAAAGCGCAGCGCCAGGTTGTACAGGCCGGCCTTGAATGGTTGGGGCTCTTCGGTGTGTCCGCGCGTGCCTTCGGGAAACAGGATGATGGAGTCGCCGTTGTGCAGCGCCTCGATCAGGGGTTCGAGCGGGTCTTCGTCGGCATTGCGTTCGCGCGAGACGTAAATGACATTGAACACGGCGGTCGTGAGCCACTGCTTGAAAGCGGTTTTGGTCCAGTAGTCGCGCGCGGCGATGGCGCGCGTGTTGCGCCGCAGTTCCTTGGGCAGCGCGGCCCAGATCATCACCAGATCGGCGTGGCTCTGATGATTCGCAAAGTAGATGCGCTGTTCGGCCTTGGGCGGGCAGCCCCACCAGCGCGCCTGCGAGCCGGTCAGGACCCGGATCAGGCCCAGCAGGAAGTAGCTCATGAGGGTGGCGCGCATACCGGCGATGATAATTGGATATTCCGTCATCGCGAGCGAAGCGTGGCGATCCATAACTTCAAGTAGCCTGGATTGCCGCGTCGCCTTCGGCTCCTCGCAATGACACAAGCGTGGCTTGGCCATTGCGTCATCGCGAGCGAAGCGCGGCGATCCATGACTTCAAGTAGCCTGGATTGCTGCGTCACTATGTTCTGCCACGTCGCTCTCGCCATTGGCGAACGTGACTCAGGGCAGCGCCGCGCCTCCAAGCCGGTTCGCGATCACGGCGCTGCGCTCAGCGAGGTAGCCGGAGTCGGGCAATTTCTCGAAATACTTGGGTCGCGGCAGCATCACCGCCAGCCGCGCGGATTCCATGCTGCCCAGACGCGCGGCGCTTTTGCCAAAGTAGCGCTGCGCCGCCGCCTCGGCGCCAAACACGCCTTCGCCCCACTCGACACTGTTGAGGTAAATTTCCAGAATCCGCTCTTTGCTCAGCAGGGTTTCGAGCAGCAGCGTCAGCACCAGTTCCTGGCCCTTGCGCAGCAGGGTGCGCTCGCCCGACAGAAACAGGTTTTTTGCCAACTGCTGGGTGATGGTCGAGCCGCCCACAACTTTAGGTGCGCGGGTCCGGGCTTTGGCCAGTGCCCCCGCAGCACCCGAGCCGACGCTGGCGGGGGCGCGCTCCGCCCGGGCCTGCGCCTTGTTGTTCTTTTGCCAGGCTTTCTTGAGCGCGTCCCAGTCCACGCCGTCGTGGTTGCTGAAGCCGTCGTCCTCGCTCGCGATCACCGCTTGTTTGAGCGAGATTGCCATGGCGGGGTACGCGACCCATTGCTGGCGCCAGCGCAACGGCGCTCTTTGCTGCAGCAGGCGCCAGGCCTCGGAGCGCTGAAACGCAGTTGATTGCGGGTCCAGGCGCGCCATCACGGCGATGCGCAGGACAAAGTAAAGCTGCAGCGCCAGCACCGCGGCCAACACCAGGACCAGCCACTGCCGCAACGCTTTCATGTCGCGCCAGCCATCTGCGCGCGCAATTCGGCCAGCACTTGTTGCGTTGGCGCTGCAACGCCGCGCCACAAGGTGAAGGCTTCGCCCGCCTGTTCGACCAGCATGCCCAGGCCGTCGCGCGCGCGCGCGCCGCCTGCGCGCGCCCAGCGCAGGAACTGCGCAGCAGGCGGCCCGTACATCAAATCGCAGGCCAGCGCACCGGGCTTGAGGACGCGCTCGCTTACGGGCACGCCCGCGCCACCCAGACTGCTCGAAGTGGCGTTGATCACAACATCAAAACTACCTGTTAAGGCCCGCAGATCCTGCGCAAGCAGCTCTGTTTTTTGTAGCATGGCAAGGGCGCGATGGCGTTCGACCAGGGCGTTGGCACGCTCGGACGTGCGGTTCGTCACGGTCAGGCTCTCGGGCCGAGCCAGGATCAGCGGACCGAGCACGCCCGCGCTGGCGCCGCCCGCGCCGATCAGCAGCACGCGTTTGCCCAGCAGCGCCAGTCCGGCGTTGCGCTCGATGTCGCGCACCAGTCCGATGCCGTCGGTGTTCTCAGCCACGATGCCCCCGCCCTCGAAGCTCAGCACGTTGGCTGCGCCGGCCAGCGCGGCGCGCTCGCTGAGCCGATCAGCCAGCGCGGCAGCTTCAAATTTGAACGGTACCGTGACGTTGCAGCCGCGCACGCCTTCGCTGGCCAGGGCGCGCAGCGTTGGCGCGAGCGCACCGATGGCAACCAGCCGCTTGTCGTACTGCAACTGCTGCCCCGTCAGAGCGGCAAAGCGCGCGTGTATCCATGGCGACTTGCTGTGCTGCACCGGGTTGCCAATCACGCAATACAGATCGCCACGCATGATCACTTGGCGCTGAGTTTGGTTTCGAGCGTTTCGTCGCGCGTGAACTTGAAGCGCGAGACGACCCAGATCTGCTCGGCCTTGCGGCGCATCGCCGGGCTGAAGCGGCCAAAGGGACTCGCGCTGCGTACGATGGCCTCGGCGCGGCGGTCGAGCGCGCGGTTGCCCGAGCTCTCGACGAGTTCGATCTTGTGAATATGGCCGTCAAAATTCACCGTCACACCCATGGTCAGCTCGCCGTACAGTTTCTTGCCCGCGAGCTCGGGGAAGTTTTCCGTGCCCTTGTCCTCAATCGTGCGGCGCAGGTGATCGTAGTAAATGGCGTACACCTCTTCGCGCGTTGAAGGGCTGATGTAGCGTTTTCGCGGGCGGGCGTTTTCCAGGTTGATGCGGCGCTCGATTTCTGCCAGCAGCTTGATCAGCTGGCGGCGCTTTTCCTCGCGCTGGAGCTGATCGGGCGTTGCGCTGGCCTGGATGGGCTGCGGTGGCGCCAGCGCTGCGAGCTGGCTTTTTAGCTGCGTCAGCAGCAGGCTTTGCTGCTCGCGCATTTGCTGCAATTGGCGCTGGACCTGTTCTTCGGTCTCCTCACCCATTTCGGACAACAACGATGGCGGCAGCGGGCTGGTCGCACGGGCTCGCTCGGCCTGACCGCCCCCGCCCATGTTGGCCTGGGCAATGGCGCGCGCTTTCACCGGGCGCTCGTTGGTATGGGCGTTGACCAGGATGACTTCCAGCGGTGTGTCCTCAAACACCCGGTTGAATGTCTCCGGGTCCACGAAGCGCAGCGTTAGCAGCAGGGCGTGCACACCGATGGACAGGCCAAGGGCGATTTGCAGGGGCGTCAGCGATCGCAGGTTCACGGCACCAGGGTTTCGGTGGCAACGGCAGGCGCCGGGTCCTCGGCCTCGCCCAGGTCCACCGCGATGGCCAGCGGGCCGCTGATGTCGGTGGCGCCTTCTTCCTCGTCTGCGTCCTCGACCGGGGCGCCGTTGCCCGCTTCGCTGCCGTCCAGGCGGGCCAGCACCGTGGCGCCGACGTCGAGCGTGACCAGGTCAATGGCGCCCAGGCGCAATCGCACGCGCGCACCGCGTGGCAGGTTGGCCGCGCCGGGCAGTGGCAGCACCAGCGGCAGCGTGTCGGCGCGCGCCAGGGCCTCGCGCACGACGGTGGCGTCGATCTCGGTGAGGCTGTTTTGCTGCAGGTAGCGCAGCGTCCAATAGCGCTCCATGACGGCCTGAAAGCCGTTGTACGCCGAGTACGCCGCGTCGAAACTCGAAATGATGGCAAACAGTTCGGCCTCCTTGGGCTTGAACGGGGCGGCCAGCGCTGCGGTGGCACCGTGGCGCGCGCAGGCAATGATCTGCCACTGATTGACCAGGTCGGTGTAGCGACGCAGCGGTGAGGTGCTCCACGCGTAGCTGGCCACGCCCAGGCCCGCGTGCGGCAAGGCCTTGGTGCCCATGCGGACCTTGATTCCGGGCAGCAGCGAGGCCTGGCTGCGGTAGATGGCGGGCACACCCAGCTCGGCGAGCCATCCGCCCCAGGTGCTGTTGGCCAGGATCATCGCCTCGGAGACGATCAGATCGAGCGGCGCGCCGCGGGTGCGCGCGCTGATCTGCACCTGCTCGTGGCCGGTGGGTTGCGCCTGAGCCTGGGACCGGTCGGCCGGGAGCAGCCTGAAACTGTAATCGGGCCGATTGAAGGACTCGGGCTTGCCCCGCACGCGTTCGCGTCGGGCCTTCAGATGCTGCGCCAGACGATATAAAAATGATAGCTGCTCACGCTGATGCAGCGCGCCTTGCGGGTCGACTGGATGTGAAAACGTGGGGTCTTCCAGCCACTGCGGTGTGACGATGGCGTCGATCTGGTCGTGGCGCAGATTGGCCTCGATCATCACGCGCTCGAGCAGCGTCTTGCTGCTCTTGATCTCGAGCGTGGTTTCGTCCAGTGCGAGGTAAAGCGAAACTGCCGGGCAGGCACGCCCTGCTTGCAGGGTGTAGCTCTGCACGACCTCGTCGGGCAGCATGGTCAGCTTGGCGCCGGGCATATAGACCGTGGAGAGCCGGGAGCGCCCGAGCTGATCGAGCGCACTGTCTCGGGCGATCGCCAGCCCCGGCGCCGCGATGTGAATGCCCAGCAGCACCTCGCCGCTGCCGAGTCCCTGCAGCGAAAGCGCGTCGTCGATCTCGGTAGTGGCGGAATCGTCGATCGAGAACGCGCGCGCGCTCGACAACGGCAAGTCGTCGCTGACGGGCGGGGCCGACAACTTGGGCAGGCCCGTGCCCGAGGCGAAGTTCTCAAGCACGAAGCGCTTGTAGTGGAAGTCGTACGGTGAGTCGATGGCGCCAGCACGCACCAGCAGGTCCAGCGGCGCTGTCTGTGTGGCGCGCGACGCTTGCACCACCGCTTTGTATTCCGGCGCGTTCTTGTCGGGTTTGAACAGGATCTTGTAGAGTTGCTCACGAACCGGTGGCGGACACACGCCTTGCGACAGTTCGGCGCACCACTGATCTATTTGCAGCGCGACCTGCTTCTTCTTCTCGATGCCGACCAAGGCCAGGGCCAATACGTCGGCGCTGGCCTTGCGAAAGCGCCCTTTGCCGGCGCGGCGAAAATAGTGGGGTGCCTCGAGCAGGCGCATCAGCATGCCCGCTTGCTGCTCCACCGATGCCTCGCGCGAGGGCGCGGCGAAATATTCCCTGGCCAGGGCGGCAAAACCGAATTCGTCGCTCGGCGAGAATTCCCAGGCCAGATCGAGTTCAATGGTCGGCGCAAGGGCCTGCGCAGCGCCGAGCAACCGGGCCGGTTCCGGTTGCTCAAAGCGCATCAGGATGCTCTGGGTTTTTACCTTGAGCCGTTTCCCGCTGTCGAGCTCGACCTGCGCCGAGGCCGCGGCTTCGGAGAGCACCCGAGCGGCCAGCAACTTGCCCGCTTCTTCAAACAATAAAAACATGGGTGCCATTGTCCCAGCAAAAGCAAGGTCGGAGGCGGGTCCGGTGCGCGTGCGCTCAGGGCCATCCAAGAAAGGACATGATCGTCGGCAGATGCGTTGCGAAATCGCTCAGTGCGTGATCTCCACCTTCGAGCAGCAGCACGCGGGCCAGCGCGTGGCGCGCGTGCATTTCGCGCCAGTCGAGCAGTTCGTCGCCCTTGGCGATGATGGCCAGGCGCGAACCGCTCTGCCACGGCTTGTCGGGCGTGAGTTCGCGCAATTCCTGTACGAACCCGGGTTCGAAGAAGAAGCGCTCGGCCGGGTCGTGCCAGCTTGTTTGCTCGCCAATGTATTTCTGCAGGTCGCGCGCCGGGTTCACCGCCGGGTTCAGCAGCACCGAGCGGCAGCCGGTTTGTTCGGCCACCCAAGTGGCGTAGAAGCCGCCCAGCGAGGAGCCGATCACCGCCATCGAGTGCCGCGGCCAATCCGCGGTGCCCGCCAGCACTAGGTGCATCGCCGCGCGCGGGGACGGCGGCAGTTGCGGGCACCACCAGTGAATGCTCGGCGCGCGCTTGGCGATGTGCCTGGCCATGGCCCTGGCTTTGGCCGATTGCGGGGAGGAGCGAAAGCCGTGCAGATACAGCAGGTGTGTGGTGGCTTGCGGCGTGGGCTCGGCGTTCATGCGGGCGATGATAATCGGCTCTCATGGCAGACGTGTTTGAAACTCCTTCTTTGTGGCGACGCCTGATGCCGTGGCTGCTCGGCTTTGACGGCCCGCTGGCCTTGGCGGCGCTGGTGTTGGGGGCCGCGGGCTTGCTGACCATGTATTCGTCCGGGTACGACCACGGCAGCCGCTTTGAGGATCATGCACGCAACATGCTGCTGGCAGCGGGCATCATGTTTTTGGTGGCACAGATTCCTCCGCAGCGTCTGATGTCTCTGGCCGTACCGCTGTATGTGCTGGGCATGAGCCTGCTGGTGGCGGTGGCTGTTTTTGGTGTCACCAAGAAGGGAGCCCAGCGCTGGCTCAACCTCGGCGTCACGGTGCAACCGAGCGAAATCCTGAAGATTGCCGTGCCCCTGATGCTGTCGTGGTGGTTCCAGAAGCGCGAGGGCCAACTGCGACCCCTGGACTTTGCGGTAGCGGCCACCTTGTTGGCCCTGCCCATCGGATTGATCGTCAAGCAGCCCGATCTGGGCACGGCGATCCTGGTGCTCTCGGCAGGATTGTCGGTCATCTTTTTCGCCGGACTGTCCTGGAAGTTGATCCTGCCGCCGGTGTTGCTGGCAGTGCTGGGTGTCGGCCTGCTGGTGGGGTTCGAGCCGCAACTTTGCGCCGACGGCATGCGCTGGCCGCTGTTGCACGACTATCAGCAGCAACGAATTTGCACGCTGCTTGATCCCTCGCGGGATCCGCTGGGCCGGGGCTTTCACATCATCCAGGGAATGATTGCGATTGGCTCGGGCGGCTTCTGGGGCAAGGGCTTCATGCAGGGAACCCAGACCCACCTTGAATTCATTCCCGAGCGCACGACGGACTTCATCTTCGCCGCATTTTCCGAAGAGTTCGGGCTCTTTGGCAACCTGCTGCTGATCGGCGGCTTCGTCTTTCTGGTGTTGCGCGGGCTGGCCATTGCACTGGAGGCGCCGACGCTGTTTTCGCGCCTGCTCGCAGGCTCGATCACGCTGATCATCTTTACTTATGCGTTTGTCAACATGGGCATGGTCAGCGGCATTGTCCCGGTGGTCGGCGTGCCTTTGCCGTTCATCAGCTACGGCGGCACCGCCATGGTGACGCTGGGCATGGCACTTGGCATTTTGATGTCGATTGCCAAATCCAAGCGACTGGTGCAATCGTGAGCGCGACGGGTTCGCTCAGTGCAGCGCTGCCGGGTTGGAGGGGTTTGATGACAGCGCGCTGCTGCAGTGGTTGGGCACGCCTAGAATGCCCGGATGATTTCCCGCGAACCGACGATTGAACGGCTGGCCATCGCCAAGTCCTTGTTGCTGACTCCCTTTGCGCTCGATGAGTCGCATCTGTGGCACGTGCTTGGCGAGATCAAGGCGCACCGGGTCGACGAGGCCGATTTGTACTTCCAGTACACCCGCTCCGAGGGCTGGAGCCTGGAAGAAGGCATTGTCAAGACCGGCACCTTCAGCATCGATCAAGGCGTGGGCGTGCGCGCGGTCTCGGGCGAGAAGACGGCGTTTGCCTATTCCGACGACATTTCTCTCGCCTCGCTGCGTGATGCGGCCCGTACCGTGCGAACCATTTCGGCTGCAGGGCAGACGCGGCGGGCGTGCGGAGCTACCAAAAAGATAGCGCAGTCGCGCAGCCTGTATGCTGGCATTGACCCGATTGCGACACTCGACAGCAGCACCAAGGTGGCCCTGCTGGGAAAGGTGGAGCGCGCGGCCCGCGCCAAGGACACCCGGGTGGCGCAGGTGATGGCCGGTCTGGCCGCCGAGTACGACGTGGTGCTGGTGGCGCGCGCCGACGGCACGCTGGCGGCTGACGTACGCCCGCTGGTGCGCCTGTCACTGACGGTGATCGTCGAGTACGAGGGGCGGCGTGAAATTGGCTCGGCCGGTGGCGGCGGGCGTTTCGGACTGGCCTATTTTGATGACGCCATGATCGCCCGCTATGTGGATGAAGCGGTCGCGGCAGCACTGAATAATTTGCAGGCGCGAGCGGCACCGGCTGGCGAGATGACGGTGGTGCTCGGTCCCGGCTGGCCCGGCATACTGTTGCACGAAGCCATCGGTCATGGTCTGGAGGGCGACTTCAACCGCAAGGGATCGAGCGCTTTCAGTGGCAAGGTGGGCCAACGTGTTGCGGCCAAGGGTGTGACGGTGCTCGATGACGGCACCCTCGCCGATCGGCGTGGCTCGCTCAACGTCGATGACGAGGGCAACGCCAGCGCGCGCAATGTGCTGATCGAGGACGGAATTTTGCAGGGCTACATGCAAGACGCGATGAACGCGCGCCTGATGGGCGTGAAGCCCACCGGCAATGCGCGGCGTGAAAGTTATGCGCATATTCCGATGCCGCGCATGACCAACACCTATATGCTCGGGGGCGACAAGGCGCCAGCTGAAATCGTCGCGAGCATCAAGCGCGGGTTGTATGCGACGAATTTCGGCGGTGGCCAGGTCGATATCACGTCGGGCAAGTTCGTCTTCTCCGCCAGCGAGGCGTTTTGGGTTGAGAACGGCAAGATTCTGTATCCGGTCAAGGGGGCCACCCTGGTCGGCAGCGGGCCCGAGTGCCTCAAGCGCGTGAGCATGATCGGCAACGACATGAAGCTCGACAGCGGTGTCGGGACCTGCGGCAAGGAGGGGCAAAGCGTGCCGGTGGGGGTGGGTCAGCCTACGCTGCGCATCGACGGTCTGACGGTTGGCGGAACGGCATGAGGCCAGCCCCGGCGTTTGACTGTGCTACATTTCACGCCATGAATCCGGTTGGTTTTTTTGTTGGCTATTTTTGGTTCTCAAGCGCACACGGCGGTAGAGAGTTCTGAACGTACCTGAATAAAACGTCCTGATTCTGCAAAAACCGCCGCGACCCACGGCGGTTTTTTTATGTGTTGACGACTTTGAACGACGATGAATTTGCACCCCATGCAGCGGCGGCGTTGCCTCTGACACCGAGCACTTAAGGAAATTGAACATGAAGAACATGAAACCCAGGGCTGGCGCCGACACTACGGCGTCCTGGCTTGCCAACGCCAGCGCGCACCCGATTGATCGCACCAGCCAGACCGACGATGCGCGCATCCGCGATATCACGGTGCTGCCGCCGCCTGAGCATCTGATCCGCTTCTTCCCGATTGTTGGGACGCCGGTCGAGTCGCTGATTACGGCGACCCGGCAAAACATCCATGCCATCATGACCGGCCGTGATGACCGTTTGCTCGTCGTTATTGGACCGTGCTCGATCCATGATCCGGCGGCTGCCCTTGACTATGCGCGCCACCTCATGCCCGAGCGCGAGCGGTTTGCCGATACGCTGGAAATCGTCATGCGCGTCTATTTCGAGAAACCGCGCACGACCGTTGGCTGGAAAGGACTGATCAACGACCCGTACCTCGATGAGACGTTCAGGATCGACGAAGGCCTGCGCATCGCGCGCCAGTTACTCGTTGAAATCAATCGGCTGGGATTGCCTGCTGGCGGCGAGTTTCTCGATGTCATTTCTCCACAGTACCTGGGTGACTTGATTTCCTGGGGGGCGATTGGCGCGCGCACGACCGAGAGCCAGGTGCACCGGGAGTTGGCCTCTGGCCTGTCCGCACCGATTGGTTTCAAGAATGGCACCGATGGCAATATCAAAATCGCCACGGACGCCATCCAGGCCGCCGCCGGCGGGCATCATTTCCTGTCGGTTCACAAGAACGGTCAGGTCGCCATTGTGCAGACCAATGGCAACCAGGATTGCCACGTGATTCTTCGCGGCGGCAAGACGCCCAACTATGACGCGACCAGCGTCGCTGCCGCCTGCAGGGAGCTCGAAAATGCCCGGTTGCCAGCGCGGCTGATGGTCGATTGCAGTCACGCCAACAGCGGCAAGCAGCACGAAAAGCAACTCGAAGTGGCGCAAAACATTGCCGGCCAACTCGCGCGCGGCTCGCGCAGTATCTTTGGCTTGATGGTGGAAAGCCATTTGCACGCTGGCGCTCAGAAATTTACCCCGGGCAAGGATGGCGCCGGGGCGCTGCACTACGGCAAGAGCATCACCGATGCGTGTCTGGGCTGGGACGACTCGGTGCGTGTGCTCGCGGCGCTGGCGCAGGCAGTCACGGCGCGTCGCTTGCGCGCTTGAGCGCCTGCAGCAGCTTGAGGTGAACGCCACCAAAACTGCCGTTGCTCATGCACAAAATGTGGTCACCGCCGCGCGCCTGCGCTGCGATTTGCCCGACCAACTCATCGATGTTATCGGCAACCCGGGTCTTGTCGGCGATGCTGGCCAGAGCCTGGCCTGCGTCCCAGTCCAGACCGGCACTGTGACAAAAGGCAAGGTCCGCGTGCTCCAGGCTCCACGGTAGTTGCGCCTTCATGGTGCCGAGCTTCATCGTGTTGGAGCGCGGCTCGAATGCCGCCAGGATACGCGCTGCGGGTCCCAGCTTGCCGCGCAGCCCGTCGATGGTGCTGCGGATCGCGGTAGGGTGGTGGGCAAAGTCATCGTAGACGGTGATCGGACCATCTGGAGTTGCCACGCTCCCGCGAACTTCCATACGCCTTTTCACGTTTGTGAACAACCCCAAGGCGGCGGCCGCCATCTCAATGGGGACGCCTACGTGCTGGACAGCTGCAATGGCTGCAAGAGCATTGAGTTGGTTGTGAGCGCCTGTGAGCGCCCACTTCACATGACCGGCCGGACGCCCATGATAGAGCACGTCGAACTCGTGAGGTTCACCGGTAGCACTGAAGTCGCTCGCGGCAGCGCCGAAGCTTCGGGTCTCGCTCCAGCAACCCGCGCGCAGCACGCGAGCGAGGTTTTCGTCCAGCGCGTTGACCACGATCCGCCCCGATCCGTGTGCGCCCGCGCCCGGCACGGTCCGAACCAGATGATGGAACTGGCGCTCGATCGAGGCGAGGTCATCAAAGATGTCGGCGTGGTCAAACTCGAGGTTGTTGAGCACGGCAGTGCGCGAGCGGTAATGCACGAACTTGCTGCGCTTGTCGAAAAAGGCGGTGTCGTACTCGTCGGCTTCGATGACGAACAGCGCGCGGGCACCGGCCTGCTGTGCCACGCCAACCGAAGCAGGCGTTGCGGGCGAACCCAGCCTGGCCGAGACGCCGAAGTTCAGCGGCACGCCGCCAACCAGAAAACCCGGGTGCCGACCGGCATACTCGAGGATCCAGGCAATCATGGCCGTTGTCGTCGTCTTGCCGTGGGTGCCGGCCACTGCGATCACATGTCGACCCTGCAGTACATTTTCGGCGAGCCACTGCGGGCCGCTGGTGTAAGGCATTCCAGCGTCCAGAATCGCCTCCATCAGCGCGAACCTGGGTGTGCCATCGGCCAGGCGTGCCCGGCTGACGACATTGCCGACCACGAACATGTCCGGGCGCAGACTCAGCTGTTGCTCGCCAAACCCCTCGATCAATTCGATGCCCAGCGCCCTGAGCTGATCACTCATGGGAGGGTATACACCGCTGTCACAACCGGTCACCCGGTGACCTGCTTCGCGCGCCAGCGCCGCCAGACCACCCATGAAACTGCCGCAAATACCCAGAATGTGAATGTGCATGGCTTAATTCTAGGTGGGGTCCGGGCCACGAAATGCGGCGCAGAATATCGGGCATGCACGCACTCGGTTCAGAAATTGCGCAAACCGCAGCCCGCATGGTGGTTGCAGAAGGCCTGGAGTACGGCCCGGCCAAGCGCCGCGCGCTGCGGGAAATGGGGTTGCCCGCGCGCACGGCCCTGCCACCAAACGATTTGGTGGAACGCGCCGTGGTCGAGTACATTGCGCTGTTTTGTGCGTCGACCCAGGCTGACGAACTGCTCGCTTTGCGTCGCCTTGCGCTGCTATGGATGCAACGGATGTCAGCGTTTCGGCCTTACCTCAGTGGGTCGGTGTGGCATGGGACGGCCACTCGGCGCTCCGACATTCATATCCAGCTGTTTTGCGACGACTGCAAGTCCGCAGAGATTGCCCTGATCGACCATCATGTGGCCTATGAGCCCCGTATGGTTTCCGGTCTTCATGGCGCATCGGTCCCCGTTCTGAGCGTGCATGCATTCTGTACCGAGTTGAACGAGGATGTTGGCGTACATCTGCACATCCATGATCACCACGACCTGCGCGGCGCCTTGCGTACCGATGCCACCGGCCGTGCGCCGCGCGGCGATCTGGCCGCAGTACGGGGTTTGCTGCATGATCGACAGCCATGAAAGATGACGCACCGCCGACGAGGATCGTTCGCATGCCCAACATCAACCGACGCCGCTGGCTGCTCGGTGCCGCGGCCTGTGCTGCTGCCGGTGCCGGTACCGGTTTGGCATGGCGGACTTATCGCACGGCGCTGCGGTGGCAGGCTGATCAGACCCGATGGTGGAAACTTGAGTTCGAGACCCCGAGTGGTGGCGTACTACAAGCGAAAACGCTTTTTGGGCGCCCGCTGCTGGTTAACTTCTGGGCGACCTGGTGCCCACCGTGCATCGAGGAACTTCCGTTATTAAGCAGCTTTTTTATAGAAAATGAACCTAAAGGTTGGCAAGTTCTTGGATTGGCCGTCGATAAAGTTGAACCGGTAAGGCGCTTTCTGACCCGTGCCCCAGTGCAATTTCCGGTCGCGATCGCCAACTTCAGTGGCATAGAAATAAGTCGGTCTCTTGGAAATTTCAGTGGGTCTCTACCCTTCAGCGCGGTGTTTGGGTCCGACGGGAAAATTTCGCAGCGCAAACTGGGACCTTTGACGCGGGCTGATCTGAAGGCATGGAGCGCATTGAGTTAAGATTGACGAACAGGACTTACATAAAAATAGCGTAAATTAGACGCTATTTAAATAATAATCGTTGGAGATATCATGGATCTTAGAAAATTGAAGACGCTGATAGATTTGGTGTCGGAATCAAACGTATCAGAGCTTGAGATCACTGAAGCTGAGGGGCGGGTCCGCATCGTCAAGGGTGCCTCAGCTTCGGCGTCGGCCCCTTTGCACACCACGGTCCCGGTGCCGACCCCCGCCGTTGGCAGCATCGACGTCGCGCCAGGTTTGACGCCGACCGCGCCCGCGGTGAGCAGCGGTCATATTGTGAAGTCGCCCATGGTAGGCACTTTCTATCGCTCGGCCTCTCCCGGGGCCAAGGCCTTTGTCGAGATTGGCGACAGTATCAAACTGGGCCAAACTGTTTGCATCATTGAGGCTATGAAGATTCTCAACGAGATTGACACGGATCAGGCCGGAGTCGTGACGCAGATCCTGTGCGTCAATGGGCAGGCTGTTGAATACGGACAGCCCCTCTTCGTGGTTGATTGACGCGCCGGGTCGCACTTGCCATGTTCAAGAAAATACTGGTCGCCAATCGGGGCGAGATTGCGCTGAGAATTCAACGCGCCTGTCGCGAGCTCGGTATCAAGGCGGTGATGGTTTATTCAGAAGCCGACCGCGACGCCAAATACATCAAGCTCGCGGAGGAGGCGGTGTGTATCGGACCGCCTCCATCGGCGCAAAGCTATCTGAACATGCCGGCCATCATTTCTGCGGCCGAAGTGACCGACGCCGAAGCGATCCATCCGGGCTATGGCTTTTTGAGTGAAAACGCTGATTTCGCCGAACGTGTGGAGAAAAGCGGGTTCCAGTTTATCGGGCCGACGCCAGAATCGATCCGCATGATGGGCGACAAGGTGGCAGCCAAGCAAGCCATGATCAAGGCCGGGGTTCCATGCGTACCGGGTTCCGAAGGTGAATTGCCGGACGACCCGGTGCAGGTACGGCGACTGGCGCGCGCGGTTGGCTACCCGGTGATCATCAAGGCCGCCGGGGGGGGGGGTGGACGCGGGATGCGCGTTGTGCATACCGAGGCGGCGCTGATCAATGCGGTGGCCACGACCAAGGCCGAGGCCGGCGCTGCCTTCGGCAACCCGGCGGTTTACCTCGAAAAATTCCTGCAAAACCCAAGGCATATCGAAATCCAGATTCTGGCCGACAAGTTCAAGAATGCGGTTTACCTCGGCGAGCGTGACTGTTCAATGCAGCGCCGCCATCAAAAGATCATCGAAGAGGCACCGGCACCGGGTATCGCGCGCAAGCTCATTGAGCGTCTGGGGGAGCGCTGCGCGGCAGCTTGCAAGAAGATTGGTTACCGTGGTGCCGGGACTTTTGAATTTCTTTATGAAGACGGCGAGTTTTATTTCATAGAAATGAATACCCGGGTGCAAGTCGAGCACCCGGTCACCGAAATGATCACCGGTGTCGACATCGTCAAGACTCAAATCATGGTCGCAGCCGGCGAAAAGCTGCCCTTCACGCAGCGCCAGATTCAACTGCGCGGATGCGCCATCGAGTGCCGTCTGAACGCGGAAGATCCCTACCGGTTTGTGCCATCGCCCGGGCGCGTGACCATGTGGCACGCTCCTGGCGGACCCGGGGTCAGGGTTGACTCGCACGTTTACACGAATTACGTTGTTCCCTCCAACTATGATTCAATGATTGGCAAAATCGTCGTCCATGGAGACACCCGCGAGCAAGCTCTGGCACGCATGACCACAGCACTTGGCGAAACGGTGGTCGAAGGGATCAAGACCAATATTGCCCTGCACCGCGAACTGATGGTGGACGCCAAGTTCATGGCAGGCGGAACCAACATTCACTACCTCGAAGAATGGCTGGGCAATCACCCTCGCTAATGGGCCCTGCCATGTTTGAATTGACTCTGATCTGCCCGGCGCACCGGGTGGAACGGGTCTGCAACGCACTTGAAGCACTCGATGCGCTCAGTGTCAGCGTGGAGGACGCCGACGCCAGCAGTGACGCAGAAAAGGCATTGTTCGGCGAGCCGGGTGTGGCGCCACCGAGCGGCTGGCAACGATCACGGGTTGGTGCACTGTACCCGTCGCAAGCGTTGGCCTGCGATGCTTTGGCGGTATTGCAGGCGCAGGTCTACTTCTGTGACTGCGCTGGGCCGTCGGTGCGCGAAGTTGCCGATCAAGACTGGGTTCGCCTGACGCAATCGCAATTTGCCCCGGTGCAGATCACGCCAACGTTCTGGATCGTTCCGAGCTGGCACGAGCCACCGGCGCAGGCGAGCAGGGTCATCCGGCTCGATCCTGGGCTGGCGTTTGGCACCGGTACCCATCCAACGACAAGAATGTGTCTGCGCTGGCTTGCCGGTCGAGCTGATGCGAGCGGTGATCTTGGGCGTGTTCTTGACTACGGTTGTGGTTCGGGCATTCTCGCCATTGGAGCGGCCAAGCATGGCGCCACGGATATTGACGCGGTGGACATTGATGCCGACGCCGTCGCTTCGACTCGTCTGAACGCGCAGGTCAACGCGGTCGACCTGCGAGCGGGCTCACCCGATATCGTAACGGGCGTCTATCAAACCGTGCTGGCCAATATTCTGGCGACTCCGCTGAAGGTGCTGGCGCCGCTCTTGTGGTCGCGCGTGGCGCCGGGCGGCTCGCTGGTGCTGGCGGGGATTTTGGTGCGACAGACGGACGAACTCCAGGCCGCATACGCGCCATATTGTGCGCTGGCTGCGATCGATGAAGAAGATGGATGGGTGTGCATGACAGCTGCGCGCTGACGCCATCCGGTAGCGCCCCTACAATTCCGGTTGTATGAGCCTGTTGACACGTTGCCCGGCTTGCCAGACCTTGTTCAAGCTGGTGCCTGACCAGCTTCGGATTTCCGAGGGCTGGGTACGATGCGGGCGTTGCGACGAGATTTTTGACGCTTCGGTGCACCTGTCGCAGGAAATGAGCGACGAGTTTGCCGTGGCGCAGGACGTCGATCCAGATACCAGACTGCAGCAGGGGCCGGGGGTACCCGCCCTCGAAGATGGCGAGGCGGCGTCGGCGGTGCCCGGGCCTGTGACGCACGAAGACGAGGTTGCCGACCAGTCTTCATACGATGCCGCGGGGTCGGGGCTTGAAAGACGTGTCGAAGCCGAGTCGTTGCTCAGCGCGCACGCACCGGCAGCGTGGGCTGACGTATCCTTCATACGGCAGGCGCGCAACGACGCCTTCTGGCACAAGCCGCTGACTCGAATCATGCTGGTCCTGTTGTGCTGTCTGTTGCTCCTGGGTCTGGTTGGACAAATCCTGTTTCAGGAGCGCAACAGACTGGCGGTAATCGGGCCGGAACTCAGGCCGTGGCTGCTCGCGTTTTGCGGCGCCTTTGATTGCTCACTCTCGCCGCTACAACAGAAGGCGTCGATCGTGATCGACAGTGCCACATTCAACAAGATCGGAACTGACGCTTACCGGTTGACGTTTACGGTCAAGAACACGGCGGCGATTGCCTTGGCGGTCCCGTCGATTGAACTCACGCTGACCGACACCCGGGACAAGCCGTTGCTGCGGCGCGTCTTTCGTCCGTCCGAGCTTGGTGCCACTTCGGACGCGCTTGACGGTGGCTCCGAATGGCCGGTGACGCTGGGCATGTTGGTCGAGGCCAAGCGACTGACCGAGCCGGTGGCGGGCTATCGCCTGCTTGCCTTCTATCTCTGAATCCGGGTTGAACCCTTCATCATCATGGCATCCATCATTTGCGGCTCGTTGGCATTCGACACCATCATGAACTTTGAGGGGCGATTTGCGGAGCAGATTCTGCCCGACCAGTTGCACATATTGAACGTGTCGTTTCTGGTTCCGTCGCTGCGTCGTGATTTTGGTGGTTGCGCCGGCAACATTGCTTACGCCTTGCATCTTCTGGGTGGAACCGCACTGCCCATGGCCACGCTCGGCAGCGATGGGGGACCCTATTTGCAGCGACTGCAGGCGTTGGGCATTTCAACCGAATTTGTCCTGACAGTTCCCGATGCCTACACGGCCCAGGCGATGATCATCACCGACCGCGACAACAACCAGATCAATGGCTTTCATCCTGGCGCCATGGATGCGGCTGCGCTGTCGGTGGTTGCGGCGCGCGCTGACATCAAATGTGGAATCATCGCCCCGGATGGGCGTGAGGCGATGTGGCAGCATGCACAGCAGCTCGCCGCGAGCGCGATTCCGTTTGTCTTCGATCCGGGCCAACAACTGCCGAGATTTGAGGGCGAAGAACTGCGCGCAATGATCAGTCTGGCGAGCTGGGTGACTGTGAATGACTATGAATGCAAGATGCTGAGTCAGCGCACAGGCTGGACTTGTGCGGAAATTTCAAGCCGGGTGCGCGGCCTGATCGTGACCTTGGGTGCTGAGGGCAGCGAGGTTTGGGAGGCGGGGGTCAAGGCGCACGTCGACCCGTTGCGCGTGCAGGCGCCGGTTGATCCGACCGGCTGCGGCGATGCTTTCCGTGGCGGATTGTTGTTCGGTCTTGAGCGTGGCTGGTCGCTTGAGCGTTGCGCAGCGCTTGGTAACCAGATGGGCGCCATGAAGATTGCGCAGCGGGGGCCGCAAAATTACACAGTGGATCGCGGACAGCTCGCTTTAGAGTAAAAAAAGTCCGATGCCTTGGGCACCGGACTTAACCCTGCATTGTGTTTGCAGTTTAGGGTTTGCTAGCGGTTGGGAACGGCCAAGCCGCCTGTGGGCTCAAGGTTGTTTGAGCAGCAGGGGCGACCGGTGCCGGCGCTGGTTTGGCAGCGGGCGCCTTCGCGGCTTTCTTCGCCGCCGGCTTCTTGGCTGCCTTCTTGGCTACGGGCTTCTTGGCAGCAGGTTTTTTCGCTGCAACTTTCTTTGCTGCGACCTTCTTTGCTGGAGCCGCTTTCTTCGGGGCCGCTTTCTTCGGGGCCGCTTTCTTCGGGGCCGCTTTCTTCGGGGCCGCTTTCTTCGGGGCCGCTTTCTTCGGGGCCGCTTTCTTCGGAGCCGCTTTCTTCGGGGCCGCTTTCTTCGGAGCCGCTTTCTTCGGAGCCGCTTTCTTCGGAGCCGCTTTCTTCGGAGCCGCTTTCTTCGGAGCCGCTTTCTTCGGAGCCGCTTTCTTCGGAGCCGCTTTCTTCGGGGCTACCTTTTTGGCGGCCACTTTCTTGGCTGCTACTTTCTTAGCAGGTGCCGCTTTCTTTGCGGGCGCAGCTTTCTTCGCTGCTACTTTCTTCGCGGGAACGGCCTTCTTTGCGGCCGGTTTTTTTGCAGTTGCCATGATTTTCTCCTTGATCAATTTACAAAGAGCACTTCATGCACGTCGGACGGCATGAAGCGATTCATGATGTTGGGTTCGATCCCAGCACCATGAACTCGGGAGCACGCACCATCTGCGCGCTCTTTGGCGCGTCGGACAGTTTGTGGAATTCTGCTTGTCATATGAGCTATTTGAGTTCCGCAATACGCAACCGGGCATTGGCGAAAGGACCTGCGCTGTTTGTCGAACCCGGCTATCGGCGCCGCGGGCGGGACCGATTCGCCTTGAAGGACGAGCGCAAGATTTGACGGACGGAGTGGCTGCATCAGGCGGCCGGTCGTATCGCCGCGATGGGTTTGCGATTGCAAAGACAGTCTAATTTCTTCGTCCCAGTTCAACATAAGTGATTCCGTCACCGGATTATGTGAGCAGTGAAATGAATTGAAAAGTATTCGTTCACATCGCTGGCCCAATGTGTCGACAAGTGTTGTGTTGCAACATCGCATCGCGCGCCGCGGGAAATCCATCCACGACAGGAACCGAACCGTTGCTGGTCACGATCAAAACCAGAATGTCGAGGGTGAAATGCCTTGTTGCGGAGCGACGCTTTCGCGCTGCCACAGATCAATTCATGCACAGTGCCGTGTTTCAAAACAACTTGTCTAGGCTGATGATGGAAAAGGCATTGTAAGGGAAAAACGCTATGGATGGTGTTTGGGTGGCTCATTCGGCACTACGGGTAGGGTGTCGACCGGTACCGGCAGTGTGTCATTGTTTTCGATCGCGCTCCCACCATTTTCGGGTGACAGCAAGACGCCCGCAGGAAAGCATGCAGGCGGCAGACCCAATGACTTTTGCAAACGCGTCCAGGAAAAGCCGCAGCCAGGGTCCTGCTTGCGGCCTGCGGCGATGTGTTCGTGCCCGACGATATGCGCGATCCGGTATCGTTGCAGCAGGGCTGCACACAAGCCCGCGAGCGTTTCATATTGGTCGCTTTCAAAATGCTCGCCAACCTGTCCCTCGAGCTCGATGCCGATCGAATGATCGTTGCAGTTGTCGCGGCCGTCGTAGCTCGAGACGCCAGCGTGCCACGCGCGATCGTCGCTGCTGACGAATTGCTGCAACTCTCCGTGGCGACGGATGTAAAAATGGGAGGACACGCGCGCGGCCTCGATGCTCTTGAAGTAAGGGTGCTCATTCCAGTCGAGTTGATTGGTAAACAGACGTTGTACCGCGTTGCCACCGTAACGACCAGGTGGCAGGCTGATGCAATGCAAGACGATCAAGTCAGGCTCGGTACCGGGTGGCCGCGGACCGAAATTGGGTGAGGAGACCGTCCGGGCGGCGAATCGATACCAGCCATCGATCCAGTGCGGGACGAAGACGTCCTGGTCAGACGGGTTCATCCGGTGGATCGCCATGGCTGTTCGGTGCCTCAATGCCCAGCCGTGTGATGCGATAACGCATTTGGCGCAAGCTCAACCCAAGTCTGGCCGCCGCTGCGGTTCGATTGAATCCTGTTTCGCGCAACGCCCGAATCAGGATTTCACGCTCTGTCTGGTCAAGATGCCGTTGCAAATCGTCGGGAATGGACGACTCGTCGCCGGTCGCGCTGTCGATGCCCGCTTCCTTAACGCCGTCGTCCCAAGCCAGTGCGGGAATTTGAGCAGTCGACTCAATCTGCAAACCGTTTCCGTCACTGAGCGCGATCGCGCGGTGCAGCAGGTTTTCGAGCTCGCGCACATTGCCATGCAAGGGCTCGCGCCGCAGTTGCTCCAGCACCGCTGATGGCAAGGCGGGAACGGCCATGCCGCTTTCGAGCGCGATTCTTCGCAACAGGCTCGCGCACAGTGCAGGCAGGTCGTCACGGCGGTCACGCAGGGGTGGAATTTCAATTTGAATGACGTTCAGACGGTAATACAAGTCCTGGCGGAAGCGACCCGCCTGCACCTCAAGCGCCAGATCCTTGTTGGTTGCGCTCACAATGCGCACGTTGACGGGTTCTTCCTGCGGCGACCCGATCGGGCGGATACGCCGTTCCTGAATCGCCCGAAGCAGCTTCGACTGCATGGTCAGCGGCAGATCCCCAATCTCGTCAAGAAACAGGGTGCCGCCGCTGGCGGCCTGGAAAAAACCATTACGGTCCTGCGTGGAGCCTGTATAGGCACCCTTCTTGGCACCAAAAAATTCGGTTTCCAGCAAGTTCTCGGGAATGGCACCGCAGTTCACCGCGACCCAGGGACGATCAGCCCGGTGACTGTTGGCGTGGATCGCGTTGGCGACCAGTTCCTTCCCGGTTCCGGACTCGCCAGTGACGAGAATCGGAGCCATGCTGCGTGCCACCCGGACGATGCGCTCCTTGACGCCGCGCATTGCCGATGACTGCCCGACAATGCGCTGCAAGGCCGCCTCGCCCGCGCCGGCCGGTTGTGGCAGCGGTGGTCCGCTCGTTGCCGCGTGGGCTTTGGATTCCTGAACCGCCGACCCGATGACCATGCGAAATTGTTTGAGATCGACCGGCTTGGTCAGGTAGTCGAACGCGCCAGCCTTGAGTGATTCCACCGCATTTTCAGCCGATCCGTAGGCGGTGATAACGACGCAGTATTCCCGGCGATGCAGCGCCTTGATCTTGCGTATCAATTCCATGCCAAGACCATCAGGCAGGCGCATATCGGTGATGACTACGTCGAACTCCCCGTCCATCAGAAGGGCGTCAGCTTGGGCCAGACTTTCGGCGGTGTCCACTGCATAGCCCTCACGCAACAGCGAGAGTTCGTAGAGCTTGCGCAGGTCGGGCTCGTCGTCGACGACCAGAACCCTGGTCTGACCGGGTAAAGCGCCGGTCGTCATGGTGCGGTTGCCACCGGAGCGGATTTTGCGCTCGGGCTGCCCGGGAGCAACTGGAATGTCACCAGAAATTCATTGCCGTCGATTGCATCGCCGGCCAGTAGGCGAGCCGAGCGGCAATACACAATGGAAGCGTCCTGTTCCTCGCACAGCTGGCGGCATATATAGAGCCCCAGCCCGCTGGAGCGGCTTTCTGACGAAAAGAACGGCTCGAACATGTGACGCTCCACAGAATGATCCATGGGCGGTCCGTCGCTCCAAACGCCCATCGTAACCTGCGTCGGCGTTGACGGACCGACGTAGACCTGAATGGCCGCGGGCCGGGAACTTGCGTAGCGCCGCGCGTTGTCAAGCAGGTTGACCAGGATCCGGCGCAGATGCTCCGATTCAAATCGTAGCCTGATCACTTCGCAGGAGAGGTCCACGCGCAGCAAATGTTCGCTTCCGGTTTGGGCGCGCCAGTCCCGGCAAATCCTCTCGATCGCTTCGTTGAGGAGGAGCTCGGGCGCAGCCAAAGCGCGCTCGCGGCGATGCACGTGCGAGATATCGAGGACTTCCTCGACGATTCTCTCCAGGCGCTGGGCATTTTGCCGCACCATCTGCGTGAGTTGCCGGTGCCGGGGTTGATCCAGGTCTTCGTCGAGCAAAGCGTTGGCCTGCGCGATGGCTGCCAGCGGGTTGCGAATTTCGTGCGCGACGGCGGCAGACATGCGCCCCATGCTGGCGAGCTTTTCGGAGCGCATTCTCGCTTCCAGCTCGCGCTGATCCTGAAGGAACATGACACAGAGCCGGTCGTCCACGCCGCCCTGTGTGGTCGCCAACTGCGTGCGCACCTGCAGGCGCCGCGGGCCCTGTCCGAGGTGGCGAATCATGATGTCTGCCGCTTCTGCGGTCCTGCCTGAAAAGCTCATTTTCGTCAGATCGACCAAGCCTTGCCATCCGGCCAGGGCGGTGAGGTCAAAGCTCTCGCTTCCAAGGGCGCATTCGGCCCCCAGCAGTTGGCGCGCCGCCGGATTGGCCGCGCGAACAATGCACTGGGGATCGACGACGAGTACCCCGTCCGTCATGGATTCAATCACGAGTTCGTTGACCTGGCGCTGAACCCTCTCGGCGAGTTGGCTGCGCTCGGCGCGAAGCTCGACTTTGGCCAGACGTGACGCGATCTGGTTGGCAAGAAAAGAAATCGCGAAACCACCCAACCCGGTCAGCGCAGCCTGCAAGAACAAGGTGGCAGCCTCGGCCGGGACCTGAATTGATGACCATGCCGCGTGCGCTAGCAACAACAGCGTGACGCTCGCGGCGGCGGCCAGGGCGATCAACAGGGGTCCCAGCACGGACGCCATCAGGATCGGCAGGGCAAACAAAGGCGCGTAGTTGATGCTGTAGCCGTGGATCGCCTGCAACGCGGCGAAGGTCAGGATGTCAACTGCCGTGGTCGCAATCCACTGAAAGCTCGATGTCCGACCAGGGCGAGCGGGACGCGCGGCGATCCGGGAGCCCAGGGCGATCACAAAATAGGCGCCGCAAATGAAGATCAGCGTTTTATCCTGGACCGGGCCGAGGGCAAAGATGACTGCCTGCAGCAGCAACAGCACCAGCCCGAGCATGACGCGCGCGGTCATGAATCCGCGCCATAACCGCTCGTATTCCTGGGGCTGGTCGGTCGACCCGGCGGCAGGTTCAAGAAACGACGGACCGAACCATAAGTGCTTGTCCGGTTTCGACTCCATTCAAGGCTCCGCGCGATTGCGGTGTTCGGCACAGCAGTAGGCGCCCATCCTTCCCCGGACGGCTTCAGCTGCGGGGATGTGCACCGAACACAGCGCACAGCCGATCATTTGCTGTGGATCCGGCGCGACTGTGCCCGACCGCCGATGGCCGCCCTTGGTCTGCCTGGCCGAGCGCCACAGCCAGATTCCGATCAGGATCGCGAATAGAACCAGCAGCCACCTCATGTTGAACGTCCCAAAACGATCTCCAGCACGAAGCGTGACCCCACGTACGCGAGCAACAACAAACCCGAGCCCATGTACAGGACTCGGATCGCGCGCTTGCCACGCCATCCCAGACGGGCCCGGCCGACCAATAGCACGGCAAATGTCAGCCATGACAATATCGAAAATGCTGTCTTATGATCGAGCTTCAGCCCCTTGTTCGATCCGTAGAGCCGAGTCTCGAACAGCAGCCCGACCAGCAGCGTGGCCGAGAGCAGGACAAAGCCGACGCTGACAAACCTGAAGGTTAACCGCTCCATCGTCAGCAGCGGCATGCCGCTGTGCGGATCAGTTGCCAACCGAAAGCGTTCCTCAGCCCGTGTCATGAACCACGCGTGCACCACTGCAGCGCCAAACAGCCCATACGATGCGATGCCAAGAGCCCAGTGCAGCGGCAACCAGACTGACGCGCTGGGGTGCAGCAAATTGCCGGGAAACAGCGCACCGAGCAGCACCGCACCCGCGCCCAGGGCCGAAAGGGTCCAGCGCGTCTCCAGCAGAGGGTACAGGTGACTCTCGACAGCATAGACGCCGGCAATCATCCAGGCAGTGACGGAAAGGGCCGGGGCAAATCCAAATCTGAGCTCCGCTCCAAACAGGCTTGATCCGAGTAACAACCCGTGCAGCAACCAGGCCAACCAAACGGTTATCCGGGCCGCCCTCGCGCCAAGTCGGACCGCGCCCATCCCCGAGATCGAATAGGCCAAGGCAGCGGCAATGGCCAAGGTCAAACCAACCGGAGAAGCACTGGCTAAAATCATGCCTACAGTTTAGCCCTTTGCATTTTGCCAATTCCAGCCTGAATCCGATTTCGGCTGTGTTCAACCCGATACCCCCTATGGCCTCCGTTCTCGCCGACAAGTTGTCTCGCCTCATCAAAGAAGTTCGGGGCCAGGCACGCATCACCGAGAGCAATGTCGCGGACATGCTGCGCGAAGTTCGTCTGGCGCTGCTCGAGGCCGACGTGGCGCTGCCTGTGGTGCGAGATTTCATCGCCAGGGTGCGGGAAAAAGCGCTGGGCCAGGACGTGCTGGGCTCGCTGTCTCCCGGGCAGGCGTTGGTGAGTATTGTCAACAAGGAACTGATCGCGACGATGGGCGAGGGGGTCAGCGACATCAATCTGGCGGCACAGCCCCCGGCGGTCATCCTGATGGCGGGTTTGCAGGGCGCTGGCAAGACGACGACGACAGCCAAGCTGGCCAAGCACTTGATCGAAAAGCGCAGGAAGAAGGTGTTGACGGTGTCGGGCGACGTGTACCGTCCCGCCGCCATCGAGCAATTGAAGACGGTGACCGCGCAGGCCGGGGCGCAATGGTTTGCCAGCACTTCGGACCAGAAGCCGGTCGCCATTGCGCTGGCCGCGTTGGACTATGCGCGCAAACATTTCTTTGATGTGCTGATTGTCGATACGGCCGGCCGGCTGGCCATTGACGAGACGCTGATGCGCGAAATCAAGGAGTTGCACGCCGTTCTCAATCCGGTGGAAACGCTGTTTGTCGTCGATGCCATGCAGGGCCAGGACGCGGTCAATACCGCCAAGGCCTTCCGCGACGTGCTGCCATTGACCGGCATCATCTTGACCAAACTCGACGGAGACTCACGCGGCGGCGCCGCACTGTCCGTGCGCCAGGTCACCGGGGCGCCGATCAAGTTTGCCGGCACCAGCGAAAAAATGGATGGGCTCGAAGTCTTTGACGCCCAGCGCCACGCCGGACGCATTCTTGGCATGGGCGACATTCTCGCTCTGGTCGAGCAGGTGAGCGGCGGGCGTGGATATCGCCTCGGCGAAAAAGCTCGCTGCCAAGGTCAAGAGCGGCGTCGGCTTCGACCTGAACGACTTTCTGGCGCAAATTCAGCAAATGAAACAGATGGGCGGACTCTCGAGCCTGATGGACAAAATGCCGGCGTCGATCGCGGCCAAAGCCGATCAGCTGGACATGGGTCGCGCCGAAAAGGACATTGCGCGCAAGCAGGGCATCATTCACAGCATGACCCTGCTGGAGCGGCGCAAGCCCGAACTCATCAAAGCCACGCGCAAGCGGCGCATCGCGACCGGGGCCGGCGTGCAGGTGCAGGAGGTCAACCGCATGCTCAAGGAGTTCGAGCAAATGCAGGACATGATGAAGAAGATGAAGGGCGCAGGCATGATGAAGATGATGAAGCGCATGAGCGGCGCCAAGGGCATGCCCCGGATGCCGTTTTGAATTGGTCGCTACGGCGGCACGACTTCACCGCGCAGCGTGTAGGAACGCGTTGCGGTAATTTTCACATCGATCAATTGCCCGATCAGTTGCGCTGACCCGACAAAGTTCACAACGCGGTTGCACTCAGTGCGACCGCTCAGTTCGGCGGCGTCGCGCCTGGAGGTGCCCTCGACCAGCACGCGTTGCACCGTGCCGATGCGGCTTTCGCTGATCCGCGTCATGCTGGCGTTGATCACGCCTTGCAACTGTTGCAGCCTTTCCAGCTTGAGCGCTGCTGGCGTGTCGTCGTGCAGATTGGCCGCCGGTGTGCCAGGGCGCGGACTGAAGACAAAGCTGAAGGAATTGTCAAACCCGACATCGTCAATGAGTCGCATCAACTTGTCGAAATCATCCTGCGTTTCACCCGGGAATCCGACGATGAAGTCACTGCTAAGCGCCAGGTTCGGGCGCACCGCGCGCAGCTTGCGTACCGTACTCTTGTACTGCATTGCGGTGTAGCCACGCTTCATCGCAGCGAGGATTCGATCGCTGCCGTGTTGAACGGGCAGATGCAGGTGACTTGCCAGCTTCGGAATTCATCTCGTACGCCCTGATGAGCGCCGGTGTGAACTCGTTGGGGTGGCTGGTGGTATAGCGTAGCCGCTCGACGCCATCAATCCTGGCAACGTGCTCGAGCAAAGTCGCGAAGTCGGCCACTTCGCTGGTCTGACCCATGGGCGCGCGCCAGGCGTTGACATTTTGCCCCAGCAGGGTGACCTCCCTGACGCCCTGATCGGCCAGCGCGGCGACCTCGAGCAGCACGTCTTCGAATGGACGCGACACTTCCTCGCCGCGGGTATAGGGAACGACGCAATAACTGCAATACTTCGAGCAGCCCTCCATGATGCTGACAAAGGCCGCGCCACCGTTCGCGCGCGCCGGCGGCAGGTGATCAAACTTCTCGATTTCCGGAAAACTGATGTCGACTTGCGAACGACCCTCGGTTCGACATTGCGCCAGCAGGCTCGGCAGGCGATGCAGTGTTTGCGGACCAAATACGACGTCGACATAAGGTGCGCGCTCGACGATCGCCGCACCTTCCTGGCTGGCCACGCAGCCCCCGACGCCAATCAGAACGCCCTTCTTCTTGAGATGTCTGACCCGCCCAAGATCGGAAAATACCTTCTCCTGCGCCTTCTCCCGCACCGAGCAGGTGTTGAACACAATCAGGTCGGCCGCGTCGATGTTGTCGGTCGGCTCATAGCCCTGGTCGGCGCGCAGCACATCGACGATCTTGTCCGAGTCATACTCGTTCATCTGGCAGCCAAAGGTCTTGATAAAGACTTTTTTGCTCAAGGTCGATCCGTCATTTCAAATAACATCGCTCATATTCCGCACAGGTTGATGGTGCTGTCGACGTCCATGGCCCTGCCATGCGTACGCCAACCTTTCGCCGTTGCCGGTTTTTCGCTGGTTTGAAGCAGAGTGTATTTCGAATACACTTGCGTGTGTTTCCGACGCTGGCAGACCGGTCGGCCACAGGGGCTTTCTTGGCTACGGTGACGGTAACCCGGCGGACGACGCCTCGCAGAAGGCGCGCCGTGAGTCGCGAGCAGGAAGAACGTTAGGGGATGGATCATGGAACTCGTTCAATACAGTTGGCCATTGGCTGCGTGGGCAGCCGGCTTGGCCGCGTTGTTTGTTGCCGTGCTGCTGGTTTTGACCAAAGAACTGCACGGCCCCCTGTCGATGGATTCCACCTTTGGTGTGCAGCGCTTTCATACCGAACCGACACCGCGCATCGGGGGCATCGCGATTGTCTGTGGTGTTTTGCTCGGTACGCTGCTCTCTGCTGGCGAGTCGCGTCACATGCTGCAGGCTATCGTCCTGGCCGGGGCGCTAGCCTTTGCTTTTGGCTTGCTGGAGGACCTGACCAAGCGTGTCAGCGTGGCCAAGCGACTGTTCGCGACCCTGGGCAGCGGTCTGCTGGGCTGGTTTGTTACCGGCATTTGGATTACACATGTCCACATACCGGGTGTCGACGCGCTGCTGGCCTGGGCGCCTGTTGCCGTGCTATTTACAGCGGTCGCAGTGAGCGGCGTGGCCAACGCACTCAACATCATTGACGGTTTCAACGGCTTGGCTGCGGGCGTCGCGCTGATCATTCTCACCGCCTTGGGGCTGCTCAGCGTGTCCCTGGGCGATGCGCAGTTGGGTCACGTCTGCCTGATTCTGGCCGCCTCGGTCGCGGGCTTTCTGCTGGTGAACTGGCCGCTTGGCAAATTATTCCTGGGTGACGGCGGTGCCTATTTCGTGGGTTTTGGCGTGGCCTGGGTTGCGGTGTTGCTGCTGCACCGTCATACCGAGGTGTCGGCCTGGTGCCCGCTGCTGATCTGTGCTTACCCGGTGGTCGAGGTGCTCTTTAGTATGGTGCGACGCAGGCGACGCCATTCGCTGGTCGGGCAACCCGATCGGCTGCACCTGCATAGCCTGCTCAAGCGCCGCCTGGTCCGTCGGCTGTTTCCGCGCGCCACGAATTTGCTGCGCAATTCCATCACCGGTGCGTTGACCTGGCCGCTGACGGTGCCGTCTGCGATTTGGGCAATGACCTTCTACGACAACACACTCATGCTGGTGCTGGGCCTGCTGCTTTTCGTGCTGGCCTATGAGTTGCTGTACGTCAGACTGACGCGGTTTCGCTGGGGTTGGCCGTGGCTGGCGCGGCGCCAGCGGGCGATACGCCCGACCGAGCTTGTGACCAGACGCGTGGAGTGACCGTTCGGCGCATGTAAACTGCGCGGGTGAGCAACCTGACAAGCCCGCCGGTTCGGTCCCCTTTTCGCCAGGACATCGAGTCGATGCACGCCTATGCGATCCAGCCCTCCGCTGGCATGGTCAAACTTGACGCGATGGAGAACCCGCACCGGCTGCCAGCGGCGTTGCAGGCTGCGCTGGGCCAGCGCTTGGGCTCGCTTGCGATCAATCGTTACCCAGGAGCGCGGGTCAACGACTTGCGCCATGCGCTCGCTGCTTACGCAGGAATGCCCGCCGGTTGCGAGATCATGCTGGGCAACGGTTCGGACGAGTTGATCAGCCTGCTGGCCATGGCCTGCGACGTGCCCGGGGCGAGCATCCTGGCGCCGGTGCCCGGCTTTGTGATGTACGCCATGAGTGCGGCCCTGCAGGGCCTGGCGTTTCATGGCGTGCCCCTAAGCGCCGACTTTGAACTCGACGAAGCCGCGATGCTCGCAGCGGTTGCGCAACACCGCCCGACCATCACCTATCTGGCATACCCGAACAATCCGACCGCCAATTTGTGGGACGACACGGCGATCGAGAACATCATTGACGCCGTCGGCGCGCACGGCGGTCTGGTCGTGATCGATGAAGCGTACCAGCCGTTCGCCAGCAGGAGCTACATCGACCGGCTCTCGCGCCACAAGCACGTGCTGCTGCTGCGCACGCTGTCCAAGTTCGGCCTGGCCGGTGTGCGTCTGGGTTACATGATCGGGCCGACGGCGCTGATTGCGCAGATCGACAAGGTGCGCCCGCCCTACAACGTCAGCGTTCTGAACTGCGAGTGCGCCCTGTTCGCGATCGAGAACGCCGAGGTTTTTTCGGCGCAGGCCCTTGATCTGCGAGCACAGCGTGCTATTATTTTGGAAGCGTTGGCGGCGCTGCCAGGGGTTACGGCGTTCAAGAGCGAGGCCAACATGATCCTGTTGCGCGTACCCGATGCGCGGCAGGCCTTCGATGGCATGAAAGCGCGCAAGGTGCTGGTCAAGAATGTCTCCACCCTGCACCCGTTGCTTGCCAACTGCCTGCGCATTACAGTGGGAACAGCCGACGAAAACCAGAAAATGCTCGCTGCCCTGAAGGAAAGTCTTTAGCCCCCCTGGTGCATCAGCACCGACAATAGCATCATGAATGAACGTACCGCCGAAGTCAGTCGCAACACCGCCGAGACGCAAATCACGGTCCGGCTCAACCTCGATGGCAGCGGTCAGGCCAGAGTGCACACCGGCATTGGTTTTTTTGACCACATGCTCGAGCAGATTGCGCGGCATGCAACGATTGACCTGGAGATTGAGGCCAAGGGCGACCTGCACATCGACGGTCACCATACGGTCGAAGACGTCGGGATTGCCTTCGGTCAGGCGCTGCACCAGGCCGCAGGCGACAAGAAGGGCGTGCGTCGCTACGGTCACGCTTACGTGCCGCTGGACGAGGCACTCTCAAGGGTGATCGTTGACCTTTCGGGTCGTCCCGGCTTGATCATGAACGTGGCGTTCAAGAGCGGCATGATCGGCAGCTTTGACAGCCAACTGGCGTTCGAATTCTTCCAGGGTTTCGTCAATCACGCTTTCGTCACGCTGCACATTGACAACCTGCGCGGCGACAACGCGCACCATCAGGCCGAATCGGTGTTCAAAGCCTTCGCCCGCGCGCTGCGCGACGCGCTCGAGCGCGACCCGCGTGCCGCCAACGCCATCCCGTCAACCAAGGGATCGCTCTAGAAAAATGAGCCTTTTCGGCCTGTAGAGCTTATCGATAGTGCGTAGGTAGCTATGAATTCAGTAGCAAAACGGGGCCGCGACAAAACCGTGGCGGTGGTCGATTACGGCATGGGCAATTTGCGCTCGGTGTCGCAGGCGTTGCAGGCCGTGGCCGCACAGACTGGGCACGAGGTGATCGTCACCGCCGACCCGCAGCAGGTGCGCAGCGCCGAGCGCGTGGTCCTGCCCGGGCAGGGCGCGATGCCCGACTGCATGCGCGAGCTGCGCGCCTGCGGCCTGCTCGGGAGCGTGCTCGAAGCCGCCGCCAACAAACCCCTGTTTGGCGTGTGCATCGGCATGCAAATGCTGCTGGATCACAGTGCCGAGGGCGACACCGCCGGACTCGGCCTGATTCCCGGCGAGGTGCTCAAGTTCGAACTGGCCGGGCGCCTGCAAGGCGACGGCAGTCGCTACAAGGTGCCGCAGATGGGCTGGAACCAGGTCTGGCGCAACGATCATGGAGGTCGGACGCATCCCGTCTGGGGCGACGTGCCCGATGGCAGCTATTTCTACTTCGTGCACAGTTTCTATGCCCGACCGTCTGTTGCGCGCCACAGCGTGGGCGAGACCGAGTACGGTGCGCGCTTTAGCTCGGCGATTGCGCGCGATAATATTTTCGCCACCCAATTTCATCCCGAAAAGAGTGCCGATCACGGTCTGTCGCTGTACCGAAATTTCCTTCACTGGAATCCATGAGCCCCATGCTTGCCGCGAGCATCACGCGGCCTCCCTTTCTCATCAGCCCTGAAGCATCATGCTTTTAATTCCTGCCATTGACCTCAAAGACGGCCACTGCGTTCGCCTCAAACAGGGCGACATGAAACAATCCACCATCTTCTCCGAGGACCCGCTGCAGATGGCCAGCCAGTGGATTGCGCTGGGCGCGCGGCGCCTGCATCTGGTCGACCTGAACGGCGCGTTCGCCGGGCATCCGCTCAACGAGAAGGTGATCCGCAAGATTCTTAAAGAGGTCGGCAGTGCGGTCGACGTCCAGCTCGGTGGCGGTATTCGCGATCTCGACACGATCGAAACGTACCTTGATGCCGGTCTGCGTTACGTCATCATTGGCACCGCCGCCATTCGCAACCCGGGCTTTTTGCAGGACGCCTGCACCGCCTTTGGCGGGCACATTGTTGTGGGCCTCGATGCGCGCGATGGCAAGGTCGCCACCGACGGCTGGAGCAAGCTCACGCGCCACGACGTCGTCGACCTGGGCAAGAAGTTCGAGGACTTTGGCGTCGAATCCATCATCTACACCGACATCGGGCGCGACGGCATGCTCAGCGGCATCAATGTCGAGGCCACGGTCAAGCTCGCGCAAGCGCTGACCATCCCGGTGATCGCCTCGGGCGGTCTCTCCAGCATTGCCGACATCGAAGCGCTGTGTGCGGTCGAGGACGAAGGCATTGAAGGCGTGATTTGTGGGCGCGCCATCTACAGCGGCGACCTCGACTTTGCCACCGCACAGCGGCGCGCCGATGAGCTAAACGGATGATTCTCTTGACGTTTGCGGAATTCGCGACAGCCGTTGCTGCCATGCGATTGTCATTGCGAGGAGCGCAGCGACGCGGCAATCCATCGTCGCCAATCAAAGACATGGATTGCCACGCTACGCTCGCAATGACGGTCGGTATTGCCATGATTTGCGGACGTCTCAATAGTGCTCGCTAAACGCATCATTCCGTGCCTGGATGTGACTGGGGGGAGGGTGGTCAAGGGCGTCAATTTTGTCGAGTTGCGCGACGCAGGGGATCCGGTCGAGATTGCCGCGCGTTACAACGAGCAGGGTGCCGACGAGCTCACCTTTCTCGACATCACCGCCACCAGCGATGCGCGCGACGTGATCCTGCACATCATCGAGGCCGTGGCCAGTCAGGTTTTCATCCCTCTTACCGTCGGTGGCGGGGTGCGCACGGTCGACGATGTGCGCCGCTTGCTCAACGCGGGCGCGGACAAGACCAGTTTCAATTCGGCCGCCATCGCCAACCCGCAGGTGATCTCCGACGCCTCGCGCAAGTACGGCGCCCAGTGCATCGTGGTTGCCATTGACGCCAAGCGTCGCTCGCCCGAGCAAGCCACGCGTCTGAACGCGCAGGGGCTGCCGGTGGGCGCGGGCTGGGACGTCTACAGCCACGGCGGGCGCAACAACACCGGCCTGGACGCGCTGGCGTGGGCCAAGGAAATGGCGCAGCGTGGCGCCGGTGAAATCCTGCTCACCAGCATGGATCGCGACGGCACCAAGGCGGGTTTCGATCTGGAGCTCACGCGTGCCATCAGCGACGCCGTGAGCGTGCCGGTGATTGCCTCGGGCGGTGTCGGTACGCTCGACCATCTGGTCGATGGCATCGTGCTGGGCGGCGCTGACGCGGTGCTGGCAGCGAGCATCTTTCACTACGGCGAGTTCACCGTGGCGCAGGCCAAGGCGCGACTCGCCGAGCGCGGCATTGCGGTGCGGATGTAGTGCAATTTTGCCTGTAACGCCTGTCCAGACTGCGCAGGCAGCTATGAATTCAGTAGCAAGCGAAGATCAACGACAATGCCGTCATGAACTGGCTCAATGACATCAAGTGGGACGCCCAGGGCCTGGTGCCGGTGATCGCGCAGGAGGTCGGCAGCAACGACGTGCTGATGTTCGCCTGGATGAACCGCGAGGCGCTGCAAAAAACTGCCGAGCTCGGGCGCGCCGTGTATTTCAGCCGCTCGCGCGGCAAATTGTGGTTCAAGGGTGAGGAGTCGGGCCACGTGCAGACCGTGCAGGAGATTCGCCTGGACTGCGATCGCGACGTGATTCTGCTCAAGGTGGTGCAGATCGGGGACCCGGATGCCATCGCCTGCCACACCGGACGCCACAGCTGCTTTTACAGCTTGTTGGACAATGGCGCTTGGGAAATCACCGACCCGGTCTTGAAAGATCCGGCCACCATCTACAAGTAGCAGACCATGGCTTCCAATTTGACCGCCCCCGATTCCCTGGCCGCCCTGGCGCGCGTGATCGAGAGCCGCCTGCCGCAAAACGGCGGCGACCCGGACGCCAGCTACGTTGCGCGCCTGCTGCACAAGGGGCCGGATGCGTTTCTGAAGAAAATCGGCGAAGAGGCCACCGAAGTTGTGATGGCCGCCAAGGACGCCGATTTTGGCGCCGACACGGCCAAGGTCGTCAATGAAATGGCCGACCTGTGGTTTCACTGCATGATTGCGCTGGCGCATTACGGGCTGAGTCCGGCCGACGTGCTCACTGAGCTCGAGCGCCGGGTCGGCGTCAGCGGCCTGGAAGAAAAAGCGTTGCGCAAGGTGTTGGCGCGTGAAGGAGAAAGCAAGTGACGCAAGACTTTTCCGACCCGGCGCCAGCCAACCCCGATCAGGCCCATTTGCTGCGCCTGCAGTCGCTCAACACGGTGGGCACGATCAGCTACATCCTGCACCTGATCGTCGCCGTGGGCGCGCTGATTCCCGGCGGGCAATTCGGCCCCGTGCTGCTGCTTGCCGCGCTGATTCTCGACATGGTCAAGCGGCCCGACGCCGAAGGCACCTGGCACGCATCGCATTTTCGCTGGCGGATTCGCACCGTGATCATTGCTGCGGTGCTGTATCTGGTGACGGTGCCGCTGTGGCTGCTGTTTATCATTCCGGGCTGGATCGCCTGGTGCATCATTTCGCTGTGGTTCCTGTACCGCATCGTGACCGGTCTGGTGCGCATGAACCAGGGGCTGGCGATGGAGTTCGCCGCATGACCCAGGACCACTCGCCGAGCGACCCGGACTGCCTGTTCTGCAAAATCGCCGCGGGCACGATCCCGTCCAAAAAGGTCTACGAAGACGAGGAGATTTTTGTCTTTCACGACATTCACCCGTGGGCGCCGGTGCACTTCCTGATGATTCCGAAGGCGCACATTGCCTCCATGGCCCAGGTCGGCGCCGAGCACGCTGCGCTGCTTGGGCGCATGATGACGCTGGCGCCCAAGCTGGCGTTGCAGGAAGGCTGCAATCCCTATCCGCAGGGCGGGTTTCGCATCCTTTGCAACACCGGTGCCGAGGGGCGCCAGGAAGTGCAGCATCTGCACATCCACGTCATGGGTGGACCACGGCCCTGGCTCAGAGGCTGAGCCCGAAACGTATTGCGGACTAAAATTGGCGTCATCGCCTAGGAGTGAAGCATGGGACTATCGACGACACATCTGATTATTTTCCTGGTCATCATCGTGGTGATCTTTGGCACCAAGAAGCTGCGCAACATCGGCTCCGACCTTGGTGGCGCGGTCAAGGGCTTCAAGGACGGCATGCGTGACGGCGCAGAAAAACCAGCCGACCCAGCGGCGCCGGGGCCTGTGCAGCAGGTGGGAACAGCGGCGCCTGCGGCCAAGGAAACCATCGACGTGGAAGCCAAGACCAAGGTCTGACGGCAGCACTAAGTGATTGATATCGGGGTCACCAAGCTGGCCATTGTCGGGGCGATTGCGCTGCTGGTTATTGGCCCCGAGAAATTGCCCGGTGTGGCCCGCACCGTGGGTGCCCTGATGGGGCGCGCCCGGCGCTACGTCGCGGACGTGAAGTCCGAAGTCAACCGCTCGATGGAGCTCGACGAGCTCAAGAAAATGAAGGACACAGTGGAAGGCGCCGCGCGCGATGTCGAGCAGTCGATTCAGACCAGCGCGGCCGATTTCGACAAGAACTGGACCGAGGCGACGACGCTGGCGGCGCAGCCGCAGACGGTCGATCTGCCCGTGAGCCTGCCCGCGTACCGTCACCCCGGCAAGAAATGGCGCCTCAAGCAGGGTACCACCCCGCGCTGGTACAAGGCGCGCAGCGGCGTGCGCATGCACGCCTTGTCGGGTGCGGCACGGGTGGCGCGCTTTCGTCCGACCCGGTTTGGCTCATGAGTGACCCCGCCAACGACGACGAACTCGCGGGCACCGAGCAGCCATTCGTCCAGCATCTGTTTGAACTGCGCGACCGGCTGCTGCGCTCGATCTACGGCATTGCTGCGGTGTTGATGGTGCTGCTGGTCTACCCGGGACCGTCCAGACTGTACGACCTGCTGGCGATGCCGCTGGTCAAGGCGCTGCCCGAGGGTTCGCGCATGATCGCCGTGGGCGTGGTCTCGCCGTTTCTGGTGCCGATCAAGGTCTCGGTGCTGGCGGCGGTGGCGCTGTCGCTGCCATGGATCCTGTACCAGGTCTGGGCCTTCGTGGCCCCGGGCCTGTACAAGCACGAAAAGAAGCTGGTGCTGCCGCTGGTGATGGCCAGCACCGTCCTGTTCTACCTGGGCACGGCTTTTTGCTATTTCTTCGTGTTCGGGCAGGCGTTTCCGGCGATCCAGAGAATGGCGCCGCTGTCGGTGGCGGTGAGCCCTGACATCGAAGCCTATCTTGACTTTGTCATCACCATGTTCATCGCCTTTGGCGTCGCCTTCGAGGTGCCGGTGGCGGTCGTCATTCTGGCACGCATGGGCATCGTGACGATCGCGCAACTGAAAACATTTCGGACCTACTTCATCGTCGGCGCGGCAGCCGTGGCCGGGCTGGTCACGCCGCCCGATCCGGTCTCGATGATCGCCCTGCTGATCCCGATGATCCTGCTCTACG
>CAWJOT010000026.1:0-31108 GCA_963844495.1 uncultured Pseudomonadota bacterium
CCATGCAAGTGATCCGTGCCTTTCTAAATCATTACAAGCGGAAAATTCGACCCGTGAAGCCGTTAGACCAATCTTTGCTGCGCCAGGCGCACGCGTTGCTGAGTGACCCAAAGGTGAGCGAGGTTCTAAGCGAGCAGTGCGAACGCGAACTCGGGGGTCAAAACAGCAAACTCAGCACCGCTATCCATCCTGCAGATCAAATGCTGACGCATTCGGTACGGATGCTAGAGGATGTGAATCAGTCGATCTCCCAATATTTTTGCGTCGCGTTGCAACAGTATCGGGCACTGCACCGCATGCTCGGATTGGCGTTCCCCGGGGGTCTCCAAGACAGGTTGATTCTGGATTTTGCGTGTGGTTATGGACGAGCCCTTCGCTTTCTGGTGCAAAGCTATCCGGCCAACCAGATCTGGGCATCCGACATTCAGGAAGACGCGGTGATCTTCGTGCGCGATCAGTTCGGCGTCAACGCGCTGGTGTCGGACGCATCGCCCGCTCAATTTCGGCCGGGCCGAAAATTTGACTTCATCTGGGTCGCCTCTCTCTTCACCCACCTGCCCGAGCGCCTGTTTCGTGCCTGGCTGGCGCGGCTGTACGAGTTGCTGACTGATGACGGCTATTTGGTGTTCAGTGTGCATGACGAGTCCATCTTGCCGTCCGGAATCAGGCTTGCCGATAACGGGTATTTGTTCACGCCCGAAAGTGAAATATCGGAGCTCGACAGTGCCGTGTACGGAACGACTCACGTCAGTGAATCGTTTGTCTGTTCGGTGCTTGTGAACGACTTGGCTCACCCGGAAGGTTGTTATCTGAGGGTTCCGCGCGGCTTGGCCGACCAGCAAGACCTGTACGTCGTGCCAAAGAGTCACCAGTCTTTGGGGCGCTTTGCTGCGTATCGGCAGGGTGCCTGGGGCTGGGTCGAGTGTGCGATGGCTTACGGGGTCACCCGGGATGCACCAACGGCCCTTGCGTACGTGTCGGGTTGGGCGAAGTCTCTGGACCGTGATTCGTCGGTGAAAGCGGTCTATGCAGAGGTCGACGGCGTACGGTATCAAGCCGCATTGGGCATTGGCCGTCCAGACCTTGCGAGGGCCTGGGGCAGTGAATTCGAGAATTTCGGGTGGGAGTTGCGGTTTCCGATCTCGCGGCACAGCACGTCCTTTGTCAGCGTGCTGGCGCAACTCGATAGCGAAGAGTGTGGGCTCATTTATTTTGGCGCATTGGATCCAAATCACCTGTTGAAACTGGCTCCTTGGGGTCACCTGGACGCAACGTCGGTTCAAGGTGGTTACCTGCGCCTGAGCGGGTGGGCTGCTGCATCGTCAAAGTGCAAGATCACAAAGGTGGTGGCAACCATTGATCGGGTCGAACACCAGGCGGTGCTTGGGGATTCGCGACAAGATGTTTGCGACGTTCTACGGGACCAGGGCTACCTGCATTCCGGTTGGCATCTTGATGTGCCAGTCACTGGGCTTCGAACGGCTGTCGAGTCCCGAGTCATTGCCGTAGCCGAGGATGGCGAAAAGAGGACTCTCTTTGAGGGGCCGATCAGCCTGAATTCGAGATGAATCGCGAATTGTAGAAGATCTGGGTCGCCTCTCTCTTCACCCACCTGCCCGAGCGCCTGTTTCGTGCCTGGCTGGCGCGGCTGTACGAGTTGCTGACTGATGACGGCTATTTGGTGTTCAGTGTGCATGACGAATCCATCTTGCCGTCCGGAATCAGGCTTGCCGATAACGGGTATTTGTTCACGCCCGAAAGTGAAATATCGGAGCTCGACAGTGCCGTGTACGGAACGACTCACGTCAGTGAATCGTTTGTCTGTTCGGTACTTGTGAACGACTTGGCCCACCCGCAAGGTTGTTATCTGAGGGTTCCGCGCGGCTTGGCCGACCAGCAAGACCTGTACGTCGTGCCAAAGAGTCACCAGTCTTTGGGGCGCTTTGCTGCGTATCGGCAGGGTGCTTGGGGCTGGGTCGAGTGCGCGATGGCTTACGGGGTCAGCCGGGATGCACCAACGGCCCTTGCGTACGTGTCGGGTTGGGCGAAGTCTCTGGACCGTGATTCGTCGGTGAAAGCGGTCTATGCGGAGGTCGACGGCGTACGGTATCAAGCGGCATTGGGCATTGGCCGTTCAGACCTTGCGAGGGCCTGGGGCAGTGAATTCGAGAATTACGGGTGGGAGTTGCGGTTTCCGATTCCGCGGCACAGCGCGTCGTTTGTCAGCGTGCTGGCGCAACTCGATAGCGACGAGTGTGGGCTCATTTATTTTGGCACATTGGATCCAAATCACTTGTTGAAACTGGCTCCTTGGGGTCACCTGGACGCAACGTCGGTTCAAGATGGTTACCTGCGCCTGAGCGGGTGGGCTGCCGCATCGTCAAAGTGCAAGATCACAAAGGTGGTGGTAACCATTGATCGGGTCGAACACCAGGCAGTGCTTGGGGATTCGCGACAAGATGTTTGCGACGTTCTACGGGACCAGGGCTACCTGCATTCCGGTTGGCATCTTGATCTGCCAGTCACTGGGCTTCGAACGCCTGTCGAGTCCCGCGTCATTGCCGTAGCCGAGGATGGCGAAAAGAGGACGCTCTTTGAGGGGCCGATCAGCCTGAGTTGAGGCCAAGTGGCACAAGTTATTGACTCTCATGTATAGCTGGTGCGCTTTCGATTTGCCACTACAACCGGGCCGTTTGAGCGTTTGCATCGGCTTTCTGATGTTCATGTCTCCAACCCTTCGCTTGGGTGTCGTCAGTGCTCGAGATTGAACGACCGTGGTCCGAGACCGTCTTGAAAATCCAGCCTCATTGTTGTATTGTAGCAACGTCGGCGTTTGTTTTTTTGTTCCAGACAGGTAAAAGATGCGCGCTGTGTCACACAAGAATTTCCGCATGTCAGAATCAACGCTTCGTAGGTTTTGTGGTCATCTATTTGCCGCAATCGGGTAGTTGGGCAACTCGTTTCTATTCAAATCAATTTTCGGAGGCGTTTATCATGCGTTGGAGATCGTTTCTCTTGGGTGGTTGTTTACTCATTGTTTCAATGCTTTCCGCAGCCCAGACCCAGACTGCAGCCTATATCCGAGGCGCCAGCGCGCCTTGGGGGGTCAGCACCAACGAGGCCGCCATGGACAAGGCGTTTGGCGCTGGGCTTTGGGCAGATCTGCGCATGGCCGGTGGGCCAGCCCCCTTTTTGCCTGCTTCGGGTTACCGGTTTATTTACTTGGAGGGCGGTGACCTTTCGGCTAATGAACTTGTTACGTACCTCAGCACCAACCGCACTCAAATTGAGGCGTTCGTCAATTCGGGTGGACGGCTATTTCTCAATAGCGCGCCCAACCAAGGGGGGAATATCAACTTTGGCTTCGGCGGTATAACGCTTACGTATCCGTCATATACCAGTTCGGTGGTCGCTTCGAATGCTGCCCATCCCGTCTTTCTTGGACCCATTACCCCGGTTTCAACAGCCTACACCGGAACCTCTTTCGGTCATGCCGTCGTAGGCGTTGGTGTTTCTCCCGTCATCATTGGCGCCATCGGAGATGCTTCTGCGGGTCTAACAGTGCTGGGCGAGAAGAGGTTTGGCTCGGGTTGTGTAGCGTTCGGTGGAATGACGACTGATAATTTCCAGGCGCCTCAACCAAACGCCAACAACTTGAGGGCCAACATTCTCAAATATGTCGCTAGCGGATGCAGCGCAGCTCCGGGCCCAGTCTCCATTCCCACGCTCTCCGAGTGGGGCATGACAGTTCTATCTGCACTGATGATATTTGGCGCGTTCTTTATCGTTCGCCGCCGGCAGATGTAGTTCCGGACTTCGCTTCGAAAAATGTCCACTTTGGTGGGCATTTTTTTCACCCATCATGGCGCTCTACATCGCCGTGAAATAAATCAGTCTTGCCGCACACGCACGCCCCCGCACCGGATACGCCGGATCGGTGTAGCCCGGCGTCGAAGGGTGGCCAGGTTTGACTAGGCTATCGACCAGCGCCTCGTCCTCAGCACTGATTTCGCACTTCAGCGCCGGTCCATAGTCCTGCCACTGCGAGAGCGTGCGCGGCCCTGCAATTACCGAGCTGATGGCCCCATTGGCCAGCACCCAGGCGCAGGCAAATTGCGCCAAACTGACGCCCTTTTGCTCGGCATGTGCCCTGAGTTGCTGTGCGATCAGCAGCGACTCCTGGCGAAACTCCGTCTGCGCCAGGCGCGGGTCCGCGCGTCCGGCGCGACTCTGCGGCTCGGGCGCCACGCCGGACTGATATTTGCCAGTCAGCACGCCTCTGGCAATCGGACTGTAAGGTGCGACGCCAATGCCGTAGTGCGCACAGGCCGGCAGCACTTCTACCTCGGGCATGCGGTTGAGCAGGTTGTAATAGGGCTGACAAACCACCGGGCCGGGCAGGCCGAGCTTGGCCGCCAGATGCACCAGCTCGGCGATGCGCCAGCCGCTGAAGTTGGAGACACCCCAGTAGCGGATCTGGCCCGCACGCAGCATGACATCGAGCGCACGCAGCGGTTCTTCCAGATTCATGCCGAGGAAGTCGCGATGCAGGTAAAGAATGTCGACAAAATCCGTCTGCAGTCGGCGCAGGCTCGCCTCGACTTCGCGCAGCATCCAACTGCGCGAATACTGGCCCTCGTTCACGCGCTCCGACATCTTGTTGCCGAGTTTGGTCGCCAGCACCCAGTCATGCCGCTGGCTTTTCAGCAAGCCACCGACGATCGACTCCGAACCGCCTTTGCTGTACACGTCAGCGGTGTCGATGAAGTTGACACCGCTGGCATGCGCGTCGGCCACGATCTCAGCGGCCTCGGCCGCGCTCGTCTGGTCACCGAACATCATCGTGCCCAGACAAAGGGCGGAGACCTTTAACTGGCTGTTGCCTAAGTGACGGTATTGCATCGAAGTTCTTCTAACGTGATTATTGTGAATCAGATCCTGGCACGGGCCACCTTGTGATCCAGATCAGGCCGCTGCCATACGCTATTGTGGGCTAGGGTCCGTGTCTTCGGGCTCGTGGGCAAGTTCGGCAATTTTTTTGGCTGGGGTGAGCGCTGGTCTGGCGCCGGGATGCAGCGCACAGTGTAAGGCGCCAGATATTGTCGGCCCGAGCCGGGTTCAGCGCAGCCTGCTTCAGGGTCCTTGTCAGCGCTGTATTTGCTACAAATTTGGTAGCTGTCTGCGCTTTCTGCACGGCTCTTTCAGCCTTGTTTGATCCAGAAAACGGTACATTAGATCCTATGACTTCTTCCAATCAACCCTCGCTGCACACAGCCGGCCAAGGCCTGTCGGGGGCACAGGCCGCCCAACGCCTGCTTGAAGACGGCCCCAACACGCTGCCAGGCGACCAGCGCCGGGGCTTTCGTGCCATCGCCCGCGAGACCCTGCAGGAGCCGATGTTCATGCTGCTGCTGGCGGCCGGGTCACTCTACCTGGTGCTGGGTGATTTGCAGGAGGGCCTGATTTTGTTTGGCCTCGTGCTGGTGGTGCTGGCGCTGACGCTTTACCAGGAAGGCCGGACGGAGCGCGCGATGGCGGCACTGCGCGACCTCAGCAGCCCGCGAGCTCTGGTGCTGCGCGACGCAAAGCCGCAGCGCGTTGCCGGCAGCGACGTGGTGTGTGGCGACATTTTGCTGCTGGCCGAGGGCGACCGCATTGCCGCCGATGCAATATTGATTGCTGGCAACGATGTGCAGGTCGACGAGTCGCTGCTGACCGGCGAAGCGGTGCCGGTGGCCAAGGTCGCAGAGCCCGCCGGCGCAGCGTCAGCCGTCGCGCGTCCCGGTGGTGATGGCCAGAGCGGTTTGTTCTCGGGCACGCTGATGGTCAATGGTCACGGCTCGGCGCGCGTCAGTGCCACCGGCGCGCGCAGCGAAATCGGTCGCATTGGCAGCGCGCTCGAAACCCTGGGCAACGAGCGCTCGCCGCTTAAAAAACAGACGGCCAGGCTGGTCAAGGTGCTGGCCATCATCGCGTTTGGCGCCAGTTTGTTGATGACCGGCGCTTATGGTTGGATCCGCGGTGACTGGCTCGGTGCCCTGCTGGCCGGTATCGCGCTGGCCATGGCCCTGCTGCCGCAGGAGTTCACCGTGGTGTTGACGGTGCTGCCGGCGCTGGGCGCCTGGCGTCTGTCCAAACAAAACGTATTGACACGGCGCATTGCCGCCATCGAGACGCTGGGCGCGACTTCGGTGCTGTGTGCCGACAAGACCGGCACCTTGACCGAGAACCGCATGACGGTGGTGCAACTCTACGCACAAGCCTCATCGGCGCAGGCGGGGCAGGCCATGGCCATTGATTACACCAGCAGCACCGGCTTGCCCGAGGCGTTTCATGCACTGGTCGAATATTCGATTCTGGCCAGTGTGGCCGACCCTTTTGATCCGATGGAAAAAGCTTTTCACCGCCTGGGGCAGCATTTTCTGGAAGGCACGGAGCATTTGCACCGCGATTGGGTCCTGGTGCAGGAATATGGCCTGACACCCGAGTTGCGTGCCATGGCCCACGTCTGGAAGGCGGTGGCGGGGGATGCGCATGTGGTGGCAGCCAAAGGTGCGCCCGAAGCCATCATCGACCTGTGCCATCTCAACGCGGCGACGCAGGCACGCATTGCGACAGCCGTCGATGCCATGGCGGCCCTGGGCTTGCGTGTGCTGGGCGTGGCGCAGGCGCGCTTTGCCGGTGAACAATGGCCCGCTGGCGAGCACGACTTTGAATTTGAATTCATCGGCCTGCTCGGTCTGGCCGACCCGCTGCGCGGTGAAATCGTGGAGGCGGTTGCCCAATGCCGCAGCGCCGGTATCCGGGTCGTGATGATCACCGGCGACTACCCGGCCACGGCCCGCGCCATTGCCCAGGCGGCTCAGCTTGAGGTCGACCAGCAAGACCAGCTTCTGACGGGTGACGCCATCGCCACCCTGACTGACGCCCAATTGCAGGAGCGCATGAAACGCGTCAGCGTGTGCGCGCGCATTGCGCCGGAGCAAAAGCTGCGCATTGTGCAGGCGCTCAAGGGCAACGGCGAGATCGTCGCCATGACCGGCGACGGCGTCAACGACGCACCGGCGCTGAAGGCAGCGCACGTGGGTGTGGCCATGGGCGGACGCGGCACCGACGTGGCGCGCGAGGCGGCCTCGATCGTCTTGCTGGACGACAACTTTGCCTCCATCGTGCGTGCCGTACGCCTGGGTCGGCGCATCTTTGACAACCTGCGCAAGTCAATGTCTTACATCCTGGCAGTCCACGTGCCGATTGCCGGCATGGCGCTGCTGCCGGTGCTGCTGGGCTGGCCCACGGTATTGTTCCCGCTGCACATTGCCTTTCTGGAACTGGTGATCGACCCGGCATGCTCCATGGTGTTCGAGAACGAGCCATCCGAGGCCGACGTGATGCAGCGTCCCCCGCGTGATGCGCAAGCGCCTCTTTTCGCCGGCCTGACACTGGCGCTGGCACTGCTGCAGGGACTCGGCGTGCTGACGGTGGTGATTGGTGCCCATGTCTGGAGCACGGGCTGGCTGACCGAGCCGGCAACCCGCGCCTTTACCTTCACCACGCTGGTGACGGGCAATCTGGCGCTGATATTTTCCAACCGCTCGGGTAGCGGGTCGCTGTGGACCACGCTGCGTGTGCCCAATCGCACCCTGTGGATCGTGACCGCTGTCACACTGGGCCTGCTCGGCCTGACACTCTACCTGCCGTGGCTGTCCCGTCTGTTCTTCTTCACACCGTTGTCCGCCGCTGACCTGCTGACGGCCGCCGCCCTGGGGCTGCTCAGCGTGGTCTGGTTTGAAGCCATCAAACTGGCTCAGCGTCTGCGACGCTAACCGGCACCCGCGGCGCCAGCGCGCACATCAATTCATACCCAACGGTCCCGGCGCTGTGCGCAACTTCGTCAATGCCCAACACGGTCCCATTGGCGCGCACGCCCCCATAGCGTGACCTCACTTCCCGGGACCGCGTCGACCACCGGCGTGAGATCGACCGCAATCATGTCCATGCTGACGCGACCGAGCGTTCGGGTGCGAACACCATTGACCAGAACCGGCGTGCCGGTGGGCGCGCTGCGCGGGTAGCCGTCGGCGTAGCCGCAGGCGACCACACCGATCGAGCAGCGGGCCTTCGGCCACAAAAGTTGAACCATATCCGACGCTAGCGCCCGTCGTTAGTGCTTGAGTAGCTATGATTTTTGAAGCAAGGGTCATGCACGGCTGCAAACCCCAGTCGACCGCGCTATGTTCGGGGTAGTCAGGCGCACTGCCGTAGACCGCGATGCCGGGGCGAACCCAGTCCGCCGCCACGGCGCATCGCCCGGCACGTGCGCAATGCCGGTTGCGTCGCGATGGCGCAGCACAGCAGCGCTGTTGGCCACCGACCGTTCGCCTGGCAGATCCTGGGTAAACGCCGCAAAAACAGCCATCTGACGCGGCAATGCCACGATCGCCATCGGCGTCACTGAAGTGCGTCATCAACGAAATCTCATCGACCTGCGGCAAGGCGTTCAGGCGGGACCAGGCGGCACGATAGCGCTGCGGAGAAAAGCCGAGCCGGTTCATGCCCGAATTCATTTTCAGGAACACGCGATGCGGCACATGGGTCTTGTGCGCGGCAAGCATGCCGATCTGCTCCTCGCAGTGCACGGTATGCCACAGATTTAGATGCGAGCACAGTTCAAGATCGCGCGGTTCGAACACGCCTTCGAGCAACAATATCGGCCCACGCCAACCCAAGGCCCGAACGCGCTGCGCCTCTTCCAGGTCCAGCAGGGCAAATCCGTCGGCGCCGCGCATGCCCTCAAAGGTCCGCTCAATGCCGTGACCATAGGCATTTGCCTTGACCACGGCCCAAACGCGCGCATTCGGTGCGATGGCACGAATCTGCGCCAGATTGTGACGCAGCGCGTGATTGTCGATGGTGGCGCGAATCGGGCGAGGCATGGTGCGGTGACGATGACCAATGAAAGGCTGGATTTTGACAGCTTGCGGACGTGCTATAACCCGGCATCGTTTGGAGACCTCAAATAGTACCGATTGCCTCAGCCGAGCCGATGCGCGCCCGTAGACAATGAAACGCGGCTTTTTTCACCATCATGTCGGCGCAGTTTTTCAGCTCGCTGGCAGACAACGCACTGTTTGTCGCCGCCGTTCAGTTGCTCAGAAGCAACTCTGCTGCCCAGTGGCAGCAGGCGGCGCTGGTGCCCATGTTCGCCTTGTTCTACGTGGTACTTGCCCCCTTCGTCGGCGCCTTTGCCGACTCCATGCCCAAAGGCAAGGTGATGCTGGTCAGCAACTTCATCAAAGTCGGGGGCTGCCTGCTGATGTTGTTTGGCACGCACCCCCTGATGGCGTACGCGGTGGTCGGTCTGGGCGCGGCTGCCTACTCACCGGCCAAGTACGGCATTCTCACCGAGTTGTTGCCAGCTTCGCAACTGGTGCGGGCCAATGGCTGGATCGAAGGCTTGACGATCGCCTCCATCATTCTCGGCGTCTTGCTCGGCGGCCAGCTGGTTGGTCCGGTCGTGTCGCCCTGGCTGCTGTCGTTTGACATGCCACTACTCGAAACGGGCATCGAGACAGCACCCGAGGCCGCCATCAGCGTGTTGATCTTTGTCTACCTTCTTGCCGCGTGGTTCAACACACACATCCCGCTAAGCGGAGTGGACATGCGCCCCATGCCGAAGCGGCTTTCCACCTTGCTGCCTGATTTCTGGACCTGCAACGTCCGGTTGTGGCGCGACAAGCTCGGCCAGATTTCGCTCGCGGCGACCACGCTGATCTGGGGTGTGGCCGGAAATCTGCGTTTTATCGTACTGGCCTGGGCCGCCGCCGCGCTTGGCTACAGCGTGACCCAGGCTTCGGCGCTGCAAGGGGTGGTGGCCATTGGCATGGCGGCCGGGGCCGTTGTGGCGTCGTTGCGCATGCGACTCGAGGACGGCCCGCGCGTCATCACGCTGGGTATCTTCATGGGAATACTGATCGTGTTGCTGATCGCGATCAAGAGCGTTTGGGTGGCGGCACCGTTCCTTATTTTGCTGGGTGCGCTGGGGGGGTTTCTGGTGGTACCGATGAACGCCCTGTTGCAGCACCGCGGTCACAATTTGATGGGCGCGGGACGGTCCATCGCGGTTCAAAACTTCAACGAGCAGGCTTGCATCCTCGCCCTCGGCGCCGCCTACAGTCTGTCCACCGGTCTGGGCCTGCCAACGTTCGCCGCGATCACCGGCTTCGGACTGGTGATCGCCGGTTTCATGTGGCTGATCAAGCGTTGGCATGCCAACAACTGCGTCGTGCATCGGGCCGAAGTTGAGCAGTTGCTGGCCATTGCCCGCAGTGACCACCGACATGTCGCCGACGTTGCGGTGATCCAGCCACATCCGCATCAACGTCTGGCCGATATTGATCCCGTCGACAAAACCGGTGTCTGATGTCGCCTAAGTTGTTGGCGGCAGCAGCCCTGACCTTCAACGCCTTTCTCTATGGCGTGTCCTGGTGGCCATTTCGGGCGCTGCAGGACCAGGGTTTGCATCCCCTGTGGTCGACCGCGATCATCTACGCATTCGCCGTCCTGTGTCTTGTGCTGCTTCGCCCGCGCGCCTGCGCAACCTCCTGCTGCACCCAGAGCTTTGGTGGCTGGTGCTCGCTGCCGGACTCACCAACGTCGGCTTCAATTGGGCGGTGACGGTTGGCGACGTCGTGCGGGTCGTGCTTTTGTTTTACCTGATGCCAGCCTGGGTCGTCCTGCTTGCCTGGCCACTGCTGGGCGAACGACCAGGCGCGGGCTCGCTGCTGCGACTGGGGCTGGCACTTGCAGGCGTCGTAATTGTCCTGAAGACACCAGCTTCTCCCTGGCCCATTCCGGAAAATCTGGCCGACTGGCTCGCGCTGATGGGCGGTTTCTGCTTTGCACTGACCAACATCCTGTTGCGTCGACTCAGAGCACACGCCAGGCGAGTCGCGCATGCTGGCCATGTTTGGTGGGGGCGCATTGATGGCTGGTAGCGTTGCGATTTGGGGCATGAGTCTGGGTTCGATTACTGCGCCACCGACACCCAATCTGGGCTGGGTGGGTCTGGCTCTACTGATCAGCCTGGCCTTCCTGGCAGGCAATCTTTCCCTTCAGTACGGTGCGGCGCACCTGCGCGCGAGCACGACTTCGATCATCATGCTCTCGGAAGTGATTTTTGCCAGCATCTCCTCGGTGCTGCTGGGCACCGGTGAGCTTTCGGTACGTACCTTGATCGGTGGTGCGCTGATACTGTTGGCCTCACTGCTGGCGGTGCTTTCCTCGGGCCCAAAGCGAGCGACAACCAACACTGCGACACTGGCCGGTCCATGATCCCTGAGGACGACCGTGCAAAACGTTTACCAATTCGAAGCACAACAAATCAACGGCAAGTCCGTTGCCTTGAGCCGCTATAGAGGCAAGGTCATGCTGATTGTGAACACCGCCAGCGCCTGTGGATTTACGCCGCAGTTTGCCGGTCTGGAACAGTTGCACCAGGCCTATGGCAAGTTGGGCCTGGTGGTGCTGGGCTTTCCGTGCAACCAGTTCGGCGCCCAGGACGCAGGCAGCAACGACGAAATCGCACAGTTTTGCCAGGTCAATTACGGCGTGAGTTTCCCGATGATGTCCAAGATTGACGTCAACGGCGCGCAGGCGCACCCACTCTACGAATGGCTGTCAGGGGAGGCACCCGGCTTGCTTGGCAGCAAGGCAATCAAATGGAATTTCACCAAGTTTCTGGTCGGCAAGGATGGCCGCGTGCTCAAACGCTATGCGCCGACCGACACGCCAGAGAGCCTGAAGCACGACATTGAAGCAGCCCTGGCGGTCAATTCAGGTCACGCCTCTTTGTCGGCCTGAATTGAAAAGGCCCGCCTTGCGGGCGGGCCTTCTGGCCGTTTGATGTTGAATGTCAAATGCCTGGCGTTGCCAGATAGGCAGCCATGTCAGCGAGGTTGGCGGCGGTGAATTTGCCGCTGTACATGGACATACCACCCTTGTTGCTGCTGATAGCGCCCGAGATCACGGACGGAGCATTGGCGCCGTTGAGGATCTTGTTCATGCTCGGCGGCATGCCGTGGCAGTTATTGCAAGTGTTCGCTGTGTAAAGAGCCTTGCCATTGACCGCAGACGGTGGTGTCGGTGTCGGTGTCGGCGTAGGCGTAGGCGTAGGCGTAGGCGTAGGCGTAGGCGTAGGCGTAGGCGTCGGCGTAGGCGTAGGCGTAGGCGTCGGCGTAGGTGTCGGCGTAGGTGTCGGCGTAGGTGTCGGCGTAGGTGTCGGCGTAGGCGTAGGCGTAGGCGTAGGCGTAGGTGTCGGTGTCGGCGTCGGTGTCGGTGTCGGTGTCGGCGTCACACAGCTTGAGACGACTGGCGCCTTGGATTTGATGGCGCTGTCGCACTTCTCATCCATCTTCCCGTTCTTGCAGGATTCCTTCACCTTGCTGTCCTCGGATGCTTTGCCGAATTCCGAGAGCTTGGCCAGCACGTCGTGCTCCACCTTCGACTCCTTGCCCTCGTGCTCACTTTCGGTGTCACACTCTTTGTCCCCGGACGAAGGCTCGCGCGTCAGAGCACTCTGGGTACTGACAACCACCAGGCGCGCGACTTCACCAGCCTTCTTATGCTCCTCGCTTTGGCCGCGCACGGCAATGAAGTCATCGAATACCGAAACCGTCAGTCCGGTGTTGGCCTTGACAAACGCTTCGGCGGCTTCAACGCTGGTGCTCATGCCTTTGGCCTTGTCGGCCGCAATCTTGGCCTGAACCATGTTGGTCAAGGGGCTGATGACCGCGAGTTTGCCGGCCGGGGCCTTGAGCGTGTAGGCAACTTTCACCGGCCCGGTATCGGAATCGACCGCGTCGGTGCCGATCATTGCCAGCAGTGTGACACCGGCCAGACCCGCGGTTGGAATGGCCAGCGTGACCTTGCCGCTGGCATCGGTGCGGCCCTGGACTTCGCCGCTATCGCACAGTCCATTGTTGTTGGCATCGATACACACCAAGGCGTTCGAAATCAGTCCGTCCATCACCGTGGTTGTCACGGCCGTGGTCCCGGCCAGGCCGCCGTCGGCGCTACCACCGCCGCCGCACGCGGTCAGGGTCAGCACCGCTGCAGCGATCAGGCCCAGGGTAAGTTGTGGTTTGCTAAGTTTCATCGTCAGACTCCAGTGGTTAAAAATATGCCGCAAGCAGCGTTTATGGGAAATTTTCCCTAAATATCGCCTACTCACAGACAATTGTCAAGTCCAATATTGCTTTTGGGAAAAAAATCCAAAATTTGCATGTAACGAGTTGTTAGGGCACAATACATCTGAGAAAACCCAGAGAACTGCATGAGCCAGCGAACCAGCGCCCCCGACGCGGCCGCACGAAGTGCGCCGGGTCTGCCCGAGCCTGCTTTGGCCGCCGAGGCGATAGAACGGGTGTTGCAGCCCCTGGCTCGCCTCATGATTGATCATGGCCTGCAGTTGCCATCGTTGGTCGAATTGCTCAAGAAGGCGTTGGTGACCGAGGCCGTGGGCGGCTTTGGCCTGGCCGACAAAGGCAGTTCGGACAGTCGCATCGCCCTGCTCACGGGAGTGCACCGCAAGGATGTGAGGCGATTGCGGGAAACAAGTGTTACATCGAGAGCGGCCGACACCATGCTGCCGGTGGCAACTTCGGTGGTCGCGCGCTGGATAAGTGAACCCCGGTTCCTGAACGCGGATCGCTCCCCCATGGCGCTGGCCCGCACGCCCAGGCACGGCGTCGCGGGCGAGCCCGATTTCACCACGTTGGTAGCCGAAGTGAGCAGCGACGTCGGAGCCAGGGCGGTGCTCGATGAACTGGAGCGTCTGGGCGTGGTACACCGGCGCGACGATGGTTGCGTCGCCCTCGAGTCAAGCGCCTTCGTGCCGCGCGAGGGCCTGCGCGAATCGTTTCACTTTCTGGCTTCCAGTGTCAGCGATCATCTCAGCACGGCAGTACATAATCTGGCGCCGCAGCGCAGCGCAGCGCCGATGCTCGATCAAAGCGCTTTTTCACAGGATCTGTCGGCCGAACAGGCCGATCAATTGCAGCAGCAGGCGCGTCGCCTGTGGGCCGAGGTATTGCAGGAGTTCCTGCAAACCGCCACGGTGGCTGAGCAGCGCAGTCAGAATTGCGAGGGCCAGAGGCACCGAATCAGGTTTGGCGTATATTTTCACGACACCGTGCAAACCCTGCTGCCCGAGACCGAACCAAAGCCTCGAGCCAAACGCAAGAGCAAAAGGAAATCAAAGTAATGAGTCACCTGCCCCCCATGAACGAAGCGCTGACGCGGCGAAACTGGCTGGTGCTGAGCGCCGCCGCCCTCAGTGGCTGCGGTGGTGGCGCTGGCGTCGCATCGCTGCCGGGCACCGGTGGTACCGGCGTTTTTGCCTTGGGTGCGATCGCGGGTTTCGGCAGCGTCATCGTCAACGGCATCCGGTTTGACGACAAGGCCGCCACCGTTGAGCTCAACGGCCTGGCGGTCAGCCCTTCCCAGTTGCGCCTGGGGATGGTGGCCAGCATCCGGGGCGAACGCGGCGCCGATCCCGCTGCGGGCGTGGCCAGCAGCATTGAGGTTTGGTCGATCGCGCAGGGGTTGATCACACAGGGTGGCGCGGGACAATTCAGCGTCGCCGGGGTCACCGTGCAGACCGACAATGCGACCCTGGTTGACGGGATCAGTTCGGTCGCTGCAATCGCGCCGGGCTTGCGTGTTGCGGTGTGGGGATTACCTGGCAACTCGGCAAGCTGGCTTGCAACCCGCGTGGCCGTAGTCACCGACCCGTCGGTGGTCAGTACCGGTGTGATCGGTATGTCTGGGGGCCAACGCTCACTCAATGGCTGGATGCTCATGGGCGCTGCCGCAGACGCTCTGAGTGCCGGGCAGTGGGTCCGGGTCCAGGGAACCCAGACCGCGTTGAGCAGTAGCATGGCCGTCAGCAGTGCAAAGGTGCTGGAGTCGGCAGGTCAGTCAATGCCGCAGGGCGAAGTCGAAATTGAGGGACTGGTGACCAGCGTACCTACTGCCAGCGGTTTCACGCTCGCTGGCTTGACGGTGGACACGACCCGTGCGACCTTTAGTGTGCCAGCGGCACAGATCACGCTGGGGGCTCGGGTCGAGGTCCATGGCACATGGCAGTCGGGAGTGCTCCAGGCGTCCAGGGTGGAATTGGAAAGCGATCAATCCCCGCACTCGGCGGAAATCACCGGCACGATCGAAGAATTCAGCAGCCTGGGCAACTTTGTGGTGCGCGCGCAGCGTTGCAACGCGCTGGGTGCCACAATCAAAAACGGGACGGCGGCCAATCTGAAGGTCGGCGTCAAGGTCAAGGTTGAAGGTTACGCGTCGGGCAACATGATGATGGTCACCGAGCTGGACTTGCTTGGCTAGGCCGAGCAAGCGCACCCGCCGTCGCGCATCAGGATCAACGCTTGGCAGAGCGCAAATGCGCGGCAGCGTCGAGCAGACTGGCACGCGTTGTATCCCAGCCCAGACACGCGTCGGTGATCGAGACGCCGTAGCGCAAGTCCTGCACGGCAGCGAGTTTCTGATTGCCCTCAAACAGATTGGATTCGAGCATCACGCCCTTGATGGTTCGGTTGCCATCGCTGATTTGATGCACGACGTCCTTGAGAACCAGCGTTTGCAGCGCGTGATTCTTGCGCGAGTTGGCGTGACTGCAATCGACGACGATGTTCGCAGGCAACCCGGCACCGGCCAGTGCGGCACCCGCCTGCGAGATCGCGACCGAGTCATAGTTTGGCACCGCCCCGCCACGCAGGATCAAGTGCCCGAAGGCGTTGCCCCGGGTCTGCGTTACTGCCACCTTGCCTTCGCCGTCAATGCCAAGAAAGGCATGCGGCTGCGCTGCCGACAGCATGGCATTGAGCGCCACCTCGAGGTTGCCATCGGTGCCGTTCTTGAACCCGACCGGGCTCGACAGCCCGCTGGCGAGTTCGCGATGCGTCTGGCTCTCGGTGGTGCGCGCGCCAATCGCGCTCCAGGCAACCAGGTCGCCCAAATACTGCGGCGTGATCGGATCGAGCGCCTCGGTGCCGCAAGGCAACCCCATCGCGTTCAGGTCGACCAGCAGTCGGCGTGCCACGCGCAAGCCTTCGTCAATGCGAAAGGTGTCGTCCATGCGCGGATCGTTGATCAGGCCCTTCCAGCCCACGGTGGTACGTGGCTTTTCGAAGTAGACGCGCATGACGACGAACAACTGGTCGGCCACCTCGTCGGCCAGGGTCTTGAGCAGATGGGCATATTCCAGCGCCGCCTTGGTATCGTGAATCGAGCATGGTCCAACGACCACAAACAGGCGCGAATCACGCCCGCCCAGGATATCGGCAAGCGTGCGTCGTGCCGCGGCGACCGTCTGCGTTGCCGCAGCGCTGGCAGGAATCTCTTCGTGCAACTGACTCGGTGGCAGCAGCGTGCTTTGCCAGACGATATTCAGATTTTCAAGGGCGGTGGGGAAAGTCATGTCGTTGTCGGTTCGGGAAAAAATGCATCAAATACAGCCACAGCGCCTGTCAAACAAGCGTGAGCAGCTATGGATTTTATAGTGTCCGGACCAGCAAATCGTCGAGCAACTCGATCCAGTGCCGCACCGGCGTGCGCGTGCCACTTTGCAAATGCGAGATGCAACCCATGTTCGCCGACACGATCACGTCGGGCTCGCGCCCGTCAAAGGTGCTGCCCAGATGGGTCAGCTTACGATCGCGCAATTGATAGGCCAGCTCCGGGTTGAGCACCGAGTAGGTACCCGCGGAGCCGCAGCAAAGGTGTGACTCGGCACCTGTGACCCTGATAGTCAAACCCAATGCCTGCAGGTGATGCTCGACCCCGCCACGCAACTGCTGGCCGTGCTGCAAGGAGCACGGCGGATGAAAGGCAACCGTTCCGACTCTGGCTACGCCCGTTGCATCGAGCTTGCCCGCGAGCTTGGCGCTGAGCTCGGGCAGCCACTCGCTTAGATCGCGCGTGAGCTCACTCACGCGCGCGGCCTTCGCAGCATACCGCGGCTCATCGGCAAGAAAGTGGGCGTACTCCTTGACCGTCACGCCACAGCCCGAGGCGTTCATGATGATCGCCTCGACACCCGGCCCGGTTGCCTGTCCCCGCAAGTATGGCCACCAGGCGTCGATGTTGGCACGCATCTGGGCCTTGCCACCCTCCTGATCGTTCAAGTGAAACTTGACCGCACCACAGCAGCCGGACTTGGGCGCGACCAGACACTGAACGCCCGCGGCGTCGAGCACGCGGGCGGTGGCCGCGTCGATGCTCGGCGCCATCGTCGGCTGGACACAACCCGCGAGCAGCAGCACCTTGCGCGCATGAACGCGTTTCGGCCACGAACCCGCGGCCTGGCGCTCGGGCACCTTGGCCTTGAGCGGCGCGGGCAGCAGCGGGCGCACCCATTGCCCCAGCTTCATCGCCGGGCCAAACAGGGGCGAAGGCAGGCCTTCCTTTAGCACCCAGCGCAACGCCTGCTGCAACGGCGCGCGCCCAACCTGATCCTCGACGAGCTTGCGTCCGATGTCGAGCAAATGCCCGTAGTCAACCCCGGACGGGCAAGTGCTCTCGCAACTACGACAAGTCAGGCAACGATCGAGGTGCATCTGCGTCTTGCGGGTCGGCGCCTCGCCCTCGAGAACTTGCTTGATCAGATAAATGCGTCCGCGCGGCCCGTCGAGTTCGTCTCCGAGCAACTGGTAGGTCGGGCAGGTCGCGGTGCAAAAACCGCAGTGCACGCACTTGCGCAAAATGGCCGCAGCGGTGGCACCGTCGGGGCTGTCCTGGTAGGGTGTTGCAAGATGCGTGTGCATGGCTTCGCAGCGGTGGCCGGTGGCTGCTAGAGGTCCGGGTACAGGCGGGAGCGGTTGAAAATGCCAGCCGGATCAAACTCGTCCTTGAGTCGCCGGTGGATCGCTTGGAGCGCCGGTGTCAATGGGTGAAAACGATCCGAAACGCCCGTGATTCCTGCGTGAGGTGCTCTGAAAAGAGTAGCGGTTCCACCGACCTCGGCGACCGTCTGACGCAGCGTTTCGCGCGCCGACGCAGGCGCCCACAACCAGCGCTGGGCACCATGCCACTCGATAACCGCCAGGTTTGGCGTCTCCAATGCGGGTGTGGTTTGCGGGACCGACAGCCGCCACAGCCCCAGCTCCGGCGCGCCCGCGTTGAAAAACGGCAGCGTTTGATTTCGACACGCAGCCCAATGCACGTCGGCCTCAGCGTCGTCAACGCGACCAACCACGCCGCCGCAAGCCTGCAAGTCGGTGCTCATGCGCAAACTCGCGGCATCCACCGCCGCAACCGCACCGCGCAATCGGACCCAGAGTGTGCCGCGCAGCGCACCGGCAACCCCATCGGGTAACCAGCAACTCGCGTTCAGCGGCAGCGGCTGACCACCCCAGCGGTTGAGCAAATCGAGCGCGGCCTGCTGCCCGATGCCCGCGCACCTGAGCGTGGCCTGCGCGGGCACGCGTGGCAATACCTTGAGCGATATTTCGGTCAGCACGCCGAGCGTTCCCAGAGCGCCGACCATCAGACGCGAAACGTCGTACCCGGCCACATTTTTGATGACCTGGCCGCCGAAAGTCAGCAAGTCGCCGCGGCCATTGATCAACGTGACGCCGAGCACATAATCGCGCACCGCGCCGACACTTGCGCGCGCCGGACCGCTCAGGCCCGCGGCAACCATGCCACCCGAAGTGGTCGCGCTGATGGCGCCTGAATCGGCCCCAAAGGCCGGTGGCTCAAACGGCAGACACTGGCCCTTTTCAGCCAGGGCGGCTTCGAGTTCGGCCAGTGACGTGCCAGCACGCACGGTCACCACCAGTTCGGTGGGTTCGTAACTTGTGATGCCACGCCAGGCACCGAGGTCCAGCAACTCGCCTTGAAGCGACTCGCCGTAAAAGTCTTTGGAACCACCAGCGCGAATTCGCAGCGCGGTGCCGTCGGCCCTGGCAGCGTGAATACGGTCGGTGATCTGGTGCAGCGTCGAATCCATGGCGTCACATCTTAGTTCACAAATAAAGTCCGACCCTGGACGCCGGGCAGCGCCGCGGCAACTCAATTACCGCGCCCGCAGTGGGGTCGATAGCAGACGATCAAAATGCCCGGTTCAGGGAGTACGTCAACTCAGCTACTGGGGGAGTTCGTGATGGGTTATCTGCCTGGGAAGTTTGTTTGGTATGAGCATGTCTCCAATGATGTGTCCAAGGCGAAAGCCTTCTATGGAGCGCTGTGTGGCTGGCGCGTCCAATCCGTGCCCACGGGCGAGCGGCCTTACGACATGATCATGAATGGGTCCGAGGCCATTGGCGGGTTTCGCAGCGGCGAGCCCGGTGAACCGAGCCACTGGGGTTCCTATCTGTCGGTCGTGGATGTCGACCAAAGTTTTGCGGCCGCCACGGCAGCGGGGGCCAAGACCCTGATGCCACCGGTGGATTTTGGCGCGGTCGGTCGCGCCGCGGTGATTGCCGACCCCACCGGCGCTGCCGTGAGCTTGTGGAAAGGCGCACAGGGCGACCCGGCAGACGTCGAGAAAGCTCCGCTGGGTGGCTGGTTCTGGAACGAGTTATTTACGTCCGATGCCAAGGCTGCCGTCGCCTTCTATGAAAAGGCATTCGGGTTTGGTCACGACGCCATGGACATGGGTGCGCAGGGCGCCTACTATGTACTCAAGGGTCCTGATGGCAAGGCGCGCGCGGGCGTCATGCAGCAACCCCCGGACATGCGGGTGCCGGCGCACTGGTTGCCCTATGTTCACGTGCCAGACTGTGACGCTGCTGTTGCCAAAGCGAGCAAACTCGGCGCCCAGCAGACCATCGTGGCGCCGACCGATATTCCCGACGTCGGGCGCTTTGCCGTCCTGCTCGATCCGGTTGGCGCGGCGATCGCGGTGATCAAGGGGGTCGAGCGCGCCGACTGACGGGGCACGACCGCGACAACAAGTCAAACAAAAAGGTCCGCCCTCGCGCAAGCTCGGGCGGACCCATCCCTGGAGACCGTGCTTATCGACTGTAGGCGGTCTCGCCATGCGAAGTGATGTCAAGTCCTTCGCGCTCATCTTCCTCACTGACGCGCAGGCCGATCGTCAGGTCAACCAGTTTGTAGGCAATGACGGAGACGACACCGGACCAGACCACCGTCGTCAACACAGCCTTGAGCTGGATCCAGACCTGATCGGCGATTGGCACCGAAGAGGCCGTGGCGGTCACCCAGTCGCCGACCGCGCCGGGCCCGCCGAGTACCTGCGAATTGAAGATGCCGGTCAGCAACGCGCCAACGATGCCGCCCACGCCGTGCACACCGAAGACGTCAAGCGAGTCGTCGGCACCGATCATCTTCTTCAGCCCATTGACACCCCACAGACAGGCAAAGCCAGCAACAAAGCCGATCACGATGGCGCCCATAAGCCCGACGTTGCCGCAGGCCGGCGTGATGGCAACCAACCCCGCCACCGCGCCCGAAGCCGCGCCAAGCATCGATGCCTTGCCGCGCATCAGCGCTTCACCCAGGCACCAGGCCAGCACCGCAGCGGCGGTGGCCGAGAATGTGTTCATGAAGGCCAGCACGGCAGTACCGTTGGCTTCCAGTGCCGAGCCCGCGTTGAAGCCGAACCAGCCCACCCAAAGCAGCGACGCGCCGACCATGGTCAGTGTCAAGCTGTGCGGCGCCATCGACTCCTTGGCGTAACCGGTGCGCTTGCCGACCATGAAGGCACCCACCAGACCGGCCACGGCGGCATTGATATGCACGACCGTGCCACCCGCGAAGTCCAGCGCACCCCATTGCCAGAGCATGCCGGCCTTGGCGTTCATCGCGTCGACCACTTCCTTGCCGGTGTAGGCGTCCGGACCCATCCAGAACCAGACCATGTGGGCAATCGGCGTGTAGCTGAAGGTGAACCACAGCACCATGAACATCAGCATGGCCGAGAACTTGATGCGCTCAGCAAAGGCGCCAATGATCAGGCAGCAGGTGATGGCGGCAAAGGTTGCCTGGAATGCCATGAACAGCAATTCAGGAATGACCACACCCTTGCTGAAAGTGGCGGCGTTGGCAAACTCGCCCTTGACCGGATCGAACAGGCCTTTCATGAACAGTCGATCGAAGCCGCCGATGAACTGGTTGCCCTCGGTGAAGGCCAAACTGTAGCCATACAGGCACCAAAGCACCACGATCACCGAGAAGGTTACAAACACCTGCATCAGGACGGAAAGCATGTTCTTGCTGCGCACCAGGCCACCGTAAAACAGCGCCAGGCCGGGGATCGACATCATGATGACGAAGGCGGTCGCCACGATCAGCCACGCCACATCGCCCTTGTTCGGAACCGGGGCGGGAGCAGCCGCAGCCGCCGGAGCAGCCGGGGCCGCAGCGGTGGCCGCCATCGGGGCCGCTGCGTCAGCCGACTTTGCTTCAGTCGGAGCGCTGGCGGCCGGGGCCGCGGCGGGAGTTTGTGCCAGTGCGGCGCCGCCGCCAGCCAGCAGACTCAAACCCAGGGTAAGGGAGGCAATCAGTTTTTTCATGTCAATCTTCTTTTTGATCGGGTTAGAGCGCTTCCTTGCCGGTTTCACCGGTGCGGATGCGAACGACTTGCTCAAGGTTGTAGACGAAAACCTTGCCGTCACCGATCTTGCCGGTGCGGGCGGCGCCCTCAATCGCCTCGATGACGCGATCAACCAGTTCGTCGGTCACAGCCGCTTCAATCTTCACCTTAGGAAGAAAATCAACAACGTACTCGGCACCCCGGTATAGCTCAGTGTGCCCCTTCTGGCGCCCGAAGCCCTTGACTTCGATGACGGTGATGCCCTGCACGCCGATGGCCGAGAGTGCCTCTCGCACCTCATCGAGCTTGAACGGTTTGATAATTGCGGCAATGAGTTTCATATCCTGTCCTTTTGCAAGCGCGTGATCAGAAGCCGTATTTCAGGCCAAGCACCAGAGCATCCTTGCCAAGGTACTTGCCTTGCATGTCGGTGTAGAAGGGCTTGTCCGCATTGGTCCCCAAGGCCGCAATCGAGACCGTCAGGCCGTTGCCAAAATCCTTGGCAAGGGTCAGCGAGTAATCTGTGTAATCGCCAGCGTTGTTGAGGACGTTCGGAATAGTCTGACGCCCGACATGCGGGGTCAATGTGAGTCCATTTCCCATATCAAAGTTGGCTGCCACTTCAAAATAGGCGCTGCCCGAGCTGTCCGGGTTCGCGATGAAGTTGCCAACGCTGCGGCTGTACTTGGCCGTTACCGGACCGTAAGTCAACGCCCCATAGATTTCGGTCGTATTCGCGTTGGTCGCTGCGGTATTGCTCGGGTACTGATAGGTAATCAAACCCACGTCATAGCTCAGATCCTTGCTGATTTCGCCCTTGTAACCGCCGTAAAGATCGATTTCCATCGAACCGTCGGTAGCTCCCGCATAGTCTTTAATCCAACTGACGTTGGAGCCCCAGGCGCCCAGATAGAAACCGCTCTTGTGCGCAAAGTCGACCCCCGCCTGCAAGGCCGGGTTGAACGAGGTCTGAGCGACACCGCGAAAGCGATAGTCGCTGGTCGCCCCCACGTTGAACGACAGCGTGTAGTCAGGTTCCGGCGCCTTGGTTTGAGCCGTCGCCGTGACGCCCGCCAGCAATGCGCCCATGGCCAGCGCTAATTTTGTCTTCAGCCTCATTCAGAACTCCAGAAAAGTTGATGGATGATGGACTTAAGCAGGGAGCGTGCCAGCAGCCTCGTCAATCGCTTTCCTTCCTCTGTGCACCGGTTCGCGCCGCACGCGTTATGATATATGTATAAATATACAGGTTGCACCCCCTTGGTGCAGGCAGCCTGGCATAACAGGGTATGAATGCACCCCTTTGGAGAGGAGTTGATATGAGCTTGTCTTTGGTGCAGAGCCGAGCACTGCTCGGACTGGACGCGGCGGCGGTCACGGTCGAGGTGCATCTTGCAAACGGACTGCCCAGCTTTACGCTGGTTGGTTTGGCCGACGTCGAGGTCAAGGAAGCGCGCGAGCGGGTGCGTTGCGCCATTCAAAACTCCGGGCTCGAATTTCCAAACAACAGACGCATCACGGTCAACCTCGCGCCAGCGGACTTGCCCAAAGATTCAGGGCGCTTTGACCTGCCCATTGCGCTGGGAATTCTGGCTGCCAGCGGTCAGATCGACGCCGAGCGGCTGGCAGGGTATGAATTCGCCGGCGAGTTGTCGCTCTCGGGAGAGTTGCGCCCGGTACGCGGCGCGCTGGCCATGAGCCTGGCCCTGCACGCCAGTCAGGTTGCGGCCCGGCTCGTGTTACCGGCCGGAAGCGCCGAAGAGGCCGCCCTGGTGCCGCAGGCGGAGGTCTATCGGGCGCAGCATTTGCTGGACGTGGTGCAGCACTTTTTGCCGCAGTCGGAAGCGCTCCCGCCCGAGAAAGCCGGATGGTCGCGGGTCACCACAATGCCGCTCGCCGCAGCCGCCCAGTACCCGGACCTTGCCGACGTGAAAGGCCAATTGGGTGCCAGACGGGCGCTGGAAATTGCTGCCGCTGGCGGCCACAGCCTGCTGTTGACCGGACCGCCGGGCTCTGGCAAGTCCATGTTGGCGCATCGCTTTGCCGGCTTGCTGGCGGACATGACCACCGAAGAGGCGCTGCACAGCGCTGCACTGGCCAGTCTTTGCGGCAGCTTTTCATTGAATCGATGGGCACGGCGGCCAACCTGCAGTCCGCACCATACAGCCAGTGCCGTCGCCTTGGTAGGCGGGGGCTCCCCGCCGCGGCCCGGCGAAATCTCGCTGGCCCATCACGGTGTGCTGTTTCTGGACGAATTGCCGGAATTTCCGCGCGCGGCGCTCGAGGCCCTGCGCGAACCCCTTGAAACCGGCACCATCACCATTTCGCGAGCCGCGCGGCGCTGCGAGTTTCCGGCGCATTTCCAGTTGATCGCAGCCATGAATCCCTGTCCTTGCGGCTACCTTGGCTCAGCGCATCGAACCTGTCGCTGCACGCCCGATCAGGTCGCCCGTTACCAGGGTCGAATCAGCGGTCCCTTGATGGATCGCATCGATCTGCATGTGGAAGTTGGCGCGGTGGCACCGTCGGATCTGCTGCATGCCGATCCGGGCGAGTCCAGCGCCTGCGTGCGCGAGCGCAGCAGCGCCGCGCGCAGCCGTGCCCTAGCGCGCCAGGGCAAAGTCAATCATCACCTGCAAGGCCAGGAACTCGACCTGCACCTGCTGCTTGACGAGGCAGCGGCGAAATTCCTCAACGCCGCTGCCACGCGCCTGGGCTGGTCGGGTCGCGGCACGCACCGTGCGCTGAAGGTTGCGAGAACCATTGCCGATCTCGCTGGCGCCCGCGCAGTCCAGGTCACGCACCTGGCCGAGGCGATGCAATACCGGCCCGTCTGCGGCGCAACAGGCTAGCCATAATCCGGGAATGCAGGATTCGCCCCGACACGACGCTCGCCTGGTTGGTTGGCTGTCGCTCGCACAGTTGATCAGCTGGGGCAGCATCTTCTACACCTTCGCACTGTTGATGGAGCCAGTGGAGCGCGAGCTTGGGTTGAGCCGGGCCCAGTCGTCGCTGGCGTTCAGTCTGGCCCTGCTGGCCGAGGGTCTGCTGGCCTATCCGGTGGGTCGCTGGATCGACCGCGGCCACGAACGCAGGGTCATGACCGGAGGTTCGCTGCTGGCCGGTGTCTGTCTGGCGCTGCACGCCAGCGTGACCGGCGCGCTCGGGTTTTACGCGATCTGGATCGGCCTGGGCGCGGCGATGTCCGCTGTTCTGTATTCGTCGGCCTTTTCCGTGGTAACTCGCCGCTTTCCCAATGATTTTCGCCGCGCGATCATCACCATGACCTTTTTGGGTGGGCTTGCCAGCACCGTCTTCATTCCATTGACTGCCTGGTTGATCGCACACTGGGGCTGGCGCCATGCCCTGCTTGGCCTGGCGGCGTTGCACTGGCTGGTGTGCGCGCCCCTGCACGCCCTGATGCTGCGTAACGCGCCCGGCCCCTTGCCCAAAAGCACCCGCAGTCAGGAGACACAGGTCGCGAGCGGGGTGGCGCCCTACCTGCGCAGCGCGCCGTTCTTGTTGATTGCCGTGTTTGTGATCCTGATGATGGCGGTAACGGTGGCGCTGCCGGCGCACATGGTGAGCCTGCTGCGTGAAAACGGTTTGAGCGAGACCTGGGTCATTGCCGTGCCAGCAAGCATCGGCGTCATTCAGGTTCTTGGGCGCTTGCTGCTTTTCTTTTTTGAACACCACTTTGACTTGCACATGGCGAATCGGCTGATCCCCTGTCTGATTCCGCTCGGACTGGTCGCCTTGCTGGCAGCACCCCTGGCCATTGATGTGCAGCCTTGGGCCGTGCTGTTGTTCGTGCTGCTGTACGGCATGGGCAACGGCATGCTCACGATTGTCAAAGGCACGGCCATGGCGCAATACGTGAACCGCGACCACGTGGCCACGCTCAACGGCGCATTGGGTCTCCCACTGGCGCTGGCGCGCTTTGGCGCGCCTCTGACCTTGGGCCTGCTGTGGACGCCGCGCTCTGGCTACACCGCTGGACTGTACTTGCTGCTTGCCTTCAGCGTGGTTGGCGTGCTGGCCTTGATGTCGGCGCAGCGGCACTCATTGCCGAAGTGACTACAAATTCGGCGCCAACAGTCGCTGCAATGTGGGCACACTCATGTGCCGCCGTGCGGCCAAGTCTCTGAGCTGATCGTCGCTGATTTTGCCAACACTGAAATAGCAGCTATCGGGGTGACCGAGATAAGCGCCACAAACGCTCGCTGCCGGATGCATCGCCATGCTCTCGGTCAGGCTCACACCCATCCCGGCGCACCGCAGCAACTCAAACATGTCTTTCTTCACACTATGGTCAGGGCATGCCGGGTATCCCGGCGCAGGACGAATGCCGACGTATGTCTCGGCGATCATTTCTTGTGGTGACAACGCCTCGTGCGCGGCGTAGCCCCACAAATCAGTGCGCACGCGGTGATGCAGGCACTCGGCAAAGGCTTCCGCCAGCCGGTCAGCCAGGGACTTGAGCAGGATGGCCGAATAGTCGTCGTGCGCAGCCTCGAACGCCTGTGCACGCATGTCTGCGCCAAGGCCTGCCGTGACCACGAAGAGACCAGCGTAGTCTTGTGCCGCACCTTTTGGGGCAACAAAATCGGCCAGACAGCGGCTGGGCCGCATAACGCCATCAATCACCTGCTTTTCGGTCTGTTGGCGCAAGCCGTACCAGGTCAGGGCGACTTCGCTGCGGGTCTCGTCGGTGTAGAACTCAATGTCATCGTCATTGACGCTGTTGGCCGGGTACAGGCCAATGACGGCGTTGGCTCTCAGCCAGCGGCCTTCGATGACACGCTTGAGCATGGCTTGGGCGTCGTTGTACACCCGTGTGGCCTCAACCCCCACGACCTGATCCGTGAGAATGGCTGGATAGCGCCCGGCCAAATCCCAGGTCTGGAAGAACGGACCCCAATCGATGAATCGGGCCAGTTCGCCCAGGTCAAAGTTGCGGAACTCGCGCCGCCCCAGGAATTTCGGTTGCTTGGGCGAATAGGCGCTCCAGTGCACTGGCGTCTTGTTGGCGCGGGCCCTGGCCAGCGGCCACAAGGGCGACTGTTTTTTGGAGGCGTGCTGCTCGCGCACGCGGTCGTAATCAAGCCTGAGATCGGCCACGTATTGCGCCGCCTGATCGGACAACAGACCCTGGGCCACGCTCACACTGCGTGAAGCGTCCGGCACATAAACGACCGGGCCGTCGTAATGCGGGGAGATCTTGACCGCAGTGTGCACGCGGCTGGTGGTGGCCCCGCCAATCAGCAAAGGAATCTTCCTGATGCGAAAGTGATCGTCTTTCTGCATTTCGCCCGCCACATACTGCATCTCTTCGAGGCTGGGGGTAATCAGGCCCGACAGGCCAATGATGTCAGCACGCTCGACCTTGGCGCGGGCCAAAATTTCATGGCAGGGCACCATCACGCCCATGTTGATAACGTCAAAGTTATTGCATTGCAAGACCACGGTGACGATGTTCTTGCCGATGTCATGCACATCGCCCTTGACGGTGGCAATGACGATCTTGCCCTTGGTCCGCACATCGCGCCCGGCCGCCTCGTCCAGGCGCTTTTCTTCTTCAATGTAGGGAATCAGGTGCGCCACAGCCTGCTTCATGACCCGCGCACTCTTGACTACCTGGGGCAGGAACATCTTGCCCTGGCCGAACAGGTCACCCACGATGTTCATGCCCGCCATCAACGGACCTTCGATCACGTGCAGCGGGCGCCCGCCCTTGGCCAGCACATTTTGATAGGCCTCTTCGGTATCGGCCACAATGAAATCGGTCACGCCATGGACCATCGCGTAGCTCAGGCGCGCTTCGACCGTCGCGGGCGCTTCAGCGGTGCCGCGCCATGCGAGCTTTTTGCTTTCGTCTTTCGCAACGCCTTTGGCGTTTTCAGCAATCTCGACCAGACGCTCGCTGGCATCGGCGCGACGATTGAGCACCACGTCTTCGACGCGCTCGCGCAACCCGGGCTCCAGATCGTCATAGACGCCGACCATGCCAGCGTTGACGATCCCCATGTCCATGCCCGCGGCAATGGCGTGGTACAGGAACACGGTGTGAATGGCTTCGCGCACTGGGTCGTTGCCACGGAAACTGAACGACACGTTGGACACACCACCGGACATCTTGGCGCCGGGAAGGTGCTGCTTGATCCAGCGCGTGGCGTTGATGAAATCGACCGCGTAGTTGTTGTGCTCCTCGATGCCGGTGGCAATGGCGAAGATATTTGGGTCAAAAATAATGTCTTCGGGCGGGAAATCGATCTCGTCGACCAGGATGCGGTAGGCGCGTTCGCAGATCTGGATCTTGCGCTCATAGGTGTCGGCCTGCCCCTGCTCGTCAAAGGCCATCACGACGGCGGCAGCACCGTAGCGGCGCAGCAATTTGGCCTGCCGCCTGAACTCGGCCAGGCCTTCCTTCATGCTGATGGAGTTGACCACGGCCTTGCCCTGAACGCAGCGCAGGCCGGCCTCGATCACGCTCCACTTGGACGAATCGATCATGATCGGCACGCGCGAGATGTCGGGCTCGGAGGCGATCAGGTTCAGGAAGCGCACCATGGCGGCCTGGCTGTCGAGCATCGCCTCGTCCATGTTGATATCGATGATCTGCGCGCCGTTTTCCACCTGCTGGCGCGCCACGGAGAGCGCCTGCTCGTACTCGCCATTCAGAATCATCCGGGCAAAGGCCTTGGAGCCGGTGACGTTGGTGCGCTCGCCGATGTTGACAAATAGAGATCTTGGGGACAGACCTTCAGTTCTGTCCTCAACTGAATAGACGGCGCCAATACTCACCGGCTCCAACCCGGCCAACTTCGTCGGCGACATTGCCAGCGCGGACATCAGGCGGTTTCCTCGTAGAAGCGGAATGCCTGCAGCGCACGCGAGGCACGCCCGCCAACCGCTTGGCCGATCGCACTGATGTGCTCCGGCGTGGTGCCACAACAACCCCCTACGATATTGACCAGAGCGTCGGCAGCAAATTCGCGCAGCAGACGTGAAGTGACCTCGGGTGTCTCGTCAAAGCCGGTCTCGCTCATCGGATTGGGCAAACCGGCATTCGGGTAGCAACTGATGAAAGTGTCGGGTGCCGCCCGCGCGAGTTCCTGCAGATACGGTCGCATCAGCGCGGCGCCAAGGGCACAGTTCAGCCCCACTGCCAGCGGTCGGGCGTGGCGCACGCTGTACCAGAAGGCGGTCACGGTCTGGCCCGACAGGATGCGCCCGGAGGCATCGGTCACGGTGCCGCTGATGATCAGTGGCAGTCGCTCGCCCGAGGCTTCAAAATATTCATCGATGGCAAACAGGGCGGCCTTGGCGTTGAGCGTGTCAAAGATGGTTTCCACCAGCAGGGCATCGGCGCCGCCCTGGACCAGCGCCTCGGCCTGTTCATAGTAGGCAGCGCGCAACTGCTCAAAGTTCACGTTGCGCGCGCCAGGGTCATTCACATCGGGACTGATGCTTGCCGTCTTTGGCGTTGGGCCTAGCGCGCCGAGCACAAAGCGCGGCTTTTCCGGCGTGGAAAACTTGTCGCAAGCCGCACGCGCGAGCCGGGCCGAGGCAAGATTCATCTCCACTGCCAGTTCGCTCATGTCGTAATCAGCTTGCGCAATCGTCGTGGCACCAAAGGTGTTGGTCTCGATCAGGTCGGCGCCAGCGGCCAGGTAACTTTCATGAATGCTGGCGATAACATCAGGGCGCGTCAGGGAGAGCAACTCGTTGTTGCCCTTCACATCCCTGTGCTGACCTGGGGTTTTGCCAAAATCCCTGAACCGCTCGCCCCGGTATTGGGCCTCTTCCAGTTTGAAGCGCTGGATCATTGTGCCCATCGCACCGTCGAGCACCATGATGCGCTCCCGCAATATGGCAGGCAGGGCGGCGCCGCGCGTGTATTTTAGTGGCTTCATGTCCCTGTATTGTAGAAAGCGCCGGACCAACTCGTGCTGCCGCTGGGGCAAACCCCAGCGCAACGAGCATCCATGCGACGCCCTAGTGTTCCTGGGTTTCGCGTTGCGGCTGCGGACCTGTTGCGTCAATCAACGCGATGCGCTGGTTGAGTCGGCGCAACTGGCGTTCCAGTCGCGTGAGCGTGATATCAGCGTAGAGTGATTTGACAAACAGCACCACGGCCGCACCAAGCAGCAAGGCCGCCGGAGGGTAGCTGATACCAACCCACCCAGCGACCCGATCAATCAGGCCCGGCCACAGACCGAGCAGTGCCGCCAGGCCGGCAATGAAGATCCAGAACAGGGCGTGCGCAATATAAATGTGATCACGCCGCAGCAGATGCAGGATCATCAGCGCCAGACCAAGGCCAAGCAGCGAAGTCGTGATTTGCAGGTTTGCCATCATCGGCTTACTTTACCCTGCGCGGCCAGTGCATCGAGTCGCTGTTGCAATTGCAGGTAAACCGTGTTGCCGGGTTCGGCGCGCATGGCAAGCTCAAGATCCTGCGCGCTGGCACCGGTATCGCCCTGGAAATAGTGGGTCAAGGCGCGCGCGTAGTAGGCTGGCCCGGTGGCGCGTTTGGACAGGGTCGCATTGAGGATCGTCAGCGCCGCAGCGTAATCCTTGTTCTTCGCGTGAGCCATGGCAAGCCCGATCTGGTAGCGCTGATGATCTGGCTCCTTTTGCACGAGCAACTGGTAGCTGGCAATCGCGGCGTCGAGATTTTGCCCGGCCACGGCAGTTTCTGCCTGACGCAGCCTGGTGAATTGCGCCACATCGTCGGCTTGCGGGTGTTGTAGTGCAACGGTAAAGCTATCGTAGGCTTGGCCAAAACGTCCCAATGCGTACAGTGCCTCGCCGCGCTGGTAGTACAAGGCAGCTTCATTAAAGCCTTTGGCCTCGGCGAGGGCAAAATTGTCCAGCGCCTGGGTGTATTTTTTGAGCTGCTGCAGACTCACTCCCATGCTAAAGCGCGCCGAACCCAGCGGCTCGCCCAGAGCCTCGGCCTGACTGAACAAACGCAGGGCCTCGTCGTAGTTCCCGTGATCGAGCGACTCGGCTCCAAGGTTCAGCAACGCGCGCCAGCGCCCCACGGCATTGGGCGGCGCCTGTCGATCAATCTTGGTACTGGCGTCGAGCCACGCCGTCGCAGGCGTTTGCATACTGGCCATGCGCTCCATGCTGAAGGCCGCCAGCAAGGCAACAACCAACAGGCCGATGGCATACAGCGTCTTGCTCGTTTGCCCCACCAGCGGCAATGCCAGCATCAAGACCAGTGGAAATGACCAGAGGTAGCTGCGGTAGAGAACAAACGGGTCCTGTAGCCAGACCGTCGTGAATTCGGTGGCAAAGAGCAGGGCTGGCACGAGCATGCACAGGCCTATCAGTCCAAGAGCGCCAGCGCGACGCATCACCAGCCAGGCGCCAGTGACAACCACGGCAATCCAGCCGATAGCACCGAGCAGTTGCCAACTCCACAGCGTCAATGGGAAAGGCGGGCGAATATCGATCGACATCGCGCCAACCCAGGGCAGGCACCAGATCAGGCCGTAGCGAAAGAACAAACTGGCCTGATTGATGACG